>CAZCOG010000009.1:9394-136785 GCA_964500445.1 uncultured Persicitalea sp. | reverse complement strand
CTTCTTTGGTGCGTTCTTCCAGTTTTTCGGTCAGTTCGCGGTTGGCGGTTTCTGTTATTTTCTGATTCAAATGCAACTGGCTGACGTACGCTTGCTGATTTTCGTTGCGCTCCCGTTCCAGCACGCGGACGTTATAACCTAAGGCAAAAGAAAAGCACATGATTTCGCCCAATACCCCGATCTGGAAATAACTGATAGGAGCGAGGGTTGAAAATTGGGGATTTCCGGCAATTCCCAAGCTCAAAAGGGTCGAGATAACTACCCCCAAAAGAAACAGCGCGTTGCCAATCAAAAAATAGCCCAATAGTGGCGAGCGATTTTTTTGAATGATTCTTGCCAGCATTAACAAAGTAAAGAGGAGGAGCACGATCCGGTCGAAGGCCAGCAGAGCCGTTTCGAATTCCCGCTTCCAGATGAGAGCGGAAACAGGGATCAAAAGCAAAGCGTAGATGAGGAGTGCTTTCCAGAAAAAATTCAAAAAGCGGTGCAGCCGGACATCGTAGTCCTTTATCCGTAACAGCCCCATACTGAACCTGATATAAAGTGCAGTGTAAAGCATCTGAATGGGCTCGTTGAGTACCACAACAAGTTTAGGGAACCCACCGATCCAGTAGCCCAGGAAAAACAAAGAGTCAGTTTTGGCCGAAAAGTACAGCGCCACGCCACCCAAATACAGCCCATAATATAGGTAGAGCGAGTCGCGGGTAGTGATGTACAAGAAAGCGACGAAGAGGAAAATAGCCAGCACCGAACCCAGGATAAAGACGCTGATGTATACTCCGTTGAAGTTTCCGGTGTACATCGTCCAGAAATCATTTTTCAGACCATTTCTGGTTTGTAGCCAAATTTTTGCGTCGGATTGTGGATAGTAGTTATTTTTCAATTTTACCAAAAAAGACAGCCGTTCGCCTGCTGCCAAATCAACGGACAAACGACAATTATCGAAGCGGTAATCCGCTGCGTGATACGATGCAAAGGCACCGATTTGTCGATGTGTCCAGGACTTGAAGTTGTTGTTCGAGTAATAAAAATCAACGAGATCGTTCTGGCTGTTCGACTGAAATATGCGACGCTGCTGAGTATCCAAATCGTTCAGTATATCGAACCGAAGCCATTGAATACTATCTCTGCTCATGATCCCATTGGAATCAGCCTCTTGGAAAGTACTTGCGTCCAGTGTGTCGGTGGGATTGTTGCGGGCGTCGGTCACTCGCCATGCCGCCAACTTATGCAGCGGTGTGTCGCGATCATCCGTAATTGCCGAGAGCCTGATGGTGGGAACGGATTGGGCCAGCAGAAACTGGTGAGAAAAGAGCAGGAGCGTCAGAGACAAGAGTTTGTACATAACTGAGTTTCTTCCGTTCGATGATTCAAGGCACAATATACGCAATCACGAATTTTGGTAAGTTACTTTCTGCTTCGGCCTTGAAGCAAATTGTCTATTTTTGAAAAAGTATTGCTTTTCTTACAAGATCTTCACTTGATTATGTTCAAAACTACCCTACTTTTCTTTTTGGCTACTACTGGTTTTTGGTTAGGCACTTCAAAGGTCAACGCTCAATCTAAACCAGCTCACAAGTCTGCTACGGATGCCTACCGGAATGCGCAATGGAAACCTGAGAAGGGCAAGTACTATTTCAGCCATGCGCTGATTTACGAATACACCCGGAAGAGAGACGAGGCCAAGGGCGAAATATGGGTTTTTATTGATCCGGTCACGGGTACGATGTGCTTCCAGCGTGAAAGTAGTTTTGGCGCCACCGATGATATGAACGATGTGATTCTGGCCATGCCTGATGGCAAAATGATTGCCTGCGGGACGACTGAATCGGGCAAGAAAATCCGGTCGACTTTTCAGAATAGTTCGGTGAAGCCCGAACCTGATGAAGTTAAAGATCAGCAGCAGACCTTTCGGGAGCAATGCAAACCCACCGGAAAGAAACGTCCTGAATTTGGATGGGAGAGCAAAGAGTTCGTTTTATCGTACCTCAAAACGAACGAAAGTACCAGGCTATGGTTGGCCGAGGTACCCTTCAACGTCTATCCCCTATATGCTTTTGACGAGTGGGAAGGCGATGCTCAGCTCCCGGTTTCATTCAGCTACATATACTTGCTGGGTCCTAACCAACTCGTCACCGAATCAGACGACCAATACGGTACTTTGAAGCTATTGAGTTACGAGCCGAATCCTCTGTTTGTGGATTTGAACCAGTATGCCAAGCAATACTGAGAAGTATCTTCGAAAAAAAAGTACAATTCACTTACATAAAAATAAAATAGTTCGTACCCGTCGATTTAAATAATTATTACTCAACGGAGAAAATGGCATCTTCTTTGCTCTGGCTTTTATAATTGTAACTAATTTAACGCCAGAGATACTTATGCTTTTTTCTACACTATACCACTCTCGATGTGGTAGAATTGCCATCGGGCTGCTGATAATCCTGGCATGGCCGTCTCAAAGTATATGTCAGGTACTTGAATGCCGCAGCCCGGAACCCACCCCGCAGGAAATAGCGGCGCGGGAAGCCAGAATCAGAGCTATCAAGCAAAGCCGGAAAGGAGGGAGGTTATTGGCTGAGAGCTATACCTTTGTACCAATTCTGTTTCATTTAATTCGGCGAAGTAATGGGTCCGGGGGAGCAACTGGCAGCGACGTAAATGCCGCGCTATTCTCCATCAACCGCGAATATCAGGACAGCCATGTCCAATTCTATTTGGCGGGCAGCGGACCACATTACATCAATAGTGACGCTTACTATGATTACGACTACACAGAAGAAAATGCGCTTACCCAAGCCAACGACGTTGATAATGCCATCAATGTCTATGTAGTCGGAACGCTGAATTTTCAGTCATCCAACGTAACCGGTTATGCATACTATCCTTCGGTTCTGGCAAGCAGTAACCGCGTTTTTGTCCGGAGCGATCGCCTCGCCGATGGTAGAACTCTTCCTCACGAACTAGGGCATTACTTTAATCTACTGCATACTTTCCACAACAACGCAAATCCAAATGTGTCGCTACGCGAGCTGGTTACAAGAGGAGCAGGTGCCAACTGTGATACGGCGGGTGACTTACTTTGTGATACCCCCGCTGATCCCTATGGACTTGTGGGCGCTGGCACCTCAGGATGCGCGTATACGGGAACCGTTCAGGACGCCAACGGGGCCCTGTACCAACCTGCGCTCAACAATATAATGTCGTATTACTATCTCTGTGGCAATGATTTCACGCCAGGACAGCATGATCGGATTGAAGATGGAGTACTTCTACGGACTTCCGGTGACAATCAATACACTCTTGATTTTCCGCCCATTTCGCTGGTGCCTTCACAGGTGGTAGCAGCGCAGACCGACGGTGGCGTACAGATAACGTTTAATGACCCGGGAAGCGGTGAAAGCGGTTTTATTGTGGAGCGTTCCGCAGGGAATGATTCTACTTACGTGCCCATCGTTGGCTTAAATCCAAACGTAACAAACTACCTTGACGCTACGGTGAGCACCAACACGCTGTACTATTACCGGATACGGGTAGCCAACGGAATTCAATACAGCGCGGCGGATACGGCAATGGTTGGGCTCTTCTACTGCAAACCAAGCTATTCTTCACCATGCTCCCCCGTTTTTATCGCTGATTTTTTGTTGAATAAAAATGCGACGACGCTGATTTCTCAGCTCAATTCGGGCTGCGGGACGGCCAGTTACAGCGATTTTTCTGCCACAGCTGTACCTGTGGTGGCCGGTCAGGATTACAGCTTTACGGCCCGGGCTGTTTCAGGAGGCAGCGGCACATTTTTTCCCCAGCACCTGTCCATTTGGGTGGATTTGAATGCGAATGGAGTATTTGAGGCCTCAGAGCGGGTGTTTCAGTCCTCAAGTTCCAATACAATGTCGCCCAACGTTTCGGGAACCATAAGTATTCCCGCCTCGGCCGCCATTGGCCCGACGCGGATGCGGGTGCGCTCTCGCTATCGTGACAACGGCTTGGTCGAAAACCCCTGCGGTTCATTGCAGTTCGGGGAAGCTGAAGATTATACTCTGAATATACAGGCCCCCGGACCTGCCCCGACTGCTTTAAATCTGAAAGTTCTGCTCGAAGGTGCTTATAGATCCAATACCGGGCTGATGGTTACTACGCTCAACCAGCGCGGGTTGTTACCCGGGCAGACCCCCATCGGCCCCACGGCTATTACAACGCCCGCCGGACAGCCTTATCATGGCAGTCCCTGGAATTATAACGGAAGCGAGGCGATAAGCAACTATCAGGCCAATGTGGTAGACTGGATACTTGTTTCCCTGCGTGCTAACTCTCCTTCGGTTAATAATACAGTGTTCAGAACGGCCGCCCTGGTACTTAACAATGGGCAGGTGGTTATGGTTGGAACTCCGCCCAATCTTTCGGGAGACCAGTCTTATTACGTTGTAATTGAGCACCGTAATCATGTGGGAGTATTGTCCGACGTGGCTATTCAAATACAAAATGGTACGCTTTCTTACGATTTTACTACTCAGAATTCATATACAAACACGACTCCGATCTCTATCGGACAGAAACAAATCGGCACGGTGTTTGCGATGTATGGTGCTGACGGGAACAAGAATCTGCCTAACAACGACTTTGTAGTCAATACCAACGATTATCTGCTGTGGACAAGCGTCAACGGGTCATTCGACTTCTACTCCAGTGCTGATTTTAACCTGGATGCTCAAATCTCAGCCCTGGATAAGATAATTTGGAATGTAAACAATGGCAAATTTTCCATGATTGGGCGACAATGATCTCAACACGCAATGATTTATTATGAAAATACAAAACTACATCTCCCGGACAACTGCGTGGCTGAGCGCTAATTTTATTGTCTTCTGTCTGGTTTGCTCGTCAGTGCCAGCCTTTTCTCAGGATGGGGGCTATAATCTCCGAATGCTTCAGGAATCGGTAGATTGCTCCACCCGGAAAGTTACTTTCGTCGCTCAAATCCAGGCTTCTGGCCCTGATAGTACTTTTATCTTAGGCACGTCGAATATCGTATTCACGATCTCGCCCAGCGTACTAACTAATCCGGTTTTAGTGGCAGATAACTACTCAAGTGGAAATTATAGTGCGCTTACCTTAACGGATCAGGGTTCTATCATTGCGTTAAATGTAACATATACTGGCAGTGCCCCATTTGACGATACGGTCAACGTTACTACGGCCTGGACCGACATCGCACACCTGACGTTCGATATACCCAGCGCGTCTGATGGTTGCTATAGTGTCACCTGGAACGGCCCGAATTCTTTTCCAAGCGGTGTAGTTACACAAGTAGAAATATCCGGTAATACATCCGCCGAAAACCCTGCTTTTGCCGGAACATTGATCAATGCCACGGGATGCGCCTTTGCGAATAATCTTCCCACTGCTTCCATTTTGGGCGATACCACTATTAACGCGGGGGAGCAGGCTACCCTGCAGGTTAGTTTCGATGGCCCGCCGCCTACTTCAATCAGTGTGGCTGGGGTAGTTTATAGTAATCTGTCGGTGAGCCCTTTGAATATCAATGTCTTCCCTGATCAAACAACCACTTACACGATCGACTCCGTGAGCAACGCCTGCGGAAAGGGAACGGTGTCCGGTAGTGCCACGGTAACCATTGCGGCTGTTCCACCGGCGGATACTATTGCTACCCTGGATGTCGCCAGTGATACGTTATGTTTGGGAAGTGAAATTCAGGTGGCTTTCACTACCAATAATTCGTCATTCGGTTCTGGTAATGAGTTCAAAGTGCAGCTATCCGACGCAAACGGGGCCAATTTTACGGATATCTCCAGCACAAGCACGGCTACTCCCGGTCCGCTTAGTGCCACTATCCCGGCTAACCTGCCAGGAGGTGCGGGCTATCGCCTGCGGGTCGTTTCCACCGGACCGGGCATCGTCGGGACACCATCGGCTCCCTTTGTCGTAGCAGATGCACCTACTGCCACGATTTCGGGCAACGCTACCATTGCCAATGGTAACTCTGCAAATCTCACGGTGAATTTTACTGGAAGAGGGCCCTGGAAAATCCAGCTTTCTGATGGCAGTGAGTTTACTACTTCGGCCAATCCGCTTATCATTCCGGTATCACCTACCCAAACAACTACCTATTCGATTAGTACTCTGGAAGATGCCTGTATCGAAGGAACCACCTCAGGTACCGCTACCATCACGGTGCAGCCCGACGGCGAACCTTGCAAAACCCTTTGTGTCCCGGTAACAGTAGCAGTTATTAAAATGTAGCGATTGCTCGAAAAGTACGAGGGCGATTGATCGAAATTTTATTTTCCAATCAATCGCCCTCGTACTTTTTTATGTAGTTACCGCAAAAATGTCGTAAGAAAGCTGATCAATAATTTTTCAGTACTTTACCTTCCGGCAGTCAGGCATTTGCTTCCTGTTCGGCCTGTACTTCGGCTAACGGGCGGAAATTGGGCGGTACTGCTTCTTCGGTAGCGCCTGCCTCGTAAGGAAATACGTCCAGAATCGGGGTGAGGTTCATATCGGTGGTTTCGTAAGGAATCAGCATAGTACGCTGGCTTTCGGTGATCCGTTCCAGTGCCTGGGTGATGTCTTCGGCGTTCAGCAGTACGTAATTGACCACCTTCTTTTCCTTACCGCTCTTCTCGTCGATTGAATAAAAAACTACTTTGGCCTTGAACCACTTTTCGCCCCCCTCGAAAGTGAGCAAATCAGCCAGCCGCATTCGCGTAATAGCCGTAACCGTAAAATCCGTGACACCCGTCACAATCTGCCCATAAAGCCGGGCTTCTGCCTCGGTGTAGGTGAGAGCATCCACCAGATAAGCTTCATTAGTCGTTTTGAGCCTTCCGTTTTCGTCTTCTTTTTGATAACGTATTTTTCCTAAGTACCAGCTTGCCATGTGGGTAATGATGAATTATGACGGGGTCGCCCGTGCGATGATGAATGATGAATAGCGTGGGTTGAATTTCGGTGTGATACCCCAACTTCTATCAATAAAAAAGAGGCAGGCGGGGTTGGCCGTCTTGCCTCTTCTATGATTGCAAAAGTACGTGTTTTCTGGCTTTCTTGCCAAAGAAATTCTTTCTCGCTCTAACCCTTAAGGAGCCTTGTCCTTGCGAATTTTCTTGTTTCGATTTTTGGCCCATTCTTCGGCTTGGGCCGTGGCAATGGGTATCGCGCGATCTTCTTCATACCCCTCATCCAGCAGGGCGTTGGCAATCTCGATGGCCTTGTTTCGTACGGGGGCCATGAAGTTTTTTAATGACGGCGGATAGTCGGTTTTTGTCCAGGGCATTTTATGATCGATCATTAATGATGGATAATAATTGAATCAGGCTTCGAAACAGGTACACACTTTACTTAGTGTATTCCTGCTCGTGATTCCTGTACCATAAATCCACCTTAAAACTTTGTGCCAAATATTAAACCGTCCGAAGGGTCTGGGGTCAGATCGATATTGCGGCGGCGGGATAGTTTGTATTTGTCATCAAAAATGAACGCCATACGAACGTAATGCCAGGCCAAAGACGTTCTATCCCCTGTTCACAAAATTGTTAATTACCAGTTTCTATTAATTCAGTTATCCCATGAAAAAAATAACCGCCACCCTCGGTCTTCTCACATTAGTGCTATTGCTCACCCGGTGTGGGGTCGGCAATCAAATAAAAGAAGCCAAGACTTTCGGCGACTGCCGTTATGCTATTGCCTCCGTAGATAGTATTTACCTGGCCGGCACTGATGTACGTGAATTCAGGAATATCAAGAGCGTAAAAGATCTCGACCCCACCAAGTACCCACAGCTGGGTTTGGCTCTGTTGCGCAAAAAAGTACCTCTGGATCTGCGTGTCAATCTCGATATTATCAATCCGACCAACCGGCTGGCCGCGATCAATCAGTTGGAGTACATCGTGTTGCTTTCCAACAGCGAAATTTTCAAAGGCTTTCTCAATCGCCGCATCGAGGTGTATCCCGGTACGGGAAGTACTCAGGTACCGGTGCAGTTAAGTACCAACGCTTATGACCTGATCGCGAACGATCAAACCCGTGACAATTTTGTGGCTATGATTCAGTCGCTCTCTGGCAAAGACGACAGCAAACCGGCCGTGCTTACTGTGAAGATCAAGCCCACCCTTGCCGTTGGCGATAAGGCCGTTAATTATCCAGGATATATTACCTTCGAGCAAGAGATAACCTCTAATATGGTTATTGGGAAATAAGTAAGAAGGGAAAGTAAACCGCTGGGTGGTTTAGCCGGCAATTATTGGTCGAAAGACTATCCCAACTACCAAATAAACGGGGACAAAAGTTGAAGCTGCGAATAGTTTCAACTTTTGTCCCCGCTTGTTCAGGACCCGGATTCTTCAAACAAACTATTAAACTCCTTCTTTCAACGCTCCCTGATAAGTTGCTTTAAATTTTTTGAAGCGGGGGATCGAGACGTTCTGAACGTAAGGGTTGCCGGGATTGTGTTCGATGTAGTCCTGATGGTACCCCTCAGCCCGATAAAACTTCTCGAGCTTCTTGACTTCCGTCGTGATTTTGCCATTGAATCGGTCTTTGTTCATTTCGGCAGTGATTCTCTCAGCGGTCGCTTTTTCCTCAGGAGTTTGGTAAAAAAGAATCGAGCGGTACGAAGTGCCGCGATCCGGTCCTTGCTGGTTGAGCGTGGTAGGGTCGTGCGACAGATAAAATACTTTCACCAATTCTTCGTAACTGACCTTCGCAGGGTCGTAATAGACCAGTACCGTCTCGGCGTGACCTGTAGTTTCGGTATTGACTAAATCATAGGTTGGGTTGTCCGTATGCCCCCCGGCGTAGCCCGAAATAACGGAGTCAACTCCTACAACGGCTTCAAAAATTTCCTCAGTACACCAGAAACAGCCTTCGGCGAAAGCAGCCGTGGCTTGTCCGGCGGGAGCTTCCAGCGCTACGTCGCGCACTGCACTATTGTCTTTTCCCTGTTGATTATTCATAGTTTCGCACGAGGCGGCGCCCAGCATCAAACTGGCAGCGGCTACGGCGATGGTTTTGTATAGTTTCATTGGTTTGTGTATTGGTTTGTGGTTATAAAACGCGATGAAGCGGGTTTGTGTTTCAAGGTAGATATTTACCTACGTAAGAAACCCAATAATCAGATTCCCTTGTTGAGCCTTAATTTATAACAATAGAGAAGCGGAGACTAACCTAGGGGTATCTCAATCGTCACCTCGAGCCCTTCGCCCGGCTTCGCAAACCACCTCATCTGACCTTCCAGCACCGAAACCCGGGACCTGATATTACCGATTCCAAGCCCCTTTTTTGCTTTTTCAAAGTCAAATCCCCGGCCATTGTCAGAGTAGAAGAAAGAAAGTACCTTACCCGAGGGAATGACCGAGATCACAATTTCGGTGGCTTCGGCGTGTTTGAGCGTATTATTGAGCAGTTCCTGAGTAATCCGGTATAGTCCCGTTCCTACGTTTTCAGGAAGTTGGTCCATAATCTTGCGGCATTCAAATGTGACATGCACCTGGTCGGTGGCATTGATTTTATCTACGAGTTCCTCTACTGCCGCCACATAGCCGTACTGCTCGAGGGTCCGCGGGCTTAATTCACGCAGCAGGCGTCGAATATCCACCAGAGAAACGTGGATTATGTCAAATACTTCCTTCTTTATTTTGTCAGCCTCAGGACTCTTTTTGAGGTAGTTGGTCAAAGAGGAAACGTAAAGCTTGAGCGTTGCCAGCCGGGAGCCCACCTCGTCGTGCAGATCCTGCGCGATATTACGGCGCTCCTGCTCCTGCGCGTCCAGCGCGATTTTGAGCCGATCCCGTTGTTTCTTATCTATTCCTTCAATCCTTTTTTGGGATAAATAAAAAGTCACCCCGCCAATCAAAATCAGGTACAGCAGTGTGAACCACCAGGAGCGCCAGAAAGGGGATTCGATGTTGATGTATAGCTTCCTTTCCTGATCACTCCACACCCCATCGCGGTTGGCAGATTTGACCTTGAATATGTATTGACCCGGCGCGAGGTTGGCATAGCGAGCGTAGGTACGATCCCCAGCCTCGACCCATTCCTGATCCTGGCCTTCCAACCGATATTTATAGAAATTTTTGCCGTTGCTGTAATAATCAATGGAAGCAAATTCCAGGGAAAGGGTATTCCGATTATAGGGCAGCGTTACGAGATTGATTTCGTCGATATAGCGGGACGATTCGTAGGGCTCCTCATTGATCAAAAAATTAAATAAGTGAATACGGGGTTGGTAAGATAGTGTTTGGAACTGCCTGGGATAAAAAAAGTTGAGTCCTTTGATGCCCCCAAAGTAGCACTCGCCTGAGGAGGTTTTCAGAAAAGCATTTCCGTTGAATTCCAGTCCCTGCAAACCATCGGAGAGGTCGAAGTTGCGTATCCGTCCCGTTGCGAGTTCCAGATTCGAGATACCATGATTGGTACTCACAAAAACGTCGCCGTCAGCGGTAATCACCAGCCCATAAATGTAGGAGTTGGCCAAACCGTCTTTTTCGTCGTACAACCGGTATTTCTTAATATTCGGGTAGTAGGCCAAAAGCCCCTTTTCTGTTGCCACCCAAAGGATACTTCGGGTAGTGTCTTCCCTTATTGCATTGATATTGTAGTCTTTGAACCCATCGAAGCACTTCTGCCATTTTCCTTTTTTTATTTTGAAACCATACAAGCGATTAAAATAAGACCCCAGCCACAGAGTACCTGTATGATCGAGAAAAGTAGCGAAGATATTTTGATCGGCCAGATAGGGAACGCGCTCGAAAGATTGTTTGTCGGGATCGAAAATCCACATGCCCAACTGCGTTCCCAGAAGGAGCCGGTGGTCGGGTAGTTCCAGAATATTGCGGGTGTAAATCCGGGTGCCGGGGTCGCTGTGGAAGGAAAAAGTTTCAAACTGCTTTTTTTTACGATCAAACAGCATCAATCCACCGTAAGTACCTACCCACATACGCTGTCGACTGTCGCGAAAAATAAATTTCAGGATGTTGTCCTGATCGGTAAAGTACCTCGCTTCGACAATACCCTTTTTTCGGTTGAAAATGTCCAGGCCGCCTTCAGTACCCACCCAGATCCGGCCCCGCGCATCCTCCTCCATACTGCGGACGGACAAGTCGCTTAGATTACGCTCAGGGTGCGTCGGGTCAGGCTGACCGAAATATCCAAACATGGAAGCGTTCGGAACGATCTTGACCAGGCCATCGGGGTCGCTGTTGGCCCAGACGATGCCTGCCTGATCTACGTACACGCGGTTAAATTCGTAGTTGTCGAAACTTTCTGACGAATCGTCCCGATACTGAATCTCGCGGAAGGTTTGGCTTTTTTTATCGAAAAGCCACAGTCCGTTGCGTTGCGTACCTAGCCATAGTCGTCCGTTATGATCCGCCGCCAGGCTGAATACTATGCCTAATGACTTTTCTTCTGATGTCCAGGCGAATAATTGATGCTTTTTTTTGTGATGGTCAAAGCGCAGCAATCCCCGATCGGTTCCCAGCCAGGCAATATCGTCCTTGTCGATGACGAAAGCGAAGACGTTGAAAATTTCTCCATATTCATTGAGGACATTATTGGAAAAATAATAGTGGTATGTCCGGTTTTTTACATCGAATCGGGCCAGTCCCTTCGGGCATTGCAGCCAGATATCCCCAGAGTCAGTATAGGTCGTCCAGTCGACAAAATCAAAATCACGGTTAATGTAGGCATAGCTACCGACCTGTCGCAACCGGCGGGTTTTGAAATTATAGGCCATAATTCCCTGCCCTTCGGAGGAAAACCATAGCTCGGTTTCGGTCGTGTGAAAAGGTGAAGTACGATGCTTTTGGGCCGCAGGTCGGTAAAGGGTGAAACGGTCGGTGGCCCGGTCGTACCGATTGAGGCCTTCCTCGGTTCCGACCCAAATGTTGCCCTGCTTATCTTCCACGATTCCTGCCACATTGACGCCTTTGAGAGCATAAGGGTCGTGGATATCTGGCTTATAGACCCGAAACCGATGGCCATCGAAGCGATTGATACCATCTTGTGTACCCAGCCAAAGGAACCCGCGCGAGTCCTTAAGCATGTGATAAGGAGAACTCTGCGATAGCCCGTCACGGACAGTAAGGTGCTGGATCTGCATCGGTTGGCCGTGCAGACGCAAAAAATGGGCGAAAAAAAGTACCTGGCAAATTCGCAGAACCCGCCAAAGTACCTTCCAGTCACCCATTATGACACTCACTGAATTAGATTTAAATCTGAGTCAATACCAGATTCTTCCAGCGTACTTTGATACCACCACCGTCGTGAATCTGAAGAGCTATCGCGCCCTCGCCTTTGCCGATTTTCTCATCCTCAAAATCTACCATAGGATGACCGTTGAGCCAGGTCTGTACGTGGTCGCCTTCGACCCGGATGCGCATCTTGTTCCACTCGCCCATTTTCAGGTACCCTTCGTCTTCGTCGGGAATTTGTTTGAGCCAGCCGCGCCCGTAAGACTCGTACACGCCACCCGAATCGTGGTTGGGTGGAGCTACCTCTACCTGCCAGCCACTCACCTTGGTACCTTCAAAAGTAGAGCGGAAAAAAATCCCACTGTTACCGTTGGCTTCTTGCTGGAATTCCACCGTCAGATCGAAGTTCTTGTAAAACTTATCAGTCGACAAATAACCGTACGCTTTGTCGGGGCCACTTTCGCAGACCAGCAGGCCATCCTCCACGTACCATTTTTCAGTACCATGAATTTTCCAGCCGTCGAGATTCTTGCCGTTGAATAGTTTTACCTTTTTCTTTGCAGGAGTGGTCGAGATGAGAAATACTGTCGCAAATGCCGCTAGAAGAAGACTAGCAATCTGAAATCGTGCTTTCATTTTGTTTGTTTAAAGTATTGAAAAAAGAAATCTGGGGTAAATAAAAGTGAAAATATTTGTTTCAACTAGATCAGGCAGAGCAAAGTAAAATAGCCAACTACCCATCATCTACTTTTTGCTTATTCAGAAAGGTAATACTATCCACCTATAAAGTGGAGTTATTAAAAGGATTTACCATTCAAAACAAATCTAAGTTATGAAAAAAATGAGTGTCTTCGGTGCCATGGGGATGAAGTTAATGATGGTGGGCCTACTCTTCGGGTTGGTAACGGCTTGCAAGGATAAGGATAAAAACCGCGTGAAACCTATGACCATCGCCGATGTTATCGCGGGCGACGGCGATTTCACCATCCTGGCCGCGGCCATTCGCCATGCCGACCTGGGCGACGCGCTGCGGTCTAATTCTCTTACCTTGCTAGCTCCCAACGATGCCGCTTTTCGGGCGTCAGGCTACGCCGATGCAGCAGCTGTTACGGCTCTGCCCAGCGGGGAGGTGCGTGAGCTGCTAAGGTACCATGTGCTGACTACTTCGCAAAGTCAGGCTGAAATTGCCAATGCCAATGGAAAAACCGTGGCCAATTTGGCTGGAAAGCCCGCCTATGTTACAGTGAATGGGGCGGGCGAGGTTCTTATCAATGGCGTTCGCATCATTACGCCCGACCGGAGAGCCGACAATGGTACGATTCACGTTGTCGAGCGGGTACTACAGCCTATCTCACGGAATTTGGTAGAAGAGTTAAAGGTACATCCTGACCTGGCCTTTGCCCTGGCGGCGGCGGAACGGGCGGCAGAAGCCAATAATACGCTTAGGGATATCTTTACTTCTTCCAACTCGCAATACACCTTTTTTGCTCCCAATAACCAGGCTTTCAAGGACAGGGGATTTCCTTCGCCTGGCTCACTCAGTGCGGCAAACCCTTCGTATCTGGCGAACATTCTGCTCAACCACATCGTGCAGGGTCGCTTGCTGTCTAATAATTTCCCCGGCGGTGATCTGGCAACCGCCGCTGCCGGCAAGTCTATTAAAATTGATTCGAACGGCGGACTTAAGGTCACTGCAAATGGAACCGGCGGAAAGACCGCGAATGTGGGCCAAACCAACATTCTGGCTACTAACGGGGTGATTCACGTCATTGACCGGCTGCTGGTTCAATAGACATTCAGTGAATCTCTATCTTAAAAAGCGGACTACGCAACTCGTGGTCCGCTTTTTGTGTTTAAAATAGTATGAATGAAGAGGGAAAAACATCAGAAGGAGATAAGATAAAAAACAAACCCAAGCGGCGAATTTGGCTGCGCTGGCTTTTAGCAGGACTCATGCTGCTGGCCGGTGGCTGGTGGCTGGCGCAACGCGTCGATCTGCGTATCAGTGACAAAGAGCTTTCCGTCACTTTCAAGTCTCATATGACCCCGATTGCCATTCATCGCTATAAGGTCAGAGACAGGAAAGTGCGATTTGTGGAGTTTGGGCGCGATAGCCTGCCGGTGACGATTCTGGTACACGGGGCTCCGAGTTCGCTCAGCTTTTTCAGTTCACTTTATGCCGATACCGCGCTCACCAACCATACCATGCTGGTTGGGGTCGATCGGCCCGGTTATGGATATTCCGGTTTTGGCAAGTCAGTCATTTCGGTCAAAGAGCAAGCGCGTATCCTGCAACCGCTCATTAATCACTATGCAATGTTAGGGCAGAAGGTCAACCTTGCGGCGTCTTCATATGGCGGCGCAGTGATAGCCAAATTGGCGATGGATAACCCCGATAAAGTAGGGGGCATTTTATTCATTTCTTCTTCATTAGCTCCCGGCGAAGAGTATACTTATCCGATCAGCTATGTAATAGACTCGCCCTGGTTTAGCTGGTTTTTTCCGACCATTCTGCGCGTAGCCAATGATGAAAAACTACATCACCGGAAAGCTCTGGAAGATATTCAGGATGGCTGGGATCGAATCAGGGCGCGTATCATTATGTTGCATGGCAATGCCGATGAATTAATCTATTTTTCCAACGCCGAGTTTGCCCGCGAGCATCTGGTCAATGTGCCATCGTTTACACTGATTCCTGTGGATGGGATAGGCCACACTTTGATGTGGGATCGTCCCGAATTAATTAAGCAAAGCTTGCTCGATCTATTAAAGAAGCCGAAGGCTAATCATTTAGCCAGGAACTAGGTACTTTGAACCGCAGAGACCGCCACGGCATGCAATGAGCTACTGACCATAGCTCATCATAGCATTGAGCAAACGGTCTCTGCGGTAAATTAATCAGAATTTTTCCATATCGGAGAAGAAGAAGCCGCCTTCGATTGCCGCATTTTCATCGGAATCCGAACCATGTATGGCATTGGCTTCAATGGATTTGGCAAATAATTTCCGGATAGTTCCTTCGTCGGCATTGGCTGGATTGGTAGCCCCGATCAGCGTACGGAAGTCCGCTACCGCGTTGTCTTTTTCCAGGATCATCGGGACAATGGCTCCTGATGACATGTACTTGCAAAGGTCGCCGTAAAAGGGCCGCTCTTTATGCACGGCGTAAAATTCGCCCGCTCGCTCTGAGGTGAGGAGCGTTTTTTTCATGGCTACGATTTTGAATCCTGCTTCTTCGATCATTTTAATGATCGCCCCCGTGTTGCCGTCTGCCACTGCGTCGGGCTTAATCATGGTAAAAGTTTTGTTTCCTGACATTCTCTATACGAAATTTTATTTGGCCGCAAAACTAAGCCAATTTCTCCACAAAAGGGACAGGACGCCACAAATCCCGCTAGTTTTACTACTTTTGTGCGCTCATTACGGGCATTTTACCAGATCTATGGCTATTTCTTCGGTGCCCTTATAGTCAGAGATACTTTTGCCTATCGAACATAACTACTTGTGAACCAACAAATCGACGCTTTACGCGCCCTGCTTACCTCTCCCCAGAAAGTCGTTATTACCATGCACCGAGACCCGGACGCTGACGCGATGGGATCTTCTCTGGGCTGGGCTTTGTACCTGGAGGCCAAGGGACACAGCGTAAGCGTCATCAGTCCTACTGATATCGCATCTAATCTGATGTGGATGCCCACAGCCGAGCGGGTACTGACCTTCGAAGGGAGTAAATCCAGGCCCAAAGTCTGTAAAGAACTGATTCAGGACGCCACGCTGGTGTGTTGTCTCGACTTCTCGGCGATCTCCCGTTTGAAAGAACTGGGACGCTGGGTCAACGAAGCGCAAGCCTCAAAACTGTTGGTGGATCACCACATCGAGCCCGAAACCTTCGCCGACATCATGGTCTGGGATACCAATGCAGCGGCGACGGCGCAGTTGATTTATCAAATTGTCAGTGAAATTGACGGGCCGGACTTTTTCGATATTCCCATGGCCGAGTGCCTCTATGCGGGCATCATGACCGATACGGGTTCGTTCCGGCATGGCAACACTACACCGGAGGTACATCTCGCCGTGGCTGGTCTGATGCGCACAGGTTTCGAGGTGAATAAAGTACATCGTATGATTTTCGACAATTCGCCACTGCTGCGTATGAAGTTGCTTGGGCATGTGTTGAGCGAAAAACTACAGGTGCTTCCCGAATACCGAACGGCTTATATGACTCTCACGGCTGCTGAACTGGAAAAGTACAAATCCGGTACAGGTGATACGGAAGGAATCGTGAATTACGGCCTGCAAGTCGAGGATGTGGTCATGTCGGTGCTGTTTATTGAGCGGAAAGGGGAAGTAAAGATTTCTTTCCGGTCTTTTGGGGAATTCTCGGTGCGTGATTTGGCCAATGCCCATTTCAATGGCGGCGGTCATCGCAATGCTTCGGGAGGGCGTACTACTATATCGCTCGACGACACCGTGGAGCAATTCCTCAAATTCCTGCCCTTTTATAAATCTCAACTCCTGAGCGTAGAAAAATAAGGACGTTTTTTTACTTCCTTTGCACAAAAATCGGGGGGAGCACGTTATAGCAAGTATTATTTTAACCAAGAACCCATAAAACACTCTATTTCATTTATAACCAAAAAACAATGAACCTCAAATCGATCGGCCTCGTGCTGGGCATCTGTTTCCTGGCTGCTGCCTGCAATAAATACCGAATGCAGGTAACGGAAGACGGCCTTAAGTATCAATTCCACGAACACAACGAAGACGCCCGTAAAGCGAAAATGGGCGAAATAATGACCTTCCACCTTGTTCTCAAAAACAGTGAGGACTCCACTTTACGGAATACTTACGAAGAAAATATGCCTGTCAAGCTGGTACTTCAGGAGCCTCCCTTCAAGGGCAGCTTCGAAGAAGGACTTGCGATGCTGGCTGTGGGCGACAGTGCTACGTTTTATGTGAGTGCCGACACGCTTTTTGCCAAAATGATGCAGCCTATGCCTCCCATGGTAAAGAAAGGTACCGACCTGTCGTTTACGGTTAAGGTACTTGATATTCAGACTTCGGAAGAATTTCAGAAAAAACAGGGCGAATTGAGCGCTGCTCAGAAAGGCATTGACGCCAAGACCATCGACAAGTACATCGCCGACAATAATCTTGGTGATAAAATTCAGCGCACCGAATCGGGCCTGGCTTACGTGGTGGAAAGCCCCGGCTCGGGTCCCACGCCAAAAGCGGGCGATGTCGTAAAAGTACACTATACCGGAAAACTGCTCGATGGTACTGTCTTCGATAGCTCCAAAGGCAATCCGCAGACCAACGGCGAACCTATCGACTTCCGCGTCGGGGTAGGTATGGTAATTCCCGGTTGGGAAGAGGGCATCATGTCGATGAAAAAAGGCGAAAAGCGGATGATGATCATTCCGTCGGGACTAGCGTATGGAACTGAGGGTAATCAGGGTATTCCACCCAACGCGGTACTTCTGTTCGATGTCGAACTGGTCGATTTCTCTACGCCTCCTCCAAGTGCTAATCCCGGACCTGGAATGCCCGGCGGTGTGCCACAATAAGGAAATACCAGATTTTAGATTTTGGACGTTGGAGATTGGAAGTGATCCAATCTCCAACACTATTTAATTACTTTGCTGAATGCTTGAATTGCGAAAATACGGCTGGATTGTAGGGATGTGTGTGATGCTGGGCGGTTATCTGTCGGCTTGTAAAGACGTGTCCAACCAGATTGGTAATGACAAGAAAGTGCAAAATGACGAAGAAATTCGCGCCTATCTGGCCGCGAATAACATCACTGCACAAACCACAACGGAAGGGCTGTATTATAAGGTCGTGTCCAAGGGAGCCAGCGGCCAGAAAGCAGTAGCGGGCGACGAGATTAAAGTAACTTACATTGCGCGCCGGCTGGATGGAGTGCTGGTAGACAGCAGTCAATTGCAATTGAACATCCCTTCGCGGGCCATTTATTCCATTTCGAGACTTCCCTATTTGTCCGATGAGGCGATGGCGCTGGTATTTGGCACGCCAATACTGGCAGAAGGCGATTCGGCCACTTTACTAGTACCTTCTCATCTTGGACAGGGTGTAGTAGGAACCCTGCTTTTTCCGGCATATAGTCCCGTTCGTATCGACTTAAAGGTAGTTTCAATCAATACTGAAGCCGAGCAGATCGATGCTTTCATCCGGGATAAGGGAATTTTTATCAGTGAGACGACTGAAAGCGGACTTCGCTTTGGCAAAACTCTTTCGAAGCCCGATTCTGTGCTGCTGAAAGCGGGAGACAAGGTACAGGTCAAGTACACGGGGCGATTGCTCACAAATACGGTTTTTGACACAGGTACCCTTACCGAAACAATAAGTAGTTCGAGTTCAGTGAAAGGTTTTGCGGAAGGGATAGCGAAGATGCGTGTAGGCGAAAAAGCCAATCTGATTTTCCCTTCCTCGCTCGGCTACGGTGCCCAGGGAAGTCCCCAGGGAGGAATTCCTGGTTTGTCTCCGCTGTACTTTGAGGTAGAGGTTCTGTCCAGAACTAAGTAACCTTAATTCCTGATTTTTATAATAGGGCTGCTATTTGCAGCCCTTTTTTGTTAGATACCGTATTGATGCATCCTAAAATACGGATTTTAGCCGGGCATATTCGATAAATTGGCAATACCTTTGCCCCAATTTGAACCCAAAAGTGTTTAATTACTAAATCCGATTATGTCAATTTACCGTTTCAAGTCAGCTATTGTGCTCGTCATGATGTCCGTGGCAGTACTCCCTGCCATCGCCCAAACTACCACCAGGAAGACCGCTCCACTGGCACGTCCCAAAATGGTAGTGGGGATCGTCGTGGATCAGATGCGATACGATTACCTTTACCGCTTTTACGATAAATATGGCGAAGGGGGCCTAAAACGGTTGATGAACGAAGGCTTTAACTGCCGGAACAACCACTACCCCTACGCCCTGACGGTCACTGCAGCGGGGCACTCTGCCGTGTATACGGGCTCGGTGCCCGCTATCAATGGCATTGTAGGGAATGAATGGTTTGACCCCATCGCTGGCCAGAGCGTTTACTGCGCCGAAGACAGCACGGTGACGACCGTGGGTAGTTCCAACGCCTCGGCGGGAAAAATGTCCCCGAAGAACTTACTTACAAGTACCATTACCGACCAGTTGCAGATCGGTACTAATTTCCGGTCCAAGACGGTCGGCATTGCTATCAAGGACCGGGGCGCGATTCTACCCGCCGGGCACGCGGCTACGGGTGCCTACTGGTTCGATTCCAAAACCGGAAACTGGATTACAAGTACTTTCTATACCAATGAACTACCCAAGTGGGCGCAAGAGGTAAATGATCAGAAACTACCCGCCAAGTACTTGAAGGATGGCTGGAAAACGTTGCTGCCCATCGATCAATACGTGGAAAGTACCCCTGACGACCGCCCTTACGAAACCAAACTAGCCGGAAACAAAACCTCTGCGTTTCCGTACGACCTGGCGGGTCGGGCGGGTGATGCCTTCGGAATTATCGCTTCTACGCCTTTTGGCAACACCATGACCAAGGATATGGCCATTGCTGCCATCAAAGGGGAGAATATGGGCAAAGGTCAGCAGACTGATTTTCTGGCGGTGAGTTTCTCGTCGCCCGACTACGTTGGCCACGCTTTTGGTCCCAATTCTATTGAAATAGAAGATATTTATTTGCGGCTGGATCGTGAATTCGCCGAGTTTTTTAACTTCCTGGATAGCTGGACGGGCAAAGGAAATTACACCGTTTTCCTGACCGCAGACCACGGGGTGATGGACGTTCCCGCTTTCTGGACGGAGCACCGCCTGCCCGCGGGTTTATTAAATACCGGTGATTTAAGTACTAAAATAAAAGCAGCTCTGGAAGATTCCTTTGGCAAAGGAGACTACATTAGGGCCAATGAGAACTACCAGCTGTACTTAAATAAAGCCACCTTGAAAGACAAAAAAATAAAGGTTGCTGATGTCTACGAAGTGGTGAGGGAGACCTTGTTGCCTATGCCCGGTATTGCTGATGTTATTAATTTGGATGCATTGGGTGAGAGTCATCTCAACAGCTATCAACTGGAATTATATAAAAACGTCAGCAATGCCAAGCGTAGCGGCGATATTCAATTCGTGCTACAGTCGGGCTGGTTTGCGGGACGTTCCACCGGAACTTCCCACGGCTCTCCTTACAACTACGATACGCACGTGCCGTTGCTTTTCTACGGTTGGGGTATCCCGAAAGGCGAAACCCTGCGGCGTACCTCCAT
This sequence comes from uncultured Persicitalea sp., assembly GCA_964500445.1. GTDB lineage: Bacteria > Bacteroidota > Bacteroidia > Cytophagales > Spirosomataceae > Persicitalea. The sequence goes on along the minus strand of CAZCOG010000009.1, from coordinate 116,294 downwards.
TGCCGATATTGCACCGACGGTAGCTGCTTTGCTGCACATTCTGGCACCCAGTGGCACGGTAGGAAACCCTATACCGGAAGCCCTGAAGTAGAAATGAGGTCTATCTCGAAAAGCAATCCTGGTCTTTTTGGGTTAAATGGTTAAAAGGTTAATGGAAGTTAGGTTAGTGTCGAGCATTTTTCAATGACTACACCTTTAACCGTTTAACCCTTGACCTTTTAACCTAATTTCACAAACTCATCAAATCTTTAAACCGTATCGCCTGTCTGCGGGAGATTTCGATGCGGTCGCCGCCTTGGAGAGTAACGAGCAGGCCGCCGCTAAACCAGGGTTCAATCTTCTCGACCCATTGCAGATTGATAATATGCTTGCGGTTGGCACGGAAGTAGTTTTCCGGGTCGAGGCGGTCTTCCAGGCTATTGAGCGATTTGAGGACCAAAGGCTTCTGATCTTCGAAATGCAGTCGTACGTAGTTACCCATCGACTCGAACAGACGGATCTTACCCAGTTTTACAAACCAGCATTTTTCCCCGTCCTTTATAAATACCTTATCATTCTCGCCTAAAACCCGGCTGGCGCGTTCGGGTATATCGGCGGTGGATTCTTCGTGGGTTTCCCGGTCTTCCTCTATCCGCAGAATAGCGTCTTTCAGTCGTTCGCTATCGATGGGTTTCAGGAGGTAATCCAGCGCATTAAACTCAAACGCCTTGATAGCATAATCGTCGTAGGCTGTGGTAAAAATCACGTCCGGAGCTTTGCCTTCTATGGAAGTAAGCAGCTCAAAACCATTTTTACCGGGCATCTGAATATCCAGGAAAAGCAGTTCGGGCTGTAATTCTGTGATCAGACCGAGAGCTTCTTCCGCATTGGCTGCTTCGCCCACAATCTCTATTTTGTGGTAAGGTTCCAGCAGGCGCTTCAATTCGTTACGGGCGAGCCGCTCATCGTCGATGATTAAGGTTTTCATGGCTTTATTTGTTTAAAATAGATAGTTGAAGTTAGATGGTTCTGGTTATTCGGCCTGGGTTCGCTCGGGTACCTGGCCGTTATATCGCATCAGGCCTTCGGAGAGCATAGGGATAATGATTTCGGAGCAGACGATGCCTTCTTTTTCCTGATAAATTCTGAATGAGGCTTCTTTTCCGTACAAAATAGACAATCGTTCGGCGGTGTTCAAAAGCCCGACGCCGCCAGAATCCGTATTGCCTAGTGTTCCGGTGTTCTTGATACAGATCATCAACTCGTTGTTTTCCAGCGAGGATTCCACGGTCAGCTTACCGCCTTTGGGAAGTTTGGAAACGCCGTGTTTGATTCCATTCTCAACCAAAGTTTGCAACATCATGGGTGGTACTTGCCAGTAAAGTGTCTGCGGGTCGGTTATGATTTTGTAATTCAGGCGCTCTTCGTAGCGGACTTTTTCCAACTCGAGGTAGTCTTCCACCGTTTTCAATTCTTCACGGAGTTCTACCGTTTTTCGGCGGTCGGCCAGCAAAGAATTTCTTAAAATATTGGATAGCTGGGTGATACTGTGCTGCGCCTTGGTGGGATCTTCCGACACCAGGGCACGAATGCTGTTGAGAGCGTTGAAGGTGAAGTGAGGATTGAGCTGGGAGCGAAGTACCTTGGCCTCGGCTTCACGCATGGAGGTTTTCAGCATTATTTTTTCCAGCTCGGTCAGTCGGGTTTGCTCTACATAATGGTATACCGTATACGCAAGTACCCAGGTCAGCATATTCTTGCACCAGGCCGAGATGTATCCCCAGAAAGCAAACGGTTGATTGGCCAGATTATAAGCAATGGTTTCATGATCGAGGCGGATATTGACCATGGACATAATCGCCCCCAGAATAATAACCGATACTATTACCCTAAAAGCTAGCCTCGGGAGCGGCAACGTAGACCAGTTCCATCGTCGGACAACGAGCCGGTAGACGTGCGTAAGACCGATGGCCAGGAAAATATTAGCGACGCTCAGCAGGAAATACTCCAAATCGAAACCGTATTCTGCCGTGTAGATGATGAATTCGTACATCATCAAAGCCGTCCAGCCGACAATTTGGAGCGTCCAGTATATCCGTGATTTGGACATGTTAACTTGCCTAATGACTTGAATTTTAGTCAGTAAAGACCCAAAAGATAATTACTGCTTACGATCTTCGAACAATGAGGCAAGCTAGGAAAAGATTCGGAGGAAAAGGAAAGTCAATTACACCAAAGGGAAAGATTCTTTACAGGCGGTTTGAATCAGTTATACGGAACGTCGAGCGAGAGCAGGTGCGTAATATCGTTGCCCGATATGAAAGTAAATTTTTGTTCGTCGTAGGAGTAGTTGATTCTGTACAGGCAGAGATTACTGTGCTCGTATTTGTCCATCGCGGTCAGGGGCTCATCGAAAAGGAGTGTGAGCAGAATCCGCATGGCTCTTCCGTGCATGGCAATCAAAATAGTACGTTCCTGGGGGCGGGAAAGTATGAGATCCATGACGGGTTTTTGCCGCATGCGAACCTGAGCGGGACTTTCGCCTTCCTCGCAGGGCATATTTACTTCTCCGTTTTGCCAGGCCAGAACCAGGTCCCGGTAGTAGCCCTGATCTTTGTCATTGGGCATGCGGCCCTCACGGCATCCCCAACTGATCTCATTTAAACCGGCGTGACTTTCCCAGGGAATTCCAGAATCAATAAAATTTTGCACCGATTGTACTGTACGCTGCAATTTGGAGGTATAGATTTTGTCAAAGGGTACATGCTGGTAGGCGTCGTAAAATGCTTCGGCCTGTGCTTTGCCCCATTCATTGAGAACGGTGTCGACGCCGCTGCCCTGAACGATACCATTGCGGTTGTGGTCAGTTTCGCCGTGACGGATGAGGTAAATCGTTTTACTTTTCAATCGAATTTGTACTTTATTAATAAAAATTTTGTCAAAAAGTCGTTTTCTAGCGTAATTTGCCCATACAAATTTAGACAAAAAAAAGAATGTTTAACAAATCGTTTGATCTCGACTACCTGCACGGCCTCAATCCCCATACTATTGATCGGCAACTCGGTATCGAATTTACTGAAATCGGCGATGACTTTATTGTGGCCAAAATGCCCGTAGATCATCGTACGCATCAGCCTTTCGGAATCCTGCACGGCGGAGCTTCCGTAGTACTGGCGGAGTCATTGGGTAGTGTGGCATCTTTGCTGAGCCTGCCAGATCCTGAGAAACAGCGGGCCGTCGGGCTGGAAATCAGTGCCAACCATATTCGCGCCGTGCGGGAAGGCTGGGTTTATGGCCGTGTGACTGCTTTGCACGTGGGGCGCTCGACGCACGTGTGGGATATTAAAATCACCAACGAGGCCGGAAAGCTGGTTTGCGTGAGTCGCCTGACTGTGGCGGTTATCGACGCAAATTGATATTACACCAGAAACAATTTGGGGGACTTCTGGTGTTATTTGACCGATGATACAAACACAAAATCCCACCAGAGTTTTTCAGGCCGAGTCGCTATTCGAGGCAGCACTAAGCCTCGGTTTTCCAGCGGCCGTTTGGCGGCTACCCAATAGCAATGAGATTAAACTTTTAATTTCCTTGCAGGACGGGATTCAGCGCCGGCTACCCGATTTGGAAGAACTTCCTGCCTGTTTTGTCATCCATCCTTTCGAGCCGTTGGAAAATGGCGAGGCATTCGTACTGGAAGGCGATATCATTTTTACCTTTTCGGAAGATTGGTCTTTTAAAGAAATCGCCGGCAATCTGAACCAGGAACATCCTTACGTGGAGCGCCTGCTGGAAAAGGCGGATGAAATGTCTGACGAAAGCCCAGTCGGTGCTGCTCCCTGGAAAGGACTTTCTTCCGTTCCAGAAGCTGATTCCGACGAAAAAAATCATTTTAAAAAGGCCGTGAATGAAGCGGTTGAGGCCATTGGCCGGGGTGATTTTGCCAAAATAGTACTTTCCCGAACCAAAACCCTGGCTTATTCTCCTGAATTCCAGTATTTCAAAGCCTTTCAAAAACTTTGCGGAGCATATCCGTCGGCTTTCGTATCGTTGGTGAATTTAGCCGAACGGGACGAAATGTGGCTGGGCGCGACGCCCGAAACGCTCGTGGCCGTGGAAAAGGATGGAACTTTCCGTACTACCTCGCTGGCGGGAACGCAGACTGCTTTGCAGAATGGAGAAATTATCTCAGCCCACGACATCCGCTGGGGACAAAAGGAAATTCAGGAGCAGGCGCTGGTGAGCCGCTATATCATTGAATGCTTCAAGAAAATTCGCCTTCGTGAGTACCTTGAGCGCGGCCCGCGCACGGTGCGCGCTGGTAACCTGTATCACCTGCGTACTGATTTTGCGGTGAAAACGCGCGACGTCAATTTCCCCGAACTCGGTACAGTAATGCTGAAACTTCTGCACCCGACTTCTGCCGTTTGCGGGATGCCTAAGGTACCCGCTTTGCGATTCATCAAAGCAGTCGAAGGCTACGATCGCTCTTTTTACAGCGGGTATCTTGGCCCGGTGAATGTGGATCAGGAAAGTGCCCTTTTTGTCAACCTCCGTACGCTGCGGCTTGCCGATGGTAAGGCCACTTTCTTTGCCGGGGCGGGTATTACCGAAGACTCCGACCCGCAGCGTGAGTGGGACGAAACCGAGATGAAGTGCGACACGCTGCTTTCGGTACTCCGCTGATGCGCCAAAAAGGCTATCTTTGCGATTCTTTACGAATCCCATCGCTATGCTTTTTATTGGAAAATACAACGATCTGACCATTACCCGAAATACGGATCAGGGTCTTTATCTCGAAGACCCACAAGGTGAAGAAGTACTACTGCCCAACCGCTACGTCACCGAAGATATGCAGCTGGACGATCGTATCCGGGTTTTTGTTTATAAGGACTCCGAAGACCGTCCCGTAGCGACTACCGAGAAGCCCCTCGCTTTACGCGATGAGTTTGCCTACCTGGAAGTGGTCGATGTTAACAATAAAGGGGCATTTATGGACTGGGGGCTGAGCAAAGACCTATTTGTGCCATTCAGTGAGCAACTTACGCCAATGGAACGAGGGAAAAAGTACCTTGTCTTCGTGCACCTCGACCGCCTGACTTCCCGATTGCTGGCCTCGCCCCGACTTAACCGATTTCTGGACAATGAACGGCTTACCATCGCTGAGGGCGATGAGGTCGATTTAATTATCTGGGAGCGTACCGACTTAGGTTACAATGTGATCGTCAATGAATTTCATAAGGGCTTGATCTTCGAAAGCGATATTTTCAAACAAATAAAGGTCGGCGACCGGATGAAGGGCTACGTCAAGAAGATCCGGGAAGAGAACAAGCTGGATATTACGCTGGAAAAAATCGGTGTCGAACGCTTCGAACCGCTGATCCAGCGCATCGTGGATGCGCTCAATGCCAATGGTGGTTTCCTGCCTCTGCACGATGACAGTAATCCCGAGCAAATCTCCAAAGTACTTGGCATGAGTAAGCGCAACTTCAAAAAATCCATTGGGAATTTGTGGAAGAAAGGCGTTATTCAGTTGGAGGAGAACGGAATACGTCTAAAATAAAAATTTCCCGCCGTCAGGTACTGATTGAACCTAATTGCGGGAAATTTTTATTTTAACTGTCAACTGTCAACTGTCAATCAACTAATCCTGCCCGTATTTCTCTTTGTACTTCTCGTACAGCCGGCTTTGTTTGTTTTCCAGGTTGACTTTCGTCCCTTTGATAAAAGCGTGCTCAACCACATTGCCACGCATATCCATCATATTTCCGTTGGTCACGATCAGCGTTGCCTGCTTACCTTTTTCCAAAGTACCCACCATCGCATCGACGCCCATGATCTGGGCGGGATTTTGGGTCAAAAACATCAGGGCTTCTTCTTTGGAAATATCCCCGAAGGCGGCAGCAGTACCCGCTTGATAAGGTAGATTACGCACCCGCCACCATTCATCATCGTAGCTCAGGGCTACTTTCACTCCCGCTTTGTGAAGTTTGGCGGGAAGCTCGTAAACAGCATACACGTCGTCGTCGGGGCGGTTGGGAAGGCTATGTAAAGCACCAAGTACCACGGGCACATTGTTATCTTTCAGGAATGGTGCCACCTTAGCCGCTTCGTTGCCACCCACAATCACGACCTTATCGACACCCATTTTCTTGGCAAATTTCACCGCGTCGATAATATCCTTGGCGTAATTGGCCCGGATGTACAGGTTTTGCTTTCCCGTAAAAAGATTCTTCATCGCATCGAGCCGAATATTGGTCATTTCGGGTTGATTGATTTCGTTGTAAGCTTTGGCATCGGCAAAAGTCGATTCCAGAAGGCTGATCGTTTCAGCGCGTTTTTCATTTTTCTTGGTAGTGAAGGAGAAATCCTCATAGTTAAAACTACGTGCGAGGTAAGGCGGCCAGCTCAACCAGATTCCGTCATCTTTTTTAAGCACTGCATCCTCCCAGTTCCAACCATCGGTATTGAACACTGACGACGACCCTGATACCAGTCCTCCTTGTGGTACTGATTGTGCCATCAGCACGCCGCTAGCCCGTAGAGTCGGGATTACTTCCGAATCAGTACTATACGCTACTAGCGAACGCACGTGCGGGTTGATATCACCGATTTCTTCAAAATCCAGCGTCGCCCGGACCGAAGCAATTTCCTGAATCCCGATGGTGGAGCCCATAGCGATCACGCCCGGAAAAATGTGTTTTCCTGCCAAATCAATGATGTCCGCCCCTGTCCTGTTCACGGCAGTGGAAGATGGTCCGACGGCAGTAATTAAGCCATTGTCAAAGGCGATCAGGCCATTTTCAACAACGACGCCATTGCCCAGGTGAATCGTGGCACCCGTAAGTACTACGGGCTTTGTTTGCGGCTTCATCGGAGCCGGATTTTGCGCCTGCATACCGAATGGCAGCAAGGCGAAGAGGGCGAAGAGGGCGAAGAGTAATTTTTTCATAATGATATTTCTTATAAAAGGGGGAAGAATTTTTTGATCCTATAGCTACTTGATTTCTTCTGCATGAACGCCGATGATGTCGTCACACTGCAATAGCTTAGAGGATCTACCCTCCGGCTTTTTTGTTTCCGCACCTTTGGATTTAGCGGCGAGGGCTTTCTGCACGATCCGCGCTTTTTCCTTCGCGATGCGCTCTTGCTTTTCCTGGTCGGCTTTGTAATCGAAGTAGATCGTACCTTCGATCATTGTGTAATCAGGACGCGCGTAGATGGAAAGCGGGTGATCGTTCCAAAGTACCAGGTCGGCGTCTTTGCCGGTTTTAATGCTGCCAAGACGGTTGTCGAGGTGCAGTAGTTTGGCGGGGTTGAGGGTAACCATTTTCCAGGCATCCTGCTCACTCATGCCACCAAAGGTCATCGTTTTGGCAGCTTCCTGATTGAGACGGCGAGCCATTTCGGCGTCGTCGGAATTGATGGCAACAACTACCCCTTCCTTCGCCATCAGCGCGGCATTGTAGGGAATGGCTTCTTTTACCTCCATTTTATAAGCCCACCAGTCCGAGAACGTCGAGCCGCCTGCCCCGTGTTTGGCCATTTTGTCGGCTACTTTGTAGCCTTCCAGAATATGGGTAAAGGTATTGACCTTGAAATCGAGCGAATCGGCCACACTCAGCAACATATTGATTTCCGACTGCACGTAGGAGTGGCAGGTAATGAAGCGCTCATTATTCAGAATTTCGGCCAGCGCGTCCAGTTCCAGGTCGCGACGCGGCGGCGTCACGTTGTTTTTGTTGCGGGAATTATTGTACGCTTTCATTGCTTTTTCGTACTCTCTGGCCCGGATGAAGTGATCATAAAAAACCTGCTCGACACCCATGCGGGTTTGGGGAAAGCGCGAGCGGGCGGCGTCGCCCCAGTTGGACTGCTTCACGTTTTCGCCCAGCGCAAACTTGATGTACTTCGCTTCTGGAATCCACAATTCGGCGGGAGCCGCACCCCATTTCAGCTTGATGACTGCACTTTGACCGCCAATGGAATTGGCCGAGCCGTGCAGTAGTTGCGAGGTAGTTACGCCGCCGGCCAACTGGCGGTAAATGTTGATGTCTTCCGAGTTAATGACATCGCTCTGCCGCACTTCCGCCGAACTGGTTTGTCCACCTTCATTGACCGAAAACAGCGCGATATGCGAGTGTTCGTCGATGATACCGTTGGTCAGATGCTTGCCCGTACCGTCGATTTCCCGCGCGCCGGAGGCAGAGAGGTTCTTGCCGACTTTGGCAATCTTTCCCTTTTGCACCAGAACATCGGTGTTTGTCACGATGCCGTCAGCTTCGTTGGTCCAGACAGTTGCGTTTTTGATCAGTATCGTTTCAGACTTGGGCATTTCCTCGTTGCCGAAGCCAACAAAAGGATAAAGTACCTTGCCCATATCGCTGAAAGTAGGCTGCTTGGGGGTTGGCTTGCCCGTTTTCACAGTGTCGGAAGAGGAGGCTGAGCGAGTCGTATCCAGTGTCGCCGACCATTCGATGGGGGCACCATCAGGTAGTGTCCCCTGTCCCTGAATGTCGCGCCCATTGAGGTAGCCCGACAGCCGCACTGTACCCGGTTTTTTCTTATCAGGTTGGTAGGTAACAGTAATTTGCTCGCCATTAAGGGTTACTTTCGGACCTAGTTTCAAAGTGTCCTGGGTGATTTGGTAATCGGGCTTGTTGGCCTTACCCGAAACCCGCATTTTCATGGCAGAATTACCACCGACGGTCAGTTTGTATTCGCCCCGGAGATCCGCCGCATTAAGATCGTTAATGATGAATTTTTTGCCCTGGATCCAGTTTTCGTGGATCAGGTTGTCTTCATCGAAAAGCTCATCCGAAGTAATCAGGAAGTTGGCCACTTTGCCTTTTTTCAAACTACCTACTATATCGTCAGCTTTCGCCAGCCGGGCCGGAGCCAATGTAATAGCTTCCAAGGCTTTTTCCTTAGAGAGTCCGAATTCGATGGCTTTGCGGAGATTGGTCCAGAAATCACCCTTGCTTCTCAGACCAGCCGCCGTAAAAGCAAACGGAATTTCTGCCTTAGCCAGCGCAGCGGGATTTGATGGAGCCATTTCCCAGCTTTTTAGTTCGGCCAGCGATACGATATCGGCGTCCCAGGGATCTTCCACATCGGGAGCTGCCGGAAAATTAAGCGGTACGAGGAGCGAGGCGCCTGTGGCCTTTACCTCATCGATGCGCTGGTACTCATCGCCTCCGCTTTTGATAATGTATTGAATACCAAACTCGTCGCCTATATTATCGGCGCGAAGAATACCCAGCTTATCGGAATTGTCGAAGAAAGAAGGTAGCGTCTTGATTTGATTGAAGGACGCCAGAGAAAGATTGGATTCTTCATTCTTACCACCCTTCGCAAACCAGTCGGCATCGTAGTAGGTCTGCCGTAACAGTGCTACACTGCCCATCACCGAACTGGGGTAGCTCTGCGATGAACTACCTTTGTCCAGCGAAAAGTGCGCCGAAGCCTGGTCGCGCAGCAGCGCTTTATTGGCCGATTCGTCGTCCAGCGTTACCAAGGCACCCGTACCCCGCACAATGCCGTCGTGCGGATGCACCAGTAAAGTACCCCAGCCGTACTTGCGGAAATCAGTTGCTTTCTTGCCATCAATTACGAACAGCTCCGCCGCCCGCATTTCAGGCTGCACGGCTTGATTCCAGCCGTAGGCGCCTTTCTTATTGGATTCCAGTTGCTGACCACTGCGCCGTCCGCCCGTAGCGCGTTTCACTTCGGGCATGCCGTAGTCGGAATCGAGGTCAATCAGGGAAGGGTAGATGTACTTGCCCGTCAGGTCTGTCACTACAGTACCTTTGGGAATTTTGACGTTCGTGCCGATGTCCATGATTTTCCCGTTTTCAATCAGCAGGGTACCTTTGGCGATGGTGGTCTGTGGGTCGGCGACGATGGTGGCGTTGGTGAAAGCGTAACGACCGGGGCGTTCGTCGTACGCGCCGTTGCGGGGAAACGTTTGCTGCGCCATGCTTACTGTCGAAACAGCCAGCAGGAACAGCCACGTCCAAGCCAATTTTCTCATGAAAGATAGAGGTTTTGTAATAAAAACAATTGGTGAATTAATAATTGCTACAATAATTTGGGCAAATATAGGCGTTTTGCAGAATTTATTCTTTTTGGATTTTGGATGCTGGATCCTAGATGATAGATAATATATTCGTTGTCAATAGTTTGTAAGGAAAATAAAAACGGCTTCACATCATGCGAAGCCGTTTCTTGATAAATTTCATCACTCATCACTCATCACTCATCACTTAATCAGGGTACTCGTGTGGTAGTTCTATGTTTACTTTTTCTTGCCAGGGTAAGTCGACTGGTTGAGATTTTTAACCTCTGATTCCAACCATTTTACCTCATGAATGGTCTTACCATCAATCACTCACCAATTCCACATATTATGGGCAGGAAAAGAGAAGTGTTTGAGTGTGATGGTAAGCGGATAACTCCAAGAGAGGCTGAAGTGCTGCTGTGCTGCGCCCGAGGCCTGACCAGCCGGGAAACCGCCGATAGGCTGTTCATCAGCTGCCGGACCGTAGAACGGCATCGCGAGAACCTGCGCGAGCGATTAGGGCTGATCGGTCCCCATATGCTTACTAACTGGGCCGTTAGGATGCAGCCACAACTTGAAAAATGGGTAAAACTACCCATTGACAATATGCAGTAGGATACATATTTTTGATAAATCAACTGAAATTAAATAAATTTTATTCTATTTTGAACACACTTCGCCAATAAAATACTTGACAAATATGAAACGATGTAATAGTATCCTACTGCATCTTTTTGTATTGGCTGCCCCAGCTCTGGCTCAGCTCGATCCGGTACTCAAATGGGACTATCCAGTCAAGCTCGGTACAGAGGCTTGGAAATCACTTAAGAATGTTGATGAAAGGGTAGAAGCTTGTCAGATCAATCCCTCCCTATTGAAATCGCTCTCCAACGAGGATTTAATCCATATCATTATGGAGCATCCGTTCTTTCGAAGCTACATTGCTCACGACAGCCCGAAAACAGGAATCAACTCGGCCATCGGCCACTTCAACGGATACCAGGAGCTCGTCTCTCGACCAAATGCTATCCAGAATCTGGCGAAGGTTTATTTTTCTGAAGATTTTGATAGCAAACTGTCGTCGATAGAAGATACCATTCAGCAAGCCAAATACACCCTGAAATGGATTGGTGTGGAACTGATGATGACGAACGACAAGCTGCTCGGCCAGCTTTCGACATTCGAAAAGACGGAATTTCTCAAAAAGCTCTACAATAAACACCTTAATAAGCAAGAACACTTGGCCTCTTTCGGAGAGATCACAAATTTGACTACGGCCTACATCTCCAACAAACTCCTCGAAATGCTTTCCTACGTGCCTGCCAAAGATGTGTCGAAGCAGCCGGGTGCTGATCTTTTCGAAAGCCGGATGATCGTTACCGCCGAAAGCGTGAACCTTATCAACGACATGATCGACAATTTGGCTGAATTTGTCGCAAACAACTAGATCAATTACTAAAATACTACTATCATGAAAACTCCACCTATAAAAAAATCCGCAAAATGTTTTTTGGCCAAAATTTTCTCCTTTCTCTTTGTGTGTTTGCTAGCGGGGGGAGCGTCCTGCACTCAAACTGAGTTGGTCGATAGCGAGGGAAATTCAAAAAACTGCTTTTCAAAAAGCTCCTTGGAGGACACTCCTTGGGTGAAAAAACAGTTGCAAAGTTTTCAGCAACCCAAAAGTGGACCTTTAAGAGTAATAACTGCATTGTTTCGTAACGAGTACTTCATTGTTTTCAGCAACGCAGCGATCTCCTCACCCATCAGTTATGTTTTCGATTGCTCAGGCAATATGATCGGAAAGCGGGTTGAAAATACGAATGAGTTTTTCGATAATGCCAAAATTGTTGAAGTTTTATTAGAAGAAAACTACTAAACTGATGAAAAAGCTATTCTTAATTTTATTCGCCCTACCGCTCCGCTTTGTATAGCTACAAAGGCTCAGGTATATACTCCGAACGGAGTACAAGTTCCATCTTCCGCCCTATTTACTTACGACCCTATTTATTACACCAATTAACAACTGCAATCTTTTCAAGACGACGTACAGAATGGTCTTTACGGATCTAGTTGCGTGGTGCTGCAAGGATATTCCCGCCAGTACAACTGCCACGGCTACGCATGGCACGTATCTACCGGAGGTTCCCAGATAGCGATAGATCAACCCACTTATGGGGGCGTCACCCCGTATGTTAGTGGGTCGAACCCAAGCTACACCCAGACCTCCTATAGCGGTAGTCAGGCCAAACTCCGCGTGAGGTACAGCGGCGATCATTCTGCCGTCACAACGGCGTACTCTAACCTATTCATCTCCAAATGGGGACCGGGTCCTTTGGTCAGGCACGCTCCCAATGATGTCTCTCCTGGTTCGGGTGGCTATGGAACCCCATCGACCTACTGGACCTGCGATTACACACCTCCCTTAACAAGCGTATATTTGGATTCTTCGCCAGTTTCGGGTAGTTTCCTGCCGTTGAGCTACGTATCGCACAATATGTACATCTACTATGGTCTCGATCCTGACACCGGCCCCATTTTCGGCTCAACGGCCTCCAGTACCACCATCACCAGTCAGAGCGGAAGTTCCGTGAACTTCAACTTCTCCGGTCCGAGCAATAACGGCGGCTTGTCGATTCAGTTCTGCGGCACCTACCGCCACTCCTTTATGTTTTACAAGCCAAGCGGTGCCAGGCTGGGCGTATTCCCCAACCCGGCGCGGGAGGAAGCCACTATCGTTATCTCCAACCAGGGTCTGGATTTTCAGAATGACATCGTAACCATAAACACGGAAGACGGTATGAATAAGATGGTTCGTCTTCATCTGATGGACGGAAACAACAAGATGGTCGGCGACTACTCCACATCCATCGAAGGCAGCCGTAGCACCGTCAGACTCGACCGCGGACTGAAGGGGGTTTATTACTTGAAGGCGACATTTGCAGACGGCACGGTCGAGTCTAAAAGAATCTTGATTGAGGAGTAGGGACGGAACTACCTGACCTAGATCCTGTAAAGTAAAAAAGGGCTTCACAACGAGTGGAGCCCTTTTTTTATAAATCGGTGCCAAACTACTGCTGGGCCGGGTACTCATGCGGCAGCGCCACGTTTATCCGCTCGTGCCAAGGCAACCCGTGCTCATTGAGTTTTTCCATGAATGGATCGGGGTTCAACTGCTCGCAGTTCCACACGCCGGGCTGCATCCACTCGTCGTTGGTCAGCATCAGCATGGCCCCGATCATGGCAGGTACTCCCGTGGTATAACTGACCGCCTGTCCGCGTACTTCGCGGTAAGTTTCGGCGTGGTCGCAGTTGTTCCAGACGTAGTAGGTTTTTTCCTCGCCGTCTTTGATGCCTTTGATCTGGCAGCCGATGGACGTTTGGCCGGAGTAGTTCTCGCCCAACGTGTCCGGCGCGGGTAGTACGGCTTTCAGGAATTCCAGCGGCACGATGTCGATCCCCTTGAAGTTGATGGGCTGAATGCTCGTCATCCCTACGTTTTCCAGCACATTGAGGTGCGTGATGTAGGCTTGTCCGAAAGTCATCCAGAAGCGGGCGCGTTTCAACGTCGGGAAGTGCTTTACCAGCGATTCCAACTCTTCGTGGTAGAGCACATAGCTTTCCTTCGGGCCGATGCCGGGGTAGTCGATGGGCTTATGGATGCTCATGGCCTCGATCTCTACCCATTCGCCATTTTCCCAATAGCGTCCCGGCTGGGTAATTTCGCGGATGTTGATCTCAGGGTTGAAGTTGGTGGCAAACGCCTTGCCATGATCGCCCGCGTTGCAGTCGATGATGTCGAGGTAGTGCATCTCGTCAAAATGGTGCTTGTTGGCGTAGGCCGTGAAGACCTGCGTCACGCCGGGATCGAAGCCACAGCCCAGCAACGCCATCAGTCCGGCTTCCTTAAAGCGCTCCTGATAGGCCCACTGCCAGCTATACTCGAACTTGGCCACATCCTTGGGTTCATAGTTGGCCGTGTCGAGGTAGTGAATTCCCGTCGCCAAGCAGGCTTCCATCAGCGTGAGATCCTGGTAGGGTAGGGCTACGTTGATGAGTAGTTTGGGCTGGAATTGCTTAATTAGGATGATTGTTTCGGCCACGATGTCAGCATCGACCTGCGCCGTTTTTATTTCTACGCCGTGCATTTCCTTAATTTCAGCGGCAATTTTATCGCATTTGGCTTTGGTGCGGCTGGCCAGCATGATCTCACCAAATACGTCACTGTTCATAGCGCACTTGTGAGCTACTACGCTGCCGACGCCTCCCGCGCCGATGATAAGTACTTTGTTCATTTTTTGGATTTTAGATTCTGAATGCCGGATTCTGAACGATGGATATTCGATATTCGACGATTCTACAAAGATGAATCCGATTTCTAGTAGAGTCTTGGCAAAGGTATATATATTCGCTAAAATGGCTGTTCGTAAACCAGGCCGATTGTTGGTCGAGCTGGATGAAGCGCAATCTCACTACTGGAAAGTCCAGTATCTAGAATCCAAAATCTAAAATCAATTTTAATGGATGTCATCCTACTCGTCCTGGGAATTATTTGTCTGCTCGTTGGGCTGGCTGGGGCCGTACTGCCGTTACCGGGGCCTGGACTTAGTTTTGGCGGACTACTTTTGATTCATTTCAGTCATTTTGCTGAATTCAGCCAATCCGTACTTATTACTTTCGGGGTACTAACGGTCGTAATGGTTGTCCTGGACTATTACATTCCGATCTGGGGCGTGAAGCGGTTTGGCGGGACACGCTACGGGAGCATAGGGGCCATCGTGGGTGGACTGGCGGGCTTGTTCTTCATCCCGGCTATCGGGATTTTTGTGGGTACTTTCCTGGGTGCACTCGTGGGCGAACTGATCGGAAGGGCTACTTTCAAAGCGGCGCTGCGGGCCGCTTTCGGATCGTTTCTGGGTTTTCTTTCCGGCGTGTTTGTGCAAATTCTACTCTGTATCGCGATGGTTGTTTATGCGGGCTATGGGCTATTTAATCTCAATTGAATCTTCTGGCGAGGATGAAAGTATTGTTAAGAAAAATTCAGGGAGTTGGAATTGAATAAGGGTATTTATTTGGATAAAAAACCATGAATACAATTTCATCGAATTACTTTATTAGTTTTTTGTTGATTTTTATGAGTCAGGCAGACCTTGTCTTTTCTCAGAAAGCAGATCCCTACCATTCTGTACCGCCTTACCATGCTCTACCGTATAAAATACAACGTATTTCGGTGGAAGGTACCCCTCTTTATAGCACGTTAAAAGAATATATCGTCCGCAAGTCCGAGAGCAATACCCGGTTCGGGCAGGGATTTGGGTACGTAGTTGTTAAAGGAATAAAAGTCGGACAAATTTCCCATCGTACGGTCGATGTATCAACACTCGAAAAAGGGGAGCCTACCCCCTGGGACGTACCTATCGCCACTTTCTGGCTCTCCATGGAGAGCCACACGTTCGTTTATGAGTTTTACGCCTGTACTTTATGTACCGAGTACCCACAATTTTATACGGTTATTTCCGGTAGGCCAATACTGATTTACGATAGCATTCTCACGAATATACTGACGATCAATGAACCAAGAGAGTATTCAAAAAGAAGCGTAAAGAAACTCGCCAAACTGGTTCGTCCCTACCTCAAAAATAGTCTGAAAGAAGATTTTGTGTTTATCGATATGTTCTTAAAAGAATACAAACTCTCGAAAGAACAACGAAAGGGTATGTCTGAACTTGATATTTTTGAACGGGCCGTTTGGACAGCCACAGCAAGTGACGAACGGGAAGACTACACCGTTTTACGCGATGGAAGAATGATCAAAAACTAAATGATTTTTGTGAAATATTTCATTAAAGCTAATGCATTTACGACCAGATATGATCCCAAATAACATCGTACACATCCACCGCTTCCAGCGATGATTTTTCCATTTTTTCGTCCGTAACCAAAATCGGATAATATTCTTCAGGTACCAAACTACTCCCGTGCGAACCTTTGACCAGCGTGGCATCCAGCGGAATGACATCCATCAGGTACCTCAACCCCACTAATTTACGTCCCAGTTTATAGCCCGCCCGCAGTTTGATAAGCGGATTTTTGGGGTCCATGAACATCTCTACCGGATCGTAGCCCGGCTTGCGGTGAATGTCCACGAGTTTGGCATAGTCGGGTGCTTTGGCATCGTCGGTCCAGTAGTAGTAGGTAAACCAGCTGTCGGGTTCGGCTACGGCCACCAGATCGCCCGACCGCTCGTGGTCGAGGTAGTACTTTTTCTTTCCGGCTTCGTCCAGCACCAGGGCGATGCCGGGGGTACTTTCCAGCCGTTGTTTTATTTCGGCAAGTTTTGTCTTATCGTTCACATATACGTGCGCAATCTGGTGATCGGCGGTAGCAAAAGCTTTCGACGCGCCAGCATCCAGCAACTCGTACCAGCGCTCGGTACGTACCGTGATCAGCCCGTCTTCCCGTAGAATACGGTTGATGTGGACGGGGCGTGATACGGGATTGATGCCGTATTCAGAAAGCAGCATTATTTTAGCTCCCTTGTCTTCGTAAAACCGCACCAGCGTTTCCACCAATTTGTCGATTTCTCCCAACTCCACCGAAATCTTTGAAAAATCAGGCCCGAATTTTTGCAGGCAATAGTCCAGATGCGGCAGGTAAATGAGCGTCAGCGTGGGATCGTGCCAGTCGTCTACCCGCATGGAAGCATCGGCAATCCACTGGGAGGATTTCAGATTAGCATTGGGTCCCCAGAAATTGAACAGCGGAAACTGCCCCAGTTCGTTTTGCAGGCGGTCGCGCAATTCGGGCGGGTGGGTGTAGCAGTCGGGGGCTTTTACGCCGTCGGCGTGGTACTGCGGGCGGGGCGTGGCCGAGTAGTCAGCGGAGGAGTACATGTTGTACCACCAGAACATTTTGGAGCAGGTGAAGGCAGGATTACGCTTTTTAGCGGCATCCCAGATTTTTTCGCCCTGCACCAGATGGTTCGACTGTTTCCAGAACTTTACCTCGGCATCTTCGCGGTCGTACCAGCCATTGCCCACGATACCGTTTTCGGCGGGCCACTTTCCCGTGATATAGCACGACTGCGACGTAGTGGTCACGGCAGGTAGTACGGGCTTGATGGGAGTCAGGGTACGGCCTTCGAGGTACTTTTTCAGAAAAGGCGTGTGCTCGCCGATGAGGTTGGCGCTCAGCCCTACGATATCGATGACGACGGTTTTATTCATGATATTAATCTAATTTCCCCAGCACCCACTGCAACTCGCGGACGATGGATTGGCCGATGGGTTTCTGAATTTCTGGTGGCAGTACGCCCCAGGTGTAGGTTTCCACTTCCAGATGATTGGTGAAGGGATTCTCTTTTTGAATGTCCAGCGTTTTTATGATCTCCTCCTGCGTGGAATCCAGTTTTCCGTAGGAATTGACGAATAAGGGTACGTGGAAGTGAACCCGCCATTCTTTGGCCAGCGCGGCATTTTCTCCCGCCAACGCTTCCGGTAGGTCGGGATATTTCGCAAAAGTACCTTCCGGCTGCCGCGCAACTACCTGATGCAGGTAGACAGGCTCATTAAACGTGCGAAAAGCTTCGAGTTTGGCTTCCCGATCTTGCCCTAAATCGACTTTTATGGCTGAACTGATCTGGATTTTGCCCACTTTGATTCCCAGGGTACTTAGGCGTTTGAGTACTTCTTTCGGCTCCTCGTAGGCTACCGCTACGTGGCAGACATCGAAGCAGAGCCGGATATGGTCCAGCAAAGCATCCTTGGACTGAGAATCGGTGAATCCATATTTTTCCTGCAAATAAGGAATGCCAAGCGGCAACAGGTAGTCGCGGTACCAATCCACGAATTCGGTCGAATTTTCCAATAGGCCATCGGGCTCCGGCTCGATGTCGAGGTGCATAAGCTTTCCCGTTTCCCGCTTGATCTCGACAAGGTAGTCGGCGACTTGCAGAATATTTTGGGTAGCCGTTTGGAAAGCGTTTTCCGTAGCCGCCTCGTCTTTCCACCAAAAACGGTAGGAGAGGGGCGAGGTGGACACGCCGCCATCCATCCCCTCAGGCAGGAGCTGGGCCAAAATCGAAAAAAGCCGCTTGGTATACTCGGTACGGTCGAGCGTAGTCCAGTCGGGGGCATGAACCTGGTCCTTGACGACCGTATCGTGAAAGCCCCCGTAAGGAAAGCCGTTCATCGTGAACACATACAGGTCGTTTTCTGCCAGCCAGTTTTTGAATTCCCGCAGGCGGTCAGGAGTACTTAGCTCGACGGAGGCGTCGTTGGCCAGGCGCAAGCCGAGGGCAAAGGGTTGACCGTCGGCCAATTCCTTTCTTATATAGGGCAAATTTTCTTTTAATTCCTTAAAGTGAGCGTCCCAAACTTCGCCGGGATGAATGTTGCTACAATAGGTCAGATGGCTGTATGGGGTATTCATTTAGTTATTTTATAAATAAAAGTTTTCCAGATAATCCACCGATTCCGCGATGATAGCGTCGTCCATCTCGTGGACTTCAATACCCCGACCGATGGCAGCCAGCAGCATAATAGTGAGTCGACCGCCCAAGTGTTCGCGGAATTCCGATAGTCCGTGCCGTAAATTGATTTTGTCGTTTTCAGAAAGCTTCTCATTGAAAAGTCTGAAGCCCAACTTCTCGAAAACGCCCAGAATTCGCTTCAAATCCTGCTCCTCTATTTTGCCAACCTTCCAGGAATATACACTATCCAGCGCAATACCGATGGCAACGGCTTCGCCGTGGCGAATCTGGAAATCAGTCAGATATTCCAACTTATGGGCTGCCCAGTGGCCGAAATCCAGCGGCCGGGAGGAACCGAACTCGAAGGGATCGCCGCTACGAATGTGTTCGGTGTGCATTTCGGCGCAGCGGTGAATCAGCTTTTCCATCGTCGGCAGGTCACGACTGGCCAGTGCATCCGCGTTTTTTTCGATCCACGTAAAAAAGGCCTCATCTTTGATCAATGCTACCTTGATGGCCTCCGATATACCGCCGCGCCAGTCGCGGTCGTCAAGAGTCGTCAGAAAAGTACTGTCATTAAACACCGCTACGGGTGGCGCAAAGGTGCCGAGGAAATTTTTCTTACCCCGGTAGTTGATGCCGTTCTTCACGCCCACGCCCGAATCGTTTTGAGACAGTACGGTAGTTGGAATCCGGATATGCCGAATGCCCCGGTGCGAAACCGCCGCTGCGTAACCTACCAGATCGAGCACGGCCCCACCGCCAACGGCTACTACCAGCGAATGGCGGTCGATGCCTTGCTCATCAATCGCCCGGACGATTTGGTCGAATAAGGTCGGATCGTTCTTGGCGGCCTCCCCGCCGGGGACGATCAACATAGGACCGCTGAGCCGGATGGAAGTTTTGCCGTCGGTGAAATACTGGCTTATGTCTTCCTGCAAATGCGGATAATGACTCAGAAAACCTTCATCCAGAACAAACAACGCCTTACGCTGGAAATCGCCCGCTCCGAAAGAGTTGAGAAAATCACCCAGTACCGGGTTGTTAAGGGAAAAAATATGTCGGGTAAAAAAAACGGAATACGAGTACGAAATCTCAAACTCCTGGTGAATCGTTTGCATGGTATTCGTGACTTAGGTCACGGCGAAAATTTTGGCTAGATAAATGGAAAAAGGCAACAGCAAAAGGACAAGCAGGGCCAACGGCCATGACCCGAAGGCCACACACCAGGCGGCATCCATAACGATGAGCGAAAGTACCCCGGCCTTGACGGCCTTGCCAATCATGGGGCCGATGGGATTTTGAATAGCGGCCCACAAGGGTCGGGCTACCAGAAACACGTGCAAAACTACACAGGGAACCGCCAATAAAAGATTGTCTTGTGTGTAGGCTACGATAAGTTGCACCGCATGTACAATCGCGTAAAGAAATCCTGCCAGATACAAGGTCCGCTGCTTGCCGCCATGGACTTCGTCCTGACTGATCATGGTAATGGCCCCAATGTAGACGATAGGAACCAAACCTAACCATGAATAGTGGGATAAAGCAGCGGGCACGGCACTGATTCCCAGCAGCAGATTTCCACCCCGGCACATACCCATCACCAGCGGCCCCCAGATTTTGCTGTGCTTGGCATAACGGTCGTAGAGGATCACCATCAGCCCAATGCCCAGGGCGATGAGACCGCTGGTGAGGGAAAAGTACCTGGCGCAGAGGATTCCGAGCGCCAGGAGTAATCCTCCAAAGAGCGCCGCCGCTCGTAAAGGTACTTTCCCGCTGGGAATAGGTCGCTCGGGTCGTTCGATAGCGTCGAGTTCCGCGTCGAATACATCGTTAAGAACTACCCCGCCAGCATACAGGCCAAGCGTAGCGAGGAGTAAATAGAAGTAACTACTGCCTGTAAAGGAAAATCCGGCAATGGCCATACCCGCCAGAATATCGGCCAGGGCAGTTAACAGATTGGCCGGGCGGGTAAGTTGTAAATAGGGTTTAATGTTCCCCACAAGAATATTGATTAAAAAGATTCTGGATGCTGGATTTTGGATACTGGAAGTTTATATGTGCATAATTCGGAAAGCAGGTAGAGCACGACTTCACCAGACACGGGCAGTCCAGAATCCAGCATCATATATCCAACATCACTAATTGATCAACAGCGAATCTTTAGCAATGCGGGGTTGCTGTCCGCCCCGCAGGATCGTGTTGCCATTCATCTTCTGGCTCTGGTCGATTTCCAGGCCATTGGCAAAAACCGTTTCGTCGATCTGGCCGCTTTGCCCGAAGGCATCGATGGCATTCTGGTAGGTTACTTTTCTAATCACATCGTCGGGCAGTCCGCGCATTTTCATCAAGGCGGCCGTTTTGGGTAGTGCCAGAGGATCGGAAATACCCCAGTCGGCGGCGGAATTGACCATGATTCGCTCGGGGCCATAGCGTTCCACCACTTTCACCATGCGCTCGTTGCCCATTTTAGTAAAAGGGTAAATGGTGAATCCGGCATAAAATCCCTGATCCAGGACGCTCTCGACCGTTTCCTCATTATTGTGGTCGATGATTACCCAGGCCGGGTCGAGGCCGTGTTCCAGGGCGATTGCCATGCTGCGTTCGGTACCGTTCTTCTTGTCGCGGTGCGGCGTGTGAACCTGCACGGGTAGTTTGGCCTGCTTAGCTAACTCAAGCTGGGCGCGGTAGTACTTTTCCTCGGCGGGGGTTTGGTCGTCGAAACCAATTTCGCCTACGCCCACCACGCCTTCTTTGTATAAGAAAAGTGGCAGAATTTCCATCACCTGTTCGGCCAGTGGCTCGTTGTTGGCTTCACGGGAGTTGAGTCCAATCGTACAGTAGTGCTTGATTCCAAATTGTGACGAGCGGAAACGCTCCCAGTTAACCAAACTGCTATAATAATCTTTAAACGAAGATAACCCGGTTCGCGGCTGTCCCAGCCAAAAGGCGGGTTCAATCAGGGCCACGATGCCCGCATCGAACATCGCCTGGTAGTCGTCGGTAGTGCGGGAGGTCATGTGAATATGCGGATCGAAAAAGCGCATATCCCGGATCGCCTCCCGGTATTCTTCCCAGTTCAGGTCGCGGTGGTCGGGGATTCCCTGGGCGGAGAGCCCGTCGCCTTCCTCGAAGTGCGAAGGATTGCGTTCGTCTGAATTGCTATTATGATTCATAAGTATTTAGATCATTATATTCCAAATCGGCCCAGCTTAGTTGTTTGCGCTGAATTTGCTTCTTTAGGTTTTCAAAACTATCCAGCAAAGCGAGGGCAGGGCCATAGTCCGAATGGAAACAGGCCAGTGCGGCCGCTTTTTGGTCGTCAGGATTTCTGGAAGCAAATAAATACTTCATATCATCCAATAGACGTTCGTTCATGAAGTTTGGCGTCAGCCGCCACACCTCCGGGGCTACCGTTCGGCCCGCTGCCCAGCGCTCGTGGGCAAAATCAGAAAGCATCCGGGCCAGGTCGGCATTGGTTTTTTCCGCCAATCCAACGATTTTGTGAATTGGCTTGTCGTTAAAAATTGTTTTAAGTACCAACTGGTTCCAAGCCGAATCGTCGAAGTACCGCGCAGGGTAGGGGTTGTTCATCACCAAGGCATCGAAAACGTCGCCTACATTGGAGCGCACTGCCTCGGTAGCCCGGAAAAGCCACTTTTCAGGGTAGGCCAGCATGGGCAAAGCTGAGTATAACGCCACCAGTTCGTTCATTTCGGCGGTATCAAACAGCGTTTCGATATGGCGGGTGTAGGTTGCTTCATCGGAGATTTCCAGGCTCGTTAACAAAAATACCCGACTAAGCCGGACGGTTGTCCAGTTTTCCAGGGAGAATCCGGTTGCTGTTTCAGTGAGATCGATAGCCTGTTCGGTGGACACTACTACCATTTGCCGCCCAACGAAGCGGGGCACTGCAACAAAGGCGGTCATCAGTTCGAGCGCTGTGGCAGAACTTTTCTCTTCCAGCCACTGCCATTCGGCCTGGGTGAGCTGCGCCCGCAGC
Source organism: uncultured Persicitalea sp. (assembly GCA_964500445.1). GTDB lineage: Bacteria > Bacteroidota > Bacteroidia > Cytophagales > Spirosomataceae > Persicitalea. The sequence continues at coordinate 93,785 of CAZCOG010000009.1, read as the reverse complement.
AGATCTGCAAAAAGCCGATTTATATCTTCTGTAAGTACCATGAAAAAATAACGATGCTGATTGGAATAAGATTCGGCATGGCTTAAAAAAACAAACCGATTTCCTCAAAAATCAAGCTCAATAATGTCGGACTCGTTCAGTAGACGTCTGATGAGTTTTTCGTGCTCTTTCTCCGAACCTTCAAGTACCCAATTGCCCGAAATGCGTTCGCCCGACAAGTTTTGCTTGCCTCTTTTCACTCTTAATCCATGCTCTTCAAAGAGCTTTTCGTACTGTTTCAACATTTTGTGCCGATAGGGCGATACTATCCGGTAGTTACGTACCTGATTTTTGTAATGAATAAATCGTTTCTCAAAAATATTCATTACTATCAGCGCGAATAGCAATATGAAGAAACCTACGATCATCAGGTCGTAAAGGCCTGATCCAATGCTTACCCCCAGGGCCGCTACCGCCCAAACCGTGGCAGCCGTAGTAGTACCATGAACCCGATTTGATTCCCGAAAGATGATGCCGCCGCCAAGAAAGCCGATGCCCGTGACCACGTTGGCTGCCATCCGCGAGGGGTCGGCTCCGATGCGGACGGAGACGATGGTGAACATCGTAGATCCCAGAGCAATCAGAATCATCGTCCTGAGTCCGGCCGATTTGCTGCGGTACTCACGCTCGAAACCGATGATGGCACCCGCTATAAACGAGACACACAACTTGATGATATCGTCGATAAAAAACTCCATCAGCCTCGTCGATTCATTAATTCCTCGATTTCATCTGCTTCGATAGGAATATTTTCCATCAGATCCCGGTTGCCGTCTGCGGTGATGAGAATGTCATTTTCCAGCCGGATGCCTAATCCTTCGCTCGGAATATAAATCCCCGGCTCGCAGGTAAAGACCATCCCCGGTTCAAAACGACGGTACTTATTGCCGACATCATGTACATCCAGACCCAGAAAATGCGAGGTACCATGGGGGAAGTACTTCTTGTAGGCAGGCCAGTCAGAATCCTGATTTTTGATGTCTTCGGTGGTAATCAGCCCCAAATCTATCAGCTCCTTTTCCATAAATTCGCCCACTTCTACATGGTATTCATCCCAGACATTGCCCACGATCAGGCGGCTGGACGCATATCGGAAAACTCGAAGCACGGCGTCGTACACTTGGCGCTGGCGCTTGGTAAAGCGTCCGTTCACCGGAATGGAACGCGTCAGATCAGCCCCATAGTTGGCGTATTCAGCCCCAACATCCAGCAAAATGACGTCGCCATCTTTACATTCCTGATTATTCTGGATGTAGTGCAGTACACAGGCATTGGCTCCCGACGCTACGATGGGCGTATAAGCGAAGCCCCGGGATCGGTTTCGGATAAATTCGTGCAGCAACTCGGCCTCGATTTCGTATTCCATCACGCCTGGTTTCACAAAAGCCAATAACCGCTCGATCCCTTTTTTGGTGATGCCACAAGCTTCCTCCAGTAATTCAACCTCCTGGGGTTGTTTGATGGCGCGGAGGGAGTGCATGAGTGGAGCCAGACGAGCGAGCGTGTGCAGCGGGTACTTTCCTCGGAATTCCTGGATAAAACGCGCATCGCGGGTCTGTACCAGCGACTCGTTGCGGGTATGTTCGTTGGTATTCAGGTACACGCGCTCAGCTTCAAAGACGATCTGCCGCATGGTAGTTTCGTATTGATGGGTCCAGAAAATGGTTTGGATACCCGAAACCTCCCGCGCTTGCTCCTTGGTGAGTTTTTCGCCTTCCCAAACGGCGATGTGCTCGTTGGTTTCCCGCACGAAAAGTACCTCGCGATATTTCTCATCGGGATGTTCGGGGAATATAAGAAGGACCGTTTCTTCCTGGTCTACGCCGGAAAGGTAAAACAGGTCGGAACTTTGCCGGAAACCCATGGTACCATCGGCGTTGGTAGGCATAATATCGTTGGCTTGAAGAATAGCCATTGATTTTGGGACCATCAACCCGGCGAGGCGGCGGCGGTTTTCTACGAAGAGGTTTTTATCGATGGGGGAATATCGCATTAATCCAATGTAAGATTTGGGAGAAAGAGTGAATATGTCTTTGTAAAATTACGTTTAACTTGCGAAAATTGAAATTCTATCCAAAATACAAGTCCATGCGCACCACGAAATTACTGTTGCTGTTTTTGATATTTTCAGCTTCTCTATCTGCTCATCCCAAGTACTGGATTTACCTGAAAGATAAAGATGCCACCGCCCGCCCGGCGATTTCGGAAACTACCAAAGAAAACCGCCGGCTGGTCGGCTTACCCCTTTGGGAAGCGACGGATTTGCCGGTGAATGCCAACTACCTCGCTCAACTCCAACAGAATAACGTGCAGTTGGTCTACGCCTCCCGCTGGCTCAATGCCGTGTCGGCAAATTTGACTTATGAGCAAGTCCAGAATTTAAAAAAGCTGGATTTTGTAAAAGACGTGGTGGCGATGGACGCGGATTTTGTCATAGCCCGTAGTACCCAAACTGCCAGCAAGCCCGAACTCGCGCCCGTCATGGAACAGGTACAGTCGGAAGCGTTTACCAACGCAAAAATAACGGCCAAAGGCGTGACGGTCGGCATCATCGACGCCGGATTCTACGGTGCGGATTCTTCGCACTCGCTGCGGCAGGTTTTTGGCAATAAGCGTATCCTCGGTATTCGGGATTATGTCAAGCCCAATCAGCCAGGCGAATGGCTTTTCACTACGGCCGAGTCCTACTCCGACATGCACGGTACTGAGGTAATGGCCGCCATCGCGGGCCTCGACACCGACGACCAAACCCAGTATGGCATGGCTTTGAACGCCAAGTTCTACCTCGCCCGCACCGATTATTCCCTCCGCGAATGGCGCGGTGAGGAAGACAACTGGATTGCGGCGATGGAGTGGATGGACAGCCTGGGGGTTCGCCTGATCAATACTTCGCTGGGCTATGCCCGCGGCTTCACTGACCCTAACGAGAACTACCTGCCCGAACAGATGGATGGCAAGACGAGCGCCATCAGCCGGGCCGCGCAAATTGCCGTAGACCGAAAGGGTATTCTGCTCGTAGTTTCGGCGGGCAACGAAGGCGAGGACAAAAAGTGGCGCATCATCTCGACGCCCGCCGACGCTAAGGGGGTGTTGGCCGTGGGGGCGACCAACCGCAAGCTCTGGAACCGTATCGGGTACAGCAGCATTGGACCGGAGTTTTTGCCCTATCTCAAACCCAACGTATCCTGTTTTTCGCTTTACGGTACTTCGCTGTCCGCCCCGGTCATTACGGGTTTTGCGGCCTGCCTGATGGAAGCGAATCCGAGCCTATCGAATAAAGAACTGATGTCTTTAATTGAAAAATCAGCGCATTTGTATCCTTACGGAAATAACTACGTTGGATACGGTGTGCCCTCGGCCTCGCGGGCAATGACCCTGTCCAAGGCACCCTATCTGCCGGACCGTAATACCTCCATCAAAGTGACCGGTAAAACCTGCACGGTGGATGTAACGACCGACGAATCATTGCTGGTAGTGTATCGTAAGAAAAACAAAAAGGACGTCATTTCGCAGGAAGTCGCCCGGGTGCAGGATGGCAAGGTTACTTTGAAAAAGCAGAAAGACGAAGCATTCACGACTATCGATTTAAAGGATCGGGCCATCGAGGTAGTTTGGGAATAGAGGTTCGCCTTTTGTAGACTACCTTTGCGGCATGAAAACAGAATTTGCCGTAATCTTCGACATGGATGGCGTTATTTGCCATACCAATCCGTATCATTCGCGCGCCTTTCGCGCCTTTTTCGCCAAGCGGGGGCTCAATCCCACCGACGAGGAGTTTGCCCAGCATATGTTTGGCAAAAGCAACAGCTACATTCTCAAACATTTCCTGCAGCGCGAAATCGTGGGCGAGGAATTCGCTCAATTGGAAGATGAGAAAGAAAGCCTGTTCCGGGAATTGTACGAGCCTTACGTAGATCCTATTGCCGGATTTTCTGGCTTTTTGCAGGATTTAAAGAACCATAGGGTCAAAACGGCCGTTGCTACCTCCGCTCCCCGCGCCAACCTTGATTTGATTTCAGGCAAGCTGGATTTGCCTTCTTCTATAGAATCTTTCATGGCCAGCGAGGATGTTACTAAACACAAACCTGATCCTCAGGTGTATCTTACCTCCGCCGAGCGGCTTGGCATGAAGCCGGAAAATTGCCTGGTGTTTGAAGATTCATTTTCGGGCGTATCGGCGGCGATCAATGCGGGAATGAAGGTCGTGGGGGTACTTAGCTCGCACACCAAGGAAGAGTTGCCGCCTTGCGATGATTATATTGAAGACTACCGGGAAATGTCTTTCGGGCGCGTGGCGAAGTTGTTCTGAGTGGATAATGGGCGAGGTATCGCTGACTACTGAGGGCAGTCTTTTGGCTTCGGTGTGCTGTTTTGTTTTTGGGGGAACGTGCGTAACATTTAACGGCTTTGCCTTTGGCGGGGCATTCCGTGTTCAGTCACCCCTGGACTGCTACCGATAGTTTTGCTAACGTACGAGTTTTATTCTTCTGCACACCTGCGTTTCGTAGCGCTGACAACTGTAGACAGAAGCTGATGCTGTGTTGGGGCGCCCCCCGCTGACGCAAAACCGCTATTAGCAACAGTTTTTTATTGTCAACTTAAGCTTGTCTAAATCACTTGGGTCGTCTAGCCGATGTATCATGCTATGGCAGTTACTGCACAACACAGCAAAGTCATTTAAAATGTTTATTTCAAATTGTCCAATGCCTAAGCTGGATATTGGCTTTAAGTGATGTGCTTCAATAAATTCTTTTCCCAGAACACCATATTTTGATTTGAAGTCAAAGTTGCATGCTTCACAAATAAAGCCTTTCGCTTCTTTAACCTTTTTTGAAATGCTATTATTTCTCTCAATCCTAAAATGAAGTCTATATTGCTTTTTTTCTAAAGCTGTCAGCTCTTTCTTTTCGTCAATTTGTTGGTTGTTGAAAGTTAGCTCCTCATATAAATTTAGAAAATAGAAAATGTCAGCCCTCAACGTTTTCTCATTTGGAAGGTTTGTAACGTCGTAGTAACGAGCAATGATATTTCCAGCTTCATAAAGCTTTGCATTTGAGGTATCAGAATGTAGTCTTATTTCAAGTAAGTCATTATCGTCAAAGTCAATCCGTGCACGAAAATCTTCTGCCCGCAGCCTCAAAATTTTTTTCGTCTCTCTTTTGTAATATTCTTTAACCTCTGTCACTCCTTGGTTGAGTGAAAGATAAACACCTGACATATCGGCTTTGAAAAGAAATACCGGATAATATCCAGATTGTGGCGTGTCAGTAATCAATGTATCAAGAATTGCAATCCAGGGGTAATCTGTCCAGTTGCCTTTTCCAGGAGACCCAACTACTTTAAATCTCGTTTTGTCTGGAATTATTTCTGCTATTTGTTGTGGGAACTCATTCCTGAGTTTGTCAGCTAGCAGATTTCTTCCGAATGGATTTCTTTTTTCGACCAAATATTTCTCTATTGGTTCTCGTAGTATGGCGTCCATAAAATTGTTGCTAACATCTGTATAAACGAAATTAACTGCGTTTATCCCTCCAAATATATCAATAAACGCAGGCTTCACCCATGTAGACAAAAAAATAACCGTCTGGCCCTCACTGAATTTTCACACCACATAGTCCAGCACGGCCCGGTACGGATCGCCGTTCAACCCCAGCAGCTTGGCAAAAGCCGGTTCGGTTTTCAGACCATTTCTTTTCAGACCCCGGATTTGTTCTTTAAAGGCTGGGCCCATTTTTTGCATAATTTCGTATTCCCGCACCATGTGCCGATAGGCTTCCTGCTCGTGGGAGGGCCGGTTCTGGCCCACGATTTCCAGTTCAAAGTCATCTTGCCGGAAACGTACCAGGACGGTCGGGTGTCCGGCCAGGGCAGTTTGGTATACGCGAAAATCCGGCCGTTCGCCCCAATGTTTTTCCAGCGTGTTGGTGAATTCCTGCGCATCCTGCCAGTGGCAAATGATGTCCAGATCGCTGGTGGCGATGTCGATGTCCAGCGGAACGGTACCCGCTAGTAGCGGGGTGTAGTCTTTCAGTATCTCAACTATTCCGAGGTCGGTAAGGTTGTGGTAGGCCCAGCGCTGCCGGCGTGTGCCTTCACGCAGGTAATCGAGAGTGATAAAAGGGAGCCGTTCCATACCGTAGCCGCTGGTCAAATCTCAAAATATCGAGTAGGTATCCAAACTACCCGCATTAGGCTAAGTGGCCTATTCCAGCCGGCTTAGGCAGTTTCTGACTTCCTAGATCTTCGCCAATGAATCAAAAAGACTTTCCGGCGCAGCGCCCTCAGAAGAGACGTTGGATTTAATATTTCCGCAGTAAATGTGCAGCCGATGCACGGCCAACTTCCCGAAAGCTTTGAGCTTTCGGGAAGTTATGGTCTGCTACTTCTTCTGCTGCGACAAAAAGGTAATCAGCGACGCAAATTCTTCGTACGAAAGAGCATTGGCCAGCCCTGAGGGCATCATTGAGTTCTCCATCTCCTTCCGTGTCAGAATATCAGAAGTCTTGATGCGGGAAACCTGCCCGGCAATGTCGCGGAGTACTAGTTGGTCGGCGGACTCTTCCGTGACAAATCCCATGAACGTTCTGTCTCCCTTGGCGGTAATCATTACCGTCGCGAAACCCTGAGAGATGGATGCATTGGGTTTAAGAATAGATTCGGCGATTTGCTCGCGATTCATGATCGAGCCGATTTGCCCCATGAATGGGCCCTTCATTACTTCGCCTTTATTGATGCTGTGACAGGCCACGCAGCCCTGCCGGGTAAATAATTTTTTGCCCAAGGCTGGGTCACCTTTGATTTTATCCATCGCCAGCATTACGTCCTCGATGGAGGCCTCACCCACCTGACCCTTTCTACTTTTAATTTTATCCAAATCCACTTTCTTCTCTTCTACTACCCCCGCTACTTCATAGGTGCCGAATTCGCTGATGTCCAGCCGGAGCTTGTCATTCAGGCTGGTATACATTTCTTTGTCCGTAGTGCTTTTCCATTCTTTCATCAGGAAATTCTTGATTTTGGGGGAAGAGTCCCAAGTAATCGCCTTATAGTAAGGGCCATGGGTGTCGGGGCGGGTACTCCACCACCACGAGCCATCGTAGGGAGCTTCTTCGTGATAGAGTCGGGCCAGCGTGTTGATAATTTCGGCTTTCAGCTTTGGGTCAGTCGATTTATCATAGGCGGCCATCAACCCATCTACCGCTTTTGGATCATGCATGTAACGTAAAGCCCAAAGTGCCAGGGTGGAATTGGATGAACCAACCGCCTTCACGCAGGCATCCACGGCATCGAGGTTCACCAGCGCCCGCACCGCCAAATGTGGTAATATGATCGCCGAGTTGGGCGTAGCATGCGGACCTTCGATGTTACCGGTAGGAGCGACAAAAGAGGAAGGTACTTTCACCGACAGCAACGCCGAAGCAGCCTCTTTCCGTCCCAAACGGCCCATGCCAATGATCGCGGCTGCCTGAACCCGTGGAGCACCATCTTTCAGGGCTTGGGTGAATGGCGCCAGTGGTACTTTGTCATTAAACTGCTTACGGTCAGCCAATGCCCGAAGGGCGTATTCCCGCATATTGGATTCGTCAGTAAGTTTCACCAGATTACTGATTCCATCGGCTTTGGCTGCCTGGGCGTAGGTGTACATAGCGGCCACACGAACGTAATCAGGTAAGCCTTTATCCGAAGCGATTTTCCAGGCGGCTGCGGTAGTCTGTTGGGCGGGGCGGTTGAGCATTTCCTGCTGAGCAGCCAGCCGTGCCACGCCGCTTTCGGATTTTAAAATTTCCGCTAGTTCATTTACCGATAGCTTTCTGACATCAGGAAAAGCTTTGTATTTCCAGTCATTCGGTACAGCCCTTACCACAAAACCCTTATCCGGATTGCCGGAATAGCCGGCCCCGTCCCAGGCTGACATATACACACGACCCGAGGCATCGATATCCACGTCGGTAATCTGGGCCAGCTTGACAAATTCTTCCTCCTTCTGAGTATAGCTAGGTCCGTCAGCTGCAACACGATGAATATAAAGTTGGCTGCGGCCCCAGTCGGCCATCATGGGTACATGGTTGTACTTAGCGGGCCAGGTGGGGTCGTCCATGAACAGGGCGCCTGTGCCCGAGCCACCTCCTACATCAACCAGCGCGGGTAATATTTCTTCGGTAAAGTGCTTGAAAAGAACGGGGTACCCGTATTCGCCCGACTGTATCTGATGAATGAAACGAATGTTCCAGCCACCGCCGTCGTTGGTATTGCCGCGTGTGAATATATTCATGTAGGGGTCAATGGCCACGTCGTAGATATTCCTCAGCCCGTGGGTATAAACTTCCATCTCGGTACCATCCGGCCGGACGCGCAGGATACCGCCGCCCAGTTGCGTGAGTTTCCTGCCCGAGCGGTCCTCGGCGTTGACAAAACCAAAGTCTCCCACGGCAATATAAATCCAGCCGTCGATCCCCATGCGAATTCCGTTGGTAGCATGGTCGGTACCGCGGCTTTGCAGGAATTTAGGCGAACTGATATGCTGAATCAAAGGTTGCGGTGGGCCATCGGCTTTGCCATCCCTGTTTTTATCTTCAAAAACGACCAAATCCATCCCCTCGGCTATGCCACTTTCTTTTCCAAAAACGGTATGCAGCACAAAAACCTGATCGCCCTGCGCGATGATACCGCGTGGATTGTCTACCATGGCGAAGGTGCTGTGGCGGTCCATTTTGCCGTCGTTGTCGGTGTCTTCCAATTTAACAATACTGCCCTGGCCTGGTTTCTTGCCCAATGAACCGATCATGTCCACGCCCACGAAAACTTCACCCGTAGGGGCTACCGCCAGACAGGCCGGGCTGGGTGTGAGGTCGGGACCGGAGAAATTAGTAATAGTTAGTTCGTCGGGCCACTTGGCAGCGTTGGGCAACGAGTCCGCAACAGGTACTCGTGCGTAGTTGCTGTTAACAGTTGCTGGCGTAGGTTCTGAACCATTCCAGTAAAGGAAAAGAAATGCGAAGAAAAGACTTAGAAAGACCTTAGGCATGAGTATTGAAATATAGATAAGGAAAAAATCGGAGTAAGAAATATTTGGTTTCTGCTTACTTTCAAAAGCAAATATAAGGCAAAACTACCGTCTGGATTTAGTATGAAAATTTCGCTCCCGATCCTGCTTTTTTCATTGAGCTGCTTGGCTTGCTCTAAGCAACCTATTCTGCCCTACACTCAATATAATGTTTCAAGTATGCTCAATGACTCGATCTGGTTTGCTACTGGACAAGCGATAGGGCAGGCCGAGCCACTACCTGCACCCTGCAATTCTCAACGTTTCGATTTATACATTAAGACAGATATTCCCTATCCCGGTTTTCCAGGTAAAGGTTTTGTTCAAGACTCCATCACGGGCTGCATTGTGGACTGCCGGGCGAGTCAGTGGCTAACCTTTTTTAATATCCCAACAAAAAAAGGCAAGTATCGAATAGCAAAGCTTGACAAATGCGGCATGCCTTTCGATTACCATTACGCTTGGATTAGCTATGCAGGAGGGCTGGTTATGCCTTTTTATCCTGGCGACAAAAAATCGGGTTGGGTGCGAGTTACTGATTATAACCCAGAAACCAGGTTAGTTGAAGGACGTTTCAAAGGTACTTTTGCGGATAGCACCGGGAGGGTAGCAAGGTTTGAGCTAGGAGCTTTCCAGCTAGTGGTCCAGCAGCGAAAAAATCCAGTAAATAAACTGCTTCCTTGAATTAATGACCCTTCGGAACTACTATCCGGGATTTACGGCTCTGGCTTAACTTCCGATAAATTGGGGTCTTACTCAGGTCAAACAAGAAGTCTGGTTCTTCAAAGTACCCGAATCACCTTTACAAAGCGCCGTTCGTAATGACCCGAGAGCGGAGTAATAACAACGGAGTACTTCTTGCCCGAAGTTGAATGGATGAATTTGATACCATCCTGATCATTCTTGACAACGATACCCAAGTGGCCAATTTGTTGGCTGTCAGGATTAGTGCCCGTGAAGAGCACGATATCTCCCGGCATCGCTTCTTTTACCGGAACGGTAGGCCCGGCATCCTTAAAATTAACTGAGCTGCGAGGTACTTCTATTCCGAAACTACCGTAGACATGATTCACAAAGCCCGAACAATCGAAGCCCACTTTCGGATCGCTCGCAGCATATTTATAGGGAATTCCCCGAAGCGTTTTGGCGTATTTTACAATTTTTTGGGATAGGGTGTGTTCCTGCGCTAGGTTGCTTTCGGTGGGTGGCTGAGTGTCGGAAGTTGTCGATTCCTGTCGGCAGGCGAAAAAGAGATTTAGTAATAATATGAAAGAAATGAATTTCATGATTAAGGTAATGATTGGTTTTTAGAGCGTACTTCTCTATCCTAATCTTTTTGCATCGGCTCTAATCGAACTTTAAATTCTGTACCCGTACCGCATTCAGAATCGCAAGCAGCGCCACACCAACGTCGGCGAAAACGGCCTCCCACATCGTAGCTAAGCCGCCTGCTCCTAAAACCAGTACGATTGCTTTTACACCCATCGCCAGGGCAATATTTTGCCAGACAATCCGGCGGGTGGCACGGCCAATGGCAATAGCAGTAGCGATTTTGGCGGGCTCGTCGTTCTGGATGATAACATCGGCCGTTTCGATGGTGGCGTCGGAACCCAGACCGCCCATCGCCATGCCCACGTCGGCCATCGCTACCACCGGAGCGTCATTTACACCGTCGCCAACGAACGCCAGCTTTGCTTTGGGATCGTCCGACATGAGTTTTTGCAGGCGCTCGACCTGTGCTACCTTATCCTCGGGCAGCAAGTCGCCGTGCCATTCATCGACGCCTACCTGTCGCCCTACTTCCTCTACCACCGCCGATTTATCGCCCGAAAGCATTACTGTGCGGATTCCCTCGCTTTTTAGGTTTTTGATAACTTCTGAAGCGTCGGCCTTTATCTCGTCGGCGATAGTGAAATACCCGGAGAACTCACCATCCAGGGCAGTCATTACAATGGTGTTGGGGATTTTGGTCAAAGCTTCATCGAACGAAATCCCAAACTTTCGCAATAGTTTGGCGTTACCCGCCAGCATTTCGCGCCCTTCTACCGTACCTTTCAGGCCGTGGCCCGCAATTTCTTCCACATCTTCGACCGAAAATGATTCATACTCATTTTTCTTCTTTGATTCCCAAACTTCACCGCCTCGTCCGGCGTATTCGAGAATGGCCGTGGCGATGGGGTGTGTGGATTTGGTTTCCAGAGCAGCGGTCAACTGCGCAAGCTGGTCTTTATCGATGCCAATCGCTTTTACATTCTGTACTGCAAAGACGCCTTTGGTCATTGTACCCGTTTTGTCCATTACAACAGTTTTGAGCTGGGTCAGCAAGTCCAGAAATACCGAGCCTTTCACCAGAATTCCGTGGCGAGATGCCGCGCCAATGCCGCCAAAGTATCCCAGCGGAATGGAAATGACCAGGGCACAAGGACAACCGATAACCAGGAAAACCAGCCCCCGGTAAAGCCAGTCACGGAATATATAATCGTCTACAAAAAAGTAAGGGAGCAGCGTAATCAGTACCGCCAGAGCACAAATAATGGGCGTGTAGATTTTGGCGAAGCGGGCAATAAATTCCTGCGTCTGGGCCTTTCGTCCTGTGGCCTCCTGCACTAATTTGAGGATACGCGACAACTTGGAATCCTGAAAAGGTGTTGTCACTTCCATTTCCACCAGAGATTGGCGGTTGATCATGCCCGCCAGCACGTTTTCACCGCGTTTGATGGTACGTGGTACACTCTCACCCGTCAGCGCTGCCGTGTCGAACGAGCCGCTGTCGTACCGCATGATGCCGTCGAGCCCTACTTTTTCGCCAGGCTTAATCTGCACCGTTTCGCCTACTTTTACATTAGTAGCCTTCACCACCTGGTACTTTCCGTCGCGCACGACGGTCACCTCATCGGGTCGAACGTCAAGTAGGGCTTTGATCGAACGCCGCGCCCGCAACACGGCCGATTCCTGGAATAACTCGCCGATCGTGTAGAACAGCATGACCGCCACGCCTTCCGGATACTCGCGAATGGCAAAAGCCCCCAGCGTAGCGACACCCATCAGGAAAAATTCAGTAAAAATATCCTTATGCAGAATCCTGCTCCACGCCCGGCGCAGCACGGGCCAACCCACAGGCAAATAGGCTACCACGTAAAAAATCAGTCGCCACGGGTCAACGAACCAACCCGCGGCGAACTGGTCCAGCGCAATGCCTATGAGCAGAAGTACCAGACTGACAATGGCCGGAAGGTACTCTCGCCAGGGCGAACTGGCATTTTTTTCATGCGCAAGGGCTTCGCCAACGGGCGAATCGCCCTGCTCAAGTACTTCAACATCATCGTGGGAATGATTGTGGTCGTGGGCCATTTGTTCGACGGATAATAAATAATGGTTCATAAGAACAGTGCAAAATACCGTTCCAATGAAACTATAAATAAGAAAGTTATTCAGCTTTGCGGCTATAAATTTATAACCAGAACTACCATTCCATACGCGCTAGTGGGCTTATCGTTTGGTCCGTAAAATCCTTCGCCAGGTACTTGAAATGCGCGGCCATCGCGATCATGGCCGCATTGTCCGTACAGTATTCGAAGCGCGGAACATAAACTTTCCATCCTTCCTTTTGACCGATTTCTTCTAGGCTTTTTCTTAAACCTGAATTAGCCGAAACGCCACCAGCGATGGCTACTTCCCGAATGCCCGTTTGCTGGGTAGCTTTGGTAAGCTTTTTCAGTAAAATCTTGATTAAAGTACTCTGGATACTGGCACAAATGTCCGCGAGATTCTCTTTTACAAAATCGGGATTTTCTTTGATTTGTTTCTGTAAAAAATACAGAATGGAGGTCTTGATTCCGCTGAACGAAAAATTCAGATCAGGCACGTCGGGAATCGGAAAATCATACGCCGCAGGATTGCCCTCTTTGGCGTATTGATCGATCAGGGGCCCACCAGGATAGGGCAGCCCCAGTAATTTTGCCGACTTGTCAAAGGCTTCCCCCACGGCGTCATCCAGGGTTTGACCGATAATTTCCATTTTCAGGTGGTCATGTACCAGGACGATTTGGGTGTGGCCGCCGCTGACCGTCAGGCAGAGAAACGGAAAGGCGGGCTGCGGTTCTTCAATGAAATGGGCCAGCACGTGGGCCTGCATGTGATTGACCTCAATCAGCGGAATATCCAGCCCCAGGGCCATCGCCTTGGCGAAGGAAGTACCCACCAGCAATGCCCCCATCAGGCCAGGCCCGCGCGTGAAAGCGATGGCTTGTAGCTCATTTTTTGCTATTTTTGCATCATCTAAGGCTTTTTCGACCACGGGCATGATCATTTGCTGATGGGCGCGTGAGGCTAATTCCGGCACTACGCCACCATACTGTTCGTGAATGAGTTGGGTAGTGACAACATTGGAGCGAATTTTGCCGTTTGAAATAACAGACGCCGAAGTTTCGTCGCAGGATGATTCTATGGCCAGAATATTCATGGAAAGCGGAAAGATTTACCCAAAAGTAATTAAATTAACGCTAGGCCGACGATACCCCACCCCCAAAACCGTTCATGCTTAACGTACTCAGGAAAATTGGCAATGGCCTGGTGATGGTCTTGATTCTGGTGCTTTTCGCGCTCGGGGTCACGATCATCGCCTTCCAGTTTCCGGCCGTACAGACCTGGGCTACCCAACTGGTAGTGCGCGAACTCTCGGCCCAAATGGGGTATCCGCTGTCGATTCAGAAAATCAACGTCAAGTGGTTTGATGTCATTTCACTGGAAGGAGTTTCGGTCAAAGATCCCGACAATCGGCAGATGATCGATGTCGGGAGGCTCGACATCAATTTTGACATAAAAAGCATTCTTGAAAACTTTTCCCACGAAATTCATCTCGATGAGGTGAACGTCTATCGGCCCGAAGTGCGGCTGGTCAAGACCAATACGGGTGATACGAACATGGATTTGTTCATTGCCCGCGTCAACGAAATGGCTAATTCGGGCGACACGACCGGCTATGTGCCCGATCAGAATATCCCCTTTACGATTGGTAAAGCCACGCTTACCGAAGGAGCATTCCATTACGACGACCCGCGAGAACCTTACGACAGGAAAAGCAGTGTGTTTGACTACTACCACTTCGAGCTGCGGCATCTGAATGCCCAATTGCAGGATTTTCTGGTACTTGGTGACACGATTAAATTCGTTGCTAACGACCTGACGACCATCGACCGCCAGTCCAAGTTAAAAGTACATGACCTCGATACGCGCTTCATGTACTGCGCCAAAAAGACCGAACTTGCCGAACTGAGCGCGTACATCGGCGGCTCGTATCTTACCAACTACCTCAGTTTTAACTACAACCACCCTTCTGCCTTTGGCGACTTTAACGAGGAAGTGCGGATGATAGCACACTTTCGCGATAGCCGTGTGTACTCCGACGACCTCGGACTTTTCCAGGAGTACTTGCTGACCCTCAACGAGACCTGGCGCGTGTCGGGTGATTTCGATGGGACGGTACATGACTTCCGTGTCACCAATACCGACCTGCGTTTTGGTAAAGGAAGTCGTTTTGCGGGAGAGTTCGGGTTCAGAGGTTTGCCTGAGTTCAGCCGCACTACAATGGACTTCAAGTTGGTGAGTTCTCGTATTGAAACCGATGATATCGTGCAATACTACCCCGAAACGGATTTGCACGAAACTTTTAAAAAGTTTGGTTTGGTTGCCATTGACGGCACCTTTCGGGGAACGGCGGTTGACTTTGATCTGAAAAGTCGTGTCCAGACTGAAATTGGAGAACTGGATACCGACATGGTCTTTCACATTGCCGACCGCTACACTTCGACCTACAATGGATTACTTAAGACGGCTAACCTGGACTTAGGGGTACTTTTTGACGAACCGGAAAAATTGCAGAAGCTCGACTTCTCCGGTAAAGTCAACGGCAAGGGGTTCGATATTTCAACGGCTTCGGCTAACCTCGATGCGTCGGTCAATCGGCTGGGATTCCAAAACTACGATTACCGGAATGTTCAGTTGCGTGGAAACCTGCAGAAAGCCTATTTCAACGGGCAAGTGAGCTCGCGCGATGATAACCTGACGTTTATTCTCGACGGGGAAATAGATCTTTCTAATCCCAAAAACCGGTTTGACTTCCAGGGTATTCTGGAAAAAGCAAATCTTATGGAATTGGGATTTTCACAGCAGCCACTTAACATCGGCACCCGCATCGACGCGCAGGTGGAGGGCAACACGGGTGATGAGTTGGTGGGCCGCGCCTTTTTCCAAAATACCTCGCTTTACACGCCGGGCAATCAGCGTTCACTTCTTTTAGACAGCTTGCTGATTACGTCTTCCCAAATTTCCAGCGAGCGGACGATCGATGTCCAGAGTGATGTACTTTCGGCCTACTTGAACGGCGATTTTTCGTTGAGTGAAGCGGCTGACGACCTGAATCGGCTGCTTGTTGAGTACCAGCTCTATTTTATGGGGGATGAGGCGGAACGCGATACCTATTATGCCCAAAAAACCGAGACTGTTTCGCCCCGGATATACACCATCAATTATGAAGTGAAGGCGCATAATCTGACGCCGCTGCTGGATTTCCTGCGCCCCGATTTGCATATCTCGCCCAATAGCCTGGCCGAGGGTGTGTTGCGAATGGGTAACACGGCTTTTATTACTCTCAATGCGCGGGCCGATACGGTGCGGGTCCAGGATTCTCAATTTGTGGGCAACGAACTGGATGTCACAACTTCCAAATTTGTGAACAACGCCGAAGTTTTGGCCTCGGCATTGGTAACCTCAAAAGAGCATAAGATTAGTGTACTGACACCGACGGAGCGGTTGAGCATCGAGGCCGCCTGGGATGAAGATCACATTCATTTTACCAGCGATATTCATCAAACAAAGAGTACCAATGAAGCTAATTTGAACGGTGATATCAGCTTCGTGCCCTCGGGTTTGAACCTGCATCTGACCAAATCGAATCTGGTTTTGCTGGATGAGATATGGGAGGTGAATCCCAATAATCTTGTATCATTCATCAGCAAAAAAACCAGGTTTGAAAATCTGGCCCTCGCGCACAACAACCAACGGGTTTCTTTGGATGGTGAAATGTATGCCGATTCCAGCCGCAATCTTTCTTTTGAAATAAACAATCTGCAACTGGCCACGCTTAACCCGGTTCTGGAAACAAAGTTGGGCGGTGTGATGGAGGGAGCCGCTACCCTGCGTGACCGCAAAAATCTGAGTGAGGTAAACGGTCATTTTAGTGTCACCGGACTAAGCTATGATGGCACTAATCTGGGAAATATGAGCGGCAGAGGCGAATGGGATGAAATGATCGAGCAGTTTAATGTGGAGGTGCACCTGGACCGGAATCAGTCGAGAGTCTTTGCAGTCAATGGTACTTTTAATCCCGAAAAAACGGAGAATTCGCTCGATTTGAGAGCGATTTTTGACCGCTCCGACCTTAAAATGATCGAGCCATTCAGCGAGCAGCTTGTAAGCGATGTCAGTGGCCGGGTCGCCGGAACGCTAACGATCAGCGGCACGCCCCGGCAACCTGTTGTGCAAGGGCAGGTTAGGGTAGAGAATGGCAAAGTGAAATTTGACTACCTGCAGTCGGTACTGTCGTTCAGTGATAATGTCACGTTCAACGGTAACGAGATTACTGCCCAAAATATGGTAGTTCGGGATGAAGAAGGCAATACTGCCTCGGTGAGCGGCAGTGTCCGGCACCAGGGCTTTCGTGATTTTTCGCTGGGATTCGACGCTGATATGCAGAATTTTAAAATCCTGAATACTACGGAAAAAGACAACGATTTATTCTACGGTACTGCCTACGTTACGGGTAGAGCCAGCTTGTCAGGGCCGATTGACAACATCAGTATTCAGGCTGCTGTAACAAGTAACAAAGGCACACGGATGTACATTCCGCTCGACGGACCAACCGAAGTGGCGACTCAGGAATACATCCAATTCGTGAGTCAGAAAATTATTGAAGATAGCCTGGAAGCAGAAGGCGTGGCCCGGAAAGGAGCCAGCATCGGTGGGGTGAAAATGGATTTTAACTTTAATATTACACCCGATGCCTACTGCGAGATTCAGCTTGATCGCCAGGCAGGTGATATCATAAAAGCCTACGGGAGGGGGCTGCTGAATATGAAAGTAGATACCGAGGGCGACTTCACGATGACCGGAAACTACGAGATCGAGCGTGGTGACTACACGTTTACTTTTCAGAATGCCCTGAACAAAAAGTTTACGATCAATCCCGGTAGCCGTATTACCTGGTCGGGTGACCCCTACGACGCCCTGCTGAACGTTGAGGCCAGCTATACCCAGATGGCTTCGCTGGCAGTACTGCCCGAGCTCTCCAGCCTGAGTAACGCTACGGGCAATAGCAGCGAAATCTCGCGTCGGTATCCCGTAGAAGTCACAATCGCGCTCACCGATCGGTTGATGACGCCAACGATTGCCTATAATCTAACCGTAAAGCAATACCCATCGTCAGGTGAGTACCGTTCGGCAGTAGCTGCCTTCGAGAATCGCCTCCGCAGCAACGAACAGGAATTGAGCCGCCAGGTGAGTAGTTTGATTTTGTTTAACCAATTATTGAGTCCGCAGGATGGGCTTCTGGGCGAAGCCAATCAGGGCGCTACATTGCTGGGCAATAGTGTGAGCGAACTGGTATCTAATCAGATTAGCCGCTGGGCTTCGGCACTGGATGAGAATCTGGAAGTAGGGGTATCAGGCCTTTCGCTGGATCAAAGTACCCTGACTAACCTGCAACTACGACTTTCCTACCGCTTTCTGAACGACCGTTTTCGTATCACGAGAGACGGGCGCTTTGCCTATGGTACTACCCAGGCGGGCGCTACTCAGTTCAATGCCACAAGTTTATTAGGAGAGTGGACCCTGGAGTACTGGCTGGCGCAGAGTGGTAACGTTCGCCTGAAAGCCTATAACCGTAACATCCAGAACGCTTTACTGCTAAACAACGCCATCACTACCGGCGGTGTCAGTATGCAGTTTACCCATAGCTTTAACCGCTTCAAACCGCTGCCCAAGCCTGAAATCAGGCTTCCCAACGAGGAGCCGCCGGCCGCTACGGATGCGTCGCGGTTGACGTCGAAAAGGTAGGTGAGAGTGGTTCGTGAGTAGAAAAAAATAATTCTTCCCTCAATCACTCCCTTAAAACTGACCTAATCTCCCCGGTACTTGATGGCCAGTCCCTTCATGGTATAGCCTTCCATGGTAGCGGAGGTATAGTACTGGTAGTTTACCTTCATAATGGCGTCGGCTCCAAGTTTCTGGGCTTTCAGCACCAGGCGGGCAGTGAGCAATTCCTTGGTTTGGGCGTCGTTTCCCCTCGCCGTCATCCGGGTGTTATCAGCCTTTTGCTTGGCACTGAGCGTATCGTCCTGGCTGATTGAAACCCACTCGATTTCAGAGTAAGGTCGATCGGGCGACTGATTTTCCATAAAGACGTCTATGGGATAGACTGTTCCCGTAGATATTGGTATGTTGGGGCGGAAACAAGCCGCTGTTAATAGGGATATTAGCAATGCACAAGCTCCGCCTGTAATTCGACTTCGTACCATATTAGGCTTTCTTTTCGTTTGTTTTTTTGAAAAATCCAACTATTGACTTTTAATCATTAAGTACCTGTGAAAACTAGGAAAGGAAACTTTTATTTGATCGTAATGCTGATTTGTGCCACTGCCGCGTCCTTCTCATTCATTCCGGCTGACAATCCTGATGCCATCGTGGGTACCTGGTTGACCAGCGGCAAAAATGGCAAAATACAAATTTACAAAGAAGGAAATAAGTACTTCGGCAAGCTGGTGTGGATCGATCCACCCAACGACCCCAAGACAAACCGCACGAAAGTTGACAATAATAATCCCGACCCCCAAAAAAGAAACCAGCCGTTGCTTGGCCTTGTGTTGTTACGTGATTTTCGGTACGATGGGGACAATGTTTGGGATAGCGGGAAAATATACGATCCCGAAAGTGGCAAGGTATATAGTTGCAAAATGACCCTGAGCGGCAATAACACGCTCGAGGTACGTGGCTACGTAGGTATTTCGCTCATCGGCCGGACTGATACCTGGCAGCGAGTGAAATAATGATAGAATGAGCGACGGCGGCTCATCTCATGAGCCGCATCCGGTTGAAAGGCAATACTAGAAAGCGGAAATCATAACTGATTTTTGTTATACAGAACATTACCGCTTGTCATTAACCATTTGCCATCTACTTGAGCGCTTCGTATTTTTATAACCAAAATCGACAAAACAACCTAAATTCCAATTTATGAAGCAAGCTAAATTTACACTTAAACCTTTACGGTTTGCGTTTGGGGTCGGCCTAATGACCTTGATCGCTGCCCCGCGGGCTGAGGCTCAGGACGTACCGAAGGGTATGAAGAAAATTACCTCCGTGGAAGGTATTACCGAATACCAGATGGACAATGGGCTGAAAGTTCTGATGTTCCCTGATCCATCGAAGCCCACGGCAACGGTCAATATTACCTATTTGGTGGGTTCGAGGCACGAAGGCTATGGTGAGACGGGGATGGCTCATTTGCTGGAACACATGGTATTCAAAGGCACGCCTGGCCACCCCAACATACCACAGGAACTGACTGAACACGGTGCTCGACCGAATGGGACTACCTGGTACGACCGCACCAACTACTTCGAAACCTTCTCGGCCACGGACGAGAACCTGAACTGGGCACTCGATCTTGAAGCCGACCGCATGGTCAATTCCTATATCGCCAAAAAAGATCTGGAGAGTGAGTTTAGTGTAGTACGCAACGAGTTCGAGTCAGGCGAAAACAGTCCTTTCCGGGTACTTTTGCAGCGGGTGGCTTCCGCCGCCTTCGAGTGGCACAACTACGGCAAGACTACCATCGGCAACCGCTCCGACATCGAGAATGTACCCATCGACAACCTGAAAGCATTTTACCAAAAGTACTACCAGCCCGACAACGCTGTGCTGATGGTTTCTGGCAAAATTGACGAGGGAAAAACCCTGGCTTTGATTCAGGAGAAATTTGGTAAAATCCCCAAACCTACCCGCCAACTACCCGTGAGCTACACCGTGGAGCCCGTACAGGATGGCGAACGCAATACCGTTGTGCGCCGCACTGGCGATGTGCAGATGGTCGCCTGCGCCTATCATATCATGCCCGGCTCGCATCCCGACTACCCTGCCATGGATGTGCTGGTGGAGGTACTGACTGCCGAGCCTAACGGAAAGCTGTATAAAAATCTGGTGGACACGAAGAAGGCATCGAGTCAGTATGGTTTCGGCTTCGCTTTGCATGATCCCGGATTTGTCTATTTCGGAGCGGAGGTATTGAAGGAAAATTCGCTGGATGAAGCCCGTTCGGCTATGCTGGCCACCCTGGATTCTGCTGCCATGAAGAAGCCTTCGGGCGAAGACGTAGAGCGCGCTAAGGCGGCCATATTGAAAAACTGGGATCTGCAATTTCGTAGTTCTGAGCGCGTGGGACTGGGCATTAGTGAGTACATCGCCGAGGGCGACTGGCGGCTGGCTTACCTTTTTCGCGACAATGTCAGAAAAGTGACTGCCGATGATGTGTTCCGGGTGGCTCAGCAATATTTGAAGCCTTCCAACCGAACTGTCGGTACTTTTATCCCTACCGCGAGTCCTGATCGTACCGAAGTGCCCGATGCCCCTGATGTAGCGGCTTTGGTGAAAGATTACAAAGGTGAAGCTGCAATGGCACAGGGCGAAGCATTTGACCCATCTCCCGAGAATATTGAGAGCCGCACTACGCGTATCGAAAAACCAAACGCTATTGAAGTAGCGCTACTACCCAAGCAAACGCGAGGAAACGTAGTGGCTGCCCGTATGACTCTTCGGCTGGGAGATGAAAAAAGTCTGATGAAAAAAGGTACTATTGCCAGCCTGACTGCTTCAATGCTCAATAAAGGCACCAAGGACAAAACTCGTCAGGAAATTAAAGATGAATTTGACCGTCTGAATGCTCGCGTTAATTTCTTCGGTAGTAACAATCAGGCAGGTGTAAGCATCGAAACTACCCGCGAAAATCTGCCCGCTGTGATGAAACTTGTGGCGGATGTACTGAAAAATCCGTCTTTCGAGGCCAGCGAGTTTGAGAAATTGAAGCAGGAAGAACTGGCGCAAATCGAAGCCCAGCGCAGTGAGCCGCAAGCTATTGCCATCAACGAGTACCGTCGGATTACTTCCCCTTACCCCAAAGGGGACATACGCTATGTGGCTACTTTTGATGAAGGCGTAGCCGACCTAAAGGCTGCTACCATCGATCAGGTGAAGGAGTTCTACAAAGATTTCTACGGGGCCAACAACGCCTCCATCGCCGTGGTAGGAGATTTTGATAAAGATGAGATTCAAAAAATCATTGACAACCAGTTTGGTTCATGGAAAAGTGCCAAACCGTTTACCCGGATTGCCTCTCCTTATCAGGAAGTAAAACCTCAGAATAAGTCGTTCGAAACGCCGGATAAAGCCAATTCGATGTTTGTGGCGGGACTGAACATGCCTTTGCAAGACAGCGATCCCGATTACCCGGCTCTCGTAATGGCCAACTTCATGCTCGGCGGAGGCTTCATCAACTCTCGCCTGGCCACCCGGATTCGTCAGAAAGAAGGTTTGAGTTACGGTGTAGGTTCGCAGTTCAACGCCAGCTCGCTGGATAAGAACGGTAGTTTCCTGGCCTATGCCATCTATGCACCGCAGAATGCTGAGAAACTGGAGCAAGCTTTTAAGGAAGAAATCGAAAAAGCGGTAACGGAAGGCTTTACCGCGGATGAGTTGAAAGCAGCCAAATCAGGTTACCTGCAGCAGCGGCAGGTCAGCCGGGCGCAGGATGCCTCGCTCGCCGGAACGCTCAGTAACAATTTGTATCTCGACCGCACGATGGAGTGGGAGAAAGATTTCGAGAAGAAAATCGAAGCCCTGACACCGGCGGACGTGAAAGCCGCCGCCACCAAGTACATCGACTACGATAAAATCACGGTTATTAAGGCCGGAGATTTCGAGAAGGCACGGAAGGAACAGCCCAAAACGGATAATTCTCCGGCTTCTATGGGTGGTAGTCCTAAGAAATAAACAGAAGAATTACATTGCATCAAGCCCGACATTCATAGGTGAATGCCGGGCTTGTTTGCTATGGTTCTAATGAGTTTTTTTGCTAGCAGCAATTGTACTATTACTTTTTTGGCCTTTTCCAAAGATTAGACTGACGAACGTTTACCTCTTCCATTGAATCAAAATGAAACAAATCCTGATTGTAGCTGCATTCGTAGCGCTGAATTTCTTTTCCTGCCAAAGTAAAAATGATAGTCAGGAACAGGCAGCAGATTCTGTGAACTCAGATACTTCCCGAATTTCGATAAGCGGCAAGGAAGTTTACAATTCTGAAAATCTGGTCATTAATAAAATTTCTGATCATACCTACCAGCACATTTCTTTTCTAAATACTGAAAGTTTTGGCAGAGTTGCCTGCAACGGGATGGTAGTTGTAAACGGAAACGAAGCCGTTGTTTTCGATACGCCAAGCGATGACAAAAGTTCTCAGGAACTTATCGATTATCTGTCCAAAGAGTTAGGCTGCCAGATAAAGGCAGTAGTAGCCACCCATTTTCACGCCGATTGCGTGGGCGGGATAGAAGCATTTCACCAAAACAACATTCCTTCTTACGCCAGTGACCGGACGATTGCTT
Organism: uncultured Persicitalea sp.; assembly: GCA_964500445.1. Classification (GTDB taxonomy): domain Bacteria; phylum Bacteroidota; class Bacteroidia; order Cytophagales; family Spirosomataceae; genus Persicitalea. The sequence goes on along the minus strand of CAZCOG010000009.1, from coordinate 70,991 downwards.
TCCTGAAAGCTAAGGATTCGCCACTGCCGCAAAATGGTTTTGAGGATTCTTTGGTACTCAATGTTGGGGATGAAAAGGTATACACACAATTCATGGGTGAGGGCCATACCAAGGACAATGTTATTGGCTACTTCCCAACGGATAGAGTGATGTTCGGTGGCTGTTTGGTTAAAGAAATTGGGGCAGGCAAAGGAAACCTGGAAGACGCCAATGTAGCTGTCTGGCCCGAAACTGCCAGAAATATCAAGTCAAAGTACCCCCAAACCGTTGTGGTGATACCGGGACACGGAAAAGCAGGAGGGCAGGAACTGTTGGATTTTACAGCTACGCTTTTTGAAAAGTAACAAAAGAATCTTTCAAGTTTAATTCATCTCTTCAACAACCAGCTGCTTCTCGTATAATTCTTTATAGGCACCATCTTTCCCAATCAACTCCGCATGAGTACCTTGCTGCACAATATGACCGTCGTCCAGCATCACGATGCGGTCGGCCAGCTTGGCGGAAGAAACACGGTGGGAAATAATTACCGACGTACGATCCTGCATAATGCGTTTGAGATTATTCAGGATAATATTTTCCGTATTTGTATCTACCGCGGATAAGCAGTCATCCAGAATCAAAATTTTTGGTTCGCGGGCGATGGCACGAGCAATTGAAAGCCGTTGTTTCTGTCCGCCCGAAAGCGTAACACCCCGCTCACCGAGTCGTGTATCGTATCCCTGCGGGAATTCTTCGATATTAGCGGCGAGGTCGGCGTCACGCACCGCCTGCTCGATTTTTTCCTGTGGCAGGCCGTCGGTGCCAAACTGCACATTGTTGGCTATCGTATCGGAAAACAAGAAAACATCTTGCGGTACGTAACCCATCTGGCGACGGACATATTGCACGTCATAGTCCTGCAATGGCCGACCATCCAAATAAATTTTTCCTTCGGTAGGGTCGTAGAGGCGGCAAATGAGATTGGCCAGGGTACTTTTGCCAGACCCCGTCGTGCCCAGTACGGCGATGCTTTCACCGGGTTTTACGTCCAGATCGAAATGTTGTAAAGCCCGAATGCCCGAATCGGGGTAGTGAAAACCAACATTCTCAAAGCGTAAGGCTCCCTCGATAACGGGTTTAAGTTTTTTGTCCGAAGTGATATGTGACTTCACGTTCAGGTACTCATTAATCCGCGCCTGCGAAGCCGCCGCCCGTTGAATTTGACTGGTCGTCCAGCCCAGGGCCATCACGGGCCAGGTAAGCATGTTGACATAGATAATGAACTCCGTGATGTTGCCGGGCGTGAGGTTACCGTTGATAATTTCCTGCCCTCCGACATAAATTACCAGCACGTTACTCAGACCGACCAGCAGCATGATAATCGGGAAAAACAGGGCATCTACTTTCGTCAGATTCAACGACTTGGTTTTGAAATCTTCGGTTTCTTTTTGAAAATTAAGAAAGGAATATTTTTCCTGCACAAAGGCTTTAATTACCCGAATCCCCGAAAATGCTTCCTGTACGTAGGTAGACATGGCGGACAATTGTCGTTGGATTTCCTCTGATCGCCGCATAATAATGCTATTGACCACGTAAATGCTGACCGAAAGCAGAGGCAATGGCAGTAGTACATAAAAGGTCAGCTTGCCATTGACAGACACCATGTAAGAAATAACCAGCACGAAAAGTACAATCAGATTGATGCCGTACATCATCGCCGGGCCGACGTACATCCTGACTTTACTTACATCTTCCGACACCCGTGCCATGAGGTCGCCCGTGTTGTGTTGACGGTAAAAACTCATGGGTAGCGTCTGGTAATGCTCGTAAATATCATTTTTAAGATCGTATTCTATGTGCCGGGACATTACGATAATCGTCTGCCGTACCAGAAAAAGGAAGAATCCTTTTAGCAGAGCCATCGCCAGAATCAGCAGGCCATATAGCAAAATAGTGTTGGTAAACACATCGTACATATCGGCTTGAATGGCCGAACCGTCGAAAAGGTAGTAGATGTCGAGCGTCTCACCTACCAAATCAAGGGCGTAGCGTACGAGCTGGGCAGGAATAATGCCAAAAAGATTGGAAATGATCGTAAAGAGTGTACCCAGAATGAGGTACCACTTATATTTGACGAGATACTTATTGAGATACGCGAGTGCTTTCACGTGCAGAGGCTGGTAGGTAAGGTTATAATTCGTGCTTGCCTTTAAACACACCACTCAGGCAAAACGTTGCACCACTACGCCACACATTCTCTTGTCAGCTTCCTATTGTTATAGAAATAGTCTAATTTTGCAGCCTGAAAAGAGTTTGTAAGTTCAGAAAATTGTGAGATCGGGCGTTGTTTAGTGTGCTGATTGAATCTCATAAATATTGGACCTTAAGCTCGTAAACTCAAAAAATGCTTAACCGAAGACTATTACGTTCCAAGGCTGTGCAGGCGTTATACGCCAGCCGAATATCAGCGGATGCCAATCTGCAACTTGCCAAGGATGAAATTGCCGCCTATTACGTTCCCGATCTTAATTCAATGCTGCCACAAAATCTTGAAAAGCTGGAAGGCTTGAAGAGATTGGCTTTGTTGACTTTGGACGAGTACGTTGAAAATGGTCAGCCTGCAAACGACGATCAGGTACCACGCGAAGTGATTCAGACGGCCCACCGGGCTTATCAGAACTTTGTACAACAGAACAAAGTGGATCGTCCGCTGGTGGTAAAAAGAGTTTTGCAGGAAACAGAGGGTATTTATGATGAATTCCTGCGCGTCCTGGTGCTTTTGCTGGAACTAGCACACCAGGCAGAATTGGACCGGGAACGCATAAACCGCAATCCCGATAATCCTTTTCCGACCGCGTCCGGTTTGAATGTCAACGGAGTAGTGCGGCTCATGCGCGCCGATGCCGAACTGGAGGTGGAAATCATCCGAAGGGGTATTTCCTGGGGAAATGACATGAGCGTAGTGCGCAAGACCTACCGCGATGCTCTTTGTAAGGACGAAGAATACATTACTTATTGCCAGCAGCCAGCTCACACGCCGGAAGAAGACCAAAAGATGGTCCAGCATGTGCTGAGAAATGTGATTCTAAAACACGAGATTCCGGTCGAATTTTTCGAGCAAAACGATCTTTACTGGGAAGAGCATTTTGATATCATCCGCAGTATGGCGATCAAGACATTGCGGTCGGCCAATGCCGGAAAAATACAATTGGCAGAGTTGACTGAGGATTGGGACGAAGATCGCTTTTTCGTGGAGGAACTGTTCAAAAAAGCGATAGAAAACGATGCAGAGTACGAAGGTTATGTTCTCGAACAGCTCAAAAACTGGGACCTGGATCGTGTTGCATTGTTGGACATGATTATTTTAAAAACTGCCCTGACCGAACTGATTCACTTTCCCGGGATACCGGTAAAAGTAACAATTAACGAATTTATCGAGATAGCAAAGCGGTACAGTACCCTGAAAAGTGGTAGTTTTGTAAATGGAAACCTGGATCGGCTAGCCAAGAGGTTGACCGAAGCCGGTGTTATTCGCAAAAGTGGCAGGGGATTGATTGACAATAAGTAGAATTGCTGCGTATAGGCACGTTTTTTTACCCCATTGTGACAAACAATTCTTAATACACAACGATTTAACGAAACGATTAATGAGCAAACTAACCAGCAACTTATTCTTCTATATAACGGGCTGCGCCACAGGTATTTTTTTAGGAATTCTGTATGCCCCCCAAAAAGGCGAAATTACCCGGGACCGCCTGACTTTTCGGCTTTCGAAATACAAGGAACAAATCGAAAAATTAATTGCCGACCTGATGGAGAGCAACGAGTTTCCTGAAAGTATGGCTAAGGCCGAGGGCGAAAAAGTAGTAAGCGATGCACGGGAGAAAGCAGAGCGCCTGCTTGAGGACGTGGATAAGCTCATGGCACAGATCAAGAATCAGAGCAACTGATTGTTTAAAGAATAACTAGTAATGAAAAATAACTCGATCCTTACGCTGCTTTTTTCGCTGGCGATAATCGCGCTTCTGGCTGCCTGCGGTGCCAAGAGCAATGAAGCTGATAGTGGAGAGGATAATCTGAAAAGTAAAATTCCGGTTATCACTATGCTAAGTGATTCTACCTACCAGTTTGGCAACATTACCGAAGGTGATATTGTCGAACATGAGTTTAAATTCAAAAATGGCGGTCAATTTCCGCTGATCATCAACAACGTCACTGCCTCGTGTGGCTGTACCATTCCCGAATGGCCACGTGAACCAATTTCGCCGGGTGCAGAGTCTTCTATTCAGGTTCGCTTCAACAGCAAAGGTAAGGTTGGTCCCCAGGTGAAAACGATCACCGTATTTGCCAATACGGAGCCTGCCTACTCTGAGTTACGCATTCAGGGTATGGTAACGGAGTCTCCTGACTCGACTTCTTCGATTTAAGCTGAAATAATTACCTTCAATAATTAACTTTTTCCTAAGTAAATGTTAGACGTCATTCTTGCCCAAGCGCAACCCGGCGGTTCCCAAGCCATGATTTATCAAGTCATCATGTGGGTCGGTATCATAGGAGTATTCTATTTCTTTATGATTCGCCCGCAACAAAAGAAAGCTCGTGAGCAAAAGGAATTATTGGCCGGTATCAAAAAGGGTGACGATGTAGTGACTATTGGTGGGTTACACGGCAAAGTTTTCCTAGTAGATGAAACTACCGTTACACTTGATCTTGACAAAGGTGTAAAGCTAACCTTTGATAAGTCAGCCGTCAGCCGCACAGTGAAGTAAGATGAAGGTATTCTCCGTCTGTTTTTTGGCCGCAGCTTTTTTCTGGCTGATGACCGCCTTGAATAAGGACGGCTATTCCCTGCGGCTGGATTATCCGATCCATTTTGACTACGACGAAACGGAGTTTGTCCCGGTGGAGCCTCTTCCCAAGACTGTATCGGTGAATGTGTCGGGTAATGGTTGGAATCTTCTGCGGAAATCATGGCTCAGTTTTGCCGAGCGTCCCCTGGAATACAAGGTAACTAATCCGCTGAAAGCTAACTTTATTAATACCATTTCTCTAACGGATAACTTAGCCGAGCATTTTCCGGACGTTCAGGTCAACTACGTAGTGGCCGATACGCTTGAGCTGGATTTTGAGCGGAAAAGTACCCGTATCATCCCGATACGGATAGATAGTTCAGGCATCAATATGCGGCCTGGCTATGTGATTTCTAGTCTTATCAATATTTCTCCTTCCTTGATTTCCGTCGAAGGCCCGGTATCGATGCTGAATGCTTATCCCGACACAATCGTTGTTCGCATACCGACCCGGAAGATCCAGAATAACTACGACGAAATTCTCCCTCTTAATATCCCAAAGGTTCCGAACGTAGAGGTCAGCCATTCTACTGTTCTGGTAAGTTTTGAGGTGGCCCGTATATTGCGCGACATCCCGGCCCTGCAATAATGAACGCTCCGACAAAGCCCTTGCAGGTTGGAGTCACGGGCGGAATCGGTTCCGGTAAAAGTACTGTCTGCCGGATATTCTCCTGTCTGGGTGTCCCCATTTATGAAGCCGACAATCGCGCTAAATGGCTGACTAATAATGACCCGAATATTAAGGCAGAAGTAATTGCCTTGTTGGGTGCCAAATCTTTCCATTCTGACGGTAGTTATAACCGGAAATATGTGGCTTCCCGTGTTTTCGCCGATGCTCAGCTTCTTCAAAAACTCAATCGAATCATTCATCCCCGAGTTTTTGCCGATAGCGACCGCTGGCTTCAGCAGTATGGGGCGCATCCCTATGTAATCCGGGAAGCGGCCATCATGAACAAGGCAGGGGAAGGGAATACATTGGATAAGGTTATAGTTGTTACCGCACCTTTAACGCTCAGGATAGGCAGGATAAAATTGCGAGATACCCAGCGTTCGGAAGAAGATATACAAGCGATCGTAGAAAATCAGGTTTCGGAGGAAACTCGCCTGGCATTAGCCGATTTTGTGATTGACAACGGTGAGAACGCAGCCTTGATACCACAAATTTTGTCCTTGCACGAAACTCTGCGCAGTCTGAGAACTTAGAACTCGATGTCCAGTCCCAGTAGTTGCTGTAATTCCAGCAGATGCGGATTTTTTTCGGCCATCACCGCAAATTTTTCCTTATCAGTGTAAGCTACTTTTTTCGTCGCCTGCTGATTGACTGGAAAGTCTAACGAAAGCAAGGGCGCTTCTATTCTTTCTCTCAGATACTGGATCAATTCGTTTCTGATCGCAGCCATTGCCTCCTTTTGCAATTCATTATCGAGGGCAATACGGATAACCTGACCGTCCAATTTGAATTCGCGATTGAAAATCAACTCTTCAGTTACTGAATCCCTCTCTTCTTTTCTTTTTCTTGCAAACTCTACCCAGAATTCGTAAAGGTTATCGTATGTCAACGGAAGTTTTTCCCGCTTTTCAGCAGGTTGGGGAGGGGCTGACTTTTCAAGTACGTGAGCCGTGACGGGAGCTGTTTCGGCGATTGGGGCCGCGATGTGTGCCGTACTGCGAAGTCTGCTGTGGGGCGACAGTCCAGGCGAAACCGTGGGCGCTGACGAAGGGGAAGCATCTGAAACCGGACCATTGGTGGTCGCTGATTTTGTTTCGTAGGCGGGTGAGGCCGACTCGGTCGTTACGGCGATACCAGACTCGGTTCTTGACTCAACTTTTTTTTTTACTTCCGCGCTGGCTTCTCCATTAGATGGCAAAGCCTGTAGCGACAGCAAATCGGGTAGTTTGGCCATTTTCATCAGGCACAACTCCACATGTAGTCGCTGGTTCTTGGAAGTCTTGTAGTTTATATCGCATTGACTACCTACACTCATGGCCGAGAGCAGAAAGCTCATCCCGGACCGTTGGGATTGGTCGAGGTACTTACTTCGGGCAACCTCCGACACTTCCAGCAGCGATACCGTTACCGGATCTTTGGTTACCAGCAAATTCCGCAAGTGTTCCAGCAGGCCGATGATGAATAAGTGACCGTCGAAACCTTTGCGGATAATCTCGTCGAATAACAACAGTGATTCGGCAATGCTGCCTTTCAATAAGGCATCCGTAATCTTAAAATAATAATCGTAATCCAGGATATGCAGATTTTCCAGTACATCGGCATAGGATAGTTCGTTGTTGGGCGAAAACGTCACATTTAGGTCAAACATGGAAAGTGCATCGCGCAAACCACCGTCTGCCTTACGACCAATTAATTCCAGCGCTTCGCGATCGGCGATAATACTTTCTTTCCGGGCGATTTGCTCCAAATGATCAGCTATATCGGTCGTGCGGATCCGGTTGAAGTCAAAAATCTGACAGCGCGATAGAATCGTCGGCAGGATTTTGTGCTTTTCCGTAGTGGCCAGGATAAAAATCGCGTAGCTCGGCGGTTCCTCGAGCGTTTTCAGGAAGGCATTGAATGCCGCCGGAGAAAGCATGTGTACTTCGTCGATGATGTAGATTTTGTACTTGCCCGTTTGGGGCGGATAGCGCACCTGATCTATCAGGTTACGTATATCATCCACCGAGTTGTTGGAAGCAGCGTCGAGTTCATGAATGTTGAAAGAGGCGTTGTTCTGGAAACTCACGCAGGATTCACATTCGCCGCAGGGCTCGACATCGTCACTGAGGTTCTGGCAATTAATCGTCTTGGCCAGGATGCGGGCGCAGGTAGTTTTGCCAACGCCGCGTGGCCCGCAAAAAAGGAAGGCCTGCGCCAGGTGGTTGGTGCGAATGGCATTCTTAAGTGTGGTAGTAATGTGCGATTGCCCAACTACCGAATCGAAGGTGACAGGTCGATACTTGCGGGCCGATACTACGAAATGTTCCATGCCTGCAAGTTACGGCTAGGGGGAGGATTTTCAAAGGGACTATTGACCTTGCAATCCACATTCGCACGGGTCGGCTTCTGCGCTTATAATAGGCGAGCCTTACTGGCCAAAGCGGGGCGTGTATCTGAGTCCAATACCCGCAGAAACTGCTCAGCTGAGGCTGCCTTCGTGCTACTCATGCGCAATTGACCCTTTTCGTCGATTACCCAGATATTCATCCGGTTCTTCTGATAGCGTAGTTTATTTTTCAGGTACTGGCGATTATTGGCTGAAAGCAACATCGGGATTTGCACCACGGTTATTTTTTCATGCCGCAGGGTATCAATATAAGGGTAGAGGGCTTTCAATTGCTCTTTGATAAGATTTTGCTGCTCTTCGGGGGCGTATATCAGCACTAGTTTTTCCTGCCAGTTTAGTTTCTCTTTCAAAAAATCGGGAATATCCTGATGTTGGGCGTAAGTGGCTGGTAGTGCGAAGCAAACCATTATGAAGGCGGTGAGTGTTCGGGATAGAGGTGTGAATATTTTCATAGCTATATTACTTAAATGTTACGCCAATGTTAAATTATTGTTAAGATTAACGATTGTGTAGCATAAATGCAAATTCCAAGCCATGTTTTTAGGTAGTGTCTAAACAAAGCCCACCAAGATTTGTGTTCTATTTGATTGAATGTCAAATCAATATATTCTTGTCTTAGTATAAAATAGTTAAAGTCAGAAATGCAAGTCTTTTTACAGAATACCCCAACTCGCTCGCTATGGCAAATCGGGGTACAAAAAAAGAGCGGCGCAGATTGATTCTGCGCCGCTCTTGGCAACTAAGGGTCGTTTGGTTGGAATTACATCATTCCACCCATACCGCCGCCGTGTCCGTGGCCGCCCATGCCGCCACCTTTGTCTTCTTCGGGCTCATCAGCGATCACGCACTCCGTTGTGAGCAGCATACCTGCTACCGAAGCGGCGTTTTCCAGCGCCAGACGAGTTACTTTTTTAGGATCAATGATACCCGCTTCCAGTAGGTCCTCGTAAGAGTTGTCCTTAGCGTTGTAGCCATAAGAACCTTTGCCTTCTTTTACCTTCTGAATCACTACGGAACCTTCGCCACCTGAGTTGGAAACGATTGTGCGGAGTGGTGACTCAACCGCCATGCGGATGATATTTATACCCGTGTTCTCGTCTTCGTTGCTGCCTTTCAGGTCGTTCAATGCTTCGACGGCACGGATTAAAGCCACACCACCACCAGCTACTACGCCTTCCTCAACGGCAGCGCGGGTAGCGTGAAGAGCGTCATCGACGCGGTCTTTCTTCTCTTTCATTTCCACTTCCGTAGCGGCACCAATGTACAGGATAGCTACACCGCCTGACAGTTTGGCCAGACGCTCCTGCAATTTCTCACGGTCGTAGTCAGAAGTTGTGTTCTCGATCTGCGCTTTGATTTGATTCACGCGGCCATCGATGTCATTTTTGGCACCTTCCCCATTAATCAGGGTAGTGTTATCTTTATCGATGATCGCCTTATCGCAGCTACCAAGGTACTCAAGCGTTGCGTTCTCAAGTTTGAAACCGCGCTCTTCGCTGATAACCTGGCCGCCCGTCAGGATGGCGATGTCTTCCAGCATAGCTTTGCGGCGGTCGCCGAAGCCAGGAGCTTTTACAGCGGCTACTTTCAAAGCACCACGGATTTTGTTGACTACCAACGTAGCAAGAGCTTCGCCATCTACATCCTCGGCAAGGATAATCAGGGGACGGCCCGTCTGGGCTACGGCCTCCAAAACGGGAAGCAATTCTTTCATAGAAGAAACTTTCTTCTCAGAAATCAGGATGTAGGGACGCTCCATCTCAACCTCCATTTTCTCCGTGTTGGTCACGAAGTAAGGAGACAGGTACCCGCGGTCGAATTGCATACCTTCTACCGTTTTAACTTCGGTTTCGGTACCGCGAGCTTCTTCTACGGTGATAACGCCTTCTTTACCAACTTTCTCCATCGCCTCGGCGATCATCTGGCCGATTTCCTCGTCGTGGTTAGCCGAAATGGTAGCTACCTGCGCAATTTCCTTGGAAGTGGAGATGTTTTTCTTCTGCTCTTCCAGATTTTTCACGATAGCACTGACAGCCTTGTCAATACCACGCTTCAAATCCATTGGATTGGCACCAGCAGCAACGTTTTTCACGCCAATTGTATAAATGGCCTGAGCCAGAACGGTTGCAGTCGTAGTTCCGTCACCCGCCGAATCGGCCGTTTTGGAAGCTACTTCTTTCACCAACTGAGCGCCCATGTTCTCCATGGCGTCTTTCAGTTCAATTTCTTTGGCCACGGTTACACCATCTTTTGTAATGGTAGGTGAGCCGAATTTTTTGTCGATAACGACGTTGCGGCCACGTGGGCCGAGCGTTACCTTCACGGCGTCGGCCAAAGTGTCTACACCCCGTTTGATTTTATCACGGGCTTCTGAATCAAAAAATATTTGCTTAGACATAATTATTGTGCTTTTAAGAGTTTTTTAAATTTAATAAGTGAATCAGTGGATTGGGAGTCAGTGAATATTGACTTATAGTCGCTTGGTATTCTCTAATTCCGACATTCGCTAACTCCAAATTAATTGTTGATTACAGCGAAGATATCCGACTCGCGCATGATCAGGCAGTCTTTGCCATCGACGGTCAGTTCAGTGCCGGAGTACTTGCCATAAAGGACGGTATCGCCTACTTTCACGGTCATTGGCTCGTCGGTTTTACCAGGACCAGCCGCCATAACGGTACCGCGCTGAGGCTTTTCTTTGGCGGTATCTGGGATGATGATACCAAATGCAGTTTTTTCTTCGGCGGGGGCGGGTTCTACCAGCACCCGGTCGGCCAGGGGTTGTACGCTCACTTTTTCTTCGATTAAGGTTGACATATTAGTTTACGGTTTTAAGTTGTCACAAAATATTCTTGACAAGACCATACAGGCAGAATTTGTGCCAGCCGGAATATCTGTCATATTTTCAGGCATGTTCTGACAACCCTCTTTATGATTTTATCTAAAAGAAAATGGACCCAATGGCGTCATAGAGAAAATATCATTTTGTTTTTTAGTAGAAATGACTAAATTTTCGACGTTAAACATCGTTTTTATAGCATGACAAAATTATCCAGCCAATGGCTTACTGACGGAATTCTTGACTTTGAGTATAAAAAGTATGTCTTACTGGCATATTTGCAGCATGTTCGGCAGGAATTCAACAAACAAATCCTTTTTCCCCATTTGGTGCAAGTCAGGGAACATTATGAAAGTAGCGTCACCCTGAAAGAGTCACAGCAATCCCTGCGCACGCATTTTCCGAAGAATCTGACCGGAGTTGACCTTTCTCAATTGCGTTGGATCTATCAGAATACTTATCGAGATGGAGCGCATCTGGAGGAGATAGGCGAAATTCTGGAATTTGCTATCCCGCAGTTTTCTCGACTTGTGCAGGAAGGGCAGTCACGATATGATGAAGTAAAAACCAGCCTGAAGATAACGCCAATTGGCATTGTGCCGCTGCGGACGGAGGAGGGCTATCTTTTTATTTACCGGCAATCCAGCCGCGAGACAACGATTTTTCGCTACCAGGTTACCTTATTCGATGCTCGCCGCGAACGAATCATTCAGACTCAGCGAATCGATTCCCTGCGCAAAAACCTAAGTACTACTTTTGAAAACATGAAAGTGGAGCTGACCCGTCGCTATACTCAACTACCCAATCCTGCTACTTACATGGTAGAGTCACCGCGGGAATATCCTGTCAACGAAACGCTGCTACCGGCGGCTAAGCATTTGATGGCGAAATATTTGAGTGAAAAATAAGAGAGTACATTCATCAGCTTTATCCTACCATAAAAAAGCCGGGGGCTCTTCGAATATTCGAAGAGCCCCTGGCTTTTGCAATAACAAAATATCGAATATTAGTTAGTGTCGCCGGGAGTAGTAGCGGGAGCGGGAGCAGGCAGAGGGGCAATGTTGCCACCGGGAACGGCAGAGTTCTGCGCCTTTTCTACATTCACGCTATTGATAGTTTGGCTGGCATCGGTACCGTTACCTACCATCACATAGGACGCCAGCGAGATAATTATAATCGCTCCGGCCATTCCCCAGGTCACTTGCTCCAAGAGGTCAGTCGTTTTTTTAACACCAAACATTTGGCCTCCTGCCCCGCCGCTAAATTCGCTGGAAAGGCCACCACCCTTGGAATTTTGCACGAGGACAATGAGAATGAGAAGTACGGCGATAATAGCCACCAGAATTACAAGAGCAAGGTACATTTTTGTTAATGATGAATTATGAGTGATGAATTATGAATTTTCGATATGTAGCAATCGCACTAAATTAAAGAAGGAAGTCAAAGCAAATAAAGAGAAAGGCTATCTCAGATTATAAATATTTGAACGACAAAGCATATAAAAAGATTCAGGGATATTCCTTCATCATTCATCACTCCCTCCCAGTTCTTTGATTTTTTGCGCAAAGTAATCGCTTTTTTCCGGGTTTTTCAATTTTAGTTTTTCATAGATGTCGATTGCCTTATCGGTTTTGCCTTGCTTGATAAGGATTTTTGCGAAGGATTCGGTGACCAAACCCCCAAAAGCAGCACCCTGCGTACGTTGCGACAGATCGGTCACTTCGGGTTCAGGCGCGTTGGCGTCGGGTCGGATGGGACCGATGCGGGGATCTTTCCGAATGAACGCCTCAATTATTTCCTGTTGTTTGCGTCGTTCGTCAGCGCGTGGTGTGGGAAGTGGGAGCAGCTCGATGACAGGCATGGGGGTTGGTTTGAGACGCTTGTAGGTCAGGTCTTCTTCCAGTGATTTTTCGGTCAAAGCTGTTTCGTCCACGGGGGGAGTTTCGGGAAGTTTTTCTTCCTGTAATTCAGCATAATCGGCAGTTTTTACGAATCGATCTTCGAAGCGGACCAAAGAAATCGGCTTGTCATGTCCATAGGGTGCAGCCCGGTTACGGGAGCCATTCCGGCTTTGAGGTAGTTCAGTAAGTCGGTCAAGTAAAGCGCCCGACCAGGCGGATTCATTTTCCACCAAACGGCGCAAGGCACCCCGATTGAGAGTGTAAGCTGCGGCGAGAGGTACCAATTCGGTCAGGCGAGAGGAGCCACTATCGGCGGCAGCCTTAGCGAGCAGGGCGTAACTTATTTGGCAGTATGGAAAAGTCTTCGTCGTTTCTTCCAGTCGGAGAAGATTACCCGACCCGATATCCTGGGGATGCGTCACCCAATAGGCGAAGGTTTCTTTGTCGACCTTATTCATTAAATTAGACAGGGCTTGGTGTCAGCAGAAAAGTCCCAAAATTACGAAAAACGAGCAGAGCCTACCAGTCAGCCGCAGATTTATTAAAGATATTTTGTACGATCTGGTCCAGAATGCCAGGTAGCAACCGCGCTTCGTTTTGGGTCAGGGTTTGCCCTTGCGGAAAGTCGGCGTAAAAAGAAAAAGACTGGTCGAAATCCTTGGTCTCATCCAGCGTATTAGTGAAGCGTATCTGTACGGTGACAGTCAGACGGTTGAAGCCTGCCTGGTCGTTAGCCGTAGGGGCTACGGGAATTACATCATAGCCCGTCAAAGTACCTTCCAGAATGAGATCTCCGCCTGTTGGTACGAGCGTCAGGTCCGTGTTTCGTTGAAAATATTCTTTCAGTTTTTCATTGATCTGAATCGGCAAATTCGCCGGACCACCCGCCACGCCCGTACTGAAATTAAGCACGGTAAAAGTCTTTATATCCGGAGACAGGCTGGTTCCAGTAAAAGAATATACCCCGCAGCCTATAGAGGCAAAACAAAGGCATAAAATAGACAGCACGGAGAGGTAGTTCCGATACATTTTGTTCATCATTGATCCAGGCAAGATCTTACTTGTCCTACTTACCACCTGCTTATTCCTCAATATCATACTGCTTAATCTTCCTGTACAGCGTTCTTTCCGAAATACCCAACGCCTGGGCGGCATATTTTCGTTTGTTATTGTTTCGCCGGAGGGCTTTGATGATCAGATCTTTTTCCTGGTCTTCGAGGGAAAGTGATTCTTCTTCTTCGGCTATGTGCTCCACATCCTCAATTTGGCTACGGGCCTGCGAATAGCGATCAAGATCGACCACCCGGTTGGCGGGAGCATATTCCCGGCTTGAGCTCTCGTTTCTTGCAATATTGGAAAGGCGTTCTTCGTGCGCCGCCAGTAGTCGCGAGGTTTCTGTGACAGGGGCATCAGAAGCGTTGATGTTATCGAATAGTTCCTGATGATTTTTCAGGATTTCGTGATTGGACTGTTCATCTTTCAAAACTTCCCGTACGAGTTTCTTCAACTCTGTCACATCACGACGCATCTCGAAAAGTACTTTGTATAAAATCTCCCGCTCCGAAAAAGACGTGGCATCATCGCCCAGACTCAATGGTACCAACGCCTGACTCATCGAACGCCGCGACGACGGGTTGACAGGGTTGAGGTACCGCCAGAGCGTATCGGCATCGATAGGTTCCTCTTTGTCGGTTTCCAGAATCGTGATTTGCTCAGCGATATTTTTCAACTGCCGTATGTTGCCGGGGAAGTCGAAAGTCAGAAGGGTTTGGCGTGCGTCGGGTGACAACCTTACTGGCCGGGTGCGGTAGCGTTCGGCAAAATCGTTGGTAAATTTGCGGAAGAGCATCAGCACGTCTTCGTCGCGCTCGCGTAATGGCGGCACGTAGATTGGGACAGTGTTGAGTCGGTAGTAAAGGTCTTCCCGAAACTTACCTTTGTTTACGGCTTCCAGCAGATTGACGTTGGTAGCGGCCACCACGCGAACGTCGGTCTTCTGAGTCTTTGATGCTCCCACGCGGATGTATTCCCCATTTTCAAGTACCCGCAGTAATCGGGCCTGCGTCCCCAGGGGCATTTCGCCGATTTCATCCAGGAAGATCGTACCACCGTTGGTAGTTTCAAAGTACCCTTTGCGGGCATCCAATGCTCCCGTAAAGGCTCCTTTTTCGTGGCCGAACAGTTCAGAATCGATCGTTCCTTCGGGGATGGCTCCGCAGTTGATGGCGATGAAGTTTCCGTGCTTTCGTACGCTCAGACTGTGAATGATTTTGGAAAAAGATTCCTTTCCGCTACCGCTTTCGCCCGTGATGAGCACAGTAAGATCAGTAGCCGCCACCTGCATGGCTACATTGATGGCGTAGTTCAGCGCAGGCGCAGCTCCGATAATGCCGAAGCGATTTTTGACGGATTGTATTTCTGATAAATCCAAGTTGTAAATGGAAAGTTGACCGGTACGCCGGTGCTGGTGAACAGTTGGCAGTGCAGATACGGACGAGCAGCGTCACGCTGCTACTTCTTCTACTGAATGACCTATTAGGGTAGCGGCGGTGCAGTCAGTGACCAGAACGTGGACGTAATCGCCTTTGTTGAAGTTTTTTCGAGGAAAAACGACGACCTTGTTCTGGTCATTGCGGCCTTGTAAGTCTCCGGCGGAGCGCTTGGAAGTACCTTCTACCAGCACTTTATGAACCCGCCCCACAAGCCGTTGATTGCGTTCGAGGGAGTGCTTCTGTTGCAGGGCGATGACCTCGTTGAGGCGGCGAAGCTTTACATCGTAAGGTATATCGTCTTCTAGTTTTTTGGCTGCCGGAGTACCAGGGCGCTCGGAGTAGGCAAACATATATCCGTAGTCGTACCGAACGTACTCCATTAGCGAAAGCGTATCCTGATGTTCGGCTTCGGTTTCGGTACAAAAGCCCGTGATCATATCGTGCGAAATCCCGCAGTCTTCGCCCAGAATAGCGCGAATCCGGTCGATTTTCTGCATATACCATTCGCGGTCGTACGTGCGGTTCATTAGTTCCAGAATCCGGCTGTTACCGCTTTGGGCAGGAAGATGGATGTAGTTGCAGACGTTTTCATGGTCACGCATGGCGTAAAGTACCCGATCCGTAATGTCCTTGGGATGCGAAGTACTGAACCGGACCCGCAAATCGGGATGCACCCGCGCTACCATGCCAAGAAGTTCGGCAAAATCGTAGGACTGTTCGCCGCTTTGAGCGCTGCTATAACGATATGAATCTACGTTTTGGCCCAGCAACGTCACCTCCCGATAGCCCTGAGCGAACAACTCCTCTGCCTCGCGAACAATGCTGTGCGGGTCGCGGCTGCGCTCACGCCCCCGTGTAAAGGGAACCACGCAAAAGCTGCACATATTGTTGCAACCACGCATAATAGATATGAAGGCCGTTACACCGTTAGAATTCAGTCGAATAGGTGAAATGTCGGCATACGTTTCTTCACGGGACAGCAACACGTTTACCGCCTTTTGCCCCGTTTCGGCTTCTTCGATTAGGCGCGGCAAGTCGCGGTAGGCATCAGGTCCCGTAACGATGTCCACCATTTTTTCCTCTTCCAGTAGTTTGGCTTTCAGTCGCTCAGCCATGCAGCCCAACACGCCGATGAGCAGGCCAGGTTTCTTTTTCTTAAGATGGTTGAGTTGCTGAAGACGATTGCGCACTTTCTGCTCGGCGTTGTCCCGAATGGCGCAGGTATTCAGGAAAATCAGGTCGGCGTCCTGCTCGCTTGAAGTCGTAGCGAATCCCGCGCCGCGCATGACGGAAGCGACGATTTCGCTATCCGAAAAATTCATCTGGCAGCCGTAGCTCTCAATGAACAGCTTTTTTTTATTTACGGAAACCTCCTCCTCGCTCACTTTGATGGTCTCACAAGCTTCCTTGTCTTCGGAGGTCAATATTTTTAGGGCAATACTCATCTATATATCGATGTGTTGATGGGTGTATTTGTTTGGCGGTTTAGAATTTAGGCATTGAGATAACAACCTCGACGCTTAAGTACTTCATAGAAGAATCAGGCGGCAAAAGTACTGAAAAATCCTGAAAATGCTGACAAAGTGTCAGTTTAAAAATATTTTGGCTTGGGCTGCTTTAATGATTTCAAATCTCTAAACACCTAAAATCAAAATGGATAACCAACTCCCAAATTGAAGTTCAAATAATTAGGTTGGCGGGTGTTGAAAGGCTTCCGCCACGAGAATTCATCCAGCACGAACTCCTGACGGTTAGGGTCGTATAGTTTTAGGCCAAAGTCGAATCGCAAAACAAAATATTGCAGATCGTAACGGAGCCCGAAGCCCGTACCGAGGGCAATTTGTTTCGTAAACTCATCCCAGCGAAAATCGCCCGCTGCATACTCGCCCGTTTTGGTACTTGTGGTGGTAGGTAGTGTCCAGACGTTCCCCGCATCCAGGAATAGGGCGTAATTGATGTCGCCGAAAAAGTGAAACAAATGGCCCCGGTATTCCAAATTTCCTTCTAACAGCAGCTCGCCGGGGGCTTCCACCGTGAAATTGGCAGAGGTAATTCGCGGTGGTGAGGAACCTGGCCCAAGCCGGCGCGGCAACCAGGCCCGTACACTATTGGAGCCACCTGCAAAGAAGTACTTCTCGTAGGGTGGTACCGAGTTTACGCCGTAGCTGAACACGCTGCCCGCATTGACCCTCGCCACGAACGACGACCGTCGCGCTACGGGCCAGTACTTACGGTAATCCACGTTCCAGCGCAGGTATTGGAAAAATTGCAGGCTATCCCCGAAAACGTTCTCGATGATTTTCCGCTGGCCGGGTAAAAGGCTGATACTCGTGCCGCCCGATTCCAGAGCCACGCGCAGGTAGCTGGCTTTTTTGGGCGGGCCTATGAACAGGTTGGTATTACGGACAAACGTAAAATTTATATCCGATACGAATGAGCGGCGGAAGCTATTGTACAAATTATTGCCCTGCATACGCAGCGTATCCAATAAACGGGCAAATTCCGGTGCCTGACGAGTGGTATTCAGCACATTGAGATCCAGCAGCGAAAGGTTGATGAAGGTAGTTGTAGATGGCTGAAGCGTATAAGTCATAGCCGCCTTGGCATTCGAACGGGCGTATTCGGGCCGATTGACGTAGTTGAATCCCAGCCCCACCTGAGTTCGAGGATTATAACGGCCAAACCGATAGCGGAAATTACCCGGGAACAGCAACTGAGGGAATAGCAGCGAGGTATTTACGCTTATTTCCTGGCTGCGGTACAAATTACCGTCGTTGAAGCCCGTCACGGCTTCCACCCCGCCACGAAGGTTGACCTCGAAGTTTTCCAGACCGTGGAAAACATTTCTGATTTTATAGGAAAGGTTTGCGAACGGGCCGGGCGCCTGCTGGAGCTGAATTACATTCATACCCACGTCCGCCGTGATCTGGTACTTATCGAGCGGAATCGCGCGATAATAACTTTTCAGTGCTTGCGCAGTAGTATCGAAACCGTAGTTGACAAAGCGGAACTGATCAGTGAGTGAAAGCTGGCGTTGGGTTTCACGTTCGTCCTCCTGGCTATATAATTTTCCCGGTCGGATCAGCATCTTGCTGTTCAGGATGCGGGGCGAAAATTTTTTATCCGTAAAAACGTAACGAATGTCCTGAAAGCGTGTAGTATCTTTTTCGAATAAGGAATCAGGCGAATTTCCGGGTGGAAGTACTTCAAATTGCACCGATTCGACGGGATACACTTTAAAGTAATCCTGCCCATCGGGAGCTTCCAGCCGCACAAAAACATCGACTTGCCGAAAAAGACTATCGGTGGCAGGGGCCGAGATAGTGTCGTTGATCAGGTATGTAATCGACTGTCGTGAAAAACTATAATAGCCGTTATTTCTGAGTAAAATTTCAAGTCGGATACGCTCTTCCTCAAAAGAATCGCCTTCATACCGGGCATTACTTTTCAGGGTAGACTGGTCTTTGGCCGCTAAAACCAAACTGTCTACCCGCGGGTCAGAAATACTGTAGCGCACGTCTCTCAATCGGGTTGGGCGATTTTCCTTGATAAAGTAGGTAGTTCGAATCCGTCGGAAGGCAGTGTCGGTAGTGAAGCGGACCTGGTTTTCGAAAAATCCATTATTGAACAGGTAGCCGCGTATTTTCTCGGCGTTTTTAGGAACGGCGGCCGAGTCGAAGTACACGGGTGGTTCGCCAAAAATGCGCATAAAGTCATTTCCTTCGGTCAACCGACGTCTGGTCCGGGCAATTTTGCGGGCGTATCTGCGCTGTACTTTTTTTAGTTGACGGGGATTTCCTTCCAGGCTATCACTTTTCTGCTGGTATTCCAGCGTGAGAGAATCTAACTTGCGGCGGTGGTAGGCCGAATCGTAGGTTACACTGGCGGCCTGGTAAAAAGCCAGATAGGGGTAAAATGGCAGACCCAGAAAACGGCGGTTGGGCTTTTGCGGAATCAGGTCTTCCAGTTCGCTGTCTTTAATAGTTTTATTGCCCTTGAAAGTAGTCGTTCCCAGTAAATAAGCCTTCCCGTTACCAGGTGCCAGCCGGACGCAGCCCGACAGGCAGACCGCCGCCATAAAGCAAAAAAATCCAATACTTGAAAAAAGACGCCCTCTGTTCAATGCTCTCAAAAAATCAAATCAAATATATTAACTCGCTGAAAATCAAAAAGTACCGTCAGCAGTATAAATCGTTCGTCGTGGAAGGGGCCAAAAGCGTCCTCGAACTACTGACCTCCGATTATCAAACTGAATTCGTGGTCGCTACCCAGGAATTTTTGCAAAAATACGGAAGGTTTTCGTCCCACCCAGCCGTTGACTGGATCGTCGCGTCGCCCGCCGAGATGGATCGTCTTGGTACTTTCCAAAGCAACGACGCCTGCCTGGCCGTAGCCAAAACGAAGGAAAACGTTTTTTTGCGTGTGAATCAAGGCGAATATGGCCTTATGTTGGACGACGTGCGCGACCCGGGCAACCTCGGTACCATACTTCGTATTGCTGACTGGTACGGAATCACGAAAATCATTTGCTCGCCCAGTACCACCGATTTTTACAATCCCAAAGTGATCGCGGCCAGCAAAGGGTCCTTCACCCGGGTGCAGGCATACTATACCGATCTTCCGGCGTTTGTTGAAAAACTGGCTGACCAACCTCCACTCATTGGTGCCTTTTTAGAGGGAAAATCGCTGTACGATTTTTCTTTCCCCAGGCAGGGAGGGTACATCGTGATGGGCAACGAATCGCGGGGCATCAGCGACGAGTTGGGGGTGCACATCACACACCGCGTCACGATTCCGCGCTTCGGCGGGGCGGAGTCGCTGAATGTGGGGATAGCGACGGCGGTACTTTGCGACGGCTGGCGGCGGGGAAGGGGGTAATTAACTAAATACAAGTACATAATTGTGTTACTGATTAAATACTTATATTTATTCGTCGACAGACGAACAACGCTAATTAATAGAATAACCAATTGGCTTAAATATCCTTTGTTCAGCAAGGGATACAGGCAGGTAGAATAAAGAATGCCGCCACATTGCCAATGCTTCGACGTTAGCGTCTACTATAACGAAAATCGAGATAAGAAATACGAAAACACTGTGATGCCAAGGAAAAATATATTTGCAATTATAGGAAGTGCAAGTTCAAATTCTACAAACCTTAAACTAGTTGAACTAATTGCTAGTTTGACAAGCAAAAGCCTTAACTTAATTATTTATAATGAATTGAAAACTTTGCCACATTTCGACCCCAAACTTTCGGCAGAGAAACCACCAAAGTCAATAATCGAATTTAGGAAAGGCATTGGACAGGCAGATGGAATAATTATTTGTACACCAGAATACGTTTTCAGCATACCAAGTGGCCTAAAAAATGCAATTGAGTGGTGTATTGCGACAACAGTCTTTTCGGATAAACCAAGTGGATTGATAACAGCTTCGGCTAGTGGAGAAAAAGGACATGAAGAATTGCAGCTTATAATGAGAACCGCAATGGCAAAATTCACTGATAAGACAAGTCTTTTAATTCAAGGTATAAAAGGGAAATTTGACGAACAAGGAAACTTAACTGATCATGAAACAAAAGAAAAGTTAGACCACTTCATTGATAATTTTATCGAGCTAATAAATGAAAGATAAAGGAAGATATAAGCTATTTTGGCGTCAATTTGAGAATAGTGCGGTATGTATCTTATGAAATGGTTGTGTGAAGATCAAGATTAGAATTCTATTGAACTTTTGCGTTGGCAATCTATTAGGTCGTCAAGCTGAGAAACGTAAACGAAAGGGTAGTTACGGCCAAGTAAAATAGTTTGCGAGAGATGTATGTCTTGAGTGTAAGTGATTTGTGAATGCGCTTTTACAAAAATCGTGTTGTCAAAAAGTACCAATCAAAACGGCATCTAATTCTAACTTGATTCAGGGACAAAGGTCTTCCTTCCCGTCTTACTTGCAACCCTACTTTGGGTTTATCTTTTATACATTTCCCTATGAATTTTGTATCCCTGTTCCTGCTTGGTCTGTTCGCTCTATTCGCCCCGACAGTACCAAAAACACTGGTGCTGGACGGAAGTACCCTGGCCCAAAACGCTCAGAAAATTGAAAGCCGGAGTGCACCCGATAAGGTGAAAGCCCTCGGTGAGTTGATCCAGGGCGCCGACAAAATTCTGAAAAGAGGGAAGCTGTATTCGGTAACGCAGAAAACGCAATTACCCCCAAGCGGTAACAAACACGACTACATGAGTCAGGGGCCCTACTGGTGGCCCGACCCGAGCAAACATGATGGCAAGCCCTACATCCGAAAAGACGGTCAGCGCAATCCCGAAATCAATGGCATCACCGATCACGACCAACTTCACAACCTGATCGTGGACACCGAACAGTTGGCGCTGGCTTACTACTTCACTCAGGAGGAGAAATATGCGAAATACGCCGCCCGGTTGCTGCAGACTTGGTTCCTGAATGATGATACCAAAATGACGCCACACATGAATTACGGCCAGGGCATTCCGGGCATCACCGAAGGGCGTGGCATTGGTATCATCGACAGCCGGGACCTGTATAAAATTATCGACTCGGCTATCATTTTACAAGCTTCCAAAAGCTGGTCCGCTCAGGATCACGCCGCCCTGAAAAGCTGGTTTTCAAACTACCTAACCTGGCTGACCGAAAGCCCCATTGGCCTTGACGAAGCCGATGAGCATAATAATCATGGTACTTACTATGATGTGCAGGTAGTAGCCAGCGCCCTGTTTTGTGGACGCAAAGAATTGGCAGAAAAACAGTTGGAAACTACCAAAGCCCGCCTGGCCAGCCAACTGGAAGCTGACGGCAGCCAACCGCACGAGTTAGCCCGCACGCTTTCCTGGAATTATTCCAACATGAACCTGTACGGTTTTCTGGTACTTGCGCGACTAGCCGAACACGTCGACGTGGACCTTTGGAATTACGAAACTACCGACGGGAAGGGAATACGGAAAGCCATTGACTGGTTGCTGCCTTACGCAAAAAATGAAAAGGCGTGGACGCATCAGCAGATCAAGGAACGGCCCTACGATAATACACGGGCTATTTTTGGCTTGGCCGCCCGAAAGTACAAGGCAGATGCCTATGGTGCATTTGCTGAAAAACTGGAGCCGGATTATCTTGGTATGCTGACGAACTGATCTACGTTCAATACCGGTACTTCCGACCTTCAAAATCAAAAAGTACCATCCGCTTTCCCGTATCGCCTTTAATCAAAATCACTTGATCGGTTTGCGTCGTGTCCATGCGCTGATAGTATTCGGCGTCTTTGGGTAAGTAGAAATTCGTCCACTGCGCGTCCATGATGGAGTAGGGGGAGTGCGTCATTTCTATGGAGTCCCGCGGATTGAGTTTAACGGAAGGATAAAGAATCGTGTCGCCCGGTGCGTAGTTTGCCTTGATTTTTTCGGCGGTCAGGATGTATGGATTGGGGCCGCGAGGCGTGGTAAAGTAGGTGTACTTCGGGTCGCGGTCCTGGTAAATTCGGACTAAAAGACTGGTAATAAAGTAAGCCTGAATGGCCAGTACGGTACCCAGTACCATCTTAATGTTTTGGGGTAGTTGCCAAAACTGCCGCAGAATCATGGCCACAAAAATAATCGAATAGGGAAACGAAAACCCCGAGTAGCGCTGCGTGAGACCATACGTATGGTTGTTCTTGAACGACATTGCTACCAAAAACAACGTAGGGACAATGGCCAGAATCGCCATGAACCATAGCAAATGGTTCTGGGATTTGACAAAATTATTTTTGAGGAAAAGATAGAGCAGATACGCAAAGGACGGAAAAGCCGACAGCACGATGTACTGTAACTTCAACGTCGTGTAAAAAGGCATTCCGGCTACCAGCAATAGGCCATAAGTTGCAACCAGCCCGAACGAAGGGCTAGGTACTTTCAGGTAACGATGCAGAACAAATGCCGCCCCCATGCCAAGTACCAGGGCAAGCGCCATATTTCTGATTCCCAGGAAATCGAGCTGTCCCAAGCCATTGGAGATCATAAGTAAATCGGCCCAAAGCGGTGAGGATTTCACGGCGACATTCGTCAGCGTAGCGGGCAGAATAATGGCAAATGGATTATCGTACGGATGCGTTTGGGCCAGTTCTCCGTAGAGTTTGGCCTGGTATGCCAGCGTTTGAAAGGTGTACTTTCCGCCCCCAAAGATAAACCAGAGCGATACGATCCCAACGCCCGCAGCTGCGGTAATAATGAGGGGAACCCATCGCTGCAAAGGCCTCAGGAAAAACAGGGCATAAAGTGCGTGGCAGAGAAAAACGGTGATGGTCAGGTAGTGAGAGAGCAAGCTCAGCACGAAAACCAGGCCGTACCAAAAGTATAATTTCCAGCCGGGGGTAGATGTGTTTTCTCCATTCCGATATCGCTCCATTATCAATAAAAAGAGATGCGTGGCCAACAGCGTGAGGAAAAAACTCATGGAGTAATTACGGGCCTGATGGCTATAAGCCACGAAAAAGGGCTCGATAGCCGTGACAAAGGCGCTCAACAACGCCAGAGATTCAGATTTAAAGTGTCTTTTGACAAAGACAAATACCAGTCCGACTATCATCGTACTGAAAATGACCGATGGGAAACGAGCGGCAAAATCACTGAATCCAAATAATTTGAGCCACAGCCACAGCACACAATAGTAAACCGGACTATTACCGATATCGCTTCGGATATTGGCCTCTATGTAGTCGGCTAAGGACTTGGGTTTCCAGAACTCCTTGGGCGTGAAGTACTTCTTGCCCGGAACAAAGAAAACATCCTTTTGATTGGCACCTTCCATAACGATGCCCTGCGAAATGACGAGCGTGTATTTCTCATCAAGAAAGAGCGCATAAGTACCTGACTTGTAGATGCGGAGCGCAAAGGCCAGTACCAGGATGAAAATCAGGATGTACTTAGGGGGAAATTTCATCAAAGTGGAAACCAGCGAAGGATTATTTCAGACTATTAGGGTGAACCATTCACTTTTTTACGTGAACCGGAATTTTATTAAGCGAGCAGGCAATGATGAACTGGGCGGAGAAAACATGCTTAATAACAGGTATTTTTTCGAGAAAAGGCTGCATAGCATAAATAATCTTGGCGGGGCCCGTCGGGAAAAAGAACGGCACAAAGCCTACGTATGACCAGTGATCTACCTGACCGCCAGCGTGACGAATCCACTTTTTGAGCTGCCATTCGAAAAAGGACTGCTCCTCATGCTCGATATGGTACTTCGAAGTCTTCTCGATCAGTTTCAAAATGGGATTGTTGCCGTTAGGCTCCATGATAATGATATTATCAGCCAATTTGAATGCGTTCCGCAACGCCAACTGCTGATCCGCTAAATGATGAAGTACACCCCGAATTACGCCAACATCGTACTTCATTTCCGGGACGGGTAGATTTTCGTCCAGAAGATTGAGCGTACTGAAACTGACATCCGGGTAATTTTTTGAGGCAATTTCGATCGCCTTTTCTGCCGGATCGAATCCGGTTATGTCGAGATGGGGAAAGTTCTGCTTGATATTATTGGTATAGACTCCATCCCCACAGCCAATGTCGATGAGCGTTTCGTACTCTGGTTTGATAAACTTGAAAATCTCGTCGGAGATACGCTTGTTGGCGACGTGAGAAGAAAATTGGGCGTTAGTCGTATACAGAAAGCCTTCATTTTCCTCAACATTCTGATTAAATGCTTTGACATTTTTTTTAAGAGTTGTGTTCATGTCCTTCGGTTGCTATTCCAGGCCGACAAAACTAGGTCGATTATCTCAATCGGCCGTCATTTAAAAAATAAATTAAGGGGTTATAGATTGAAAAAGTACCCATGTTGGGATGAAGAGAAGGAATTGGATCGACACAATGTAAAACGGATTGCAGGTTATTAGAATATACTAAACCCCAATATAGGCCGTCGCTGCCGCGTCGTTTACCATTTTTTCGGCATGCTCCTTTCCGAGGTAGTTATCAATAAAATAATGCGCTACGTATAGCAAAGGCGTAGTCAGAATAGCTACCACGCCCTTATAGAGGTAGTTGACCGTACCTACGGCCAGCACCTGCGCAATGCTCCAGTTGCCAAAAATGTAGAAGGCTACCCCAATCACGACGAAGCTGTCGACTAGTTGGGAAAAAAGCGTCGAACCCGTCGCTCTCAGCCAGATGTGCCTGCTGCCCGTGCGGCGGCGAAGCCAGGAAAACACCGAAATATCAAGCAATTGGCCGAGGAGGAAAGCCACGATCGATCCGACCATGATGCCCAGCCCTTGCCGAAAAATGCGTGAAAAAGCTTCGTTGATATTGAAGGCATTACCCGCCCCATCGGTGTTGTTCAAATCAAGCCAGAATTGAGCGGGAGGAAGCAAGGTAGTGGCATAAATAGTACCAAACATATAGACTATAAAGCCCGCCGTAAGGAAAGAGATGCGCCGCACGCCCCGCCTACCGAAGTACTCATTGATCAGGTCGGAAGTAATAAAGACAATGGGCCAGTTGAGCACCCCCGCCGACATGTTGAAGTCCAGTAGTTGCCCGCCAAGAGCAATTTGCGCAGGAGCTATCCCCAACAGACTTTCAACGGAGAAAATCTTGGCCCCAATGATTTCGGCAATCAGGGCATTGGTCAGGAAAAGTCCACACAGAAAAAGAAACAGGCGTTGACCTTTCTGGTCAGCGGTAGCAGCTATCGATGTCATTCTTGGTCAAGTACTTCTTCCACCGTGAGTGGTACAGAAAGCCGATGTGCTTCCAGAAAAAGTGTGATTCGATCAATAGCCTCGTTCAGCTCGTCGATGGTGGGCAGGAACACAATCCGGAAATGATCATTATCAAAGTAATTGAAGCCCGTTCCCGAAACTAGCAGTACTTTTTGTTCGCTCAGTAAGCGATACACAAAGTCATTGTCGTCCCGAAAATCGAACAGCTCCAAATCTATTTTCGGGAAAAGATAGAGAGAACCTTTGGGCTTTACACAGCTTATGCCCGGAATCTGGGTAATACGGTCATACACGGCGATCATCTGCTTATGCAACCGACCAGTAGGAAGTACCAAATCGTGAATGCTTTGGTAGCCACCCAGGGCAGTTTGAATAGCATACTGAGTGGGGACATTGGCGCAGAGACGCATACTGGCCAGGAGTAAAATCCCCTCCACGTATGATTTGGCGCGACTTTTGGCGCCGCTGAGGATCATCCAGCCGCCACGGAATCCTGCGGCGCGGTAGTTTTTAGACAAACCGCCAAACGTAACGCAAAGTGTGTGCTCTACCATCGTGGCGATGGGGTAGTGCACGGCATCATCGTACACGATGCGGTCGTAAATCTCATCCGAAAAAAGGATCAGACCATGCTCCTCGGCGATGCGGGCGATCCGCTCTACGATTTCTCTATCGTACACCGCTCCCGTCGGATTGTTGGGATTAATCAGAACGATCCCTTTGGTACGGGGGGTAATTTTGCTTTCCAGATCATCCAGATCAGGGTTCCACTCATTGGCTTCATCGCAAATGTAATGGACAGGTTTGCCACCGCTCAGCGCAACGGAAGTAGTCCAGAGCGGGTAGTCGGGAGACGGGACCAGGATTTCGTCACCAGTATTCAGCAGCGCCTGCATCGAGAGCAGAATCAATTCACTGACGCCATTCCCGATGAAAATATCGTTGATTTCGACCCCGGGAATACCCTGGGTTTGGGTGTAGTGCATCACCGCCTTGCGGGCCGCGAACAATCCGCGCGAGTCAGCGTAGCCCTGCGCGTTACGGATGTTCATAATGATGTCGTGAACAATTTCGTCCGGTGCGTCGAAACCGAACGGCGCGGGATTACCTATGTTCAGGTTGATGATTTTATAACCCTGGCTTTCGAGTTCCTTCGCTTTATCGTAGACCGGGCCGCGAATATCGTATTTAAGGTTGTCGAGTCGGTGACTTTTTAAAAATTCCATGCAGGTGACTGGCGTAGGGATTAACTGCGGGGTAGGGCAGTATATAAGCTTATTAGCTTTACTTATTGAAAAGACAAATATACGAAACTTGGTATAGTAGCAGAATGCCTTAATACCTCTATAATGAAAAATAGGTTTTTACTAATAAATGCCCTTTGCCCAATTTTTAACCTGTACGTTTCTATTTTCGGTAAGACTTCCCCAGTTGATCTAAAATATTTATAAGTAATGAACAAAGTACTTCTTTACGGGACGACTTTATTATTTTGCTGTACTCAAAGGAGCGGCGGGCCAATTGTACCTGAATCTCGACTCAATGTAGTGGTCGACCTCAGCCGCGAATTCCAGACGATCCACAGCTTTGGTGCCTCCGACTGCTGGTCGGCTAAATATGTGGGGCAGTGGGATGACGAAACTAAAAAGAATCAAATCGCAGATTTGCTTTTCAGTCAGGATACGCTAGCCAATGGCCAGCCCAAAGGGATCGGGCTTTCCCTGTGGCGCATGAATATTGGTGCGGGTAGTTACGAACAGGGCGAAGCCAGCGACATCAAAGATCCCTGGCGTCGTGAAGAGTGTTTTCAAAATGCCCAGGGCCAATACGATTGGAGCAAGCAGGCGGGTAATCAGTGGTTTCTGGAAGCCGCAAAGCAACGTGGTGTCAGGTACACCCTCGGTTTTTCCAATTCGCCCCCCGTCCATATGACGGTTAACGGGAAGGCCTTCTCTCCCGGCGGCGGTTCTCTGAACCTCAAACCCGGACTCATGCCCGATTTTGCCGATTTCCTGACGAAAGTTTCCGAGCATTTTGGCTTTGATTATATCAGTCCGATCAACGAACCCCAATGGGACTGGAAAGCGGGTAAAGATGGTAAAGCCAGCCAGGAGGGTACGCCCGCCCAAAACAGTGATATTCTGGACATAACCAAAGCTTTGTCCAAAACGCTTTCCGCACAAAACGCGAAAACTACCGTAGTGAATGCGGAAACAGCGCAGCTTAATTTCCTCTACGAACGGGCACAATCCGGCCGGGGCGATCAGATGGCGCAGCTTTTTGCCGGAAGTACTTCACTGCGCAATCTGCCAAAGGTGGAAAACATTCTGGCGTACCACAGCTACTTCACTACCTGTGACGATGACAATCTGGTCAACACGCGGCGGGCGGCGCTACTGGCAGCCCGATCCGTAGGCAGCCCGGAGTTGTGGCAAAGTGAGTTCGGTGTTTTGGGGAATATCTGCGATAAATACAGCGGTTACCCGCGCAATACCGGCATAGATTATGGGCTGTATGTTGCCAAAGTCATTCATAATGACCTGACCATAACCAACGTAACTTCGTGGCAATGGTGGCTGGCGATCAATCCGTACAATTATAGCGATGGGCTGGTTTACATCAATTGTCCCGACGGGCAGTTCAAGGATCACGATAATGCCCGTAAATCGGGAAATGTCGTGGAATCCAAGCAATTGTGGGCTTTTGGGAATTTTTCGCGCTTCATCCGACCCGGTATGAAACGGGTGGACGTTCAGCTCGAAAACTATACCGATCCTGTCGCACAGGCCAGTACTTACATGGTGTCAGGCTTCAAGGACGAAGCCAGCCGAAAGATCGTTTTAATCGCTGTCAACATGACCGATGAGGTAGTTTCCTTGGCACTTTCGGGACTTTCAATCAAAAAGCAAACCTTTACGACCTATACTACCAGTCATGATAAGAACCTGGCGAAGGCAACTGTAACCAGCGATAGAATGAAGATGGAACCCAAGTCGATTACAACCTTCGTTGGTTTCTACAAGTAGTTGGATGGAAAATGATGTGAGGCGTATTCTGTTTGCGAAAATTAGTTAAACTACCGTTTTCTATTTTTGAGAAGAGAACCGCAGCGTGTTGGTGAGAATGCTGATTATCAGTATTCAGGAACAGAAACTATCTGTGAACCGTTAGAAAACAAGTAAATAGCCTTTTTCCTTTGCTTTCAAAAAAGGTGTTGAATTGCCTGAACCTTTATGAAAATTCGCTTAATTTTTGTCCTGGCGTGTAGTGGAGCATTGGCGCTTGCCGTAGCTGCCTGCTTCCAGAAAACCAGTCCGGCCAACCGGGAAAGTATCCCTGATGTTGTCAGCTACAACTTCCATATCCGGCCCATGTTGTCGGACAAGTGCTTTGCCTGCCATGGTCCTGATGCCAAGAAACGCGAAGCGGGATTACGGCTTGACCTGGCCGAAGCGGCTTTTCTACCCCTGCGGGAAACCAAGGGTGCGTATGCTTTCGTTGCGGGCAAGCCTGAGCTTTCCGAAGTTTACCGCCGCATTACCTCCGAAGACCCCAACTACCAGATGCCGACACCGGAGTCGCACCTGGGTTTGCTGAGCGAGCATGAGGTAAAGTTGATGAAAAAATGGATCGAGCAGGGGGCAAAATATGAAAAACACTGGGCTTTTGTGCCGCCGAAGAAGGCTCCACTTCCCGAAGTGGACAACGAAGACTGGCCCCGGAACGAAATCGACCGTTTTGTGCTGGCCAAAATGGAAGATCAGGGGCTGACTCCCAACGAAACTGCCGACAAGGAATATCTGCTCAAGCGCATCTCACTGGATCTGACCGGGCTTGTACCCTCGCTGGAATTGCAGGACAAATTTCTGGCCGACAACAGCGATAATGCCTATTCCAAAATCGTGGATGAGGTGATGAAACAACCGGCCTACGGCGAAAAGATGGCCCTGCACTGGCTGGATATTTCACGCTACGCCGACTCCTATGGCTATCAGGATGACAACATACGTACGCAGTGGCCCTGGCGCGACTGGCTGATCCACGCCTTCAACGAGAACCTCTCTTATGACAAATTCGTAACCTGGACGCTGGCAGGGGATATGCTGCCGAATACCGACAAGGAGAAAATTCTGGCGACGGGATTCTACCGTAACCATAAATACACCGAAGAAGGCGGCGTGATTCCTGAGGAATACCGCATCGAGTACATTCTGGACAAAACCAAAACCTACACCAAAGGTATACTGGCTATGACTGCCGAATGCGCCCAGTGCCACGACCACAAATATGACCCTATATCGCAGAAGGATTATTATTCCATGTTTGCCTTCTTCAACAATACACCCGAGGTAGGCTACGAAGGAGACGTGAGCCAGTCCAAGCCAGCCAAGAAACCGATCGTCACTATTTCAAATGCGGATGCAAGTAATTTGCTGTCATTTCTTAACCGACAGGATACCAGTGCTCTGACTGTTTCGGTTTTAGGCGAACGTGATACGTTGCGCCCTACCTACATTCTTAATCGCGGCGTGTACGATGCGCCTACTGCGCGGGTGTACGCCCAGCCATTACCCGCCGTCATGAAGTTTGATACGACCAAGTACCCTCGCAACCGCCTCGGGTTGGCTAAATGGACGGTTGATAAGAATAATCCGCTCACAGCGAGGGTATTTGTCAACCATACGTGGCAGCAGTTTTTTGGCCGGGGCTTGGTACGGACCACGGGAGATTTTGGAATGCAGGGCGATCTGCCCACTCACCCGGAACTGCTCGACTGGCTGGCGGTAGATTTTATGGAGCACGGCTGGGACATCAAGCGGCTCGTAAAGCAGATCGTCACCTCGGCTACCTACCGTCAGTCGGCCAAAGTCGATTCCAAGAAAATGGCCGTCGATCCTGACAATATTTATATGGCGCGCGGGGCCCGATACCGCATCCCGGCGGAGTTTGTCCGTGATGTGGTGCTGTCGAGCAGTGGGCTGTTGGTGCCCACCATTGGCGGACCGAGTGTCAAGCCCTATCAACCTGACGGTTTATGGGAATCGGCCAGCTCGGGACGGGGCGAGTTGAAGGAATATTTCCAGGACAAAGGTAAAGCTCTGTACCGCCGCGGTATGTACACGTTCATTAAGCTGACCGTCCCGCCGCCCTCCATGATTATTTTCGACGCCAGCAACCGCGACCAGTGCGAGGTAGTACGTTCTAAAACAAATACTCCGCTGCAGGCTCTCGTCATGATGAATGACCCGACCGTACTGGAAGCCTCTCGCGTTTTGGCCCAAAATCTTATGCAGGAAAAAGGCGATACAGAAGCCAAAATTACTAAAGCATTCCGTCGCATCGTTTGCCGTAAGCCCACGGAAAAAGAACTCGCCATTCTCAAAGGGTATTACGCCGAACAAGCCAACCTATTCAGGCAGAAGAAATTGAATTCCGCCAAAACCCTCGACGTAGGCGAGTACCCCACCGCCAAAATCGCCGACCGTGCCTCCTGGGCTGCCCTGATGCAGGTTGTAAGCACGATCTACAATATGGAGGAGGCGATTACCAAGACGTAGGAAAACAATTTGGAATCAAGGAATGTAGGAATTTGCAAATACGGTCTTCATCAATTGCCCGGAAGCGAGATTCCGACATTCACTGATTCACTAATTCAAAATTGATCCCCAATGGAAAAGAACATATTCGAATTCGGCCTTAATCAGAACCGTCGCCACTTTCTTTCCAAACTCAGTTTGGGCTTAGGAAGTGTAGCGTTGGGGTCTCTGCTTATGCCCGACCTTTTTAAGGGCGACCCGGAGGCCGACGCTGATGCCGCCCTGGCGGGACTGGCGCACTTTGCTCCGAAGGCCAAACGCATTATTTATTTGTTTCAAAACGGCGCCCCTTCACAGTTAGATTTGTTCGACTACAAGCCTATGCTCAATAAGATGCAGGGCGAAGAACTACCTCCTTCCATCCGCGGCGAGCAGCGGCTCACAGGGATGACCTCCGGCCAGTCTTCTTTTCCGCTGGCGGGTAGTTATTTCAACTTCAAGCAGCACGGACAGTCGGGAATGTGGGTAAGCGAATTGCTGCCCAACATTGCCAACGTTGCCGACGATATTTGTTTTATCAGAACGATCCATACCGAAGCCATCAACCACGACCCGGCCCTGACTTTTTTCCAGACCGGCGCGCAGGTTGGTAACCGCCCCAGCATGGGTGCCTGGTTGAGTTACGGGCTGGGTAGTGAAAACAAGAATTTGCCCGCCTTCTGTGTACTGTTATCGCGTGGTAAGGGCAATGGTCAGGGCGTATATTCCAAGTTGTGGACCAATGGTTTTCTGGATTCGGTGCATCAGGGAGTACAGTTTAGTAGTGGCGAGAATCCTGTGCTTTACCTGAACAATCCCGATGGTATGGACATGGCTGAGCGTCGAAAAATGCTTGACAAACTTGCCGAGCTGAATCAGGGAACCTACGATGAATTCGGCGATCCTGAGATCAATACTAAGATTCAGCAGTATGAAATGGCCTACCGGATGCAGACCGCCATGCCGGAAATCACGGATGTCAGCCGCGAACCCGAAAGTACCATAAAACTCTACGGTCCCGAATGTCTGGTACCGGGTACCTACGCCGCCAACGTACTGCTGGCCAGGAAACTTTCCGAAAAAGGAGTACGCTTTGTGCAGCTCTACCATCAGGGCTGGGATGCCCATGGCAACTTACCCCGCGAAATTCTGGGCCAGGCCAAAGATGTGGATCAGTCGTCAGCTGCGCTCATTACTGACTTGAAACAAAGAGGCTTGCTGGACGAAACTCTGGTTATCTGGGGAGGTGAGTTCGGTCGTACCAACTATTGCCAGGGTAAGCTTGCTCCTGACAACTACGGCCGTGATCACCACCCGCGTGCTTTCACGGTCTGGATGGCGGGTGGAGGCGTCAAGCCGGGTGTCTATGGCGAAACGGACGAGTTTGGCTATAACATCGTAAAAGATCCCGTTCATGTCAACGACTTCCATGCCACTATTCTGCACCAAATGGGCATCGATCACGAAAAGCTTACTTATAAGCACCTGGGTCGTCGTTACCGCCTCACCGATGTAGCGGGAAAGGTAGTGAAGGGAGTTATTGCTTAGAAATAATTGTGAATTAGTAAATGTCGGAATTTGTGAATACTATTTTCAATAGATCCACAGTACGGCATCTGCTAAATCAGACATTCACTAACTCCATAATTCCAAATTGAGCCGCTTAATAACTCTCGTCTATAACCTTACTTTCTTTCTGCTTTGCCTGCTGGCTTTTCTGTTGGTTTTTGAAAATCAACTGGTAGTACCACAGTGGTTGCAAGTGGCAGGGAGGATGCATCCATTACTTCTGCACTTTCCTATCACGGTACTAATACTCTATGGGTTATGGGTAATCATTGCGCCACGTCCCGAGACGGATTCTCCATTGAAATATTGGGCAGATAACGTACTGCTGTTGGGAGCGTTTATGGCTACCCTCACGGCTACGCTGGGCTTTTTGCTCTCCAAAGAACCGGGCTACGACGCCGATGCCCTGTACTGGCACAAATGGACGGGCATCGCGACCGCCTTCGTAAGTTTTGGTTGGTACGCTTTCAGGGACCGGTTGCCCAGGCACCTGCTGCCCACAAAGGTACTTTCCGGACTTACTATAGCTGTGCTACTGGTTGCCGGGCATTTGGGCGCTAATATCACCCATGGTGAGGAATTTTTGCTGGCCCCGCTCATGTCCAATGACCAGGCACCGCTGGTAGCCATGGACGACGCGCTGGTATACGCGCACGTAGTGCAGCCCATTCTGGAAGAAAAATGCGTGAGCTGTCACAACCCGCAGAAAGCCAAGGGCGAACTCATTATGACAACTACCGAATTGTTCGCCAAAGGCGGTAAGAATGGTACTCCATGGGATACTTCCAGGGCAGATTTAGGAATATTATTGACCAGGGCGCATTTGCCGCTGGACGATAAAAAACATATGCCTCCCCGTGGTAAAGTACAGCTGACCGATGACGAAATTCAGGTACTTGAAAGCTGGATCAGACGCGGGTCGAGCTTTACGGCCAGGGTAGTTGAGTTTCCCGCCGATGATCCGTTGTATCAATTTGCCTCCAACCGACTGACTGTGGCTGAGGATGAAGATAACTATGAATTTGCGGCGGCAGACGATAAAAAAATTCAGGAACTAAACACCGATTACCGGGTTATCACGCCACTGTCGGCGGAGTCGCCCGCACTTTCGGTAAGTTTTTTTAGTGAATCGGCCTTTCAAAGTTCCGACCTGAGCGACCTTACGCCCATTAAAGATCAGATTGTAGAACTCGACGCCAGCAAAATGCCCGTCAAGGACGAGGATTTAAAGTTGATCGCGCAGTTTGGTAATCTGCGTAAGCTACTTCTCAACTTTACCGACATCACCGGAAGTACTTTGGGCGAGTTGACCAAATTACCCCATCTTCGCGAACTTTCACTGACGGGTACTCCGGTCCAGGCAAACCAACTACTTTCATTGAAAAAGGCTGAGGCCTTGCGCGATCTCTACGTCTGGAATACAGCCGTCAAGCCGGAAGAATTCAAGCAGTTGAAAAAAGAATTGCGGGGCGTAACCGTGGAATCGGGCTTTCGTAGTGATACCGTAGTGCTGAAATTGAATCCTCCCAATGTCGTTAACAAAGAGCAAATCCTGCAAGGTGAAGCCATTCTCAAACTCGAACATCAGATCAAGGGCGCGGTGATCCGCTACACGCTGGACGACACCGAACCGGATAGTGTTAATTCGCCCATTTACAAGGATGGCATCAGGATCAGTAATACTACTACTCTTAAAGCCCGCGCCTTCAAGCCGCCGGGCTGGTACGGAAGCGAAGTGATGAGCCGGAAATTCTATCGGACGACCTTCCCGCCAGATAGTATGAAATTGCTGACCAAGCCCAGCGATCGCTACAAAGGTATCGGAGACCGGGTGCTGATCGATGGCATCAAGAGTAATCGTGACCAAAACAGCAAAAAGTGGATTGGTATTCAGGAAGAGCCGCTAATTGCCCTACTATACTACAATCAGCCCGTAACGGCCCGGAAAGTTTCATTAAGCATCTTTCAGAATGTCGGCTCGTCTATTTTTCCTCCCACAAAAATGGAAGTCTGGGGTGGGATGGAACCTGATAATTTAAAACTGCTGGGTACCCAAAAGCCCGTAATGCCCGGTGAAAAAGATCCCGGCAATCAAGACAAACTCTATGATTTTGAATTCGGGCCAACCCAGGTCAAGTACCTTAAAGTAGTAGCGGTGCCATTGGCCAAAATTCCGGCCTGGCACGGCAATAAAGGCAATAAAGGATGGGTATTTATGGATGAGATTTTAGTGAATTGATCGCTTAGAGAATCTGGACTATATAAAAAAGGCTTCGTGAATCATTTCACGAAGCCTTTTTTAGTTTTATCCAATAGTCAGCGGTTTTCTATTTTGCTTTATAGGTTTCGACTTTTCGCTTATCGATTTGCAGTAGATCACTAACTTGCTGGTAATCATTATAGTCTATTTCAGCGTTGAGGCGACCATTCGTGGCAAAATCAGCGGGAATGACAACTACGCGGAAAGTCTGGTTGGTTGTCCACTTGGATTCCAACGTTGTACGGTCAAACTGGGTGTCCAGAAACATGCTGACATCCAGGAAGGTATGGTCGAAACTATATTGCATAGCACCATTGGACATGAACACGGTCTGGGGCAGCGGACGATATACAGGAATATCGCCTTGGGGATCAGAAATTTTTTCCCACAGACGATACACCAATACGACATCCGTATCGAACACTTCAATCTTATCGGTAGGAAAATCAAAATATATACGAAAATCGTTGGCAGTGGTGAAGTTGCCTGTAACGTCAAAGACGGTGCCGAGCGTCTGGGGGCCAGCGGGACCGGCCGGGCCTTGCGGGCCGGGAGGGCCTGGCGCACCATCGAAGCCGGGAGGGCCGGCGGGGCCATCGCAACTCAACATAAAAATGGTTGCCAGCAGAGAGAGGGACATGAGGATCTTTTTCATAGCTTGAATAGATTTTGGAGGTGAATAATTAAATAATTGGGACTTGTCAATAAAAACTGTACAACTAGAAACTGCTCTACCGACAATTTGTTGCTGGTACGACCCCTACGGCATGAGTGAGTTTAAACAGAGATACTATAAAACTCATACCCGCGTGGAATGAATGAACCTGATTTTGTCTCAGAAGTAGCATAGTTTCGGGATTTTTCGGGCACACTGAAAG
The DNA here is from genome assembly GCA_964500445.1 of uncultured Persicitalea sp. Classification (GTDB taxonomy): domain Bacteria; phylum Bacteroidota; class Bacteroidia; order Cytophagales; family Spirosomataceae; genus Persicitalea. Next base: position 34,856 of record CAZCOG010000009.1, on the reverse strand, counting down.
GATATTACAAATCAGTTTTCAACAAAAAAATACACAATATTGAATTACTACTAATGCATCTACTCCTTGAAAAAGACCCGCTTTACCCGTTCGCTGACTCCGGTCAAAATCTCATAAGGAATCGTGCCGGCGCGCTGCGCTAAATCCGTAATGGGTACTTCCTTGCCGAATACGATTACTTCATCGCCTTCCTCGGCGTCGGCTTCGCTCAAATCGACCATGGTCATGTCCATGCAAACGTTTCCGACGGTAGGGCAAAGCGTACCATTGACGCTAACGTGGCCGATGCCGTTTCCCAAACCCCGATCATAGCCGTCGGCGTACCCAAGGGCTAAAGTACCGATGGTGGTGTCACGTGTGAGTTGGCCGCGCCGACCGTAGCCGACGGTTTGTCCGGCCGTCAGGTACTTGATTTGGGAAATGGTAGTTTTCAAAGTACCCACCGTTTGCAGAAATCGTTGTTCCTGACCGGTGGCTTCCAGGCCATACAGTCCGATGCCCAGCCGAACCATATCCAGTTTGTATTCAGGAAAGCGGACAATACCGGCCGAATTCAGAATGTGCTTAATGACACTATACCCCAGCGTGACTTCCAGTCGGGCGGCTCCGGCGCTGAATCGTTCAAATTGCTGCCGGGAAAAGGAATTTAATTCACCTTCGTCAGCCCCAGCCAAATGGCTGAAAATACTTTGAACTTTCAGCGAAGGATTCTGAGATAATTTTTGCCCCAGCCATGCATAGTCTTTTTCTTCAAACCCCAGCCGATGCATTCCCGTATCCAGTTTGATGTGAACGCCCGGAAGCGGGGCGTCAGGGGCTTGCTTTCCTGCGAAGCTGAGCCATTCGTCCAGAATGCGGCGACTATAAAGTTCTGGTTCCAGCCTGTGTGCCAGCAGATTGTCGAAGGTGCTTCGGTCAGGATTCATCACCATAATTGGCAACATGATGCCGCTCTGCCGTAAAGCCACGCCTTCGTCGGCGTAGGCTACTGCCAGGTAGTCCACACGGTGAAATTGGAGTAAGTTGGCAACCTCCGCGCTGCCACTGCCGTAGGCAAAGGCCTTGACCATCACCATAATTTTGGTGCCCGAGCCTACTTTGTTCCGGTAGTAATTCAGGTTATTCGTGAGAGCGTCCAGGTTGATTTCCAGCACCGTGCCATGTACTTTCTGTTGAAGCCGATTGACAATTTTTTCAAAATGAAAGGGTCGCGCTCCTTTGACCAAAACTACGCTGTCGGCTATTTGGTCGAAAGAGAAAGCTTTTAGAAAAGCTTCGGTACTTGGGTAAAAGTATTTTTCAGGTACTTTGAAATGCTCGGCTTGAAGTGAAATCTCGGGACCGATGCCGACCAGCAGATCTACCTTCTTTTCAAGAATCAGCTGATTGATTGTACCGTATAACTCTTCCGCCGGTTGACCACTTTGCAGCACATCGGACAGAATGACCGCATGCCGGCTACGGTTTTCCTGCTGCCCCAGAAAATTGAGAGCCATGACCAGCCCCTGAAAATCGTTGTTGTAGGTATCGTCAATCACGTAAGAATGATGGATTCCCTCTTTCAGTTGCAGGCGCATCGAAACGGGCCGCAAGGATCGGATGCGCTCCTGAATGGTGTCAGGTTTCAGGCCAAAATCTAGCAAGAATACCAGACAATGCGTCAGGTTTTCAAGCGCGGCTTCATTCCGAAAATGGGTTTCGAACTGATGCGTTCCCAATATTCCAGCCAACAAAATCCGGGTTGAATTGTCCAGAAACTCATATCGAACAACTACATCCGCGGCATCGGTAAGCCCCCAGGCGATAGTTTGCAAGGCCGGGTTGACGCGCCGCAAAATGAGTCGAACTTCTTCGTCAACCTCCTGGTAGTCCTGGCGATAAATCAGCTTCCGGGCGTGGGTGAAAAGCCGCAGTTTCTCAGTGATTTTCTGCTTTCTACTACGAAAACCCTCGTCATGAGCCGAGCCAATATTAGTGAAAATACCTACCGTTGGCCGAATGATCGGTTCCAGTTGCTCCATTTCGTGGGGCCGGGAAAGGCCCGCTTCGAACAGCCCGATAGAATGCGTTTCGTTCAGACCCCAGACCGACAGCGGAACACCGATTTGCGAGTTATAACTCTTGGGACTTGCCACTACGCGCTCAGAAGGCGCGAGCAACTGTGTGAGCCATTCTTTCACGATCGTTTTACCGTTGCTCCCTGTAATTCCCACGACCGGAATGGCGAATTGAGCCCGGTGCCGGGCAACAATGTTTTGCAATGCCTTCAAACTGTCCGGCACTACCCAAACTGTGGCGTCCTTCCAGGATTCTGCGGTTGACTTCAAGGCCGGTGTCAACGCCGATTTTTCCACCACAAATTCCCGCACACCCCTTTGGTAGACGTCTTTCAGGAAATTATGACCGTCGTGGCGCTCGCCGGGCAGAGCAAAAAACAAGCTTCGGGCGGCGAAGCTCAGCTGGCGGCTGTCGGTAAGCAGGTAATGAGCCTGAGTAGTAATTTCAGAAGGTTGGGTATCAATCAGGCTCATGCGAAAGGTGTCAGATATAATCAAAAAGATAAGGGAGAATTAAAGCCACTTTTTCCAGCGGAAATAAGCCAGCATTCCTATGGTTACCAGGCCCATAACTACCCACGTAATATAATAGCCATTGTGAGTGTGGAGTTCGGGAATATTGTCAAAATTCATTCCGTAGACCCCCACGATAAACGTAATAGGCATAAAGATGGCCGAGAAAATGGTCAGCGTTTTCATGACCTGATTCATTCGATTGCTAATGGTCGAAAGGTGTACATCCACCAGGCTGGCCAGCAGTTCCCGGTAGGCGTCAAGGCTTTCGATGATCTGCATCACGTGGTCATTGACATCACGAAGGTAAGGGTGGACTCGTTTGGACACCAGCGGATCATCGGGACGAACGAGTTGCGTCACCATATCGCGCAAAGGCCAGATCAACCGACGGGCGAAAGTCAACTCCCGCTTCGCCGAATAAAGTTCGGAGAGCGATTGGGACTGGTAGCCGGAAATAACCTGATCTTCCAGCTGATCAAGCTGGTCCCCGAAGTTTTCGAGCACAAAAAAATAATTGTCCACGATGACGTCTATCAACGCATAGAGCAGATAATCAGGCCCGCTGCGGCGCGTCTTGCCAACCGACGCTTTCAGCCGGTCAATCACCGGGGTCAGCACATCGCCGGACTGTTCTTCCTGGAATGAAATCAGGTAGTTTTTTCCCAGGATGAAAGAAATATGCTCTGCCCATAGCTCATTGGGTGCATTCTTCTCGAAATGCAGCATTTTTAGCGTTACGAACAAGTGACCATTTTCGTAGGTTTCAACCTTGGGCTTCTGGTCAGTGTTCATTACGTCTTCCAACATAAGTGGGTGCAACTGGTACATCTTCCCGATTTGTCCGATAACGTCCGGCTCGTGAATACCTGTAACATTGAGCCAGGTAACGTAGGGCTGGTCGGTAGGCTCTTCCCGGGGGAGACAAACTTCAAGATTAGAATCGGCAGCCTCATGGTAGAACGAGGCGTTGTACTCGATCCGTTTGATCTGAGTCTTGATATCGACCGATTTGCCGACGTACGTCAGCGTGCCGGGGGAGGTGAGAAGGTTTTTGCGTTGCTTACGGTGCGTTCGAATTCGGGTAGCCATTGCGCTTTGATTTGTCAGATCAGGATATATCCTGATCTGACAAAGGTACCAAACCTACTCACTATCCTCAATATGATAGACTAACAGCGGAACATGAGTATGGAGAATCATTTTCTTGGTAAGACTGGGATTGGTAATGAAGGCCTCAATGAAGCCCCGCTTACGGGTAGACATTACGAGCAGATCGGCATTGATTTCGTCACAATAGTCCTCGATGCCTTGCAGAACTGCACCTGAATTCCTGATGACAAAGGATTGGCGGGGAACACCAAATTCGCCCACAATCTGATCCATATACTGATCGTCCGGTTGGACATCGGGCTGGGCAGGTGAGCTGATTTTCAGAAACGTAACCCTGCCCGCCATCCGCTCGAAAACGGGCAGCGCCCGACGCAAAACGTCGTTTTCATCGTATTCCAATTGCGTGGCATACACGATTTCCTTGAATTTAGTGGGGGATGCCTGCGGCGGCACAATCAATACGGGACACTTCGCATCGAGGCCAATGTCAGTGGCTGAACTACCAATCAGGCTGTCCAGGAAACCTCCTTCACCGGTTCTGCCCATAACCACCAGGTCAGGGCGATGCTCAGATATTGCTTCTGAAACGGCGGATTCGATGCCACCGACCGACCACAATCCTTGTACCCTGAACCCCTCGCTTTCCAGTGTTGCTACCTGGTCGTTGAGGCGCTTTTTAAAACTTTTTTCTATTTCAGGAGACAAAGGTACCATCCCGACTGCTCCCGGGACGGTCATGTCTGGCATATCAGGTGTATAAGGCTGGTAGGCGTGTAAAAGCAGTAATTCGGTGTTCGCACGGTCAGCAAGTAATTTGGCAGCAGCCAACGGACGGGCGGAGTGTTCCGATAGATCGATGGGGACGAGGATTTTTTTCATGAGTTCAGAAGGTTAATTTTTGCCCAATTTAGCAAAATTGCACTGGCGAAGTGATTACCAAATTGTTAATCCGATGAATTAGATGGGTAGTTACTCCGCACTGATCCGCCAGATTGTGCCACTGTCGTCGTCGGCTACCAGCAGCGATCCATCGTCCAAGACGGTAACCCCTACCGGGCGGCCATACACTTCACTCTCCCCGGCATTAGCAATAAAACCCGTCAGAAAATCCTCCATTTTTCCTGTTGGCTTCCCATTTGCAAAGGGGACAAAAACTACCTTATAACCCGAAAGCTGTGACCGATTCCAGGAACCGTGCTGGCCAATGAATGCACCGCCCCGGTACTTGGAAGGAAACTTGTCTTTGTCATAGAAAGCCAGCCCCAACGAAGCCGTGTGCGACCCGAGCGGTACATCGGGTACAATGGCCTTGCTTACCAAGTCGGGAGCTTCACCTTTCCGCCTCGGATCGACATTCTGGCCGTAATAGGAGTAAGGCCAACCGTAGAAACCACCTTTTTTGACGCTCGTGAGGTAATCAGGTACCAGGTCGTCGCCCAATTCATCCCGTTCGTTCACTGCCGTCCATAGGGTATTGGTTCCAGGTGCCCAATCCATACCAACGGGATTGCGCAGGCCGCTGGCGTAAATTTCCTCGCCCGAACCATCAGGATTGATGACCAGGATATTGGCACGACGTTTTTCTTCGTCCATGCCGTGTTCGGCCACGTTACTGGCCGAGCCGACAGAAATATAAATCTTGCTGCCATCGGGACTGGCCAGCAGGTTGCGGGTCCAGTGGTTGTTATAGCCCCCGGCGGGCAAGTCAAGAATTTTCTCCCCTTTGGCCGTCATTTTTGTTTGCCCGATCTGGTAGGGAAAGCGCATCAGCCCACCCGTGTTAGCTACATAGAAGTAGTCGCCGAGTACCAACATTCCGAAAGGCTGGTCGAGATCTTCCAGGAAGGTAGTTTTACCAGCGGGGTTACCACCCCGGAAAAGCGTAATACGGTCGGCCGATTTTTTAGTATTGGATTCGGCCACGAATACATCGCCGTTGGGAGCTTGGTAAATCCAGCGGGGATGTTCCAGGTCAGCAGCGAACTTCTCTACCTTGAATCCTGCGGGAGCTGTGGGCATTTGGCCATCCTTCCAGCCGATGGCTTTGCCTTCGTTCCGTACCGATTCCGTGGCGTAGGGCGGAGGTAAAGTGAGGGAGGCAACTTGGGTCTGGACCGAATCGGGGTCCTGGTTGGCGGCTTCCTGCTTTTCCTGCGAATTACAGCCGTTGAGTATTAGGCATGCCACCACAATTCCGGTAGTATATGTGTTGAGGGGGTACTTCATGTTTCTTTTCTTGCCTTTAGTTAGTTGGATGAGTCGGTTGATTTTTCAATCCGATTCTGGCGAAAAGAATAATGCCAAGCCCCACTTTGCTCTAGTTATCCACCAGCATATTCCCGCCCTGTACGGCCAACTGCCCGTTCTGCCGGATTTCCACGCCGCGCACCTGCACGGATTGGCTCAGGGTCACGACATGGTCAACTACCACCTGGTCGCAACTCAACGGCACGTGGCCGCAACTCCAGGTAGCCGCGTTGTTCCACTCGCCACTAGCCGTTGATTCGCAAACCATGCCGGTAGTTTGGCTCACATTGACTGCCGCCGAGGTAGTTTTGCAATCGGGTAGGAGGGTTGGATCGAAAGAGAGGATCGTGCCGGCATCGCCCACGGCGTAGGCTTCGTTTCGGGTGATAAAATTTATATCTCTGAGTGTGTACCGTGTATCAGTTACTATCCTGATCCAAGAATTACCCCCGTTTGAGGTTTTTAGCAAAGTACCGTTACCTCCGACTACATAGCCTTCCTGCGCCGAAAGGAAATACATGCCGCGCAAATCGGACGAAGTACCCGAAGCTTGTTCCGTCCAGGTACTTCCTCCATCATTGGTTTTCAGGATCAGGCCACCGTCACCAATGACCCAGCCTGTTTGGGCATTGACAAAGAAAACCCGGTAAAGTGGTGTGTTGGCTTTGGCCAACTGGACGCTCCACGAGTTGCCACCATCGGTAGTTTTGATGAGCTTACCGCTGTAAGTGGTAATAAATCCGGTGTTGTCGTCGATGAATTGGAGGTCGAGCATTCCCGAACTGTATGGTGCACCCTGATCTTTGAATGGAATTTCTATATTGCTGCGCGACTTTCCTTTGAAACTCATCAGACTAAGTCCGGCTTGTGGGACGGCTGCCAGTACAAAACCCGTACTATCATTCTGGAAGTAAGCTTTTTCAATAGAATAAAAATAATACCAGGGAGGGTTTTGCTGACCAGAATTGTCAAAAATGGGTGCCCAGGTGTTGCCGCCATCGTGGGTGGTGCTTAACGTTTGGTAGGCGACCCGCCAACCAAACTTATCATCTTTGAATTTTATCTGATTGAATACGGTGCCGGTGACATAATAATCGGTACTGTATGTAATTACGGTTTCTGTCTTCTCCCAGTCCTGACCTGGAATTTTAGTGAGCAAGGCACTCCTTGGATTACTCACATACTGCTGGGGAAAGTTGATTGTACCTCCGCCTACGAATACTCGGTTCGAATTGCCGCCTACGGTTTTGAGCGGGAGGTAGGTCCGGTTTTGGGGATTTCTGGCTGAAATAATTCCGGTACTTGAAATGTCGAACAACAACCCTCCTTTTCCAACTGCCAATGCTTGTGAGTTAGTGAAGTCTATGGCATAGGGGTCAGCTTGCAGGATGCTGTTATAGATGTCTGTCCAGGTTTGTCCACCATTCTGGGTACGATAAATGACGCTACCGCCCCAGGTGTTAGAACCACCTCTTTTGCTGGAAAACTGTGCGACAACATACCCGTTCTGGGCGTCACGAAAGTTAATATCGGTAGGAGACAGGTATGAACTAAGCGGAGTGCTGGCATAAGGAAACGAAAGATTATGCTCGGTCCATGTTGCGCCACCATCGGTCGTTCTCATAAGGGTATTGGTGCTATTGCTGCAATATCCATCAGGGTAATACATGGCCCAAGCAGTAGTATTATCAAGGGCATGGATCATTTTGAAACGTTTGGAGTAGCAATCGGATATTCTTTTCCTGAGCGTCCAGCTGATCCCACCATCGCTGGTCGTGTGAATATCCTTTGCTGATGCGATCCAGCCGAAATCAGCATCCACGAAGGCTATATCTATAATTTTGTCGGCGTTGGGCAAACCAACTTGAACCCAGTCGCTGCCTCCGTTGGTCGTTTTGTACAGAAATCCATCGGTATCATAGCCGGGTTGGGAAGCAAGTACATACCCAGTGTTCTCGTTCAAGAACTGTACTTTCCTGACCACGCCGCTACTCGGAAAATTTAACGGAAACCAAGACGTGCCGCCGTTTTCCGTTTTCATGATTAACCCGTTGACACCCCCAATGTAGCCAACCTGCGTATTCACGAAACTGACGGTGGTGAGCGTTTCCTGCCGCCCCGTGGCGAGCGTATCGAACGTGGTTCCGCCATCGGTAGTTTTCAGAACCAGTCCGTAATCGCCCACGATCCAGCCCGTGTTTCCCACAAACTGCACATCGTTTAGCGTCGTCTTGAAACCTCCAATATCGCTTGTCCAGGCATCCTGCCGTTTGGTAGTTTCGACGCGGTAACTACCCGGCTGGTTGACGACTAGGCTGTCGAGTGTAGCCTGAGCGATGGGCTGTCCGTCGCGCTGCCACTGCAACTGCACATCCGGCGGAATGGAAGTGGCTTTAAGCGTAAGCGGCTTTCCGTCGCAGAAGACGGCGTTGTCGGCCGGGAGAATCGTGGCGGCCGCAGGCGCACAACTACCCGCTTCGTCGGAAGCAAATACGGTGCTGACCTCTGTTGCATCCAGGCCTCGGTTGAAAACTCTGACATCATCCAGGGCTCCGTTTAGCGGGTACCAGTAGGTGATTCCCAGCACGGGCGACGATTTCGGCCCCATCACGCCCAGGTACAAGTCCTGTTGATTGGCTTCTGCAAAAGACAAGGTACCTGGTGACGTATGCACAAGCTGAGCATCGATATACAGCTTTACTTCGCTGTTGGTAAGTACATAGGCGTAGTGATGCCAGATAGTACCGGGTAGTTCTCTCGCCGTGACCGTATTGACCTGTCCGGCGTTGGCTTCAAACGAGACTTTTTGTTGCCCACCCGCTGGATACGTCATGCCCAGAATACCGGGAGGCGACGCGCCGTAGCCATCGCCTCCTTTGGCAAAAAATACGTGGCGGCCCTTGGCATTGCAGGTTCCGTCGCCGGGGTCCATACCACTGCTCAGATCGACTTTGGCCCAGAACGCCACCGTCATGGCGTCGTTAACTTGTAGGCTAGGGGAGTTGGGAATGCGCAGGAACTGCGGATTGCCACAGCCCCCGAAACTGATAGCGCTATTGACCTGTCCGTTGCGGGCAGCGACGAAAGCCGGACTACCCATAGCGATGGCATGGTTGGCGTTGGTAGTATGGTCGAAAAGTACCCCGTTGAAGGGATAGTGAGCCACCAGCCCTGGCTGCGCCAGCGTGGAAAAAGCAATGAGCGAAATTAGAAGGAAAGTCAGGCCGCGAACCATAAACAGAGTTTGGCGCGAGCGAAGAGTAAATAGCACGAAGAGTGAATTCATCAGAGTAGGTGCAGGTAAAGTGAATTGACCAAATGTGTGGTAGTAATCCAGGTATACTAAGGCTGGATTACTTTACTTTATCCGACTAGTCTGTGAAAGGTAAGTGGAACAGGCATATGTTCCAGGCAATCTTGTATTGTTAAAATTTAGTAATTCGGAAAGGCACCGAGGCAGGAGCGACTGATTGGCATTCGACGTCCGCATTTGGGTCAAGACGCAGGATGGTACCATAATCACCGACGATATACCCCACGCCGTCGATAAAGTTAATGTCGTTAAGGTTGTTGTAAGTGTGTGTTTCTACCTTTATCCAGGTAGTGCCTCCGTTGGTGGTTTTCAGGAGTATGCCTGCTTCTCCAACGAGATAACCGATTTGCTCAGAGATAAAATGAGTGCCTCGGCAGTATACTTTAACGCTGGGGGTTTGGTTTGACCAACTTTCTCCTCCGTCCACCGTTTTGAATATCTCTCCATTGGAACATACTACCCAGCCAATCTGAGATGTGACAAAAAAGCAACGCACTGGTTTGACAAACAGGCCAAATTGCGGTGAGGGTAGTATTGGAAGAACTTTCCCTGTGATTTGACTATTTCTTTTCTCAATCCGTAGGACATAAGCGACTGCAGTTGTTACAAAAAGGGTTGAGTCATCTGGAGCCGAGAAGTCTGTGGGATAAGGAAAAAGTGTTAGAATAGTATCCTTTTTGTTCTTTTCAAATTTATCTATATCAACACGAGTGGTTTTAGAACCTGAAAAACTATATAGCTGAGTAAATCCTCCGGAAAGAAACCACCCCGTACTGTCTCCTTGAAAGGTCGCTTTAAGGATATTTTCCCTTCCTATATAGTAACTCGTTGAATCATAGAAGTTTTTCCAAGTTTTACCGCCATCGTTGGTTCTACTTAACGTTTTAAAGCCTACCTTCCAGCCCAACTCATTATTTTTGAACCTAATTTGGGTTTTCGGAGGGGCCAAAACTGGCCCATTAATTGACCAGTTTCTACCCTTAGATGTCGAGCTTAGCGCAACTGAACTTTGTGTATAGGTTTCGAAAGCAGTACCTCCTGAAACAAGAACAAGGCTGTCTGTTCCTCCAACTGTTAAGAGGTTATGGTATACTCTTTCCGGATAGAGATCCTTCGTCGAATCCTGATTTACGCGTACCATTAGTCCGAGGGAACCTACTGCAAATCCGGTCCCATCAGGCTTAAAGGAAATAGATTGTAATACTGCATTTGATACGAAGCCATACCTTTCATCATAAATAGGTAGCCAGCTTTTTCCACTGTCATTTGTTTTTAAGATAAGCGTGGCATAGTGTCCATCATATGGATATACAGATCGATTTTTATATCCGATCCCAACAATGTAAGCTGTTGTGGTATCGATTAGTGCCACATCTCGGTAATCGATCGAACTTATTGTATAATCAAATAAATTATATCGATATGTTGGGACTGAAATTGAGTTTTCAATCCAGCTTTTTCCGCCATCGGTAGTTATAGAAACATTCGATTTGTTCTGTTGAACATCGGTGTAAAACGCCCAGCATTCTTTCTGATTAATCGCTTTTAGGTGCCTGTATTGGCCTGGATAAACTACCTGGGCGTAATGTTTAAATGCCCAAGTTTTTCCCGCATCTTCAGTAACATATATTGCTCTTTCAGTTGCAATCCACCAAAAGGTTTCGTTTATCGATACAAAATCTATCAGATAATTACTGTCAGGAAGAATGACCTTTGCCCAGCTTTTTCCTCCGTCAACAGTGCTGAATAATGCACCATCCCCGAAAATCAAGCCTATCAATTCATCTATAAATTGGATTTTTCTGACATCATTGTAAATTGGAGAATTTATTTTTTTCCAATTGGAACCGTGATCAGATGTTTTTAAAAGCAGATTGTTCCTTCCACCAATCCAGCCCGTGTCATTGTCTATAAAATAAACTGCCGTGAAGTTTTCCTTTTCGCTTGAATGTATAGTCTCCCAGTTCTCACCACCGTTCGTAGTTCGGAGTATTGTACTACTATCTCCAACTGCCCAGCCGTGTTGGTCATCCAAGAATTGGACGTCCTTTAATGTATTCCTGGCACCTTCAATCGCAAATTTCCATTCGTCCGGCAACTTCATCTTAAAATTGGACTGATTTTTGAGTTGAGCAAAAGTGGGCAGGGGAAGCAAAAAAATGCCAAATATTGCAAAGAAAGATACCTGCCCCAGCTTTCTGATAGAGTGCCAAAAGGGACGGCGAGAGGTTAGATTCATGTAAGTAGCGTGGAAATGGTCAGGAGCCAGCTCAAGGATAGATTTTGATAGCTAGAATACCCGCAAAATTCGATCCGATATTGAAGGCAGACCATTATTTTTTTGATCAAAAAATTCGTCTATCTCGCTTTTACAAACCCGACATTCCGCTTTAACCCTTCCAGTTTTGTCCGCTTCACAGGCGAGCGACGGAAAACTTCTTTGAAAACCTCCTCCGTAATCTCCTCCCAATCCGAATTGGTAAAAGCCTTTAACTCCGGCGAGAGATCGAATTCCGGCGTAGTGTGCGGACGGGAGAAGCGGTTCCAGGGGCAGACATCCTGGCAGATATCGCAGCCGAAGATCCAGTTCTCAAACTTACCCTTTACCTCGTCAGGGATGGCCTCTTTCAGCTCGATGGTGAAGTAGCTGATACACTTGCTGCCGTCCACCACGTAGGGTTCGGTGATGGCGTCGGTGGGGCAGGCGTCCACACAGCGGGTGCAGGTACCACAGTAATCTGCCACCGGGCCGTCTGGAGCCAGTTCAAGGTCGAGAATTAATTCGCCGATAAAGAAAAAACTACCCATGTTGCGATTGAGCAGGTTGGAGTGCTTGCCGACCCAACCGAGGCCACTGCGGGCTGCCCATAACTTGTCCATGACCGGGGCCGAATCCACAAAAGCACGGCCGGCCACTTCACCGATTTCTGCGCGAATGAAGTCCAGCAACGCTTTAAGCTTGTCTTTCAGCACAAAATGGTAGTCGGTGCCGTAGGCGTACTTGGATAGCTTAAAATCGTCGGGACCTTCGGGTAGACGCTCTTCGGGGTAGTAGTTAAGCAATACCGAAACAACAGATTTGGCCCCATCCATCAGCTTGCGCGGGTCGAGGCGCTTGTCGAAATGATTGGCCATATAGGCCATTTTGCCGTGATGGTTGCGATTCAGCCAGTCCTCCAAACGCGGAGCTTCCTCTTCCAGAAATTCTGCCCTTGATACCCCGCAAAAGTCAAAGCCTAATTCAGTGGCTTTGGCTTTGATGAGGTTGGCGCGTTCTTGCTGGATAAGGTCGGTGGTGGTCATTTAGGTAATGAATAGTTCGGGGTACTTTACGGCGAGAGTAGATATTAAACACCAAGTCGGTCCTTCGCCGCTTACGTCATGATCTATTGGTACTTACCAGATAAAACTTTCAATTGCATATATCTGCCATGGTTACTACTTTGCAGGTAAAAGGCACACACACAAAATTATGCAATCTTACGAGAGGCTGCGGTTTTTTCTGGATGGGATGCTTTACATGATGGCTCTGTTTTCTTTGCTGAGTTACTTTCAGCAAAGAAAAGCCATTTATTGGCAGTATGCAGTCTATATTGTGTGCATCACAGTTACCTTCTACCTCGACGACGCCGATACCAGCGCTGAATATATTCCGGGTACCAATTACTGGATTACCAGCCTGGAATCCCTGGCTTTCGTAATGTATATTAGTTTCGCGGTGCAACTCATCCGCATTCAGGAAAACGATCCGCGTAGTTACCGTATTTTGCGGGGAATGGCAATACTGCTGGCGGCTGAAACCATTTTCGATGGTGTGATTTTCTTTCTTGGTGCCAATGACGAAATTAAAAGCCTGAGTTACGCGGTATTCCGCTTTTCCCTGGCGGGAGCAGCGCTGGTCGTGGTGCCACGCATTCTGCGGCTTCGTCAACCCGTCGTATCCTACTTTATCACAGGTTCGTTGTTGTTTGTAGCAGGGTGTCTGGTTGCCTTGGTCGTCAACTACTTCCCTACTATGTTTAACCGCGACCCCGCTAATCCGTTCACTTTCTCGGTCACTTTTATGCAATTGGGCGTAGTAGGGGAAGTACTTTGCTTCACGTTGGGAATGTCGCTTCGAAATCGGCAAAACGAATTGGAAAAAATTCGGGTGCAATCGCAATTAATTGCCCAGCTTCGGGAGAACGACCTCAAAAACCAGAAACTTCTCAAAATTCGCGACGATATTGCCCGCGACCTGCACGATGAGCTGGGAGCCGACCTGGCCAGTATCAGCATGGTGAGCCACGCGGCGGCTCAACAAATGGACGCCGACCCGGCTCAGGCACAACAATCGCTCAAACAGATTGGCGATACGGCCCGAAAAGTCATTCAGGTTATGCGCGAGATTGTCTGGAGCCTGCACTCAGCTAACGATTCGGGACAACAGTTCACGGACAGATTACAGGAGATGGGACTTAGCCTGTACAAACACCATCCGGCAAAACTTCATTTTGACTTCAAAACCAATGAGGTACCCGTGCCTTCGCATATGCGGCGTGACTTATATTTGATTTATAAAGAACTCATATACAATGCTCTGCGTCATTCCGAGGCCGCTAATGTATATGTACAAGTTCAATTCTCTCCCACTACCATTTGCTTATGTATAAGGGACGACGGTAAGGGCTTTGACCCTTCATTGAAGTATTCGGGCAATGGACTTTTCAGTCTGAAAAAACGCGCGGAATCTCTCAACGGACAGCTATGTATCGAGAGGAACGGCCATGCAGGCACCATCACCACTTTAATTTGCCCGCTGGAAGTACAATATAACTAAGCAATGATTTCAAAAATGGCCGCAAAATGTCAATCTGTCAGCCATATATCTCTGGCAGGTTTATTTTACTTTTCAGATTTGAATTCAAATAAACCTTGACAAAAAATATATAATTTATTGGTTATTAGATTTTTGCAATAGGATCAAAATTGGTTTTTTATTAAAACCCAGATCTGTAAGCGAAACCACACAAAGAACTATGGCAGAGAATAATGAACATCTAGAAGATATGTCGGAGGAGTCTATGGGGTTTTCTGACAAAGTGGAAAAAGAAATAAACGATGGGATTGAGGCAGACAAATTGGCTTCTGAACAGGAGAAAGCAGAGAACGAGGTGGTCGAAGCAGAAGCCTTTGAGATGACGGCTGAAGAAAAGCTGAAGATAGAGTTAGCCGAGATGAAGGACAAGTACCTGCGCTTGTACGCGGACTTCGAAAACTTCCGCCGCCGAACCGCTAAGGAGCGGCTTGAGCTCATCAGTACTGCGAATGCCGATATGATGAAAAACATCTTGCCCGTGGTGGATGACTTTGAGCGGGCAATCAAGTCATTCGATGAAACTACCGAGGTGAAACCTTTGAAAGAAGGGGTGGATTTGATCTACCAGAAACTATACAAAACCTTGGAATCGAAAGGATTGAAGCCGATGAAAACCGTTGGACTACCTTTCGATGCCGAACTACATGAATCTATTGCGCAGTACCCGGCTCCCAACCCTGAGTTGAAAGGTATGGTAGTAGATGAAGTCGAGAAGGGTTATTTCCTGAACGACAAAGTAATTCGCTATGCTAAGGTGGTAGTAGGCGTTTAATTTTAGTGGAAAGTGGTCAGTTATTTTGCTTAGACCTGTACATTTCACTTTCTCTAAAATCGACACACAACCTGGCTAAATTAAAAACAATTGAAATTGGCAAGTAGGAATCGGTTGAACGAAATAGTTGTGGTTAGTATGCGCTATCTAATGTTAACTGTCCCCTGTCAACTTAAAAAATATGGCAACTAAGAGAGATTATTACGAAATACTGGGCGTGGACCGCAAGGCCGCCGTCGAGGACATTAAGAAAGCCTATCGGAAGTTGGCGATCAAGTTCCACCCCGACAAAAATCCCGACGACCCTACCGCCGAGGACAAATTCAAAGAAGCCGCCGAGGCGTACAGCGTCTTAAGCGACGAGAACAAGCGCAGTCAGTACGATCGCTTCGGGCATCGTGGCGTGGGAAGTTCTGCGGGCGCTGGTGGTTTCAGCGGTGGCTTTACAATGGAAGATATCTTCTCCCAGTTTGGCGATATTTTTGGTGGTGGCGGACGAGGCGGCGGCAGCCCTTTCGGCGATATGTTTGGCGGCGGAAGCCGGCAACGTCGGGGTTCCGACCTGCGCATAAAGCTCAAGCTCGATCTCAACGAGGTTGCCAATGGCGCGGAGAAGAAAATCAAAGTCAAGCGTCATGTGGCTTGTGATGCCTGCGGCGGAAATGGGGCCAAAAACGGCACTGCCTTGGAAACCTGCTCTACCTGCCAAGGCAATGGCCAGGTGAGGAAGGTGGTAAATACCATGCTGGGCCAAATGGTGTCGAGTAGTACCTGCCCGACCTGCCAGGGTGAAGGCAAAACGGTGATCGAGCGCTGCGAAGTTTGTGCCGGAGAAGGTCGCCTCATGCAGGACGATCTAATCACGCTGAACATACCAGGCGGCGTGGGCGACGGCATGCAGCTATCCATGTCTGGCAAGGGCAACGTACCACAGCGTGGCGGTGTAGCGGGTGATCTGCTGATTGTTATCGAAGAAGAGGAAAACGAACAACTCAAGCGCGACGGCAACAACGTGGTTTTCGATATGCACCTGAGTTTTGTGGACGCTGCTCTGGGTACTTCCGTGGAAATTCCAACGATCGACGGCAAGGCGCGTATTACCATCGAGCCGGGTACCCAGGCCGGAAAAATCCTGCGCCTGAAAGGCAAAGGGATTAAAGACCTGAACGGATACGGACGCGGCGATCAACTTGTTCACGTGAACGTCTGGACGCCGCAGCAGCTTTCCAGTGAAGAGCGTAGTACCCTTGAAGCCCTCCGGGATTCCCCAAATTTCCAGCCCAAGCCCGGTAAGAATGAAAAAGGCTTTTTTGATAAAATGAAAGACTTTTTTCATTAAGGGTGCGTAATTGTTGAATTGTGTAATTGTTCGTTTATAAACACTGACAGCGAACGGCCTCGATTCAACAACTACACGAATACACAATTCAACAAATAGAATGGGAGAATTCACGATAAATAAAGAGAAAGTACTGCTTGCGCTGAGTACTGTCGAAGAACCGGATCTGAAAAAGGATTTGGTAACACTTGGCATGGTACGGGATGTTGAGGTAGGTGTCAACCAGGTAAGTTTCACCGTAGTACTTACCACTCCGGCCTGTCCATTGAAGGAGTTGATTCGCTCCCGGTGCGTCGAAGCCATCCACAAGCACTTTTCCGCTGATATCGACGTAACGGTAAACCTTACTTCCGACGTTACTTCCACGCGAAGCGGGGCCGCGGTGATTCCCGGCGTAAAAAATGTGATTGCTATTGCGTCGGGTAAAGGAGGAGTGGGTAAATCTACCGTTACAGCCAACCTGGCGATGGCATTGCACCGTTCCGGCGCGAAAGTCGGCATCATCGATGCCGATATCTATGGGCCATCGATTCCTGTTATGTTCGGAGCTGAGGAAATGCAACCGACCATCACACCCAAAGACGGGAAAAACTACATCAACCCGATTCGACAGTACGGCATCAAGTTGATTTCCATTGGATTCCTTACTCCGCCCGATAGTGCAGTAGTATGGCGCGGCCCGATGGCAAGTCAGGCGCTGAAGCAGTTTTTTGGTGATACCGACTGGGGCGAACTTGATTACTTGCTGATTGATCTTCCGCCCGGCACCAGCGACATTCACCTCACCCTAGTGCAGACCGTACCTGTGACAGGAGCGGTAATCGTAACTACACCGCAGAAAGTGGCGATCGCTGATGCCAACAAAGGTCTGGCGATGTTCCGGCAGCCCCAGATTAACGTCCCGGTTTTGGGGGTAATCGAAAATATGGCCTATTTCACCCCCGCCGAACTACCTGATAATAAGTACTACATTTTTGGACAAGGTGGTGGTAGTAAGCTGGCCGAGCGCTATGATGTGCCCTTTTTGGGACAGATACCGCTCGTGCAAAGTATCCGTGAAGCAGGTGACGAAGGACGCCCCATGGTAATGAACACAGAAACCCCTGCTTCGGAAGCTTTCCGGGAGGCCGCGGAAGCACTGGCGCAGCAAGTCGCTATCAGGAATGCCAGAGTCGAGAAAACCAAAGTTGTCGAGATGAGGTTATAATGACAGAAGTTTGATTTTCGGATTAAATAGTGCATTTTAGCGCATATTTTGACATAATGGTTGTAGAAGAAAAAACAAGAATTGAAGGTTTGATAGAGCAGGCGCTCGATTCAGTGCGCCCCTATCTCGAGGCCGACGGCGGCAACGTCGTACTTTCCGAGGTTACTGACGACCTGATTGTCCGTCTCGAGCTGATTGGCTCCTGCCAAACCTGCCCCATGAATGCCATGACCTTCCGTGCTGGCTTGGAAGAGTCCATCCGCAAAGCCGTTCCCCATGTGCTGCGCGTCGAAGCAATCAACGTCCCTTCGCTTGCTTCATAGATTTTAGCCCTAGAGTTTCATGAAATTAGCTCAGAGGTCTACGGAGAAAGCCTAGAAAGCCGCTTTTTCTGCTATCTTTTTAGTGCTTTCTATTTAATTTAAGTGCCGGCCCTTATCTTGCAGTTGGGTTAGCGGATAGATTATTTAGAGACTTGACGCTATATCTGACTCGTTGAATACGACAACTACAAGCTGTCAATTTCTTCGACGGGCTGTTCTCCACAATCAACTCTGCACATAATGCGAATAGGTATTTTTTTTGGCGGCCCGTCCCGCGAGCGTGAAATTTCTTTTGCCGGGGGCAAAACTGCTTTTGAACATCTCGATAAAGAGCTATTTGAGGCAGTCCCCGTTTTTGTTGACAGCTTTGGGCGGTTTATTAAAGTGCAGCCGGAGGTTTTGTATAAAAAAGAAATCAGGGATTTTTATCCATCTCAGCAGCAGGATAATGATAGCTATCGGCTTTATATCGAATCATTTCCCGAATCGGCTGTTGTTGAAGTTGACAGCGAAATTGGCCAGCTGATTCAGCCCTCAGAATTTTCTAAGTACTTTGATTTTGCCTTTCTGGCAATGCATGGACCTGATTGCGAAGATGGGGCAATTCAGGGACTGCTTGAATGGTACCGTATCCCATATAGTGGACCTGGCCTGATGGGTTCAGCGGTAGGTATCGACAAAATCCTGCAAAACGAAATGATTGCCCTGGCCAACGGGCAGCAGAAAAAGACGGATGTACTGCTGTACAAGGCCTGGCAGACGCAGGATCGCCGGGAGATTTATGAGAAACTGAAAGAAGAACTCGGTCTGCCGATCGTAGTCAAAGCCCCGCACCAGGGTTCTTCTATCGGTGTTGCCATTGTGCAAAAAGACGACTTTCAGGATTTTATAAAGGCAATCAATCAATGTTTTTTCCAGGTAGAATTAACTTCTGAGGATTGGACCAAACTACCGCATACCGAAAAGAAAGATTGGGCGCAGCGCTTGGCTAACCTGGACGAAGGGATCGGATTTCCCGTGACCGCCAATGGCCAGACTTTCTATCACCCTCAGATATTGATCGAGTATTTAGATCAGGTACTTATAAAACCTGACCAGAACATAACGCTTTCCAGCAATAACGCCGAAGATCAGGTACTTTTGGAAGCGTTCGTGCGCGGTCAGGAATTCTCCTGCGGCTGTATTCAGTTAGCTGATGGTACGCCGCTTGCGCTTCCCCCCACCGAAGTGATCAAGGTGGTGGAAGTGTTCGACTTCAATTCCAAGTACAAGCCCGGAGCTACCCGCAAGCGTATCCCGGTAGATACTACTCTCGAAAACAATCGTAAAATCAGGGAAGTTATTGCATTGGTGTTCCAACGTTTGGGCATCAACGTTTGCGCCCGGATCGATGGGTTCCTGACGCCTGATGGAGATATTCTGTTGCATGATCCCAATACGATTCCTGGTATGTCGCCGACCTCGCTCATTTTTAAACAAATGGCTGAAATTGGCCTGAATGTGACCCAGTCGCTTACCTATTTCATCCGCCAGTCCATCCGCGAGCGCATTCGCACGGGAAAGGAAGTTTGGAAGTTGCGCGACTTGCTGACAAAACTGGACGCTGAAATTTCGGCGGGCGTGGAAGCAACGTTGCCGCTGAAAGGTATAGTGTTTGGCACCGATGACAAGCAGTACGCGGCTGCGCAGCGCGAGTACGGCCTGATCAATGCCGCGGGAAAGTACCGGGCCATTCCGGTGCTGAAAGTGAACGAGGAGGAATACTACCAACTACCCGTGCCGCTGATGTTCAAAGAGTATGTCGAAGATATTTTGCGGGAATGCCGGAAAACCCGTGACCCGCTACTCGTGCAAACGTCGGAAGAAGGAAGGTCTCTGGCTGAATTCTACGCGGGAAATGTGAACCTAGACATTCAGAGACATAGCTCTCTCAATGGGATTGGTGAAATAGAAGATTGGATAATTCCTGGCAACTAAGCCATATTGGTGATTAAACCGCAGGGAAACGCACTAGTTTTTATAGAATCCCATTTATTTGCATTATAAGGGATACTGTTCGAAGCCAATCGCTGGCTGAGCCAAAAAAGAAAGTTTGACCCTCCCCATTACTATTATTATAGATTCGATATGGCTAATAGCGCAGAAAGAGTAAGACTTACCCTCCAAAAAGAAAATAGGGGATGGAAGAAATGGGGGCCTTATCTGACGGAACGGCAGTGGGGAACGGTACGAGAAGATTATAGCAGAAATGGTGACGCCTGGAACTACATCACCCATGAGATGGCTCGATCCAAAGCCTACCGTTGGGGTGAGGAAGGAATCGGCGGCTTTTCTGACAGCAAACAACACATTTGCCTTTCTTTTGCCTTCTGGAACCATAAGGATAAATTGTTAAAAGAGCGGATTTTCGGCCTGACCAACACTGAGGCCAATCATGGCGAGGACGTAAAGGACTTGTACTATTATCTCGACAGTACGCCTACCCACTCGTACATGAAAATGCTGTATAAGTACCCGCAGAACCTGTTTCCGTACGAGAAAATACGCCAGGAAAACGCCCGGCGTGGTAAAACGGAACTGGAATACGAAATAACTGACACAGGTGTTTTCGACAATGATGAGTACTTTGATATATACATAGAGTACGCCAAGGCTGACGAAGAAGACTTTATGATCAGGGTAACGGCCCACAACCGGGGACCTAAAGACGCCCCGATCACAATTTTACCAACCATAGCTTTCCGGAATACCTGGTCGTGGGGCTATCCCGATTTCGATTACAAACCGATGATGAACGGTGTCGGCAACCGTATTATCGAAGTCAACCACCGGAAGCACGGCAAGTTCAACTACTACCTGGACAAAACTGACGAGATACTTTTTTGCGAGAACGAAACAAACTTTAAGAAACTCTACGGCACTCCTAACGCCTCGCCCTATCCTAAGGATGGTATCAACGATTACATCATTAGCGGTCGTAAGGCTAAAACAATCAATCCTAATCAGATAGGTACTAAGGCGTCTGGTAAATTTTCGCGAATCGTCAAAGCAGGAGAGAGCGTCACGGTGCGGATGCGGTTCGTGAATCATAGCATTTCGGAACCTTTCGGTGGTTTTGACGACATGTTTGACAAGCGCATCCGGGAGGCTGACGAGTTTTACGAAGAAATACAACGCGATGTAAAAGACAAGGAGTTGCTATCGATCCAGCGGCAAGCCTACGCCGGAATGATGTGGAACAAGCAGTTTTACTACTACAATGTCTATGAGTGGCTCAAAGGCGATCCGGCGCACCCTGGTCCGGCACCCGCCCGAAAGTGGGGGCGCAACTCCGGTTGGAAACACCTCTATTCCGCCAATTTGATTTCGATGCCCGATAAGTGGGAGTATCCCTGGTTCGCGGCCTGGGATTCGGCCTTTCACTGTATCCCGCTGGCCCGGGTCGACGCCGATTTTGCCAAGCGGCAGTTGGAAATCCTGCTCCGTGAGTACTATATGCATCCCAATGGGCAGATCCCTGCTTACGAGTGGAACTTCTCGGACGTCAACCCGCCTGTCCACGCTTGGGCTACCTGGAAAGTTTATGAAATCGACCGCGAGCAGAATGATGGCGTGGGGGACATTGCCTTTTTGGAAAAAATATTTCACAAACTACTCCTGAATTTTACCTGGTGGGTTAATCAAAAGGATGATACTGGCAACAATATTTTCAGCGGTGGTTTCCTGGGTCTGGACAACATTGGCGTATTCGACCGTTCTACCCCAATGCCCTTCGGCGGCAAACTGGAACAGGCCGATGCCACCGGCTGGATGGCAATGTACACGCTGAATATGCTGCGGATTTCGGTTGAGATTTCCCTGAAACAGCCAGTCTATCAGGATATGGCCTCGAAGTTTTTTGAGCATTTTCTCTACATCGCCGGAGCCATGGAAGCGATGGGGGATAAGAATTCCACGATCAGCTTGTGGGACGAAGAAGATCAGTTTTACTACGATGTGATCCATATTCCCAATGGGCAGAGTATCCTTCTGAAAGTACGGTCCATTGTGGGGCTGATTCCGCTATTTGCCGTCGAAATTCTCGATCCCCAGATGCTGGAAAAAATGCCGGTTTTCAAACGGCGGGTTGAGTGGGTTTTGGCGAATCGCCCGGATCTGGCACGCCTTATTTCGCGTTGGTTCGAATCGGGCAAGGGTGAAAATCGCCTTTTGGCTATTTTGCGTGGGCACCGGATGAAAATGATCCTGAAACGTATGCTGGATGCTCAGGAATTTCTTTCGGATTATGGGATACGGGCTATGTCGAAATTCCACGAAGAAAATCCTTACAAATTTTATATAAACGGCGAAGTACTACAAGTAGGATACACACCCGCCGAGGCACTGACGAACATCATGGGCGGCAATTCCAACTGGCGCGGTCCGATCTGGTTCCCATTGAACTTTCTCATTTTTGACTCGCTGATAAAATTTCATTCTTACTATGGCGATGATTACGAAGTAGAATACCCTACTAACTCAGGTAATCTGGTAAAGATCGACGAAGTAGCCGTAGCGCTGGGGGAACGGCTGATCGGCATATTCAAAAAAGATGAAAACGACCGCCGGGCGGTGTTTGGCAATAATGAAAAGATGCAGACAGATCCCCATTTCCGGGATAATATCCTGTTCTATGAATACTTCCACGGCGACAATGGCCGCGGCTGTGGGGCCGAGCACCAAACGGGCTGGACGGGACTGATCGCAGAAATTATTCTGAAAACTTCTCAGATTAAAGCCAAAGCCGCTGCTACTTTTAGAGCTGAGCAGGAAACCGAATTAGAAAATTTAGTGGTAGATAAAGGATGAGAAAAACCGGATTATAGACTTTACTAAGGAGGTGTCAGCTAAAAATATTCCACGGCTGGCACCTTTTTAATGATAGGTTCAGTGCCAACTATTCATTTCCAAATTTCAACTGAAAAAATGTCCGTACAACTCGAAGAAAACGTAGAGAAAAAGGTAAACTCCTGGCTGGAAGGAAATTACGATGAAGACACTAAGGCGTCAATCCAAAAGATGATTGACGACGGCAGCACGACCGAGCTAACCGATGCCTTCTATAAGGATTTGGAATTCGGGACAGGTGGCCTGCGGGGGCTGATCGGCATCGGCTCCAACCGCATGAACCGATACACGGTAGGCAAAGCCACGCAGGGATTGGCCAATTATCTCAATAAGAATTTTCCGGACGACGAAATCAAAGTTGCCATTGCTTTTGACTCTCGCATTAAGTCCGACGAGTTTTCCCAAATCATCGCTGACATCTTCTCAGCCAATGGAATTACGGTTTACCTATTTGATTCGTTACGTCCAACCCCTGAACTCTCTTTTGCCATCCGTGAACTTGGCTGCCAGAGCGGGGTCGTGGTTACCGCATCACACAACCCTAAGGAGTACAACGGATACAAGGCTTACTGGGTGGATGGTTCGCAGGTGGTGGCTCCCCATGACCGTAACATTATCAATGAAGTGAATGCCATCGATTCTGTGGAGCAAATCAAGTTTGAGGGAAATCCTGAGCTTATTCACAGTATAGGAGAGGAAGTAGATCAAAAATACATAGACCATATTCTTTCGCTATCTGTTTCGAAAGAGGCGATCGCCAATCAGAAAGATACTAAGATCGTTTTCACACCCATCCATGGAACGGGAGTGAAACTGGTGCCGCGTGTCCTGAAAGCGATGGGTTTCACTAATGTGACGGTAATAGAAAAACAAGCTGAACCTAACGGCAACGGTCAGTTCCCGACGGTGGTATACCCCAACCCCGAAGAAAGCGAAGCCATGAGCCTGGCGTTGGAAAGAGCAAAGGAAATCGATGCTGACCTCATCATGGGTACCGACCCTGACGCTGACCGGGTGGGCATCGGAGCAAAGAATCATCATGGCGAATTACAATTACTGAACGGCAACCAGACTGCCAGCCTTCTCATTTATTACCTTTTATCGGCTTGGAAGGAAGCCGGAAAACTTACGGGCAACCAGTTTGTGTGCAAGACCATCGTGACCACCGACCTGATCGACAACATGGCTGACGGATTCGGCGTGAAATGCTATAATACGCTGACGGGTTTCAAGTACATTGCCCAGGTAATCCGCGAGACCGAAGGCCAGGAAGAGTTCATCGGCGGTGGAGAAGAAAGCTACGGGTACCTTATCGGCGACGCCGTACGTGATAAGGATGCCATCGCTTCCTGCGCCATTATGGCCGAAGTTACGGCTTATGCTAAGGATAAAGGGCTCAGCTTGTTCGATATGCTGATGGAAATTTATAAGCAGTACGGTTTCTACTACGAAGGCTTAATTTCGATCACTAAAAAAGGCAAGAGTGGGGCTGACGAAATTCAACAGATGATGGCTGACTTCCGGGCGAATCCGCCCAAGACCCTGGCTGGCGCCCCTGTTATCCGTATGGATGATTACAAGTCCCTGAAAAACGTTGACACTCGCAGCGGCGCAATTTTCAACATTCCCGCCGGACAGATGGGCATAGAAGAATCCAATGTCCTGCAATTCTTTACCAACGACGGTACGAAGTTTACCTGCCGCCCTTCCGGCACGGAGCCGAAGATTAAGTTTTACGTCGGTGTGCGGGCCAATCTCGAGAATAACGAAGATTTCGATACCGTTTATGCGGGTTTAAAAGAGAAGGTGCAGACGATCGGGAAGGAGTTGGGATTGGTGTAGAGCAGGCTATGACGGGGTTGCCCGCGCAAAAGGGAGAAAAGGTAGCTGACGCCAGCTACCTTTTCTTTCTAGTACCTCATTCCTTCTTTTCAAAAGCCAACCGAATTTTTATCACGTTTGGGTAGCTGAATGCGGCCGTTTCGGTGATCATCTCGAAGTAGTCTTTGTGGACATTGCCGGGTTGGATCGTCCAGCCACTTCGGATATCGGTGGTGGTATCGGCGGCTGTGACGAGGATAATCTGCTCGGCCGGATCAATAGCCCAATGCAATATATTGGGTTCTTCTTTGTCTTCGTACTTCCCCACAAAGGAGCCATCCTCTCTGAACTGAACGCTTTTCATGTAGCGATTGAATACCGGGCCGCCGAAATTAGGCACCTGCTTACCGTCTTTGTAGCTGACCACCTCATTAATATAGACCGCTTCAATTCCCCAGGCTGGCGCGGAAAGGAGGTATTCTTTCGCCTTTTCAGGTGAATCGGCGGCCGGATTGCAGCCTGCAATCAGCAAAATCACAAAGGGCAGATGCCAGTTCTTTAAAAGTTTCATTGTGCGGGAGGACGTTTGACGGAAATAGCGAGAATTTTGGTATCCAGCGGGATGTTCTTGGGGTCGATTTCGTACGTGTGATGGGTGATGTCGAGCCGAAAGGACAACTGGCCCCGAGAGGCGGTGGTATGTCCTTCTATTTCGGAGCCATAGATTTCGAGATTCTGATAACGATCGAAAAGGTCGCCCAGCGTCATACCCACCCTCATTCCTTCGGTGGTCTCAGGAGTTGGCGAAGTGATGGTAATGTCACCCACTTTCGTTTCGTCGTTGGGATCGGGCATCAGGTAGCCAATTTTGCCTCCTTGTTGATCCAGTATAAGGTAAGTCGTAAAATTGCCTTCACCATTTACCAGTTGGCTTTTTGCCAACTCGCCTTCGTGGGTAGCTATTCGATCACCCGGTGAAATGCCCCAAAAGGAATCTGGGTGGATAATATTC
>CAZCOG010000009.1:0-9384 GCA_964500445.1 uncultured Persicitalea sp. | reverse complement strand
GAGTTAGCGTCTGCCCTCGAAGCGGCAGCGGGCTGCTGGGCAAAAATTGAATCATCCGTCCCGGCGGAATTGTCTTCTGACTTGCACCCCACAGTTAAAAGTACGAGGAAAGAAGAACTGAGAACTAGGGGAGTTAATTTCATAAAATAGAATCGTCAAAAACTGTCTAAAAAGTTGGGAAGTTCTAGCCTGTTTTTTTACAAATATTGAAACATTACGATTGGTTCCCAAACCCATTGTACGTTCAATATTACCGAAAAATAACATTCTGGCGTAGCGGATAGTGATTTTGAACTGTATTTTTGCAAATACTCAAAGCGATAAAAACCACCGAAATTCTCCGACTAAAATGAAGAAATATTTAGTTCTTGGCCTGAGTTTACTCACATTGAATCTTACGGCGGTAGCCTGGGGCGTTACGGGCCACCGCGTAGTGGGGCTGGTGGCCCAAAATCATCTGAAACGAAACGCCAAATGGAAAATCGCCAAAATTTTGGACTGCAACTCGCTGGCCGAGGTATCCAACTATATGGACGATGTCAAATCGGATACGGCCTATAACCATACCCACGACTGGCACTGGGTGACGATTCTGCCGGGGCAGACTTACGCCGAAAGCGCGAAGAACCCAAAAGGCGACATCATTATGAAGATTGAGGAAATTACCGCCGCCCTGAAAAGCCATACGCTCTCGCCCGCCGCCGAGGCCGAACATTTGAAATTCCTCGTCCACCTGGTGGGCGACCTGCACCAGCCGCTGCACGTCGGCAATCGCGACGACCAGGGCGGCAACCGCGAGCGGGTGACGTGGTTCGGTCAGAACTCCAACCTCCACCGCGTGTGGGACAGCGATATGATCGAAGGTAAGCAGCTCAGCTACTCCGACCTGGCAGGCTTTCTGGATGAGCCTTCCAAAGCACAAATCAAGCAATGGCAAGCCATGAGTACTCTGGAATGGGCCGCCGTGTCGCAGGGGCTTCTCCCGCAGGTGTATACCTTACCCGAGGATAAAAAGTTGGGCTACCGTTACTCTTACGAAAACTTCGACACTGTGCAACGCTGCCTGATGCAGGCTGGCATTCATCTGGCGGGTCTGCTCAATGAAATTTACGGATAGAATTAGCCAAACTCAGGACATAAAAAGGCCACAACTTTTAAAGAGTTGTGGCCTTCTTGTTCAGAAAATCTGCTCTACAACCTACCTACTGCTTGCTGACTCTTACAGTGGCCTGGCGGCTGGCCTCGTCGGTGGCGCGGATCAGATAAACCCCGCTCGACAAAGTACCCAGCTGGAAAACTACCTCGTTTCGCCCTTCAAGAAGTACCTCCCTGCGCGACTGCCGCGCCCGGCCATTCAGGTTGAGTACCTCGAAAGTACCCACACCCGCTGCCGGGGCTAGTACTTCCACCGTCACCGCATCCCGCACGGGGTTAGGGTAGGCTTGCAGGGCCAGCAGGTAAAGCAAGGAGCGGAAAGAAGCAGTAGTAAAAAGTGTGTGCATAGCGATGAGGTTTTGAGATGGATGAAAATCAAGGTACGCGCAAAGCTAAGGCAGGCGAGGTGACTGTGTTCGTTAAATTTTGTGATATTCTTCGTCAAAATGGTATTATAATACCACGTTTTGTATAGTTGGAGAAAAAACGAACGCTGACAGGATTCTGAACCCTGTCAGCGTTACACGGCACCGCAACCGTACAGACAGCAGGTGAGGCGAAGCGAAGCAAGGCCTTCCCTTCTTTATTGTATCGGCTCGAAGAGCCAGGAGGCATCGTGTCGGTACACCTTATTCTTGAAATTGGCGTCGTTAGCCGGAGACACCATTAATACATAACCCGCGTGGCGCAAGAAATGATCCGGGTGAGATACTGACTCAAACGAAACAAAGTTCTTGCCCGCTGCCTCTTTCTCCACAGGAGAGCGGATGACAAACTGTGCTTTTGAATCTTTTGGATCGGATTTTTGAACTTTGACATAGTTCGCTCCGCCAGGGGTTACTGTGAGGTACATACCAGCAGAAGGCCCGTTAGCCACTTTAAGCGCAACGATACCCTTACTGGCGTCTACCGTTTCCTTTACGATGTTCAGAACCGTACCTTTACCAGGATTGAGAATTCTCCCCGGTTTAGCGTCTCCTTGTTCGGAAGGGTTAAAAGCCATATAGTAATTGCTGCCTTTTTCTACCCTTTGACCATTGACTGAATAAGCATGAAGCTTGAATTTGTCGGGAAGTACGGTCGGCTTAATTTCCTTACCGTTGGCCTTGATGCGGACCCCCCTTACTTTGTTGAGAACAGGACATTGATCGTATTGGACGATAACGATCCGGTTGTGTTCACCTTTCACAATTTGGTCTTTCAGATCGACCTCCCTGTGTGCCTTTTGGTTGCCGATAAGGTCGGAGGTCTCGGAAAAGCTCCCATTGGGGTATTTGCTATTGAAGAAGTAGATGCGGGCACCGTCGTCGCCCTCATCGTACGACAATGTAAGGTGCGACAGATTCTCGTTGGTAGGCACGAAAACCATAGTCTGGAAGTATGTGAAGTCCAGCTGCTCGCCGCACTGGGTGAGAACTGACTTCTCGGAGAAATCGACGGTTCCATCCGGGCTCGTCTTCGCCTGACTCCAGCCGGAAGCTTTCTCGCCGGGGAGGTTTTTCTTTCCAATTTCGAAAGCCTTCTTCCGCTCGTCTGTATTGGAAGTTCTGAATTTTACGATGCCCTCATTGCCCCGATGCATCTCCCAGTTGCCTACCTCCACCTGAGATAAGGCGGGGTTGGAAAGCACCAAGGTGAGCAGTAAAGCCATAGTCGTGTATAGCATTTTCATAATGTATGTAATTTTTTTTTGCCTACTCTGGTCAGCATTTTCGGCGTCCTGCTTTGTTACAAATAACATCGCAAAGGTGCGGCGAACTGACGCACAAAATCCGTCAATCTGGTAGCAAAATCCGTCAAAATGAATTTCGGAAGCAATCAGGCGACATTTAGAGAAAGGAAACCTAAAACCGACTAGGAAAATTACGAGGCAGCTTCCCAAACCGCCTCTTGAAACTTCGGGAGAAGGAGCGGGCATCCTTATAGCCCACGCGGCGGGCCACGGTAGCCACCGGCTCGCCATTTTCCAGCCGTCGCCGGGCTTCGTCGAGCCGCATCTGCTGCAGGTACTGCGCTGGGGAAAGTCCCGTCAGGCGCTTGAGTTGTCGCAACAGGGTGGATTCGCTCATCGCGAACGCCTCACCCAGGGCGGGAATGGTAAGGGCGTCGCTGGCCAGGTAGTCGCGAACATACTGCTCGAAGTTTTCAAGCCAGGTCTGTTCGGCTTCCGAGAGGCGGGTCGGAGGAGTGGCCGGGGCAACGGGTTCTTTATCAGAAGGCTCGCCTTCCAGTCGACGCATCGCCTGATTTTTCAGCAGGTTGGCGATGCGTACCAGGAGTTCTTCCTCTTCGAAGGGCTTGGTGAGGTAGTCGTCCACGCCTAGGCGTAGGGCACGGAGGCGGTCAGTCGGTTCGGCGCGCGCCGTAAGCATGAGGAAAGGAAGGTGACGGGTGGCGTCGTCGGCTTTCAGTTTTTCCAGCAGTTCGTAGCCATCCATGACGGGCATCATCAGGTCACTGAGCACCAGGTCCACCGCCGGGACTTCGGCCAGCATTTGCAAGGCCACCGCTCCGTTCTCAGCCAGCCGTACGTGGTATGTATCGCACAGCACAAGCCCGAGGTATTCCCGTAGGCCAGGGTTATCTTCTACAATCAGCAGGGTTGGTAGGAGGGAGGCAGTTTCGGTAGGGGGGGACTCCCCAACCACCGATTTCAGCAGCGGTACACTGCCTTCGTGGGAGGCAGGCAATTCGCTGACCGCAAGGGGAGCCGGGCTACTGCCTATTTCAGAAAGCGCGACGGGCCACGAGGCATTAAAAACACTGCCCGCCCCCGGCTGGCTGTTCGCTTGGATGTCACCCTGCATCAGGTGAACGTACTCCTGGCAAATGGACAGCCCAATGCCCGTACCCCCGGACAAGGCCCCTCCTTTTCGACTACCCTGGAAGAACCGGTCGAACAACTGCGGCAGATCATCGGAATGGATGCCGACTCCGGTGTCGTCCACTTGGATTGAAAGCTGATCGCCCGACATTTCCACGATCACCTCGACACTCCCGGCGGCAGGCGTGAACTTAAAAGCATTAGAAAGCAGGTTGTACAGAATCTGGCGGCATTTCTCACGGTCGAGATCGGCTACCAATGAGGGAGCGATCCTGATGTTGTGCGTGTAACGAATCTGTCGCCATTGGGCCAGCGATTGAAACTGTTCGAGATGCAACTGGAAAAAGGCATTCAACTGAGTCGGTTCCGGATTCAGAGGCATTTTGCCCGCTTCCAGCTTCCGAAGATCGAGGATGTTGTTGACCAACGTCTCCAGCTGCCGGGCGCTGCGCTGAGCGGTTCGCAATAGCGCGGTATGCTTATCGGGCTGCTCACCCTTACTTAGTAGAGTGGCGAGCGGTCCCACGATTAACGAAAGCGGCGTACGAAGCTCGTGGCTGATGTTGGCGAAGAAGCGTGATTTGGCCGCATCCAGGCTAGCCAACTCATCTGCCTGCTGCTGAATAAGGAAGTTTCGGTCGGCCAGTTCGGTCTTGCGGCGTCGCTGTTGGATATACCCCAGTACAAAGCCAACAGCCAACAGCGCCAACAGAGTGAGAATAATAACCGAATAGTGGAGTTGAGTCTCTTTCAGGTCAAGTTCGAGAATTCTGCTCCTTTCGTCGGCCAGCAGCCTGTCCCGTTCGGCTTGCAGATAATAGTTTTCCAGGTCGAAGCCTCCGCTCCTCGCATTGAATTTTTCTTCGTGATACATCTTCTTTTTCAGGTATCGCAGGGCGTCGCCGGGATCGTTCTCCCGTTCGGCGACTTCGGATTTCAGGGCATAGGTTTCGGCCAATAAGTCGTCAAGATTGAGTTTTTCAGCTTTGGCTCGTGACTCTTCCAGGAAATTTTTAGCCTGCGCAAGCTGCCCGCGTTTCATTTCAAGCCTGGCCAGGGCATTAAGGGTGAAGATTTCAAACCAGGGGCCGGGTTCCGCCCGGCACAACATCAAGGTTCGCCGAAAATGCCCCTCGGCTTCGTCCAGACGCCCCCTGGCCAAAGCCAGGTCGCCTTTGAATTTTGCGGCGTTGATCAGCAGGGGGTACTCTCTGGGCTTGATGGGATCGGACTCGGTCAGCTCATCCAGATACGGGAGGTGCTGCCCGACTTTCTCAAAACGCCCCGCGAGCAGATATTGCTCCAGCAGCTGCAGGCGCACCTGCTGACTCAGCCGCTCCGCTTCGAGGGCTACTGTTTGGGCCAGCAAATTTTCCAGGAGCGGGAGAATCTTTTCCCTATTTACGAAATGCAGCCTGAACCCCAGCATTTGGTGTTCGCATTGGAGGGTGGAAAGCGTGTCCCCCAGGCTGAGGTATAGGTCACGTGCCTTTTCCAGCCGTAACGCCGCCAGCCGATAAACTCCCAGCGCATCGTAGTAACGAGCGAGATTTTCGTAAGCAATTGCTTCTCTGCCGAGGTTTCCCTGTTGGGCGGCGGTTTGGGCCATGGCTCTCCCGACAGTGATCGCCGCTTCAAGATTGAACTTTCGCTCCAGCCGGATCATGATCGCAAAACAGGCGGGATAGATGGAGTCGGGCCGATTCTTGAAATGCGCTTCGACCAACTGCGGGATAAACGTATAACGGGAAGGCGGGGGATTCTGATTTAGTTTATAGTCTATTTTCGACCAGAGCCCTGGATCAACATATAGAGACTTCTGACCGCAAACTATCCCGCTTGACACTAACAGAAGAAGAAGAGCAAATATGCCTTTATGGAATGGCGGATGCATCATAGCCAATGGGTCGGGAGGCATACTGACTTGTATGATATACACTCTTTCTGGCCCGCTTGAAGTACGCATTTTGCTTTGAACCAAATGGAGAGAGTAGAAATAATTTGTTATAATATAAGATAAAACAAATCAAGACTTAACTCCAAAAATACCAAAAGCCCTCCTACCTCAAAAACCGAATCAATACAATTTCCAATAATAAAAACACAAGTGCCGCGATCAGGAAGTACTTCCAAAGGCTGGTGCCTAGGTTCTGATCCTCAAATTCCCGGGCGAAGGCCGCGTCATTAATTTTGTCAAACACCTCCACGTTTTTCTTGCCGGAAAAGGCTGCCCGTAGTTCGTCAGGCGTATAATATTCGAGTTTGGATTCGGAATTATCGTGATTGAGGGCCAGAAGTTGTTCGGTATTATCTTCATTAACTAGTTCGTAGTAGCCAGCATCAACCGACTGGTTTTCGCTGAGTTGGTTACTTTTAGGCAGTTCCAGCACCAGCTGATTGCCGTTCAGACGCTGCACGGGGATGAGCTCCGTTTTGTCGCGGCGTAGTTTGTACACGGCATTGGGCTTGGGATCGCTGACGGTCATGGTCAGGTTATTTTCATCGAATGAGTAAGCGGTGCGCTGCGCCCTAACACTCAGTGCGGCCAATTTGTACATGACTGGAACAAACAGCGCATGTTGCGCCATATTGCCATAAGCCGCCGATAAGGGGGCGGCAAAAAGATACAGCTTTCCCTGCCCGACCGAGGATTGGCTCAGGTAGGTCTGGCCATTTCGAAGCGTTAGAAGGTTGTTGCCGCTGTTGCTCCACTGCCAAGTGGGTGAGGCTGATGGCAGACTCAGATTGGTTTCCTGACGAATGGATTCCTCGAACACATCACTAAAAAACGGAGTACTTCGGTCGGGTACATTCATTGGCACGGGTTGTGGCGTGCTTTGCCTGGTTTGTAAGCCATTGATTCGCAGTCCGCTCAGAAACGAACTATAAGCACCCGCGTCAGGGTTGGTTGGCGGGATGATGGCCAAACTACCCCCTTTCTTGACAAAATCGTCCAGCGCGGTTCGCAGTGAACCCGATGGCTGCTCAACCCCTTCCAGCACGACGAGATCTGCCGTGCGGAGTTGCCCAACGTCCACATTCTGGACGTTGAAACTTTGGGTTAAAAACAAGCTGTCGTTATCAAAGACATTTTCAATGTAGCGCCCCCCATTCGCCTGACCATACAAGTGCACGATATTAATGACAGGCGAGGCATTCAGCACGAAATAGTAATCATTGTCGAACGTGACCGGGAAGTCGTCGAAAGTAATGCGCCCCTTCTTATAGCCCCGACCCTTAATGCTAAAATTAAAGGAAGCATTAGCCGAGCCGTTGGCGGGAACATCCACGGAAGCGGTCGAAACCTGAGCCTCGTCCAGATATAGCTTGATGACGGTGTTCTCGGCAACATCTGTTCCAGAATTACTTACTTTGACATATAGAATATTGTTCTGCAATTCGCGGATAAAAGGAGTATTCAGCCATACAGAGTCCACAAAAATATTCTTTTCGGGCGTGGCCTGGACCGGTACGATAAACAGCCGATTGGTCGAATCTACCTCGATTTTGGATAAATCTCCAACGGTACTTTTCTGGAAATCGGAAAACCAGAACAACTGGTTTTTGCCCGCTGTGGTATGGCGAGACATTAAATTCTGCTGGCGACGGTACACTTCCGACAATGTTCGCGGTGTGTGCGACAGGCCAACAGTAGTCAGGCGATCCCGAATTTTATCGGCTGTGGCCAGTGTTTGCTCAGGGGCCGAGAAATCGTTGGTCATGAGTTGCAGCGTGGTAGCATTGCGGAAGATGGCCAACAAATCGCCCAGCCGCCCCGTCGCGATGTCAAGATAGCGTTTGTTGTTTTCCTCGTTCTGCATACTGTATGAGTTATCGAGGTACAGGCTCGTGATGCCCTGGCGGCTGATACCCAGCTCGCTCTTGCTGGGAATAAATGGCTGGGCAAAAGCCAGTACCAGACAGGTAACTGCCAGTACCCTTGCCGCCAGAATAAGCCAATGCTTGATTTTTCGAAACGAACTCGTCTGTGTCTCGACCGCTTTCAGGAAAGCTACATTCGTGAAAAAGACGCGTTTGGTGCGGCGAAAGTTGAAAAAGTGGATAGCAATGGGTACTGAAACCGCCAGCAAACCCCAGAGAAAGGAAGGAAAAAGGAAACTCATTTATTAATTTTGAGTAGGTGAATAATCGACGGATAGCCCGTCGTCACTCATTCACAATTGTTTTTAAAGACAAATAACGCCAAAATACGTCATCCCGTTTTAAATCCTTCCGGTTTCGGTGAAGTTGAGGGCTTTTTCCTAACTT
Source organism: uncultured Persicitalea sp. (assembly GCA_964500445.1). Taxonomy (GTDB): domain Bacteria; phylum Bacteroidota; class Bacteroidia; order Cytophagales; family Spirosomataceae; genus Persicitalea. The sequence continues at coordinate 1,136 of CAZCOG010000009.1, read as the reverse complement.
TGCAGTTCCCTTGACTTCGGAAGAGCGAACCAGAAAGCAGAGGTGTACTTTTTCAAGAAACTCTTTTTTGGAGAGTTACCATTAATATCTAACGATCTATTAATTAATAATTTAATACCATAGAAATGGCAAAAATGCCTTCCAATAAGTACCAGTCTAATCCTCAGATTTCTGCCAATCCGGCGGCTATCCGTACAAAGCGCTATGCGTTGGATACCAAAAAATATATTTGGCTGGCAATGAAGCAATTCTTTAAGGCTCAAATGAAATGGCTGCTGCTCCCGCTTTTTTTGCTTATGGTCAATGCCATCATTAGTCTGACCGGCGTCTATCCTAATATCTGGATTTATGTAGTCATTATTGTGGGTGTACTACTTTACATTTTGTTCTGGTTGATCCAGTTTACGGGGATCACGCAGCTGGAGCAGTACAAGCCGATGTTCGACAAGTATATTTACGAAATTGATCAGCGTCAAATCCTGATGAAAATCAATGCGAAGGAAGGGGGCGTTATGAAATGGGATATGATCAAGGAAGCCTATAAAGACAAGGAGGCCTATATCCTTGTCATGTCGCGCGGGCAGTTTATATATTTGCCTTACACAATTTTCAATTCTGACCATGATACGAAACTTTTCGACCGTATCCTGCGGCAAAAAGGTTTGATTGAGGAAGGGAAATAGGATATCTACTTCAAGCTTCCCCTCCCTAGGTGTTACCCACATTTCGGCAACCTATTTTTCCACATTAAAAAGGAACTACAGAAGTTCCACCTTTCCAGTTTGAAAACTAGATATGGGCGTTCAGTCGGCTGGCTGCGCTCTAATCTTTCCGCCCAAAAAACATGTTGATTTGACGTATCATTATTATTGGTATTTTTATAACTTACTCTATAGAAAGAACAAATTTAAATAGATTAATTTATAAATTGCCCTATAAGCTTTTCCCTCCATTGATTCCTCTAAGTTAGTCTTTAATAGTAGTTAGGCATTATTACTGCTATTTTCCTCAATTCGCTAGGATAAAACGACTTTTCAGGTAAACCGCCCAATGCGTCAATTCGATTAAATCGCTTGTCCTTAATTCCTCCAAAAATACTGTCGCTGAATTATAAGGATACTGTTTTCGTAAAATGG
>CAZCOG010000008.1:0-164620 GCA_964500445.1 uncultured Persicitalea sp. | reverse complement strand
GCCATAAATGGCTCGGCCTGCTGACAAAGTACCTTACTTCAAAACTACCCTTCAAACAAATCCCCCAAGCCGCCCAGTACTGAGCCACTTTCTTTCTTGGCATTGCCCCCACGGGGCGATAAGCGGTCGATGAGTTTCGAAATTGGCATCGATTGCAGATACACTTTTCCGGTGCCGCGTAGCGTAGCCAGGAACATACCCTCGCCGCCAAATACCATCGATTTCAGGCCGCCCGCCCGCTGAATATCGAAGCTGATGCTCGGCTCGAAGCCGACGACACAGCCAGTGTCCACGCGCAGCATTTCGTTGTTGAGCTGCCGCTCCATCATCACGCCGCCCGCGTGCACGAACGCCATGCCGTCGCCGCGCAGTTTTTGCAGGATAAAACCCTCACCACCAAACAAGCCTGAGCCAATGCGCTGGTTGAAGTGAATCTTCATGCTCGTACCCAAAGCCGCGCACAGGAAGCCGTCTTTCTGGACGATGAGTTCGTTGCCAGGAATCAGGCGCAGGTCGATCGGCATGATCGTACCGGGATAAGGCGCAGCAAAGGCTACCTTCTTTTTACCATATCCCCGGTTGGTAAAGTGCGTCATAAAGAGCGACTCTCCGGTAATGAGCCGCGTTCCGGCTTGGAAAATTTTGCCCATAATGCTCTGGTTTGGCTCAGAGCCATCGCCCATTTTCGTTTCGAACTGAATGCCGTCTTCCATGTACAGCATGGCTCCGGCTTCGGCGATAACGGTTTCATTGGGATCGAGCTCGACCTCCACAACCTGGATGTCCTCGCCGATGATTTTGTAGTCTATTTCGTGTGAAGTCATTTTTTGCGTTTAAAGGGTTAGATAAATCAGGAGTTATACTTAATCGTTGAAGTACTTGGTTGCTTAGGACATGGCATACAACCACAGCATTTATTTGTATCCTGAATAGTTCAGGATTCTATTCTTTTCTATTCTTCTTCATCCGACTTGCGCTTTTTCTTGCGGGTTTTACGCCCAGGAATATCTTCGCGATCGCGGAGTTTTTTGTCATCCACATTTTTGTTAAGAAATTCGTTGACGCGGTCCATGTCGAAACTACTGGTGATTTCACCAAATGAATTTATCTGGATGTCGAAGCCTTCGAGGTCTTTGTGCACCCGGGGCTTTTCGCTGTCAGTCTCATTAGGGTCAGGTTGCTTTTTCTTGGCCATATTTAGTTAAATGAATTATGAACCGCGCCAGCGGTCCGAAATGAATAACTGCCCATGCTCGCTCCGCAAAATATAATGCTCCGGATCGGGCCGTCACAGGACGGCTACTAATGTAAAGAACCTTGCCGGAAATGACAAGGTTCTTCGAGCAAACGGTACATATCAGCGTCTCATCGGCGCGCACGGAAGCGTGAAAGGCATTACCGGAATGGTGTCCTCAGTTCTTTGACTTTAAAGCTTCAATGACGAGTTCCTCGAAGCCTATTTCGGTCTTGTAAGCAAAATCGCAGGTCCACTTGCTGGGGTAGTCGTAGGACACTTCCAGGTAAGCCTTCTCGCCCTTTGGCTGGCCGGGAACGGTGGAGTCATTCTGGCGGTAGTTGATCTGTACCGGAATATTGCGGTAATATTTGAAAAACTGCGGGTGCGTGATGTGCCCCAGCGGTGTCACATCGTAGGGAATGAAACCCTCGCTGCCGTAGACAAACTTGTTGCGTACCGACCAGGGCGCAAACTGTGCAGCCAGCCATTGATCGATTTCACTGCCTTTGGCGAGGAACTCCCAGTCAGTTTTACCCAAAAAAAGGAATTCGCTGCACTCAAATCCCGACAAAATGACCTTTACCCCCGAGTCGAAAATGACCTTGAACGCATCTACGTCTTTTTCAAAATTATAGTCCATCAACACGAAATTTTCCAATCCGGCCTCAAACTTAGCGCCCGCCGTACGGCCCGCACAGAAAGTGATTTCCTCAATCTGGCTGGCGAGTTCGGGATGGTTTTTCAGTACCGTGGCCACGTTGGTGGCCGGGCCAATGGCCGCGATAGTCAGCTTTTCTTTTTTCAAGGCTGCCGCCAGAGCGCGCGTAGCATCGTTTTCTTTACCCACGTCTCCCAAATCATTAGACCCCTTGTATACCGGGATATCGCGATCAGGAGCGTATCCTTTCATAAGCTTTTTTGCTACATCATACCCATAATCCACATTGGTCACGATGCTTACGCCGACCATATCCACTTTATCGGAATAGCGTAGGGCCATCAGCAGTGCTACGGCGTCGTCCACCTCGCGGGGGGCACGCTCCGGCAAGCCGACCATAAGATCGGTGTCGAACCAGATCCGCTTGGGGGCTGTCTGCGCGAAGAGTACTTGGCTAATCCCCAAAAATGAACTGATTGCTAGTACTTTAAAAACTATTTGCCTGTACATATAATTTGTTTTTTGAATAAATTCAAGCAACTACCGCTTGGATGCTTCAGTATTCGGGTGGTCTTTTTTCAATGACTCAATCACTACCTCCTCAAAACCAGGCAGTGCCTTGTAAGCGTAGTCGCACTTCCACTTGGATTTGTAGTCGTAGGAAACCTCTAAGAAAGGTTTTTCGCCTTTGGTCGCATTGGGCGTAGTGGCGTCGTTTTCTCGCATATTGATTTGCACCGGGATATCGCGGTAGTACTTAAAGTACTGCGGATGGGTGATATGGCCCAGCGGGGTAGTGTCGTAGGGAATAAAGCCCTCGACTCCAAATACACGCTGGCCGCGCAGCGACCAGGGGGCCAGTTGCGCCGCCACCCACTGATCACCCTCGGAGCCCTGCGCCAGAAAAGCCCAATCAGTCCGGCCCAGGAAAACGTAGGAGCTGCACTCAAATCCCGACAAAATGACCTTTACCCCAGAATCGAAAATGACCTTAAACGCTTCCACATCTTTTTCAAAATTATAATCTGAAACAGTCATTGTTTCCAGGCCGGGACGAAAATGAAAACCCGGTGTACGACCCGCACAGAAAGTAATTTCTTCAATCTGGCTGGCGAGTTCGGGATGATTTTTCAGTACCGTGGCCACATTGGTGGCCGGACCAATGGCCGCAATAGTCAGCTTTTCCTTTCTTAAGGCAGCTGCAAGGGCGCGGGACGCGTCACTCTCGATGCCCACATCCCCCGTGGCGTTGGAACCTTTATACACAGGGATACTCCGATCAGGAGCGTACCATTTCAGCAGCTTTTGGGCTATCTGGTAGCCGTACTCTACATTAGTCACCAGACTGATTCCCTGTACATCGACTTTATCGACGTGCCGGAGAGCCATAAGCAACGTAAGCCCGTCATCTACTTCGCGAGGAGCGCGCTCGGGCAGACCTATTACCAGATCGGTGTCAATCCAGATTTTACGGACACTGGCCTGAGCCAGAAGTGTGGATGCAGAGGCCACCACTAAGCAAATACACAATAGGGGGAAAATCCTTTTATTCACTACGTAACTTTTTATAAAAAACTAACTGTTAATGACAGGTAGTTTGGTACTATCTACCAAAAATAACGCACCCCGAACTGAAACTGCCGGGGCGGTGCCGCCGAACGCGTTACGAAACTACCCTCGGTCTGAAACTGATTGCTGGCCCCGCGTGTCACGTTAAAACCGGAAATATTGGTCGTGTTCAGCACATTATACACATCTGCCGACAACTCCAGTCGTCCGTTTTCTCCCAAAACTCTGATATTATACTTGATCGAAAGATCCAGGGTTTTGGCCCAGGGCAGGCGATGGCCATGCCGTTTTTCACCGGGTGCATAGTCTGGAGACCAGAAGGTTTCCGAGTCACCGTTAAGGTCAGTAGTACCGTATTTGCGGGCATCGGCCAGAATGGTGTAAGGCTGGCCGCTTTGCAACAGGAAGGCTGGAGTGATCGACAGACTGGGAATCGGATTGTAGAACAGCATGGCATTGAGCACGTGGCGGCGATCCTGCTCGTCGTAGGTGTAGTCAGCGGCGAAATTGTTGGAGTCATGCGCACGGGTATTGAGACTACTGGTGTTGCTTTTCACCAATGCCAATGCATAATTGACTCGGTAGCCGACTTTCTGGCCCGCTTGTAGCTTGTGAAACACAAAGTTGGCGGCCCAGTATTTGGCTTTGCCCTCAGCGGTAGTCATGTACACACTGCGGGCAACACCACGCAGTACCTCGCCGTTAATGGTGGCTGTACCATTCACAATAGGTACCGGACGGGTAAGATCAGCCGCTGCCACAGTGCGCACCTTAGGATTGTCAGGGTCGTCGTTGGGGAACGGAGAAGCGGGGTTCAGATTACGAATCATGTATAAATCCTCCGTGGCCGTGTGGACCAGATCGACGTAGAAAAGAGTATTCTGGCTCGGCTTGGTCTGGAAGCCTAATGAAGCCTGGTGCGAGTAAGGATTCTTGTAGCCGTTGGGATTCAGGATACGCAGGTTATTGTTGAAACGCGTTTCGCGCTGGCCCTGCAAATCATCCGCGCTGGGACCTTTCAGATAAGTAACGCTGCCGGTAGTAGCGCGGATATTGCCCGGGAAAGTGATGCGATCAAGGTCGGCCTTTGAATCCAGCAAACCCAGGCGTTGTAGTTCAGCCAGTTCTTTCTTGTAATCTGCCGAGTTGCTGTTGAACTGCAGAGCATCGCTATAAGCTGAGTACTTGATTTTGTCATAAAACAAACCATAGCCTCCCCGAATCACGCTGACCTCACCGAGCTTGTAGTTAAAACTCAGACGCGGCGCCAGGTTATTAAGATCGCCTTTGGTTCCGCCACCTTTTGAAAGGTTGTCGTAGTCATATCGCAGCCCAAAGGTCAGGTTCAGGCGTTCCGAAGCCTCATAACTGTCTTCAACGTATATATTATATACATTCTGACGTGCCCCGAATGTGGTAGGCCTAAGCTCGACCTCATATCGGATTACCTCTACATCCAGCGGAATATCATTGATATCCAGAGAAGAACCCAGATTTTTGTTTTTCAGGGCTTCCAGTTGCGAGTCGTTCAGGCGAACCGTGTAGGCTCCGTTAGGATTACCCCCACCCTGCAAGCTATAATCGGAAGTCATGAACTCAACACCGCCTTTAAGATTGTGACGTCCTGCCCGGTAAAAGAATTTTTGCTGCAACTGATGAGAAAACTCCTTATCATCGAAGATCGAGCCACTTTGCCCGATAATGGCGATGGTCACACCCTTGGGATCCAACACAGTTGCCGATGGACTGTCGGGGTTAACGGGCTGCCGGTAATTCCAGCGGAAGTACGAGTGCTGGTAGTTGGTTTCGGCAGTCAGGCGGTCGCCGATGCTATAACTATTTTTCAGAGCAATCAGGTAGGTTCGGTTGGCTTGATTAGAGGCCGAAGACGGAAAATTGACGCCACCTTCCAAACCACCGCCCTGCCGACCGATGTCGAAGCTGCCCACATTGACCCTCAAGGAAGACTTGAAACGATTTGTCCAGAGCTGATCAATCTTGCCGGAGGCATAGCTGAAGCTATTTCTGCCGCGTACTGTTTCGTTGACACCCAGGGCCGGTACATTCAGCAGGTTATCTTTCCTGTCGAGAGTCTGCTCGAAGTTGATGTAAAAAAATGTCTTGTCGCGCTTCAGGGCACCGCCCAGAGCCAGACCGAGTTGATTGCGCTGAAAGCCGTCTTTTACCTGGTTGCCCGACAAATCGAGGGTAGCGAAGGCCGACTTTGCGTCGATTACGCTGCCGGGGCGGCTTAGGTAGAATACTTCACCCGAAAGCTCGTTCTTGCCCGAACGCGTCGTGACGTTCACCACACCGTTGCTGGTATTGCCGTATTCCACGGAGTAGTTGTTGGTCAGCACAGTGATGCCCTCGGCAAACCCAACAGGCGTGTTGAACTTCATATTGCCCAGAAAGCGCTCGTTATTGTCCATCCCGTCGATCATGTAGTTGGTATAAGTACCATTCAGACCGTTGATCGATACGTTGGGAGCTTCGGCATACCCCAGCGTGGCCAATGTAAGATTAGGTAAGCGGTATAATGATTTGGTGATGTCGCGCCCTTCGATAGGCAGGGCCTGAATCTCCTTTTTGGTCACGTAGTAGGACACCTGCGCATCGCGGGTATTGAGTTCTGCCGTGCGGCGGTCACTGATCACCACTTCGTCGAGGCTGGATTCGCGCTTGGAAGGAAGCTCTAGTAACAGGCTGGCCGGAGAAGCTACGCTGGTTAGCTCGGCGCCGGCATAGGTGGCAAACTCATCGGCATATACCCGGTAGCGCGCTGCTCCCGAAAGGTCGCTGAATGTGACTTTTCCCTGCGCGTTAGTCTGTGCGGAGGCCTTGAAATCGGCAGCACTGTTTTCGATATGTACCGTGACTCCGGGTAGTGCATTGTGATAGAGAAGATCAACGACCTGTACTTCGACCTGCGCTGTGGCGATCAGAGAACAAAAAGCCAGTAATAGTGTCAGCCCTGAGGTGCGCTTTGCACATATCCCATGGAGCGGCCGCTCAGGAGTAAACTTTGCAGTCATAAAGAGTTAATAGTAAGTTGAAAAAGTTAGTAACCTATACTACGGCAGGAAGGTCGACCTGGATGCTAGCCGTGAGGTTAGCCCGTTAAAAAAATGTCAGATAAACGATTTATCTGACATTAATTATAAAATATCTGCGTTGTTTCCTGTTTTAGCCTAAAACTTCTAACGCCCGGCGCAAACGTCGTACTACTTCTTCTTTTCCCAGGATCTCCATCGTTACCATCAAATCGGGGCCAGTTCCCGAACCCGTGACGGCGAGTCGCAACGCCTGCATAATTTTCCCCATTTTGATCCCCGCGGATTCCAGGGTTTCGGCAAGAAAATGCTTGATATTCTCTGCGATGAATTCGCTTTCGTTGGTATCCAAAGCGTGGGCGAAAGCGTCGATGCCACGCTGGGCATCCTCATTCCATTTTTTAGAAACGATTTCCTGGTCGTAATGTTCGGGAGCTGAAAAAAGAAAGGCCGATTCATCTACTATCTCGTGAACAAAATGCACCCGGTCTTTCAATAGATGAACGATTTGGATCGCCTGTTCGTCGGATATTTGGATACCTTTCCGGGCAAACAGCGGCTGTACCTGTGCAGCCATCGTCAGGTCGTCTTTTTCTTTCAGATACTGCTGGTTGAACCACATCGCCTTCTGAATATCAAACTTTGCCCCTGCCTTGTGCACGCGCTCGAAGCTGAATGCTTCGATGAGTTCATTCATCGTGAAAATCTCCTGCTCGGTTCCGGCATTCCAGCCCAGCAACGCCAAAAAGTTGGCGGTAGCTTCGGGATAATAGCCCTCTTCACGAAAACCTTTGGCAACTTCGCCCGTCTTCGGGTCGGTCCATTGCAGCGGAAAAATCGGAAAACCGCCCAGGTCGGCGTCACGTTTGGAAAGTTTACCGTTGCCGTCAGGCTTCAGCAACAAAGGCAAATGCGCAAACTGCGGCATAGTTGCTTCCCAACCGAGATAACGATACAGTAGCACGTGCATCGGAGCCGACGGCAGCCATTCCTCGCCCCGAATCACGTGCGTGATCCCCATCAGGTGATCGTCGACAATATTAGCCAGGTGGTAGGTTGGCATTCCGTCCGATTTGAGAAGTACCTTGTCATCGATCTGCGATGAATGTACCACAACCCAGCCGCGGATCAGGTCGTGAAAACGAATATCGTCTTTGGGCTGCACCTGCATCCGGATGACGTACGGCTCGCCGCTTTCCAGGCGTTTTTTGGTTTCGGCAATGGGCAGCGTCAGCGAATTAGTCATTTGCAGCCGTGTGATAGCATTGTACTGCGCGGCGGGTACTTTGGCCTCTTCCAGCCGTTTGCGCATGGCGTCCAGCTCTTCCGGTGTGTCAAAGGCGTAGTAGGCTTTCCCCTCAAAGACCAGTTTTTCGGCGTATTCACGGTAGATTTCTTTCCTCTCCGACTGGCGGTAAGGAGCGTGCGGGCCACCCACGTTGGGACCTTCATCAATCGAAATCCCCAGCCACGCCAGCGCTTCCAGAATGTAATCTTCGGCACCGGGCACGTAACGCGCTTGGTCGGTATCCTCGATACGCAGCAGCATCTGGCCGCCCGTCTGCCGGGCAAAAAGGTAGTTATAAAGCGCCGTGCGCACGCCTCCGGCATGGAGTGGCCCCGTGGGGCTGGGCGCAAATCGTACGCGTACTGTTTTGTCTTGCATTTTCAATATTAAGTTATCACTCTGAGCGGAGTCGAAGAGCACTATTCATTATTTAACCGCAATCACTGAAATCTCTACGTTCACATCCTTTGGCAGCTTCGCCACTTGTACCGTTTCGCGGGCAGGCGGCTCGCTCTCAAAGTAAGAACCGTACACTTCGTTGACCAGTCCAAAGTCATCCATATTCTTCAGAAAAATGCTGGATTTGACAATGTGCGCGTAGGTGAGTCCGGCAGCGGTGAGGATATGTCCGATGTTTTCCATTACCTGCCGGGCCTCAACCTGGACATCCCCGGCTTCGGCCTCTTTCAGCGCAATCTGGCCCGAAACATAAAGCGTATCATTAACCATGACTGCCTGGCTATACGGCCCGATGGGTGCGGGGGCCTTCTCGGAGAATATTATTTTTTTGGGCATAATTTTAGTTGTTTGAATCTTTTTCAGAAGCACAAAACTACCAAATTATGCCACTCCCTGCCCTGATTATTTTTGTAAAGAACCCTATCGAAGGAAAGGTGAAAACCCGCATCGCAAAAACCGTAGGCCATTCAAAGGCCGTTGAGATCTACCGCGAACTGCTGGAATATACCCGCAAAACCGCCGAAGCCCTCCCCGCAGAAAGCTATGTTAAAACGGTATACTATGGTGATTATATAAACTACGATGATCTATGGAATGGCTGGCAGAAAGCCATTCAACCCCAGGATGGCGACCTCGGCGACCGCATGAAGCAGGCTTTTCGAGAGCAGTTCGCGCGCGGGGCAAGCCACGTCGTCATCATTGGCAGCGATTGCCTGGATTTGAAGTCACAACACTTGCAGGCAGCTTTTCAACGGCTCCATCAGCATGAGGTGGTACTTGGGCCCTCTACCGACGGCGGCTATTACTTGCTGGGTATGAACCGTTTATATGAAGTAGTCTTCGACAATATGCCGTGGAGCCAACCTGATCTGATGGAGAAAACTGAAGCAGTTTTGGCGCAGAATAACATTAGCTATGACTTGTTGGAAGCCCTTACCGATATCGATGAATGGGAAGACTACTTAAACGCCAAGCATGCGGCGAATTAAAGGCCCCATTTATTATAAATACTTATTCTTTTGAATATACACTTGCCGTTCCGCTTTTTCCTTTCCCAGTTGATTGGCACTACTCTACAATATCACATAAAGCTATTTTATATTTGGATTATATTATAAAAATTCAGTAATTCGGTTTTTTATAATACATATATAATAGCATTTCTGTGCTTTCCGACAATGTTCCACCATCCTCTTCATTATTTAAAAAAGGAAAATCTTCAACCGACTATGTTAATGCAACTACCGATGAAAAGGAAAACCATCGAGAAGGCAGTCGAAATATCTGCTTCACGGGAAAAGGTGTGGGAGATACTGACCGATGAACGTTTTACGCCGCGCTGGTACGGCGAATTCAGCTTTGGTGCCCGCCCCAAAACCAGTTGGGAGGAAGGTAGCAAAGTACTGTTCACTGATGTTAGCGGCGGGGGTCTTGTGGGAGAGGTGATAGTGAACGAACCTCCGCTTATGCTGTCTGTGGAGTATCAGGGCGTAGTCTTCGGCGGTGAGGAGGACTACACGAGCCAAGAAGCTATGAATGTAAAAGGAGGCAAGGAGACTTATCTGCTCACTGCCAGAGGTAGCACCACTGAGCTGAGCGTAGAAGTCGAAATGGCGGAAGATTCTTTTGATTCTATGACCCTGGCCTGGAAACGAGCACTGGCGAAAATCAAGGTACTTGCAGAGGAAGCATAGGTCATTTTTTTTGCTTCATTACCATCGCCGCCCGTTCTACTAATCCCCCGTGCCCGCTTTCAAGCACGACGAATCGTTCTTTGGGTAGTCGCTGCGATAGTACTTTCAGCTTTGCCGGTACGATGACAGGATCGTATTTGCCCACAAAAAGCCATACTTCCACTCCCCTTCTTTCCAGCAGGCTATGTAGCTTAATAATGTTGAAAGACATTTCCCTCAGACTTACCCAGGAACGGTATACCCGCCGCCGTTGCTCCGGTGTCCCGAGCGCATAGCGAACAAAACTCACCATTTTTTCGGGCAGAATTCGTGCCTTCTGCGCCAGGTCGGCAGCGGCAAAGAGCGGTTGCGGGTTATCGCTGAGCCGTCGGTACAGACTGCGGGTAGGAGCGAAACGAGTTGCCAGGCCAAACATCGGGTGATCCACTACCCCATCGGGCGCGATAAGAATCAGCCGCCCTATATGTTCGGAAAAAGCCTCCGCGGTGGCCAGGGCATAACGCCCACCCAGGCTGAAACCTGCTACATCGAAGCGAACGATGTTTTTTTCCTGGATAAAGTTTTGAATAAGCGCTTTCCAAACTACCTTGGTCAACACATCGGCATCGGAAAAATCATCGCTGCCACTTACGCCCTTGCTCAGCCCGTGATGAAATAAATCAAAAGCATAAATCGTGTAGTAGTTCCCCAAATGCCGGGCAAAGGGTTCGTAACAGCGACGCCCCGTCTGCCCCACTCCATGAAAAGCCAACAAAGCGTTTGGCCCGTGGCCAAGAAGGTCGTAATGCAGCATTTAATTTGCGGGTCAACGGTTAAAGTTAAACGGAGAAACGACGTTCTGCAATTTCGTCTCGAACCGTTGACCCGCTCCGGCCTACTACTTCGCGGTTTACCTAATTTTCCATCAGATAAGCCTTGATGAAATCGTTTATATCGCCGTTCAATACAGCGTCGGTGTTCGAGGTCTGGTAATCGGTGCGGTGGTCCTTCACGCGGCGATCGTCGAGGACGTAACTGCGAATCTGAGACCCCCACTCGATCTTACGCTTCGACGCCTCCACTTCCGCACGGGCTTCGTTACGTTTTTCCAGTTCGATCTGATACAGCCGCGACTTCAGAAGCCGCATCGCCACTTCCTTGTTCATCAATTGCGAGCGTTCCTGCTGGCAGGCAATGATAATACCCGAAGGCTTGTGATGCAGCCGGACAGCGGTCTCGACTTTGTTGACGTTCTGCCCGCCCGCGCCGCCGGAGCGATAAGTATCCCAGGTGATATCCGCCGGGTTGACGTCGATCTCGATGTCATCGTCGGCCAGTGGGTAGACATACACCGAGGTAAACGAGGTATGCCGCCGGGCATTAGAGTCAAAGGGTGAAATACGCACCAGGCGATGCACGCCATTCTCGGATTTAAGATTTCCGTAGGCGTATTCACCTTCTATTTCGAGCGTTACGGACTTCACACCCGCTACTTCGCCATCCTGCAAATCGACCTCACGTACCTTATAGCCGTTCTTTTCGGCCCACATAATGTACATGCGCATCAACATCGACGCCCAATCCTGAGACTCGGTACCGCCCGCTCCGGCGTTGATCTCGATCACGGCGGGCAGGTCGTCGCCTTCCTCGCCAAGCATCTTGCGGAATTCGATCTCTTCCAGTTTTTCGATTAGCTTGGCGGCTTCGGCATCTACCTCCTCTTCGGTGGCTTCGTCGGCGTCATAGAATTCCCAGATCACGTCCAGGTCGTCGCGCCGTCGGGCGAGCTCTTCGTAGCCGTTGGTCCAGAATTTAAGTCCCCGAATTTCCTTCATGACTTTCTCGGCCCGGGCCGAGTCGGACCAGAATTCGGGCTGGGCAGTTTGTAATTCTAATTGTTCGAGTTGGTTTTTACGATGACCGTAGTCAAAGATACCTCCCCAAGGCCTCAACGCGGCCCTTCAGCTCTTTCAACTGATCCTGAGTCATTTTCTTAAATGAATAATAAACGGTGAACAATCAATACCAGGATGGTGTGCTCCTGAGTCAATTGCTTATAAAAGGGCAAAGATAGTAATTTCTGCGTTGGCATTAGGGAGCAAGCCCCTTCGGCTTTGCGGCAAAAAGGCTTATATTTGCGACGTTTTTTTAGCAAAACCTCATATTCCAAACTAACTCAGAAATGGCTCAAACATATGACGTTATTGTGGTAGGTAGTGGTCCCGGTGGTTATCCGGCGGCGATTCGTGCCTCGCAATTAGGATTGAAAGTGGCAATCGTAGAAAAAGAAAGCCTGGGCGGCATCTGCCTCAACTGGGGCTGCATTCCCACAAAAGCTTTGTTGAAAAGTGCGCAGGTCTTTGAATACATCAAGCACGCTAAGGATTACGGCATCAATGTCGGCGAAAATTCCGCTGACTTCGGGGCGGTGATTCAGCGAAGCCGGGGCGTAGCCAACGGCATGAGCAAGGGCGTGGCCTTTTTGATGAAGAAAAACAAAATCGATGTCATCATGGGTTACGGGAAAGTAATTCCCGGCAAGAAAGTCGAGGTGACCGACGCCGAAGGTAAGAAAACCGAATACGCCGCAAGCAAGGGCGTGATCATTGCTACGGGTGGCCGGGCGCGTGAGCTGCCCAATATCAAAATCGATGGCAAGAAAATCATTGAATACCGCAAGGCCATGAGCCTTGAAAAGCAGCCCGAAAGTATGCTCGTGATCGGCTCCGGCGCTATCGGTGTCGAGTTTGCCTTTGTATACGCCAGCATGGGCACCAAAGTAACGATCGTGGAGTTTCTGCCGACAATGGTTCCTGTGGAAGATGAGGACGTGTCGAAGGAACTGACGAAGCAATACAAAAAAATGGGTGTCGATATCTACACCAACTCTTCGGTAGAGAAAGTCGATACCAGCGGCAAACTGTGCAAGGTTTCCGTCAAAACTCCCGACGGTCCCAAAACTTTCGAAGCAGAGGTAGTTTTGTCCGCCGCAGGCGTTGTGGCCAATCTTGAAAACATCGGTCTGGAAGAGCTGAAGATTGCAACCGAGCGTGGCAAAATCACCGTCAACGAATGGTACGAAACCAACGTGCCGGGCTACTACGCCATCGGCGACTGCACCCCTGGCCCAGCCCTAGCGCACGTGGCGACGGCGGAAGGAATCATCTGCGCCGAGAAAATCGCCGGCCACAAGACCGAGGCTCTGGATTACAACAACATTCCCGGCTGTACCTACTGCCAGCCCGAAATCGCGTCTGTCGGCTTGACCGAAAAGCGGGCCCGTGAGGAAGGCTACGACATCAAAGTCGGGAAGTTTCCGTTCATGGCCTCCGGCAAAGCATCGGCGGCGGGCGTGAAGGAAGGTTTTGTGAAAGTGATTTTCGACGCCAAGTACGGCGAATGGCTGGGTGCCCACATGATCGGCGCGAACGTTACGGAGATGATCGCCGAGGTAGTTGTAGCCCGTAAGCTCGAAACTACCTCCCACGAAATCCTGCGCTCGATACACCCCCACCCCACAATGTCGGAAGCCGTAAAAGGCGCAACAGAAGCAGCTTATGGTGAGGCGATCGACCTTTGATTGAGCTCTTTTCTCTTTTTTATTGAAAATCCCCTCCCGGAAAATTTCGGGGAGGGATTTTTTCTGACAAAACTTGACTAGTAAAGTCAGAAATCTCTATTCCAGAATATGAAAAACTTCTAAAACTCAACTCAACCATGATCGTTTACGAAACCAACAAGCATTTTCTTGGCGACATCGCCCACCTTACCCGTAGCTGGACAATGCGCAAAATGATGCGCAGCACGGCAGGCGTAACCATTTTTACCACTATTTTTTGCGTTCTGGTGATGGAAGGTGAACTTGGAATTCACGCGCCTTCTACCATTTTTTCCCTGCTTGGTATCGTGCTGAGCGTACTGCTGGTGTTCCGTACCAACACCGCTTACGACCGTTGGTGGGAGGGTCGCAAGCAGTGGGGGGCGCTGGTAAACCACTGCCGCAACCTGGCCGTGACAGCGCACGCCATTTTTCCCGAAGGCGATGTACGCAGCCGAGCCGAAATGGCGACGTTGATCTCTAATTTCTGTCTATCGCTCAAAGAACACTTGCGCCAGGGAACGCGCATCGAGGAACTGATTCACCTTAGTGCCCGCGAGAAAGAGGAATACAGCCAATATAAGCATATTCCCAGCCACATCTCTTCCCTGATTTTTCAGAAAGTACAAAAGCTTTACCGCAGCGGCGCGATCACAGGTGACGATACCCGCAACATGAAGCCACACACGCAGGCGCTGCTCGACATCGCCGGGGCCTGCGAACGGATTAAGAAAACGCCGATTCCGTTTTCGTATAGCGTTTACATCAAGTTATTGATTTTGGGCTATTCCTCGATGCTGCCCTTTGGTTTGGTGCGGGATTTCGGGTACTTCACTATTCCGCTGGTAACCTTCATTTTCTTTACTTTCATCGGCATAGAAATGATGGCCAGCGAAATCGAAGATCCCTTCGGCCTGGACTGCAACGACCTGCCCACGGGCGATATCGCCCACACGATCACGAAGAATGTCTTCGAGATTCTGGAAGTGGATCTGGAAAAGCAGCCCACGGAGCAACGGGAGCTTTACGAGAAAGTCTTTTGATTATTCCTCCTGCGCCAGGATGTGCTTCACCTTCGTCGGATTCGGATTCACCGTATCCGACTCCACCAGCCCGTCCCGCAGGCGGATAACGCGGTGGGCGTACATGGCGATGTCCTCCTCGTGCGTCACCATCACAATGGTATTCCCCTTACTATGCAGTTGGTCAAAGAGATCCATGATTTCGTAGGAAGTCTTGGTATCGAGGTTACCCGTTGGTTCGTCGGCCAGCAGAATGCTGGGATCATTCACCAGGGCACGAGCCACAGCCACGCGCTGCCGCTGTCCGCCCGAAAGTTCGTTGGGACGGTGATGGCCCCGGTCGCCCAGGCCAACATTAGACAGGGCCAAATGGGCTTTTTCGGTACGGTCAACCTTATTAAGGCCCGAATAAATAAGTGGCAGCGCCACATTATCCAGCGACGAAATACGCGGCAACAGATTGAAAGTCTGGAACACAAAGCCGATTTCCTTGTTGCGGATTTCGGCCAGTTCGCTCTCAGTCATGTCGCTGACGTCTTTACCATTCAGGACATAAGTACCTGATGTGGGAGTGTCCAGACAGCCGATGATATTCATCAGCGTGGACTTGCCCGAACCGGATGGGCCCATAAAAGCGACATACTCGCCCTTATTGACCGAGATAGTAACTGATTTCAAGGCGTTCACTACCTGACTTCCCATCACGTAGCGGCGCGATATTTCGGAGGTTTCTATTATCTTCTTCAATGCTTTTTTGGTTAAGGGGTAAGGGTTAATAGTGAACCTGATTTTTCACCATCCTACATACTTTGGTGGTTGCACACCATTCAGACGTAGATACACAATCGCCTGAGCACGGTGATGGGTCAAGTGGTCATTCATTAAATTGATAATCTGTCGCTTTGTCATCGGTCCGCTGAAAAACTTAACGGTTTCATTAAGCTTTTCGGGGGCAAAGTCTTTCAAGGTAGCGGAGGCATAATCCAGCGATTCCTCCATTACTTCCAGCACCTCATCCTTGGATTTATTGGCAAAACCATCCACTTCCTTAGGAAGGCGGGGCGGCTTCTTTTCGGTAAGGTATTCAGAGCACAGCCACACCATATTCGAAGACAAATGAGCCATCTGATTACCAAAAGTCATCTCTCCTTCTACTGGCCGAAAACTGTATTTCTCGGCGGGCATGGATTCGGCCAGAGCCAGCGTGTAGGCTTTGGCGTTGGTCCATTTCTGTTGCAATTCTTTCAGGTGGGTGGCCTCGGACTGCGCGAAAGTATTCATTGACAAGCTGATAAGCAACAAGAGCAAAAGGTGTTTCATAAGGTTCCAGTTGAAATCAGGTCGGTCGCTATTCCGGCAAAGTACTTAGCGTTTTCAAGATTTCCTGACGATCTTTTTCATAGTCTGAAAGTACTTTCTGCTGAAAATCGCTCAACATGGCTTGCAGGAAGGTACTTTCTACGGTAGAAAGATCGTCAAAAAAGAATGTCAGGCGGGTGCGGTTCCCTTTTTTATCGGCGGCATAGAGCGCATAAGTTAGCACAAAAGCCGTCGATCCTCCCTTCGCGCCCAGACTCTGGTACTTTTCCCGGTTACTGTCGAAAGCCTCCATCGGCCATTCCATAATCTCTTCCAACGTTTTTTGGGTTGTGGAATCGAAATACGTCCGACTCTGAATCTTTTGCAGAATACTATCATATTCCCGAACCGTACTACCGGGCAGGCGGTCGGACCACACCCGTTGTACGGGCATGCTGACGTGAGCAGAATTGAACCTTTCCTTGATAGTCGTATCCATTTTCAGCACCTCATAGTAGTGCATGGCTTTCTTTTTATATAAATCCATCCCCATCAGCTCTAGACCTTTGGCCGAGTTTTCCTCCGAACAAACATATAGTGCCGACACGAAAGGATACAACGAATCGTGCTTTATGAGTCCAAGCTCAGCTAGATTAGCATTGATCGGCGCCAGCCCCAGCCGCCACATCAGGTACTCAGTGTTGGCGTTGCTGCTGTGGCGGATCATGCCTTTGGCTATTTCCAGTAGCGAAGCCGTACCGTCAGCGATCAGGTTTTTCTCCTTCATCTGTTTCAGCCAGG
Source organism: uncultured Persicitalea sp. (assembly GCA_964500445.1). Classification (GTDB taxonomy): domain Bacteria; phylum Bacteroidota; class Bacteroidia; order Cytophagales; family Spirosomataceae; genus Persicitalea. The sequence goes on along the minus strand of CAZCOG010000008.1, from coordinate 147,963 downwards.
CCGGATGAGCCCCGCCGTCGGTACCAGCGATATAAAACCGCGACAACTCACTTAGTGGTACTTTCTCCTGCGGATTGATTTTGCCGGAAGAAACCTGCTCGGCGAACTCAATGGCAATAATAATTTTGACGGTACTTGCCAGTGGCATCTTACGGTCAGGGTTTTGCTCGGCCATCAGGCTATCGTTCCGTACCCAGTATAAAGCACTTTTATTCTTATTATTGGCAATAAAATTAGCGACATAATCTCCTTCGAAACTGAAGTAGGTAAAGTAGGCGTAAGCCGCCAATCCGGCAAAGGCCAGGACAACGACACCTACGATTATACCAATAATTTTGAATACTTTCATGCCCATTCAGACCGGATCAACTTATTATTTAACCGATTATACAGCCCATAACAAGCCCGGCCAGAAACAATCCTATAAGAGTCAACACCCATTTTACTAAAAAATAACCTCGAATATACAAACCCGCCAGCAACACAATCGGCGGAAGATAGGCATCGGTGATTTCTCCCTGACTGCCTATGGAGCCTTTGGCGAGGTACTTTGACGCTTCTTCCTCATTGCCAACCAGCCAACTACCGCGCGGCTTGCCTTTTAATGGACTCCAACTAAAGTACTCGCCATCGTACGAGATCGTAGCGGCGCGAGGCGATGAATTAAACTCGATACTACCTAATACTTTTTCCCCCTCAATATCCAGAATCCGGGCCTGCTTTTTCCCAAGACCCTGATGCTCGAACCGTACTAAGAAACCCTTGAATTCGCCGTACGCTTTCCGGTTCCAGAAATCGTTTTTCAAGATTCCGATGATTTGCTTGCCATTGAAAAGGCGGAATTCCCGCGCCAGGCCCAGCATTTTCCAGCTAATGTTCAAGGTTGTTAGATATTAGATTTTGGGATTCATTTGTCCGAACTACCCAGCGACTGAAACATACGCCTAACACCTGAATTCAAAAATACATGATCACCGAAATTCGGCGCGTTGTTTTTCGATGAGTGCCCGCATGGGTTGATAGCGATTCAGAAACGCCTGATAGTCGGCATCGGTGGCAAGTTGCTCTACCTTTTCTACGCCTTCCTCCGACTGCGCCAGTAATCCCTGTTCAACGCTCAACAGGGCGTATTGTTCCCAGATTTGAGAAGAAGATTGATTGAATTGTAAGGCTTCCGTTACGAGTTCATAGGCGCGCGCCGATTGCTTTTGCTGCCTGAAATAGCGGGCCGCGGCCGCCACAATGCGGCCACTGAACGGATTGGCCCGCAATGCTTTTTGGTAATTGGCGGCAGAAGGTACTTTTTGCGCCACTAGCAGCAGCGAATCTCCCAGAACGCCAGGTTTGAAGCCGCTGGCCAAAGTTTTACGCAGCGGAGCCATGGCCGCTTCCGCGCCTTGCTCGGGCAACCGTTCGATCAATACGCCCGCAATAGCTTCGTTTCCCATAAAGGCATTGGCCAGAATTTGACCAATCAAGCCTTCAGGACTTTGCACCATACCGAACTGCTCCGCCGCCTGTTCGTACAGTCCGAGTTGCAACAACCAGTGTCCAAAAACTTTACGGTAGGTCTCGGCTTTTTCGCCGCCGTTTTCTACCAAAACCTGCATAGCTTCGATAGCGCGTCGCCGATTGCCGCTGTAAAACTCGGGATAGAGCGAAGGCAGCAGCAGATCGTCCGCCAAAAACGGGTTCTTCACCGCTAATAAGGAAGCCAGGCGCACGGGCGTACTGTCGTGCCGCGCCTGATTGAGCGAATAATTGATCAGATAAGCCATGCCCGATACATTGAGCAGCGAGTCTTCGCGAATAGCTTTTTGAATAAAATTCTGTTTCTCAAACTTTTGCCGCAGATTTTGCACAGCCAGCCAGTTGGCCTGCCAGGGGTAGTACTTACGTTCTCCCGCAGTGCGAGCCAGCGAATCCAGTAGTTCGTTGTCGGTACTTTTGGCGTAGAGCGCCAGAAGGTTTGTAGCGGGTACGTCGTCGCTGCGGCCGGCGTTCCGGGCGAGGTCGAGATAGTAGTAGGCCGAGTCGGCCACGTTGGTGCGAGCGTAGAGAAGACCGAGGTTGTTGAGTAGTTGACTACTTTCGGGAAACTTTCGGATGCCTTCCTGATAACTGGTGACGGCATCAAAAAACAAACTTTCCTGCGAAAGTACCCCACCTAGTCCGACGTAGGCCTGTGGCGACGGGTTTTTCAGAGTCGCCTGGTTGAAATAGTAAGCCGCCGCCGTCATGTCTTTCTGCCGCAGGGCCAGCGACGCTAGTCCGTAGTTGGATTTATGATTCTGGAATTCCTGTTGCAGGGCCATCTTATAATACTGCTCGGCCAGAGTATATTCCTTGGTCTTGGTATAGAGATCACCCAGACCATTGAAATAACCCGCTACGGTTTGGTAAAACGGCAGCATTTCCTGGGTAGAAACCAGAAGAACCAAACCCGCAAAGCCGAGCAGCCGGGTTTGGAGCAGGCCAAATTTCAGGGGTTTGTATAAAACTTTATGGACCGCCAGTCCCTGCTTGAAAAGGGGCAGAAAGTTGGCCAGAATATAAAAGTAGAATAATGCGCTCATCGCCAGCTGCCCTTCCACGACCATATCTTCCAACACTTCCAGTGTTGGATCGTTGGCGGTAGCCGCGGCATAACTACCAAAGGCCAATGCGACGATAAATAGTCCCACATACAGCCAGAAGCCCACGGCGCGGTAGTTCAGCACGTCGGTTGTGGTGGCTTCGGTGCGGCGGCGGAAACCCCAAATTCCCAGCAAACCCGCCGCCAGGACCAGTACTACCGGACTCAACATAAAGCTGTTCCACTCGATACGCCGCGTGTTTTTCAAAAAAAGCAAAAGCAACGTCAGCATATAAAAACTACTGATGGCCAGAAAATTTGTAAGTGAAGGCTTTCCTTTTTGGCCGCTCGTACTCAGCCACACCAGCCCGGCCAGTATTTCGGTGGCAGTCATCAGGATAAAAATGATTGCAAGTAGTACCCACAGCGGATAGCTGAAAACCGTAAATGTCAGCAATGGCTCCGGTACGGGAGAAGCGAAAGTCACCAGCAAAGCCATCACGACTGTCAGGCCAATGAAAGTAAAAATCCGACTACGAATATTCCAGTCGGGACGAAAGGAGTTAAGGTAGTAGCTTAACCCACCGTACAAAAGAACAACTACTATAAAAAACAGCCGGGAACCTTCCCCAAATAGCCCGAGCGTTTCTAACCGACAGGCGGCCAGCAAAAGGATGAAAAGTACCATGCTGCCCAGGTACCAAAAACGCGGCAGAACAGTGACGGCAGCCAGAACTATACACAAGCCGATGAGCGCCAGCACTCCTATGAAGCGAATCATAAAGATCGGTAGTTCCATCGGTGCAGCCCCGAATTGTTCCATAGTCAGGTACGAAGGAACAGTGACGCCGAACTGCCAGCCATCGAGCGGCAAAATGTCCACGACGGTCGGTATTTCGGAGAGCTCACTCAGTACGTCCCAATGCACGGCGTTTTCAAGAGGGTCAGGGATATTGGCAAGAAAAGCGAGGAGTGCCAGAGCCAGAATTCCCAGCGCCCAGCGAGCCGTACGGGCTTCTGCGATGGGCCAGGTGCGCCAAAAAAGGAGTTGTTTCATAAAGTTCAAAACGCCTTTCCCGAAAAATTCTATACACTTTTTGAGAAAAGAGGTCTGTTTTCTTAAAAATATCCAATAAATGAGTAAGGGTGCTCTTGGTACTGACCAAATTATCGCCTAATTTTGCGCTCTGAAAAATGACCCTCTGAGCAACATTCACAATTCACTCACAGTGCGGCCACTCCGTCACTCATTCAAAAAATTAAAATGGTAAACATAGGCAAAGTTACGCAGGTAATTGGCCCCGTAGTTGACGTATCATTTGAAAACAGCGAATTCATCCCTTCCATTCTGGATGCGATGGAAGTTGTGAAACCTAACGGCCAGAAAGTTATCCTGGAATGCCAGCAGCACCTCGGTGAAGACCGCGTCCGCACGATTGCGATGGACGGTACGGAAGGATTGCAGCGCGGCATGGAAGTGAAGTCATTCGGTGAGCCCATCAAGATGCCGATCGGCGAAGCTATCAAAGGTCGCCTTTTCAACGTCGTCGGTGACTCCATCGATGGTTTGAAAGAGGTCACGAAAACCGACGGCATGTCCATTCACCGCCAGCCTCCTAAGTTTGAGGATTTGGCGACCTCCACCGAAGTACTTTTCACGGGTATCAAGGTAATCGATCTGCTGGCACCTTACGTAAAGGGTGGTAAGATCGGCCTGTTCGGTGGTGCCGGGGTAGGTAAAACCGTTTTGATTCAGGAACTGATTAATAACATTGCCAAAGCGCACGCCGGACTTTCGGTGTTTGCGGGCGTAGGGGAGCGCACCCGTGAGGGTAATGACCTGATGCGGGAAATGATCGAAGCCGGGATCATCAAGTACGGCGACGAGTTTAAGCACAGCATGGAAGAAGGTGGCTGGGATCTCAGCAAGGTGGACTACGACCAATTGAAAGATTCGCAGGCTACCTTCGTATTTGGTCAGATGAACGAGCCTCCCGGAGCCCGTGCCCGTGTGGCCCTTTCGGGACTAACGGTAGCGGAGTACTTCCGTGACGGCGATGGCGAAGGTCAGGGTCGTGATATCCTTTTCTTTATCGACAACATTTTCCGCTTTACCCAGGCGGGTTCCGAAGTATCAGCACTGCTGGGTCGGATGCCCTCTGCGGTAGGTTACCAGCCTACGCTGGCTACCGAGATGGGCGCGATGCAGGAGCGCATTACTTCTACTAAGCGTGGTTCCATTACTTCGGTGCAGGCTGTATATGTTCCCGCTGATGACTTGACCGACCCTGCTCCCGCAACAACTTTTGCTCACCTCGACGCTACAACTACCCTCAGCCGGAAAGTAGCCGAGAAAGGTATTTACCCCGCTGTGGATCCGCTCGACTCCAACTCCCGTATTCTCACCGCTGAGGTACTTGGAGCCGCCCACTACGACTGCGCTCAGCGCGTGAAGGGCTTGCTACAGCGCTATAAGGAATTGCAGGACATCATTGCCATTCTGGGGATGGAAGAACTTTCTGACGAGGATAAGCTGGTCGTTTCGCGCGCCCGCCGTGTGGAGCGCTTCCTGTCGCAACCTTTCTTCGTGGCCGAACAGTTCACCGGACTGAAAGGTGTGCTGGTGGATATTAATGATACCATTAAAGGCTTCAATCAAATCATGGATGGCGAGTTCGACCATCTGCCCGAAATGGCATTCAACCTGGTTGGTACTATCGAAGACGCTACTACCAAAGGCGAGAAGATGATGGCTGACGCCGCGAAATAAATCCCCGCACTATGAATTTAGAAATAATAACCCCCGATAAAAAAGTGTTTGCTGGAGAAGCCAACGCTGTAACTTTTCCCGGTACCGAAGGGCAATTTCAGGTACTCAACAATCACGCCCCGCTGGTAAGTACACTGGGTGTAGGCGATGTAGTCGTGGAAACAACTCCCGGTGTGGCGAAACAGGTGTACCGCATCGATGGCGGTGTCGTGGAGGTTTTGAAAAACAAAGTGCTGGTACTGGCGGAAGCGATTATTAGTTGAGAGTACCTTTTTCACTCAACTATATATATTGTAAAAGGCAGAGCGCGCAGTCCGAAAGGATTGCGCGCTCTGCCTTTTGTTTGCGGGTATCATTCAATATCTCAATCAAAAAAGGCCACGAAGTCATTCGTGGCCTTTTTCACAAAGTTATTTTTGCCTGATCGCTTTACTTTGTAGCAAACTTCCGATAGAGCCAAAGCAGCAGGACCGCGCCCAAAATGGCAATGAACAGACTACCGATGTTGAAGCCATCCACCGTTCCGAAACCCAGCGCGCTCGAAATAAAACCACCGACGATGGCGCCCGCGATGCCAATCAGCATCGTGACAATAAACCCGCCGGGGTCTTTGCCGGGGTGAATAGCCTTGGCGATGCCGCCCGCAACCAGACCTACGATAATCCAGGTTAAGATTCCCATGTTTTTTTCTTTTGTTTTAGGGGTACGTAATGAGAGAATACACAATGTACCGAGGTACGGCCATTTGACAAGAAAAAACCATGCCATCAAATCTATACTTGGGGGCATGGTTTGCAGGAAGAAACGGAAGCCTACTGGTTTGGCAGCGTGAAGAACATATTTCCGCCCGCCGCCTTCTGGTCAATGGATGAGTATACTTCCGGGCCGGTCCTGGGCTGCTCCGTTTCGTCCACGCCGCGCCGGGCAACCCGGGTACCAAAAATCTGGAATAGAGCTTCGCCCAGCAGCGGGTCGCGGGGATCGCCGTAAGGATATAGCACCGTGCCTTCGGTCTTAGCGACATTCGGCGCAAAGCCCGCTGTGTAATCCGAACTGCGCAGACTATTCGACGAACGCGACACAATGGGTTGAATACCCCACTTAATTCGGTTGGACTTATCAGAAATCGTGATGGAGCCTACGTTCTTGCCTACGGTAGTACCACCGACTAAAAACACGTCCATAAAAGGTTTCAGTCCATTGATAAGCAATTCACTAGCCGAAGCCGATGAAGTGGATGTCAGGAAAAACACGCGGTTCAGGCTACCACCGAGGTTCTGGCTTTTATTCAGAAAATTATCGTGGAAAAATTCCTTACCGTACTGTTTCTCAAGATCAGGTGTGACCGTCTTGTTATATTCCTTATAGTAAAAAACGTCCTTATCAGAAACGCCCTTGCCAATCAGGCTGGCGATCTCCGTGGCCGAACTCACGTAGCCACCGCGGTTGTAACGCAAATCCATCACGAGTTCGTTGACGCCTTTGGCCTTAAAATCGGCAAAGATTTTTTCCAGTTCCTGGTCGTAGGTTTTGGCAGTGCTATTATTGGGGCCGGGTATGAATTGATGATACACCACATAACCCACACGCTTATCGCCTTTCACAAAAGTGGTATCAAAATATACCGGATTGGCCTGAGTCACGGCGGGCGTTACGCTTCGGGTAGTTGTGGTCGCTACTACCTTTTTATCGGCATCCAGCGCGCCCAGGGTAATTACCTTTGCCTCATTGCCGGTGGTCAGCAGCGTGCGGTAGTTGCTGACGGTAAGTTTTTGGCCATTGACATGCGTAAAGAAATCGCCACGCCTGAACCCTGCCTTCTCCGCTGACGAACCTTTATCGGTATAGGTTATGATCCCAAAAAGATCATCACTCCCACTCACGTAGCGAATCATACGGTACTCCATCCCGGTAGTAGTAGACTCCCCGCTGAGCGAAGCCTTCAACTCCTCGGCACTCTCCTGCAGCCACGAAAAGCGGTCACCGTCAGGACGAAGCGAAGCATCGTACTTATAAAGAATGGATTGGAAGAAAGTTTGGGGATCGGGCTTAAAATCTGGACTTTCCGGTAGTTTGTCGTTCCAGAAGTACCACTGTTTCATGTTTTCATGAACCCATTTGTTCACCTCGGTATCGGCCGGGTTCCCAGCTCGAATTACCTCAAACTTATCACGGCAAGAAACCAGAAAAACTGTTAGTGCCAGGAAAAGAACAAAGTAGTTTTTTTTCAAAAGCATAATTGATTGAAAAGAAGTGGGTTGAAAATGAAAAAACGCAGTGAGATATCGTTCAGTTTCTGTTAACGCAAATTGCGCCAATAAAGGTACATCGCGCCAACGATGCATAAAAGAAATTTTATTTTGGAAAAAGTCAGGCAAGACATTTTACTTTTTCCCGTTATGATAATCGAATAAAGCAAAGCAAAAAGCCCATCCTTACCTTGCCCATGAAAGCCCCCCGCCTGAAAATCTTTGGTACGATCCTGTGTGTTGGCGCATTATTCAGCGGAACTGCGTCCGCTCAGGCAGCCGAGCAACAACCCGAATCCTTCATCTGCAACTACGTTGGCAACGGTCGATTGAGTTCACCGCAAGATATCTGTAACTACCTCTCATTTACTTCCAATCGCCACGCCGAACGCGTGGTCGAGCGAATCCTGCAACCCGTGGGCCTGACGCGGAACTTCGTGGTGGTCGAATGCCCCAATACCGAAAACTGCTTTGCGACTGTGGTCGATGGCAAGCGATTTATCATTTACGATGGCCAGTTTATGAAGCAGGTTGAAAGCCTGACCAACACCGACTGGTCGGCAACCAGCATTGTGGCCCATGAAATCGGTCACCACCTGCAGGGCCACACCATCGACGGCCTGGGCAGTCGCCCCAGCAAGGAACTGGAAGCCGACCGCTTCTCAGGCTTTGTGCTGCACCAGCTGGGCGCATCGCTGGACGAGTCGCTGATTGCCATCCGCACGCTGTCCAGCGTGGAAAGTACCGATTCGCATCCGGGCCTTGGTGTTCGCGTAGAAGCCATCAGCCGGGGCTGGAACGAGGCCGAAAAAATGTACCCTTTGTGGAACAAAACTCCGGCCTCACTAGTAAATCCGAATGTCACTGCCTCACGCAATAGTAGTGTACCACCAAGTACTTCCCGCCCCAGCCCCAAAGCTCCGACCCGGGAAGAAGTCATAGAAACTGACATCACGTACCATGCTCCCAAAGGCTGCGCTTCGGGCGATTGCTACAATGGGCCGGGTATACTAATCCGCGAAAACCAGGAACGCTACGAAGGCAACTTTCAGAATGGCCAAAAACACGGCTTCGGCGTACAGTATTATCCCGGTGGCGCGATCCGCTACAAAGGGCTCTTCCGCGATGACCTCCGTTCCGGTGAAGGTACTTACTACTTTACCAACGGCGATAAATTTGTCGGTTTCTTCCTGCACAATGTACCCGAAGGCAAGGGTACTTACTTCTACGCCGACGGCGAGCGATTCATGGGCAATTTCCACGAGGGTATGCGCGAAGGCTATGGCGTGCTGACCCGCGCCAACGGCTCACGGGAAGCGGGATATTACAAAGATGATGAGCGAGTTAGGTAGTTTTTAAATTGGAGGGGACAAGTGATTTTTTATTCACTCACCCAAAACTCAAAACTGATTCTTCGATTACCTGGCACGCCTGTTCCATTTGCTCTTCATTGATGACCAGTGGCGGGGCAAAACGGATTTTGTTGCCATGGGTGGGTTTGCAAAGCAGCCCTTTGTGCATCATGTTAAGGCAGAGATCATAGGCTGTATTACTTTCTTCTGTGTCATTAATGACGATGGCGTTGAGCAAGCCTTTGCCTCTGACCAGTTTGATCAAATTCGTTTTCTGACGCAGGTCTTCCATCTTTTTTCTGAAAAGCTGACCCATTTTTTTGGCGTTGTCGGCAAGGTTTTCATCTTCGACCACACGCAGGGCTTCCATCGTCACGGCACAGGCCAGCGGGTTGCCTCCGTAGGTTGAACCGTGTTCGCCGGGACCGATCGTGAGCATTACTTCATCGTCGGCCAGAGCGGCGGACACAGGCATAGTGCCGCCCGAGAGAGCTTTACCCAATACCAGAATATCGGGTTTTACGCCTTCCCAATCGCAGGCCAGCCGCTTTCCCGTGCGGCCAATACCCGTCTGTACTTCGTCGGCAATAAACAGCACGTTGTACTTCGTACAGAGTTCGCGAACACCTTTCAAGTAGCCATCCTGCGGCACCACGACGCCCGCTTCACCCTGAATGGGTTCTACCATAAAGCCCGCTACGTTAGGGTTTTGCTTAAAGACATCTTCCAATGCATTCAAATCGTCGTAAGGTACCAACACCGCGCCGGGCAGGAAAGGGCCGTAATCGGTAGTACTGGATGGATCGGTAGATGATGAAATCGCCGCCAGCGTGCGGCCCCAGAAGTTACCTGTAGCGTACACCGTCACAGCTTGGTTCGCTGGTACTCCTTTTACTTTATAAGCCCATTTGCGGGTAAGTTTAAGAGCGGTTTCGCCGCCTTCTACACCCGAATTCATCATCAGTACTTTATCATAGCCAAAATATCCGGCCATAAATTTCTCGCACTCACCCAGAATATCGCTGTGAAAAGCCCGGGAGGTCAGCGTAAGTTTCTGCGCTTGCTGAATCATGGCATTCACGATGCGCGGGTGGCAATGTCCCTGACTCACTGCGCTATAAGCCGATAGGAAATCAAAATACTGATTCCCTTCCACGTCCCAGACATAAACGCCCTTGCCGCGTTCCAGTACTACGGGCATGGGCTTGTAGTTGTGGGCGCCAAATTGCCATTCGAGTTGCATGGCGCGTTCGGTGGCTTCGGAATAAGTAGTTTCTATATAGTGCATAATGCTGAAGGCGAAATTTATCGTCTAACGGAAGCTAATTCGCAACAAAACGGGTGAAAAATGGGTTTTGTGGTAAAGTTAGCAAAACCATCCACAAATTGAGCTACCGCGTCCCTCACCCAACCCGAAGCAAGCCAGGTACCAGCCTCTCCGAAGAGGATTTCTATATAAATAAAGAGGGCTTCATGGTCTTTACTGCCGTTTACCACAAAAAAAGAGGGTACTGTTGTCAAAGTGGCTGCCTGCACTGCCCGTACGGTTTCCGCAAATCTGACGATCCAAAGTAATTATTTTTGCAAAGAGCGCAAGCCCCTTAAACTCTGTTAATCAGATCCTTATCAACAATAAGAGTAAGCCATAAATGTTCAAAAGTACTGCATCCTTTGAATTTCGAACTGATCCACCTATATTTGCACCCTCATTTGCAAAATTGAAAGATCATGGCTAGAGTTTGTCAAGTTTCCGGAAAAAGAACCCGCGTGGGTAATAACGTATCGCACGCTAATAATAAAACCAAGCGTAAGTTTATCCCCAACCTGCGGACGAAGCGTTTTTATGTGCCTTCCACCGGTGAGTGGATCACGCTTAAAGTAGCTACTTCGGTAATCAGAACCATCAACAAGAATGGTCTGGAAGCCACGCTTAGAAAAGCCAAAGAAAAGGGTACGCTGAGCTTGTAGTACTTTCTTTGAAGACATTTAGGAAAGCCTCTCCGATGCACCGGAGAGGCTTTTCGTGCTTATTCCCTGCCTGTATGATTTGGTTCATTGCATTGTTTAATCCGTTCATCGCGTATAGGGTTAAGTTGGTCATTTTTTCGAAGCAAACTTTACCCTTCTTATCTAAGTTTGCGTATTGAAAGATGACTCGATGAGGGACAACGAGTTCCGGGATGTCTCTGGAAGGCAAAATGAAAAAGCATTTCTTGATGAAGAATATAATACGGATTACATACTTGGGGTTCATGCTGCTGCTGGGCACGCTGAGCGCCCGGGCGCAGGAAAAATACACGGTCAGCGGTTACGTAAAGGATATCGCCAACGGTGAGGGGCTGATCGGGGTGTCAGTTTATGTTCGGGAAGCCAGCACGGGCGTAGTGACGAATCCTTACGGCTTCTACTCTATCACCCTGCCGGAGGGCGAGTATTCGCTGGTGTTCACCTACATCGGCTACCAGAAGCTAACTGAGCGCGTGACGCTCAATGCCGATCAACGCCGAAACGTAGAGATGGCCTCTGAAAGTAAACAACTGGAAGAGGTAGTGATTTCTACTAGAAAAGAAGATGAAAACGTTCGCAGCCTGGAAATGTCGGTCAATAAGGTGGATATCAAAACGATTCGCCAGATTCCGGCTTTACTTGGTGAAGTAGATATCATCCGCAGCATTCAACTACTACCCGGCGTGACGACCGTCGGCGAAGGCGCGTCGGGATTCAATGTGCGGGGTGGTGATGTATCACAAAACCTGATCCTGCTGGATGAGGCTCCCGTCTATAATTCTTCTCACTTATTTGGTTTTTTCTCGGTCTTTAACCCCGATGCCGTCAAGGATGTCAAGCTCATCAAAGGCGGCATTCCGGCGCAGTACGGTGGGCGTATTTCGTCTATTCTGGACGTCCGAATGAAGGAGGGCAATACCAAGAAGCGCGAAATCAATGGCGGAATCGGCACCATTTTCTCGCGGCTGACTTACGAACAGCCCTTCGCCGACGGGCGCGGATCCTTCATCGTGGCGGCGCGTCGTTCATACATCGACGTGCTGGCCAAGCCTTTTCTGAAAGGCGATTTGAAGAAAACCCGCTTCAATTTTTACGACCTTACGGCAAAGGTCAACTACCGTATCAACGACAAGAATACCGTTTATGCTTCAGGGTACTTTGGGCGCGATGTTTTTGGGGCCGATGTTTTTGGTTTTGGCTGGGGCAACGGCACCGCCACGGCACGCTGGAATCACATTTTTTCCAATAAGCTTTTCCTCAACCTTACAACTTATTACAGCAACTACGACTATTCCATCAATTCGGACCCTAACAACCAAACGCCCAATGACCGCTTCGAGTGGAACTCCAAAATTATCAGTACCAGCGTAAAGCCCGACTTCACCTACTATCTCACACCCAACAACCAGATCAGCTTCGGCGGACAGTACATCAAATACGACAGCCGTCCCGGTGATGCCGTGGCCGTGTCCAGCGGCGAAAGCCGCAACATCAGCCTCGATTCCCGATTTGGCGACGAGTCGGCCCTCTACATTGGCAACGAGCAAAAAATCTCCGAGCGCTTTTCGCTGCAATACGGCCTGCGATACTCATTGTACCGTAACCTCGGACCGGGACAAGTCTACCAATATCAGGAACTTCAACCAGGAGAGCGCAAGTTTCCCGTGTTGCCGGGTACAGCGGTAGCCAAAGGCGACTTCATTAAGCGGTACGGCAACTGGGAGCCTAGATTTTCCATGAATATCGGTCTGAGCTCTACAGCTTCTATCAAGGCCAGCTACAATCGGACTGCGCAGTACCTGCATCTTCTATCCAACACGGCAGCTACTTCTCCGCTCGACGTCTGGACGCTTAGTACCAATATCATCAAACCCGAAATCGCCGATCAGGTGGCTTTGGGCTGGTTCCAGAATTTTCGCGACAATACTTACGAAGCCTCCATTGAAGTGTATTATAAGGATTTGAAAAACCAGATCGACTATGTGCGAAATTCCGACCTACTGCTCAATCGATACGTGGAGGGCGATTTACTTTTTGGTAAAGGGCGCGCCTACGGCGCGGAGTTTCTCCTGAGAAAAAACAAAGGCCGCCTCACGGGCTGGCTCAGTTACACGCTGGCCCGTACGGAGCGGCTGGTCGACGGCGTCAACAACGACGACTGGTTTCCGGCTCGCTTCGACAAACCCCACAACGCTACACTGGTCGGGATTTATAATCTCAACGAACGATTGACGCTATCGTCCACTTTTACATTTGCATCGGGTACCCCCGCGACTTTCCCTACCAACCGCTTTGTGTATAATGGCTGGGCGTTGCCGCACAACGTATACAATGCCCGCAACAACAACCGCATTCCACCGTACAATCGTCTTGACCTGGCGGCGACTTTGAAGTCCCGGAAAAAACTGTTCGGAGTCGTTCAGGGGGAGTGGGTGTTTTCGGTGTATAACGCTTATAACCGCCGGAATCCGTACTCAGTCTATGTCCAGCAGAATGAAGACAATGCGCTAACGACCGAAGCCATTCGTTTTTCGGTGATCGGGTCGGTAATTCCGGCTGTGACGTATAATTTTAAATTCTGAAACGCTTAGCTGAGTGATTCAAGAAACAACGCGATGAAAAGAAAAATAGCTGTACTCGGCGCGACGGGACGTACCGGAATTTGGATTGTGAAGGAGGCTTTGAACCGAGGCTATGCGGTGAACGCATTAGTTCGGGCACAGAGCAGCCTCGATATCGAGCACCCTGATTTAAAGATTATTAAAGGTATTCCAACTTCTGCTAGGGATTTAACGCAGGTAATGCAAGAGTGTGAAGCCGTTTTTAACGCTTTGAATATTTCCCGGAAAAACGAGTGGTGGCTATGGTCTAAGTTGAGTTCATCGCCGACATTTTTAAGCGAAGTAGCAGAGAAGGTTGTGACCGTGGCAAAACAAATAGGCCTAAGACGCTGCCTGATCGTCACCGCCTGGGGGACGGGTGAATCCAAAGCCGACCTTCCAAGCTGGTTTCGTTTTTTCATCAATACCACCAAAATCGGTGTTACCTACCGTGATCATGAACGGCAGGAGGCAGTCTGGGAAAAATCGGGACTGGACTGGACAATCGTACGGCCTGTGGGGCTCACTAACGAAACCCAAGAAAAACCCATTCAGGTGTTGCTGAATAGTAAAACCGCCAAGCCAGACAAAATGACCATCAGCCGCCGCGAGGTCGCAAAATTTATGTTGGATTCGCTGGAAGGCGACAGATACATCCAGCAAAAACCAATTATTTCTTACAAAGAATAGCTATGAAGAAAAGTACCATATATCTCTTTTTAAGTTTGTTAGCTACGGTGGGTTTCCTGACAAGCTGCGAAGATGCCATCGACATTAAAACCGAGACTGGCCCCACCCAACTCGTTGTGGACGGCTGGATCACCAACCAGCCCGGCACTCAGACCGTACGCCTGACGCTTTCGGGGGCTTATTTCGATAATGGTCCGGCCAAACCTGCCCTTGGCGCCGAGGTCACAGTGACCGATGACGCAGGTACAATCTATGAATTCACGGATGAAACTGGCAAGGGTATCTATACATGGACGCCCAAGTCGGACACGGCATCGCTGGGTCGCATCGGGAGAAAATATGCCTTACAGATTCGTTACGACGGCGAGGAATACGCCGCCATCAACGAAATCAAGCGGGTGCCGAAAATCGACTCGCTGGTCTACGAAGAAGAAAGCTTTCCCATCACTCCCCCCGAAGGTCCTAAGGATGGTTATCTCGCGCAGTTCTACGCCCGCGATTTTCCCGGCCTGAACGACACCTATTGGATAAAACCCCTGAAAGGCGGTCGGCCTTATGGTGCCGATCCCGAGAATATTTCGTTGGTTTATGACGCCTCATTTAGCCCCGGCTCACCTTCCGACGGACTGGTTTTTATTCAGCCGTTGCGGCAGGCGATCAACGTCAACCAGCTTTTCTCGGCGGGCGACACTGTGGGCGTCGAGTTGTATAGTATCACGCTGGAATCTTATTACTTCCTGTTCCAGGTCCGGCAGGAAACTACCAACGGTGGTATTTTTGCCGTGCCACCCGCCAACATTCCTACGAATATTCAGAACGTAAATCCCAACGGCAAGAAAGCCCTCGGCTTCTTCGGCGCTTCCGCCGTCAATCGCGCCGAAACGATTATCGATCCAAAGACGGCGAAGCCGAAGTCTTGATGGCAGTCGGCTATCAGCAGTCGGCTTTCTGCCACCGGCTTGCTTTTGCCGTTAAATAAAAAGCAGTTAGCAACAACCGCATTTTAGAAAGGCCGAGAGCTAACAGCTGTCCGCCAACGGCTTAAAAAGAATACATCACCTGCGCTTTCACTTCACTACGGGTATTGCCCTGGATTTCGCTGAGGCCGGAGCTAATGAGTTCGGTGTCGCTGAACCGCGACTGCGACCAACGAAGCCAGATCCTCAGATTTCTTGATATGGCATACCGCAGCATGACATAGTGCCGGGTACCTGTGTTATAGTAGGCAGGCAACGAAAAGGCATACAGTACATCTTTTTCATAAACGTATTGGCGGCTGTCGTAATTATCGGTGGCGAAATAGGCAACTCTTCCGCTGAGTTCAATTTTGGAAAATCGCCACGTCAGATCCTGAATTACCGTAATTCCCTGCGATCGCGACGCGCCTACGAAAGCGTAGTCGCCGCCCTGTACGCGGGTGCGTACCGCAAATTTCAGCGGTACATCGTATTCAGCCTGCAACACCGTGGTGCGGCGAATGGTAGTTGCCAGGTCGGGGAGCGGGGCTGTATTCCCTGGCAGGTTGCGCTGCTTGTGCTCTTCGTGGAAAAGCGCGAAAGCCGTGAATCGTTTATTAGGCGTGTACCGGACGTGCAGCAGTCGATCATTGCCATCGGAGGGCGCATTGACCAGGTACTTCAGCCAGGGAAAGCGGAAGCGATCGTAGAAGCCGCTGATCTGCCAGCGACGATTGGGCTTGTAGCGCAACCCCCAGTAAGTACCTGATTCGTTGATGGGTCGCGAACCTTCGGCAATCGGATTACCGTAGAACGTATGGAAATCGCGGTCGTAGTGCCTAACCTGAAAGGTAAAATCCAAGGCCTTGCTCAGGGTGGTAATCAAGCCACCTACGCCGCCCAACCCGCCGCTTTGGGAGCGCGCACCTTCGCCGAAGAAATGGAAGTTCTGCCAATGGTAATCACCGTGTAGGCCGACGGTCAGGTTTTCTTTTCCCGTAAATTCAAATTTGTTATAGGGCAGGTCACGCCGCTGTAAGCTCCCGTCAAAATGCGTGTAAAGGGCAGTGAGCCCAATCTTGCCGCTTTGTTCGGGGAACGTGTAGAGTGCGTGAAAACCGATGTTTTTTTCAGGAATTAGTCCCTGCTTATCGCGTTCGGAAGGCGTACGGTGCAGCCCGGCAGTGAGCAGCGAAGAGATGACCGTGCCGTCGGGTCCATCGCCCGGTTCACTCAGGCTGGCGTCGCGGCGGGTAGCCGAGCCAAACAGCGTAACGTCAAGATTTTTGCGCACATTCACTGTCGCCGCCGCGCCACGAAAGAAACCTGCTTCAAGTACTGAGGTGTAAGGCCGCAGACCGAGCGTGCTTCGGTAGGTGGTCAGGATAGTTTCGGTCCCTTTGCCCAAGGCAAAACCCGCGGCCATTACCAGGCCCTGGCCAGCCTGCATCTGAAAATCGCCGATGATAAGGTTTTTGAGTCGGCCCCGGTTCATGATTTGGGCGTGAAAAGAAGTGAAATCTCCGCCAAAAATTTGCCGCTCGGGTCGCCAGGCCAGTACTTCTCCGGCATCCTTCTCGGCGGTAAATCCAAAGCTAAAAGCCCCGATACGCGAGTAGCGATAACGGGCGTATACCTGATAGGGATCACCCGCATACCGGGTAAGGGAGCGGGTAGTTGTGTCTATTTCGGAAAAACCTTTTTGTTGTTCCAGGAGCCTTTCTGACCGCAGGATGAGATAATGCTGCGTGGGATTCCTCAGCGATTCGCGCAGCGAGAGCCGCTGCGTCTGTACTGTCACAAAAGGCTGTAGTCGCCGAATGGTAGGTAGGTCAAAGCCAGGTATTGCCTGTAATTCGTACAGCGAAAGCAGCGGACCAAGCTGAGCACGATAGTCCATAAAGGCGTCCAACTGCGCTTGGGTAAGGATATAAGTAGCCGCCAGTTCGTCACGGGTGGCCGTATTCAGATCGCGCGGATTGGCATACAGTTGAAACAGCGACTCGAACAGATCGCTGTAATTGATGTCCTCGCTGGGAACGGGAAAGAGCTCCTGCACAAACTGCTGAATGTCGATTTCGCGACGCGGCGGGGTTTGGGCAAAAGCCGGAGCAGCCGCAAGTACCATAGCAAAACCGCTACCCATCAAAACAAGAAAGTACTTGATACGTAGCGGTTTTGGCATGCGTAGCGGTTGTTTACAACGCCAATTTTATAAAAACCCTACTGCCGGGCTTTCACGATCTCGGTGAAATCGCGGGATTTGAGCGATGCGCCGCCCACCAGACCACCGTCCACATCGGGATTGGCGAAAAGCTCGGCGGCGTTGGCCGCACCTACGCTACCACCGTAAAGTATCGAAATCTCGTCAGCTACTTCGGCGCTGTACTTGTCGGCAAGATGTGCCCGCAGGGCGGCGTGCATTTCCTGGGCTTGCTCCGCGCTGGCGGTCAAGCCGGTACCGATGGCCCAGATGGGTTCGTAAGCAATGACGACATTAGATAGCTGTTCGGCGGTGAGGTGGAAAAGACTTTCGGTAATTTGATTTTTTACAAAACCAATGTAGTCCTCATTTTGCCGCTGATCCAGCGACTCGCCACAGCAGAAGATAGGCGTCAGGCCATTTTCCAGGGCAATGTTCACCTTTTCGGCCAATTGCTCATTGGTTTCACCGAAGTACTGCCGCCGCTCGCTGTGGCCAATAATGACATTGGGGATGTCGATGGCTTTGAGCATCGGGGCCGAAATTTCACCGGTGTACGCACCGGAAGGTTTTTCGTGGCAATTTTGAGCACCCAGTGAAATCCTGGCAGCTCCTTCGGTATGTTTTTTAAGAGTCGTCAGGTACAGCGAAGGTACGCAGAGGATCACCTCCACCTCGCCCGAAACTTCATCTTTAATCATATTGACAACCTCTGAGGTCAGCGCGACGGCTTCATCGAGGGTCTTATTCATTTTCCAATTACCAGCTACAATTTTCTTGCGCATAATGGGGCGGGAATTACGGTTTTAGGGTTAAGACAAGCCCAAATCTACCAAATTTTCGTCCAATCCCGAGAAATAGGCGCTGGCACGAAAATTATTAACATTCTCTTGACACTAAATAAGTTTTATTTGTGTTTAAACAAGAACAAAACATTACCTTTGCTAATTGTAATGGAGTGAGGGGGTTATGAAAAAAACAGAGCTTTACATTTTCTTCTTATTGTCGCTGCTTTTGGGTAGTTCCTGCCGTTCATTTGCTCAAAAGACGGAAATGTGGGAACCCGCTGACAAATTCGGTTTCTTTTTGGAAGGAAATCGCAAAGTCACGCGCATTCCCTTTGAATTTCATTCCAACCTCATTGTCGTTCCCGTCCAGATCAACGACTCCGACACGCTGCATTTTATTCTGGATACCGGTGTAAGTACTACGCTTATTACCGACCCCAAGGCTTTGAGCAATCAAAAACTACAACTTACCCGCCCAGTCGTTCTGAGCGGCGCGGGTGAGGGAAAGGCCGTGTCGGCCCACGTAGCACTGGACAATTCGCTTTCTATGCTGCGCATGAAAGCCAACCACCAGAATCTGCTGATTCTGGACGAAGATTTTCTGCACTTATCGGAGTACGTAGGTGTGCCGGTTCATGGTATTTTTGGCTACGATATTTTCAATAATTTCGTCGTTACCATCGACTTCAATCGCAAGGAATTGATTTTGGAAAAACCTGACCGCTACAAGTACCGAAAGCGGAAAGGCGACAAGTACCCGATTTCGATCGAGGATACTAAACCCTTCACCGAAGCTGTCGCACTCTTCGCCGATGGCCGTGAGCATCCCATTCGCGTTATTATCGACACCGGAGCCGGACATGCCCTTTTTCTCGATAAAACAAAGGACAATATCATTCCGGTACCCGAGAAAGTGATCCGCACTCAGCTGGGTCGAGGGCTCAATGGCGTCATCAACGGTAGTTTGGGACGTATAGAACGCATTAAGTTTGGTCGCTTTGAATTAGATAATATCGTCGCTTCTTTCCCCGATAGTACTTCTTTCGGGTCCAAACTACCGGATCGCGACGAGCGGCAGGGCAATGTGGGCTGCGAACTACTCCGGCGCTTCAAGGTAACGATGAACTACCAGGATCGTTACATGGTACTTAAGCCCATTAAAAAACGCCTGCGCGAAGCTTTTGAACACGACATGAGCGGCCTGGAAGTCGTGGCGACTGGAGCCAAACTACGCGATTACTTTGTGCGGGCGGTGGCCAAAGATTCACCCGCCCAGCGTGCCGGCTTAGCCGAAGGTGACCAGATCCTGTTTGTCAATGACCGGGCGGCGACGGATATCAGCATCAGCGAAATTTACAAAATGCTTCAGAAAGGTGATGGCCGCGAAGTGGAATTACTTATTAAGCGGGAGGGCAAAATTTTCTTTTCCCGTTTCGTGCTACACCGGATGATCTAAAAATCTTCTCCTTCTCCTGTTTTTAAAAATAGTCTCATTCGGCCGCGTTAATTACGGGCCGATTACTTGTATATAGATTATGTACTTGTAATATTGCGCTTCGTATTAGAACCCCACGATGGAAACCGCGCATTACCAAAAACTTTACGCCTTACTAAAAAGCCAGATTCAGGTCGGAAACTATAAGGAGGGCGATCTGCTCCCTTCGGAAAATGAACTGAGCGCCACCCACAAAATAGCCAGAATGACCGTCCGGCGGGCTCTACAGGAACTGGCGAGCGAAGGCTATATTCGTAAAGTGAAAGGCAAAGGTAGCATCGTGAGCGCCACGCGGCAGTCGCTGGGACTGCTCTCTTTTAAAGGTTTTTCGGAAGTAGTAGGAGCCGAACACGAAGCCCGAACTGTTATGCTACGCCCCCCCACTGCGATCGCCTGGCCGGATCGTTTTTTCTATAAACTCGACAGAAAGGAATTAAAGGTAGGCTGTATAGCCTTCGAACGCATTCGCTACGTGGACCAGGACCCCGTACTGCTGGAATGCAGCTATCTGCCCAATTCCGGACTCGAAGATTTTTGCGAAAATCCCCTGCTCGACGGCTCACTTTTCAAAACTCTGAGCGTTCGTCATGAAATCGACATTCTTAGTTTCGAACAAGACATCCGCGCCGTGCTGGCCGACGAATCCACCGCCCGTCATTTTGAAATAAAGCCCATGACTCCGCTTGTCCAAATCTACCGCCGCTACCATACCAGCCTATCAGGCTACCACGTGTACAGCCTTACTTTTTGTAATACGGAGAAATACACAATCAGTAATTACGAGAATTAGATTTAAGATTAAGTGGTACTTTACGATTCCATTTGCCAGGAATGATAGTCCTTATCCTCAAACCCTAAAATATGAATCTCGTCACCCAACTGGCCAAAATGATCGATCACTCGTTATTGCACCCAACAATGACCGATGACGATTTGAAAAAAGGCTGCGACATTGCCCGACAGTACGACGTCGCTTCCGTCTGCATCAAGCCCTACGCCATTGCGCAAGCCGTCGAGTGGTTGCGTGGCTCCGATGTACTGGTGGGAACCGTCATCGGCTTTCCGCACGGGAATAGCGCTATCAGTGTCAAAGTAGCGGAAACGATTCAGGCATGCCGCGACGGGGCGGTCGAAATAGACATGGTCGTCAATATTGGTAAAGTACTGGGCGGCGATTGGGATTACGTGCGCGACGAGATCAAAGCCGTCACCGAAGCCACCCACGCTCAGGGAGCTATCTTGAAGGTAATTTTTGAAAACGATTTTCTGCCGGACGATGCCTCTAAAATCCACCTTTGCGAGATTTGCAGTGAGCTCGGGGTGGACTTTGTCAAAACCTCCACGGGCTATGGCTTTAACAAAGGTGGCGACGGTCGCTACGGTTACGAGGGCGCCACGGAGCACGATCTAAAACTGATGCGCCACCATAGCGCGCCCGGTGTTCAGGTAAAAGCGGCGGGCGGTGTACGCACGCTCGACGACCTGCTGAAAGTCCGCGAATGGGGAGCAACCCGCGTTGGGGCGACGGCCACGGTGGCGATGCTCGAGGAAGCAAAGCGGCGGTACGACAACGACTTTTCCGGCGGTGAGGTCAAGACGGACGATACGGCGGGCTATTGAACAATGTTCTTGTCGGTACAGGTCTACAGGAATAAGGAATTGAGGGTAGAAAAAAGCGAACCTAACGCCCTGCTTTCGGGTTAATACCCGGATAACCTAACCACCCAATTTCTCCACTTTTGAAATCTTCCAACACCAAAGACCTGACGGGCTACGACTACATCGACGTACAGGGTGCCCGCGAGCATAATCTTAAAAATATCGACGTATCCATTCCGCGCAACCAGCTGGTGGTCGTGACGGGTATCAGCGGCAGCGGCAAGTCGTCGTTGGCCTTTGATACGATATACGCCGAAGGACAGCGGCGCTACATGGAAAGCTTCTCGTCCTACGCCCGTGGTTTCATTGGCGAGATGGAGCGGCCCGACGTGGACAAGATCAGCGGCCTTTCGCCCGTGATCAGCATCGAGCAGAAAACTACCTCCCGCAACCCCCGCTCGACGGTGGGAACTGTCACTGAAATCTATGACTTTCTGCGCTTGCTCTATGCCCGCGCTGGCGAAGCATTCAGCTATGTGACGGGCCGCCGCATGGTGAAGCAGTCACAGGATCAGATCATCGACCAGATTCTTAGCCAGTTTGAGGGCCAGAAAACTACCCTACTCGCGCCCGTAGTGAAGGGTCGCAAGGGTCACTACCGCGAGTTGTTCGTGCAGATTGCCCGCCTTGGCTATAACAAAGTCCGTGTGGACGGCGAAGTACAGGACATCGTTCCTAAGATGCAGCTCGACCGTTACAAGGTCCACGACATCGAAATCGTGGTGGACCGCGTGGTTCCAAAACCTGAGGATCGTTATCGCCTGAGCCAATCCGTATCTACCGCTCTGAAACAAGGGAAGGGTGCCATGATGATCATGGACGCGCAGGGGGAAGCACAGTATTTTTCTCAAAACCTCATGGACCCCGAGTCGGGCATTAGTTACGACGATCCCGCGCCTAATTCTTTTTCGTTCAACTCACCTTACGGCTGGTGTCCCAACTGCCAGGGCCTGGGGAAAGTTGAGGAAATCACCAAAGAATCCATCATGCCCGACCGCTCGCTGAGCATCAGCCGGGGCGGTATTGCTCCGATGGGTGAGTACCGCGAAGCCTGGATTTTCAAGCAGTTGCAGGTACTTTTGAAACCCCATAAGGTCAACCTAAGTACTCCACTGGAAAAATTCCCGCCCGAAGCCATCGAGCTGGTACTTTACGGCAGCGACGAACCCGTTCCGGTGCCTTCCAAAAAGTACCCCGGCACCAAGTGGGACACCAAGTTCGACGGCATCATCAATTTCCTGAAACGCCAGCAGGAAAACGGCTCCGACAAGATTCAGGATTGGCTCAAAGACTTTATGGTCATTCGCCCCTGCCCCGAGTGCAACGGGCTGCGCCTGCGGCAGGAATCTTTGCATTTTATAATCGATAAAAAAAATATCGCCGAACTGGCTGAGGTAGATATCCGCGAACTGGCCGATTGGCTGGTAAACCTGGAAGACCGCCTGGAAGACCGCCAGAAGGTCATCGGCCATGAGGTGTTAAAAGAAATTCGTAAGCGCGTCGGCTTTCTGCTCGATGTTGGGCTTGACTACCTGACGCTCAATCGCTCACTGCGGACACTGTCGGGCGGCGAGGCGCAGCGCATCCGGCTGGCCACGCAGATCGGCACCCAGCTTACGGGGGTACTTTACATCATGGATGAACCCAGCATCGGTCTGCACCAGCGCGACAACGTACGGCTGATCGGCTCGCTGAAAAATTTACGTGATTTGGGAAACACCGTGCTGGTCGTCGAACACGATAAGGATATGATGCTGGCCTCAGACTACATCGTGGACATCGGCCCCGGTGCCGGCCGCCACGGCGGCCACATCGTTGGTCAAGGTACACCCGAGGAATTCCTGAAAAATGGCTCGACCACCGCCGCCTACCTCGACGGCCGCGCAAGCATCGAAATTCCTGAAAAGCGCCGTAAGGGCAATGGCAATAAGCTGTTATTAAAAGGCTGCGTGGGTCATAATTTAAAGAACGTGACCCTCAAAATCCCGCTCGGGACGATGATCTGCGTGACGGGCGTCAGCGGCAGTGGCAAGTCGTCACTCATCCACGAAACGCTGTTTCCGCTGCTCAACCAACACTTCTACCGCTCGCGCCGTGAGCCGCTGGAACACAAATCCATCGAAGGGCTGGAACATCTCGATAAAGTCATTGAAGTAGATCAGTCGCCCATCGGACGCACGCCGCGCTCCAACCCGGCTACCTACACGAACCTCTTTACCGACATCCGTTCACTTTTCGCCGAACTACCGGAATCAAAAATCCGTGGCTACAAGCCTGGGCGATTCAGCTTCAACGTGAAAGGTGGCCGCTGCGAGGACTGCGAAGGCGCGGGCCGCAAGAAAATCGAGATGGATTTCCTGCCCGATGTGTACATCGACTGTGAAACCTGCAAGGGTAAACGCTTCAACCGCGAGACGCTGGAAGTACGCTTCAAAGGCAAATCAGTTGCCGATATTCTGGACATGACGGTAGAGACCGCGCTGGAATTCTTTGAGAACCAGCCCCGGATTCTGCGCAAAGTACAGACGCTGAACGACGTCGGCCTGGGCTATATTACCCTCGGCCAGCACGCCACTACCCTCTCGGGCGGCGAAGCCCAGCGCGTAAAGCTTTCCGAAGAACTCTCCAAGCGCGACACGGGCAAAACCATGTACATTCTAGACGAACCCACCACGGGCTTGCATTTCCAGGACATACGCCACCTGCTGGCCGTCCTGCAAAAACTTGTGGACAAAGGCAACACGGTCCTGATTATCGAACACAATATGGACGTTATCAAGGTAGCCGACTACGTCGTGGACCTTGGCCCCGAAGGCGGTGGACTTGGCGGCGAAATTGTGGCGCAGGGTACGCCGGAGAAAGTCGCGCAGACGGAGGGGAGTTATACAGGGAAGTTTTTGAAGGAGGAGCTGAAAAATTAAAAATGGAGTTGAGGGTTTTTCCTCAACTCCATTTTTAATAAATTACTCCTTACTGACCCTGACGGTAGCCTGCCGGCCCACCGCGTCCGCACAGTGAATCAGGTAGACGCCCGTCGGCAAAGTACCCAGCCGCAACCCGACCTGGTTCAACCCCTCGCTCAGATGCTCAGTGCGCGTTTGTCGCGTCACGCCATTCATGTCAAGTACCTTGAAAGTACCGCGCCCGGCGGCGGGCGAAAGTACCTGCACCGTTACGGCGTCCTGCACGGGGTTGGGATAGGCTTTCAGTGAAAGCGTCAGCGGTGCATCCGTAGTTTCCTGCACCCCAATCCGGGAGGCGCTGCTTCCACAGCCGCCCAGCATCGCCCCCAGTTTCAAGTACCGCGTGGCGATTTTCTCTGAGACACACTGCGTGACGCCATAGTAGCAGATCGTCACATTTTGATTCTTATTCCCGCAGCGCACGTCCTGCACGTTGACGGTGACGTGTGCCTCGGCCGAGGTGCAGCCATTGCCGTCGGTGGCCCGGACGGTGTAGGTCGTCGTCACCTCGGGGCAGACGGTGACGGTTCTCCCGCTCAGGTTTCCAGGCGTCCATACGTAGACGTAGTTGCCGCCACTGCCGCCGCTAGCGGTAGCCGTAATCTGGGTGCAGTTGCTGCCGTAGCCCAGCACGACCGACTGGTCGGGCCCGGTCATCAGGAGTGGCAGAGGGTTGACCGTCACCGTCGAGTTGCCCGACAGATTCTGTGTGCAGCCGTCGAGCGAAACGCTGACCAGCGTCAGCGTGACGTTGGAAGTCGCCCCGCTGGTGGTGATGGTTTGCGAACTTCCATTGAGTAGTAGCGTCTGGTTACCGTTCTGACCGGTAATGGTGTAGGTCAACATGGCGCCCGAAGTGCCACTGAGGGTGAAGCTGGCGTCGCCGCCCGCGCAGATCGCGCCGCCGTTGCCGCTGATGGACGCCGTCGGCTGCGGCTTGACCGTCACCGTCGAACTACCCGACAAACTCTGCGTGCAGCCGTCCAGGCTGACCGAAACCAGCGTCAGCGTCACGTCGGAGGTTGCTCCGCTGGCCGTGATGGTCTGGCTGGTCCCATCGAGCAGCAGCGTCTGGCTGCCGCTTTCCCCGGTGATCGTGTAGGTTAAGGTGGAACCGCTGGTGCCGCTGACGGTGAAGGAAGCCGTACCGCCTGAGCAGACTGCGCCGCCGTTGCCTGCGATGCTGGCGGTGGGTTGTGGCTTGACCGTCACCTTCGAACTACCCGACAAGTTATTTATACAGCCGAGGAACTCGACACTGACCAATGTCAGTGTCACGTCGGAAGTGGCGCCACGGGCTGTTATTGTCTGGTTGGTACCTTCAAGTACCAAAATCTGGTTGCCGCTCTGGCCGGTGAGCGTGTAGGTTAGAATGGCAGCCGAAGTACCGCTGACCGTGAAGCTGGCGTCTCCGCCCGCGCAGACTGCGCCGCCGTTGCCCGAGATAGCAGCCGTCGGTAGCGGGTTAACGGTGACCGTCGAACTACCCGACAAATTCTGTGAGCAGCCGTCAAGCGAGACACTTACCAGCGTCAATGTCACGTTGGAGGTTGCTCCGCTGGCCGTGATGGTTTGAGAACTCCCGTTGAGTAGGATCGTCTGGTTGCCGCTTTGGCCGGTGATCGTGTAGGTCAGCGTAGCGCCGCTGGTGCCGCTGACACTGAAGCTGGCGTCGCTGCCCGCGCAGATCGCGCCGCCATTGCCGGAGATGCTGGCAGTCGGTTGTGGCTTGACAGTCAACACATAGGCCTCCGAAGTCACGCTGTTGCAGCTGCTCGTCACCCGCACCGTGTAGCTGCCCGCATCCGAAGACTGCACGTCGCTCAGCGAGAGCGTGGCCGAGGTTTGTCCGTCCAGCGGCTGTCCGTCTTTGTACCACTGGTAAGCATTGACCGGGCCCGTCACGCTTACTGACACGCTGAGCGGGCTGCCTGCGCACAGGGCCGAGCCCGCCGGGGGCTGCTGAGTGATGGATACCGGCGAGCTTGTCGCACCCTGGAATTCGTAGGCTCCCATGTCGATAAGGCCACCGGTGGGGAAGATGCGCGGATTGCCGGCCAGATCGGTAGCCGGACCATTCGCATCGGTGTAGGCCTGGTTACTGCCCGTATTGATGGCCGCCGCGCAGCTGTTGAGCTGAGTAGAAGACGTTGAGATAAACGGCGAAACAGCGGTCGTCAGGTTGTTGTCCCCGTTTCCATAGTTCGTCACGGAGGTCTCAAATAGGCTGTAACCGGCACTCACGGTGCCTCCGCTGAAGGTATTGCTGCCTCCGTTGCCAAACACCACGCAATTCGTCAGCCGGGGGCTACTGCCATTCTCCAGGTTCATGGCCCCACCCTGACCACCTGCCAAGTTGTTCTGAAACGAGCAGTTGACCAGCAACGGTCTACCCCCGTTGAAATTGAAGCCTCCTCCGTTACCGCTGGAGGTGTTGTTCTCTATGCCACAGTTGATCAGTACCGGGCTGCTGTTCCCCCCGAAGTAAGCTCCCCCAAATCCGGCGTTGTTGGCTACCAGCCGGCAGTTGACCAAAGTGGGGCTGCTGCCGCCATCTATAAAAAGCCCGCCGCCCAGGCTATTGGGGTATCCGCTGTTGGCGTTGCCGCCGGTGATGACAAAGCCATCCAGCCGGGTCGAATTGTTCAGCCCACTGCCGTTGTAAATGACGTGGTAGCTGTTGTCACTATTATCGCCCACCGTGCCGATATCGCCCGAAAGGGTACTGCTGCTCCCCGGCGGTCGCTGGCTCAGGTCGGTCTCATTGCCTACAAAGCCCCCGTAGACGGCCACCCCGTTTTTGAGAGCGAAACTGATGCCACGGTTAGTGCCCGAGGTGGGTTTGTAAACGCCCTGGGCCACCCATATTTCGGTCAGACTACTTGAAGGAGAGTAGTTGAGAGCCGATTGCAAGTCAGGGAAGGCATCAGCCCAGCTTAGGCCCGTATTATTACCAGTAGTTTTGCTGGCATCCACGTATAACCGGCAGGGATCGGTACTCACCGTCAGGACGAAGTCCGTTGAAGTAAGAGTATTGCAGCTGCTGGTGGCTACCAGCGCGTAGCTGCCCGCATCCGAAGGCTGAGCGCTGGCCAGCGTCAGGGTAGCCGAGGTCTGGCCAGAAATCGGCTGACCGTCTTTATACCACTGGTAACCGCTGACGTCTCCCGATACGCTCACCGACACCGACACCGCACTGCCCTGACAGACCGCAGAGCTTGCTGGGGGCTGGCTGGTGATGGTCAATGGAAGCTGCGGACTTCCCTGAAACTCGTAAGCTCCCATATCCACTCGGCCACCTACAATGCGGGGGGCACCCCCCAGGTCAGTTTGTGGCAGGTTGGTGGATGAGTAGGGGCCGGCAGCGCTGGTCAGACTACCAGGATCACCAGCGTTGATGGCAGGGGCACAGGGTATGAGTTGGGTACTGCTGGTGCTGACAAAGGGGGAGAAACTGGTCGTCAGGTTGTTGCTACCCGCAGGGTTCACCCCACTCTCGAACAGCGAATAGCTGACCGTGAGGTTGGAATTCAAAATATTACCAAAGGTATTGCTGCCCCCGTTGTCCCACAGCACACAGTTGGTCAGTGTAGTGCTGCTGTAAAAATAATTGTAGATGGCCCAGCCACTACCCGCCCTGTTTCCCTGAAAAGAACAATTGGTCAGTGAGGGACTGCTGCCCGAATTATAGATGGCCCCGCCCGCCGGTTGACCCGAAACCGTCCCGGCCGTATTATTCTGAAAAGAGCAGTTAGTCAACACGGGACTACTGCTATCGTTGAAGATGGCTCCGCCCTGAACATAAACTGAATTGCCCTGAAACAGACAGTTGGTCAGCGCAGGGTTACTGCTATTATTGTAAATGGCCCCGCCCTGAGAAGAAGTAAAGCCTGACGAATTATTCTGGAAGGAGCAGTTGGTCAGCACCGGGCTACTGCCAGTATTGTAAATGGCCCCGCCCTGGTAATTAAATGAATTGCTTTGAAACAAACAGTTGGTCAGCGTAGGACTGCTGCCAGTGTTGTACATGCCTCCCCCCTGGTAATTGGGAAAAGTACCATTAGCATTGCCGCCACTAACCACGAAGCCATCCAGCACGGCGGAGTTGTTCAGTCCGCTGTTATTGATGACGTGGTAGCTATTGTCGGCGTTGTCGCCGGAGTTACCAATATCCCCACTCAGCGTCGTGCTGGAAGGGCTACCTGTCAGGGGGTTGACCGAAGGTCGCTGGCTCAGCTCGGTCTCATTGCCCGTGAAGCCGCCGTAGAGGGCTACCCCATTCTTCATCGCGAAGCTGATGCTACGGTCGGTACCGCTGGTGGGCTTGTAGATGCCCTGAGCGACCCAGATTTCGGTCAGGTTCTGGGCGGAGGGGTAGTTGAGCGCGCTCTGTAGGTCGGTGAAAGCGTTGTTCCAGTCCAGGCCGGTGTTGTTACCAGCGGCGTCGGCCTTCACGTACAGCCGGGCGGCGGCCGGGGGAGTGGCCACCCGGCGGATGCGGTTGTTGAAAGTATCGGCAATGAGGATGCCGCCCGAGGCGTCCACCGCTACCCCTTCGGGGGCGAATAGGCTGGCGGCGGTGGCTGGCCCGCCGTCGCCAGCGTAGCCAAATGTCCCGCCAGCCACGGTAGTGATCGTGCCATCGGGAGCCACCCGCCGGATGCGGTCGTTATTGGAATCGGCAATCAGGATGCCACCTGTGGCGTCCACCGCCACTCCTCTGGGAGTACCTACGCCGGTTTCGGTGGCCGGTCCGCCGTCGCCAGCAAAGACATATGTCCCGTTGCCGGCCACGGTGGTGATCGTGCCGTCGGGGGCCACCCGGCGGATGCGGCTGTTGCCGAAATCGGCGATCAGGATGCCGCCTGTGGCGTCCACTGCCACCTCGTTGGGGGTTGACAGGCTGGCGGCAATGGCCGGCCCACCGTCGCCCGAGAAGCCATCTATTCCGTTGCCGGCCACGGTGGTGATCGTGCCGTCGGGGGCCACCCGGCGGATGCGGTGGTTGACTCTATCGGCGATCAGGATGCCGCCCGTGGCGTCCACCGCCACCCCGCTGGGGCGTTTCAGGCTGGCGGTGGTGGCCGGCCCGCCATCGCCTGAGAAGTCAGGTAGCCCATTGCCGGCCACGGTGGTGATCGTGCCGTCGGGGGCCACCCGGCGGATGCGGTTGTTATCGGTATCGGCGATCAGGATGCCGCCCGTGGCGTCCACCGCCACCCCGCTGGGCCGATACAGGCTGGCGACGGTGGCCGGCCCACCGTCGCCCGAGAAGCCATCTATTCCGTTGCCGGCCACGGTGGTGATCGTGCCGTCGGGAGCCACGCGTCGGATGCGGCTGTTATCGGTATCGGCGATCAGGATGCCGCCTGTGGCGTCCGCTGCCACCCCTCTGGGGTAGCTCAGGCGGGCGGTGGTGGCCAGCCCGCCGTCGCCCCCGTAGCCATATGCCCCTTCGCCCGCCACGGTGGTGATGATCTGTGCTTTCAGAACCAGGGGCTGGCCGAGCAGCGGTAGCAGTGCCAGCAGCAGGCTACAGGCTCTGAGAGGTCCCATCTTCGTGAAAAAGTTTGTGTGGTAGGTAGTTGTTTTCATGCATGAAAAATTGGATGTTGGATGTATGTTCTGCTTTGTTGCAACAAGGGGGCCGCGCTTGGCGCGGTGATTATATTTATGTGTGTGTATAGTGTCAATGTGTCTGATCCCTGCGTTACTCTCTGCTCACCCTCACAGTAGCCTGCTGGCCCGCCTCGTCCACGCAACGGATCAGGTAGACGCCCGTCGGCAAAGTGCCCAGCCGCAGTTTCACCTCGTTCAACCCCTCGCTCAGATGCTCCTGCCGCGACTGCCGCACCCGACCCGCCACGTCAAGTACCTCGAAAGTACCCCACCCGGCCGTGGGCGAAAGCACCTGCACCGTCACAACGTCCTGCACGGGGTTGGGATAAGCTTTCAGCGAAAGCGTCAGCGGTACATCCGCAGTTTCGGCTTCGTAGTTCAGCCGCGCGGCGCTGCTGCCGCAGCCTCCCAGTGTGGCGCCCAGCTTGAGGTAGCGCTGGGCGATCTTCTCCGAGACGCACTGCGTGACGCCGTAGTAGCAGATCGTCACGTTCTGATTCTTATTCCCGCAGCGCACATCCTGCACGCGGACTGTCACCTGGGCAGG
Source organism: uncultured Persicitalea sp. (assembly GCA_964500445.1). Taxonomy (GTDB): domain Bacteria; phylum Bacteroidota; class Bacteroidia; order Cytophagales; family Spirosomataceae; genus Persicitalea. The sequence continues at coordinate 117,490 of CAZCOG010000008.1, read as the reverse complement.
AAGTGAGGGACAGCCGTTGCCGTCGGTAACCGTGACGGAGTAGGTGGTGGTAGTTTCAGGACAGACGGTGACCGTAGGTCCACTCAGATTGCCGGGCGTCCAGTTGTAGATGTAGTTGCTGCCGGGCGGCGTCCCGCCGCTACCCCCGTCGGCCGTGGCCGTAATCTGGGTGCAGTTGCTGCCGTAGCCCAGGATGACCGACTGGTCGGGGCCTGCCATAACGGTGGGCAACGGGTTAACGGTCACCGTCGAGTTGGAAGACAGATTCTGCGAGCAGCCGTCTTTGCTCACCGATACCAGCGTCAGCTGCACGTTAGAAGTGGCGCCGCTGGCCGTGATGGTCTGCGAACTTCCATTGAGTAGCAGCGTCTGGCTACCGCTCTGGCCGGTGATGGTGTAGGTCAAGGTGGCGCCGCTGGTGCCACTGAGGGTGAAGCTGGCGTTGCTGCCCGCACAGACCGCGCCGCCGTTGCCCTGGATGCTGGCGGTAGGAAGGGGCGGCGAGGTAAGCGTGTAGGTCTTGTCGACGAAAATATCGGGGTTGTATTTTGGGCGAATGCGCACGGTGTAGATCTCGCCGTCGGTGTCGGCAGTGGTGCCGAAACCGCTGGTCAGTACCAGTGGGTCGGCCGTTAGGTCGGTAAAGGTTGGGGTGCCGGTGAAGCTGCCGCCGGCCACGAGGGCGTACTCGAAGTCCGTGGTATTGCCGTCGAAGTCGCCCGTCAGGTCGAGGCTGACGCTGCCCTGGGTGGGGGCGGCGCAAGTGGGCTGGATGGGGGTAGCTGTGGCGGTAAGGCTGGCCGGGCCCAGGTTCTCGATGATGACCTGCCCACCGCCGTAGTTATCGCCCGCCGTGTTGGTTTGATTGCTGCCCACGTTATAAGAGCTTCCGCCTTCCCCACCAGCTTCGTAACCGAGACCTGCACGGAAAACTATACTTCCTCCATTGCCACCGGTGTATCCACCGCCTCCCCCACCGCTGTTGTAACCACCACCACCGCCGCCGTACCCGCCACCGCCCGGATCTCCATAAAATCCCCCACCACTACCCCCGTTGGCGGCAAAGCCTCCGCCTGCGCCATTGGTACCATCGGAATTCAGGCCACCACCACCATAACCGGCATAAACCGTACCCGTACCCGTGGAGCCTCCATTTCCGCTGCCCGCAGGCATAATGTATCCAGGCTGTCCCGCAAAATAAATAGACGCGCCACCGCCCCCTCCGGCAATCAGTAGCACGCCAATGCCTTGCACGCGCACGCCTGATCCCCCTCCACCACCGCTACCGCCCTGATCATCCAGGCCAGGCGCGCCAGCGATTGCCTCCAGAACCTGACCCGAACCTACAAGGAAATCGCCGACGGTGGTGGCGCCGCTCCCCCCTTTAAAGGGTGGATTACCGCAGCAGAAACCCTCCCCACCTCGTGCCCCCTTAGCCGTGATGCGCACTTTGTAAGGTTCGCCGGCGGGTACTGTCCAGGAACCCGTCGTTCCCTGCTGGCTGTGGGTGGGGGCTGAGATGTTAAGTACTTCTTGCGGGTACTGCGCGCGGGCAGGAGCCAGGCCCCAGCTTAGCAGCAATAGGATCCAGGCACTCAAAAGGCCCGGCTTCGTGAGAAAATTTGTGTGGTAGGTAGTTGTTTTCATGTTTGATAAAATTGGATGTATGTTCTAATGTATTACTATAAGGTGTCTGTGACCTGCGCACGGGGCGGCTGGTCGGGGTCGTGCAGCAGCCGGTCGTTCTGAAAGCCGTAGAGGCGGTCGATCAGCTTCTCTTCGTTGAAGTGCAGCCACAGGCTGACGGGCTGCTCGTCGGTCTGGCCCGAAGTGTACACTACCTGCCGCCGGAACGCCGCCACTACGTACACCCCGGAAAGATCGGCCAGGGGTAGCTTTGTTAGCGTTTTGATGGGCAGGATGGTGAAGCCCGACAGCCGCACCTGGCGGATGCGTGAAGAGTCGCGGGAACGTCGCCAGTGGGCCAGCACGGCAGTTCTGCCCGTCAGCCGGGCGAGTGGTACTCGACGTCTTCTGCCAGCAGGCTGCCCCAGGCATCGAGCTGGTCGTCGGCCTGGTAGGTAAGGGCCTTCTGGGTTAGTACCAGGTAAGGGGCCGGCACTGCACTGTATCCGGCGGATGAGTCGGGCTCGTCGGACGGCTCATTCCGGCACGCTACCAGCAGGAGAATTGACATGCAGAGGAGGGGTAGCGTTGTTTTCATATACGGGCCAGTGAATGAAAAATGACCCTGTAAAGATCGGCTGCACACCGGAAAACGACTTTCCCTATATGACCGGAAACGTTCCCTATTTGACCAAAAACTTTCCTTAATTGGTCATAGGGGGCAAATTCGAAGAAAAAGATGGTGTCAGGCAGGTGGCTGCAGATCGAGTAACCCCAGTTGGCGAAGTATCTCCTGAAAGCGCGGGTCGCCGTGCAGAAAGCGAAAGATGGGTGACACTTTGAGGTAGTAAGGCATAGTACCCTGAGCCAGCCCCAGGCGAAGGTACTTCAGGCAGTTTTCCTTATCGTTCAATCCGGCATACACGATAGCCAGGTCAGGGTACCGGCTCGGAATTTGGGGAATGGTTTTGAGGTAAGCTTCGGCCACCGCCCGTTGTCCCACCCGAGCCCGGCAGTACTGCAGCGTGGAATTCAAGACCGGGATATCAGGATTGAGCGAAACGCAGTGCTCCATTTCTTTCAACGCATTTTTGTAGTCGCCCAGGTTGAGGTAATAGTAGGCCTTCACGTAGTAGTATACATAAAAATCACCCAGCATTAGGGCGTACTCTTTAAGCAATTGGCGGGCCTCGGCGTATCGACCCGCGTAGGAATAGTTGCCAATGTGGCCGACGATAATGGAAGGATAGAGCGGATCGAGAGCCAGGGCTTTGGTACTGTATTGGATGGCCTCCTCGAAACGGCCCAGCGAGCGCAGGGTGATGCTGTACCAGTAGTTGATTTCGGCGTCGTTGGGACTATGCCCGAGGGCAATCTGGTAGGTCGTAACGGCCTGCTCCCACTGGTTGAGTTCCCGATAGGCATTGCCCAGAATGGCGTAAGCCAGCCCGTTCTCCGAATCGAGACGGATGGCTTTCAAGGCGTTTTGCTCCGACTGGCTGATTCCCTCACGCAGATTGATCATATTATCGCTGCCCAGAATAAAGTAAGCCAGAGCCTTTCGGGCGTAGGCATCGGCAAAACCCGAATCGAGGGCAATGGCGCGATCAAAGCGGAGGAGGCTGGCCTTGAGTTTATCGGCACTACGGCTGAGCATCAGCTGCTTGCCTATCAGGTACTCGCGGAGGGCGTCAGAATTGCCGGTAGGCGTCCGATCCATCCGGCGTGATTCCGCATCGGTCAGTTTTTGGTCGAGCGCCAAAATGGTTTGCCGGGCGACGGTCGTCATGAAACCCATCAGTGCTTCCTCGGTACCCTGGTAAGTTTTTGACCACAGGGTACGGCCCTGGGCCGCCTCCACCAGCTCCACGCTGACCAGCATGTGGTTGCCCGCCTGCTTTATGCGTCCGACCAGTATGTAGTTGACGTGCAGTTCGGCGGCAATTTGCGGAATGGTCTTGCGCGTACCGCGAAACAATTCAGCGGAGCTACGGGAAATCACCTTCAGGTTCTCAACCGCCGATAACGAGGTATGGACCTGCCCGGCTAGTCCATCCGCCAGCAGGTCGGTTGTGTCTGTTCCCGTACTCTGAAAGGGCAAAATGGCCACCGAGTTAACGAAACCATCGGCCGACGGTCCCGAAGAAGACGCCATAAAGCGGCTGTACCCGAACACACCCAGCGCCAGTAGCACCAGCAGCGCTACGCCAAATCGCAGCAAACGCTGCGGTATGCCTTGTGGTAGGGGCGGGACGCCCGTCTCAGTACCCCCATTGGAAACTGGAGAAGATTCCGGGGAAAGCGGCAATGCAGCCTCCTCTCGTTCTGCTTCACTAGCTTCCTGCCGACGGTACTCGGTAGGGCTTATCCCAAACTCCTGGGTAAAGTACTTCGTAAAAGCCTGCGGACTTTCTAATCCCACTTTATGGGCAATTTCGCTGACACGCCAATCGGTATCTTCCAGCAGGGCTTTGCCCCGCAGCAGCCTATGCCGACGAATATACAGCGAGGGTGAGAGGCCCGTCTGCTCTTTGACCATTCGGAATAGCTGGGAACGACTGATACCCAGATCCTCACATATGACATCGATGGTGTAGTCTGATTTCTCGAGATTCTGGTCAAGCAGCTCATTAAGCCGCTTCAATTGGTTTTCTTCTATCCTTTGGTGTGTGTCCCCGCTTTCCATACAGTGCAAACTACCGGATAACCATCCGCGATTTGCTGATTACAATTTACCAGAAAAAGAAAATTTTTCTAAAAACTACCCTTATTGATTCCGATATCCTCGGGTTAGTCAGGCAGGCCGAGTAGCCTTTCCAGTTGATGATACCCGATTCCAAAATACTGTTTTGAGGCCTGGATTTTTTCCAAAATCGTGGCCTGATCGGGGATACCCTGCTGTCGCTTTTCACCCACCACCAGCACATTCTTTGGCGTGTGCGCATCGGAGATAAACTCAAAAACTTTGGTCGCGTATCCGTGGTACTCCAATATCAGCGCCCGGAGCCCATCGGTAACCATTTCTGCCTGCCGTTCCAGAAAAATGCCGTGCTTCATCAAAAAATCCAGTTCGTTTTTGACCCGGTTCTTTTCCATTTCCCGGCGGATTTGTTTGTGACAACAAGGTGCGACTACGATTAGGTCGGCATTGGCGGTGATGCCCTGGTAGATGGCCTCGTCCGTAGCGGTGTCGCAGGCGTGGAGGGCAATGAGGACATTGATCTGTTCCTGGGGTTGGTAGTTCTCTATTGTTCCTTCTTCAAAATGCAGCCCGTCGAACTCCGATTTTTGGACGATACCGTTGCACAAATCCACCAAATCTTTGCGAAACTCCACACCCGTAATCCAGGCAGGTTTGCCGAGGACGTTGTTCAGGTAGTCGTAAAGCGCAAAGGTCAGGTAGCCCTTGCCCGCCCCCATGTCCACGATGTGGGTCTGCGGCCGTTCCGGGAGGTTTTTGAGCAGCGAACTCAGGATTTCGATGTAGTGGTTGATCTGCTTGTACTTGTCCTGGGCGTTCTTGTATACCTTTCCCTGGGCGTCGGTGATGCCCAATTCGTGCAGGTAGTTTTTGCCTTGAGCTTCAATTTTCCGGTTTTTGGGCTTATCGTGTGCCAATGAGGGTAGTTCGTGGAGGCTGGGGCTTTCTGTTCTTAAACTAAATGCTCCCTTGACAAACTGAATCTTCACATCTTGCTCCAAGGTAAAAAGTTGCCCCGACCTGAAACCGTTTTCCGCCACCAAAGTACCTAACCGCTGCACTGCTTCCTCGGGGGGGTAATTTTTGGTGACGTCTTTGGTTCTGTAACGATACAGGAAGGAAACCTTCTCCTGCCGTTTCACGATTACTTTTTTGAGATAAAGACTTTTCAAATCCTCCTCCTCGCCCCGGTAGTCACTGAACTGGGCTTTAATGAATGTGTTATCGGCCAGACTGGATTTTATGTACTGATTGATTTCGGTCATACTGGTAGGGGCGAACCCGTGTGTTCGCCCAATATGCGTCAGCAACGGGTGTAACAATGTGTTTAACGGTGTTCCTGGCGATTCGATGTCCACGATGGCTGACGCGCGCGGGGCGGGACACAGGCGGTTTAAATCGCCGTGACTTGCCCTCTACGCCTCCTGACGCAACACTTCCAGCGGCGACCGCGACAGAATACCGCGGCTATTGACTAGCCCAATGAGGACGGTTAAGCCGGAAACGCTTAGGAAAACTAACAACAGTGGCAGGAATTGGGGTTCGAAATCGACTTTGAAAGTGAATTTCGCCAAGCCCCAACTACCCGCCAACGCCAGAATGATGCCCGTGGCGGCGGCCAGCGCGCCGAGAAAAAAGTACTCCAAAGCCGTGATGGCAAAAATCTGCCTGCGGCTGGCACCGAGCGTGCGGAGCAATACGCTCTCCTGCAAGCGCTGGTACTTGCTGATAAGTACTGAGGAGATCAGCACGATGAGGCCCGTCAGGATGCTGAACCCTGCCATAAAGCGAATTACGAAGCCAATTTTTTCAAGTAGTTCGTCAAGTACTTTCAGCACGAGCCCCAGGTCGATAATGGAAATATTGGGAAAACGCTGCACCACGGCCCGCTGAAAATTGGCCGAGCCCTCGCTGGAAGGAACACGCGTAAGCAACACGTGAAACTGCGGGGCCTCTTCCAAAACGCCCTTGGGAAAAAGTACCAGGAAACTCGTCCTGACGCCGTTCCAGTCTACTTCCCGCAAACTACCGATGACCGTCGTTAGTAGCGCCCCCTGCACATTGAAAGTAAGCGTATCACCTACTTTGACGCCGTTACGTTCGGCAAAACCCTCTTCCATCGAGATGGGCACCGGGCCATTGGCAGGAGCCGTTCCCTCCCAGCGTCCCCTTTTGAGTTCTTCGAATTCCGTGAGCGTATCGCGGTAGCTGACCCGGTACTCCCGACCAAAAATCCGGCGCGACACGCGGTTCGACGTATCTTTCTGTGCGATGGCGGGCGTAACGTCGTTGACTTTTTCCAGGCGCATGTTCACTACCGGAACGCTCTGAATAATGGGCAGCCCCTGGCTTTCGGCCAGACTAAGTACCGCCTCGCGCTGATCGCTCTGGATATCGAACAGCACAATATTCGGCTGGTTGCCGCTCGTGGAAAGCGTAACGCGCTTCAACAACAGCGACTGCACCAAAATCAGAGTACAGATGAACGCCGTACCCAAACCGATGGACACGATCAGGATGGAAGTCTGATTGTTGGGGCGGTGCAGATTGGCCAACGCCTGTCGCCACACGTAGCTCCATGACGACGGAAAGAACCGCCGAACCAGCCAAATGAGTAACGAAGCCATCGCCAGCAGCAACAAAAATGCGCCCAAAATGCTAACGGTGAACACCAGTGCGTCGAGCCAGCTACCGACCTGGAGGCGGGTAAAAAGGAAAATGAATGCGATAATCAGCCCGTACACCATCCACCGTAATGGGTCCCTGTCAACGGGCGCAGACTCGAACGATGCCCGAAGTACCCGCAACGGCGCGATGTTTCGTACCGAAATGAGCGGCAACAGCGCGAACAAAATCGAAATGATCGTCCCCAATAGTACGCCTTGCCCGATGGCCGACCAGGAGATTTCGGTGGTGAGGGCAAAGGGAAGGAAATCTTTGAGTACCAGTGGCAAAAACTGCTGAATAACCGCCCCCAGCGCGGCTCCAATCACCGAACCCAGGAAGCCAACGCCCACGATCTGGATTAAATAAATAACAAATGCCTGCGAGGATTTCACGCCCAGGCAGCGCAGCAAAGCGATGGAATTAAGCTTTTCGCGGATGTAGATATGTACCGCACTCGCCACACCGACGCACCCCAGCAACAGCGCAATAAAGCCTACTAGTCCCAGAAACTGCGTCAAATCCTCAAAAGATCGTCCCGTCGATTCTTTTTGACTGGCAACCGTTTTGGAATCAAAATCTTCGATATCCAGGCGCGATTCCAACCCTTTTGCGATCTGCTCAACGTCCGTCTTTGGAGGGTACTTAAAAAAATACAAATAATTGATGCGGCTGCCTTTTTCTTCCAGACCCGTCTGTGCCAGATAGCGCAGCGGAATATAAACTGCCGGAGCGACAGTAGCCGACACGCCCGTTTGGCCGGGAGCTTTCAGCAAAGTACCCGCAATGAGGAATGTGACTTCGCCTACTTTCACCGAATCGCCAACTTTGGCGTCGTACTGAAGCATCAAGGTTTGATCCACCAAAGCATGGCGGCTATCCCGGAAACTACGTCCCGCGCTGACAGGAACAGTTTCCAATTCACCATAATAGGGGTAGCTGCCTTCCAGTGCCCGAACTTGCGCCAGGCGGCTGCCGCCGCCTTTGGGAAAATACACCATTGAAGCAAAGCGCCGCTCCTCCGAGCGATCTTCACCCAGCGAATCCAGCAGCGGTTTGATTTCAGCGGAAGCGGGCTGATTTCCCGAAATTTCCAGGTCGGCGCCCAGCAGCGCGGCGGCTTGGGTGTCGATGTTTTGCCGGAGATTATCACCCAGCGAATAAATGGCCACTAAGGCCGCTATACCCAGAATCACCGAAGAGATGAACAGCAGCAACCGCGAACGGCTGCGGCGGCTGTCGCGCCAGGCCATGGTTAGTAGCCACGGGAAAGAAAAACTTTCTTTAAACTCTTGCATCGGAAACGATTTTTCCACCTTTGATCCGCACAATACGCTGGGTGCGGGCTGCCAGGTCAAGATCGTGGGTGACAAGAACGAGCGTAGTGCCTGCTTGCTGGTTAAGGTCGAAGAGAAGTTGGATGACTTTCTCGCTGGTTTCGGCGTCCAGGTTTCCCGTGGGCTCGTCGGCGAAGAGGATCTGGGGCTGATTGGAGAAAGCCCGCGCCAGCGACACCCGCTGCTGCTCGCCGCCGCTCAGCTGAGTTGGGTAGTGATGGGACCGGTCGGCCAGACCGACTTTATCTAGTAAATCCAGGGCCACAGGCCGCACGTTTTTCTCGCCCCGCAGTTCCAAAGGTACCATCACGTTTTCGATAGCCGTGAGGGTCGGCATCAACTGAAAGTTCTGAAAAATAAAACCTACGTAACGGTTGCGCAGGGCGGCTAGTTGATTCTCGGTAAGACCATTAAGCTTGGTACCATGCAGTTCCACGCTACCTGACGAGGCACGGTCCAGGCCCGCGCACAAGCCGAGCAGGGTAGTTTTTCCACTACCCGAAGGCCCGACAATGGCTACGCTTGCGCCGGTTTCTACCGAGAAACTGACGTTATCAAGTACCGTCAGGTCGCGCCCGCCGCTTTGGTAGGTTTTGTTGACGTTTTGAAGTGTAAGGATGGCATTCATTATTTGACATTAGATTTTGGACGCTGGACGTTGGAAAAGTCTGGAAGCCAATATAATATCCAGCTTCCAAAGTCATTTTCCTTGAATCATGGCCATCAATTCCTTCGAAATGCCGGTAGTCGAGTAGCCTCCATCATGAAAGAGATTCTGCATCGTAACCATGCGCGTCAGATCCGAGAAGAGCGTGATGACATAGTTGGCGCAGTCGTCGGCGGAGGCGTTGCCGAGCGGACTCATTTTTTCGGCAAAAGCAAAGAACGAGTCGAAGCCACCGATGCCCGTTCCGGCGGTAGTGGGCGTGGGTGACTGTGAAATGGTATTCACCCGTACTTTTTTCGACTTGGCATATCGGTAGCCGTAGCTCCGGGCAATACTTTCGAGAATCGCTTTGGCATCCGCCATATCATTATAGAAAGGAAATGCCCGTTGCGCAGCGATGTAGGAAAGCGCCACGACCGAGCCCCACTCGTTGATAGCGTCCAGCTTCTCAGCCGATTGCAGCATCTTGTGCAACGACATCGCCGATACGTCCACGCTTTTCATGTACCACTCGTAGTTGAGGTTATTGTACTCGCGGCCTTTGCGTACGTTGGGGCTCATGCCGATGGAGTGAAGCACAAAATCTACTTTTCCGCTCAGCGCGTCCATCGACTCGGTATAGAGTTTTTCCAAATCTTCCGTCGAAGTAGCATCCGCCGGAATCACCTTGGCGTCGCACTGCTCGGCGAGCTGGTTGATGGCGCCCATGCGCATGGCAATGGGGGCATTAGTGAGGGTGAAGGTCGCGCCTTCTTCTTTGGCTTTCAAAGCTACTTTCCAAGCGATCGAGTTTTCGTCCAAAGCGCCGGAGATGATTCCTTTTTTTCCTTTTAATAAACCGTAGGACATTAATTATGAGTGGTGAATGATGAATGATAAACGCGGTTTGTCTTTTTGTTTTCAGTAGCTAAATAACACTGGATTTAATTCGCTGTCGGGAACGGTACCAATTTCTTTGCTGCCGAGCCATGTTTTCCAATCGGCTTCCTGATACTTATTGGTGGGCTCCGTGATTTTCTGATCTTTATCCATATAGATCATCGTCATCACCTTACGTGGTTCGTCGGATTTATTGGCTCCGGCGCGGTGGAATAGCCAGCCCGCATGAAAGCTGACTTCCCCCAGCTCGAAGGGCGTTTCGTTGAGTTCGAATTGCGTGAGTTGGGTGGCCATATATGCTTCGCTCTCGTCACTGATTTCCAGATCCCGGCCAATCTCTACCGACTGGCTTTTTTCGGCAAAAGCCAGCGGCCCCATGTTCATAGGGGTAGTTTGCAATGGAATCCAAACCGTAGTAGTTTTATTAGTAGATAGTGGCCAATAAAACTGATCGGCGTGCCAGGGCGTGATACCGCCGGAGGGTTCTTTGTACAAAGCCTGATCATGATACATCCGCACCCCCTTTACCTCCATAAGATCGGTAGCAATTTTGGCCAGTCGCTTCGAGAAGGCGAATTCCTTAACTTCCGCATCCTCTCGCCATAGGTTCATGATCTGCAGGAACGCTTTTTCGTAGGTCGTGCGCTCCTCCATCGGCTTGGTAAGCGTGTTGAGTTCGATAACCTTATCGGTAATGATTTTTCCGTAATACCGCAGCAATTCCTCACTCAGAACATTTTTCAGTTTCACGTAGCCGAATTCCTGGTAATACGTAACGGCGGCTTCGGGTAATTCATAGGGCTGCTCCAATTCTTTGAGCAGTGTGAGTTTATCGATGGTCATATATTATGTGCAAAGTTTAACTGCCTACCAACTACCTGTTCATTTTTGGATAGACAGGAATAGGCGTCGCTGTTCTTCTGCCAAGTGTTTCCTTTGAGGTCGGCACTTCTCCAAAGTTAGGGGATATTGTTTTTTGTGCCAAAAACGAAGGACTTACGCTGACCTTTTTTATTTTTACTATCCTTTAAAAACTTAAAGAGGCGGGTCGGCCTCATAATATTTCACCCCCTTTTCCCGAAGAAAATCCTTAATAACATTGACGTGGACGCATTGGCCTACGTTAAGAAAGGGATAGTTAGATACCCGCTGCTTTTTGGCGCCAATGGAAACTTCCTTATTGATTTGGTCAAAGCCAAGATGTAGATGCCGGGTAGATGACTGCATTCCGTACACAATACCATGCCTGTCGAATAGCGGCCCCCCACTTTGGCCGCGTAGGCCGGGCGTACTAAGTTCGATGCCCTGGACGCTGTTCGTCATAGGGTCCCCAATCTGCCGGGTCACGATGCCATCGAGCGGAAAACTGGGGGAGTTCTGTCGCCCCTCGCTTGTCCATTCAATGTCATCCATATCTTTATTGTATCGGTAATTGGTAAACTCCGGAAAGGGATACCCCAGGCGACAAAGCGAACGGCCCTGTCGCACATCCCCATTGCGTAAGAATACGGCGTGACTTTGGTAAAAACTTTCATCAAAATTCGCAAACTTGATAATAGCCAGATCGTGAGTGGGGTGCGACGTAATTTCTATGGTGAGTTCTCGTCTTATCGAGTTCAAAAAATTTGGTAACAGTCGAACCACCGTTTCCTTCGTCATGCCATAATAGTCTTCCAGCCGTTTCTGATGAAGGGGGTAGTTTTTTTCCTTTTCAAATCGGCGTAGTTCGCTTTTGAATTTCAGGAAATGGCTATAAATGGCCTGCCCGTGAACAATCTGCTCAGTCACATGCTTACAGGTAACTGCAACTCCCTGTTCATTCACAAAAAACATTGTGGCCGAGCCGGGAACTATCTCACTGCCACCATAATAACGGGTAATAAAATTAATGGGGCGGGTATAAAGATTAACTTTTTCAATGGCAGTTACGAACATTCTTACTAGGGAGAAAAAGAGAAAGGCAGGAAAAGGTCAACGGTCAGAATACCAGGATTCATCAACACACTAACCGCACAATCCCACAACAATAGGTCAATTTAACAATTAAACCCTTAGTCTGCCGGGCGGATAGCAGCAACCGCCTCAGTTTGATCCCAATTAAGGATCATATTAGCTCCATAGGGCTTTTGTTCAAAAAATATTCTGAAATTTTCCGTGACCTGGGGATTGATGCGAATAGGTATTTCGATTCGGGCAAAATCCATACCGTCGTTGTATTGGGTTCCCCACTGGCCGGTTTCGCGGTTGATAACAAGCTGCCATTTGGCGGGGCCGGGGACAGTCCATACCGAGTAAGTACCCGATGGTACGGGCGTCTCGGCGACTGTTACATCATTCGAAAAAGTGATGAGCGTAGCTTCATTGGCTCCGGTACGCCACACTCTATCGTATGGAACGAGGGCGTTGTCCGTTTCGCGGCCGAAGATCAAGCGTCCCTTCTTGGCAGGACGGCAGTACTGTACGCGGATGTCCAATCCGTTTTGGTCGAATTCAGCTACCGCTTCGGGACTGAATGATTTGGTATAGCTGCGGTAGCCGATGAAGGCGGCAGCCACAAGGATGACCAATGCTAATACACTGAGGAGTAGAACTTTTTTTTTCATTCAGGACAAACGATACGGTAGAAGGTATAACTTACCGAAAAGCCCAAATAATAATAAGTATCCTTGGTAGTTATGTCGCCCTGATCCAACTTAACGGTCGTAACGGGTGTTCCGCCCAAGTTATCGAGATGGTCGGTAAAAGTTTTGCGAGTTCCAAATTCCAGACCAATATTCCAGGGACGGTTTATCTGGTACTTCACCCCGATACCATAGGGAAGTACCCAGCCTTGGGTCGGGTAGTCGGAAGTTTTGGGATCGGGAGAAAAGCGAGAATAGCCGATGCCGCCAAAAACGTAAGGCGTCCAATTCAGCGCGAAGCGGCGGTCCTCATAATTCAGAAAATTGTATTCCGTGACAAGATTGGCTTCCGACAGTTTGGTGCGAAACGAAAGATTACGTGCCTTCTGGAAGGGATCTTTACTGAAAGCATCGTCTCCCGTGATGCTGCCCATCATTAATTCGGTACGTAAGGTAACCGAGCGACTCACATTATACCGAAAAAAAAGACTTCCTCCGGGTCGAAAAAATCTAGGATTGAAAGCAGGTACAATGTCACCTTTGTAATTTAGTCCTCCCAAACTGGCCCCAATCTCCACTTTTTGCGCCATGCTTCCAGCGGCAGCCAACAAAAACGCTATTATTACAAAACCGGAACGGAGCAAATTATACAAGAGACGTTAAATTAAAGAGGGTTTTACCAAATTGAAAGCGACTGGACCAAAATAAATAGCCTGAAGTACCCTCTCTCAGTATTCATTACGAATTACCCGACGCTAATTTATTTCAAAGGAGGACATTTGATCGGGCTACCCAGAATGTATGTCAGACGAATAGTACCCAGCATGTAAGCGTCATTACGAGCCGGATTACCGCGGGCCGAGCCCGGTGTGGCATAATCGGTTTGCCCGATAGCTACGAAGGGATCAATGCCTGAAGCGTCAATTCCGTATTGCTCAGCCAGAAAACGCCTTAGTCCTTCGGTCCGGTCGCCGCCTTTACGGGCAGCCGTGGGCTCGGCGGAGCGATTGGACATAGCCCGGGCCAGATCATCTTTCAATACATTGGGGTCAGGATAATACCCACTTACGTCGTCCAGATAATCACTGGTAGTGAACCGAAAACCCAATTCGGCCGACACATCGAAGCGCTGGTTGATTTTATATCGAAGGCCAAAACCAACCGGGATGGCCAGTGTTACCAGCGAATAAGGCTTTTCGGCCACACCTGGGCTTCCTTGCCCTTCTGTACCGAGAGGCTGTAGCCTCACCCATTGGTTACCATCCAGGTCAGGTACACGGGCCATGGGATTATGAGCCACTGCAGCAATCCCGGCAAAGAGATAAGGACTCAACTGGGGGCGGCGGTCGTAGCTACGGCTGTCAGGAATTATCTTGAAAATGCCAGTCAGGGCGAATTCTTTCAGATCGTTGCGAAAGTGCAGGTTTCGAGCAAAGTAAATGGGACTACCGTTGGAACCTTTGTTCATGTTATAATCGTCGCCCGAAATTCGCGCCCATGTAAAAGACGCCCGCGCTCCAAAGCGCGGCGTAAAGTGACGAGTGTAATCAGCCGTTATACTCCATCGCATCATACCAAATGTAGAGGCAAAAACTCGACGGTAAGGAGCTAGGTCACCATAATAACTCGATGTCCCGATTCCCAGCGAAACACTGGAGTAAGGCACGAAACTACTGCTTTTGAATTGTGCCGTAGCTATCTCACTTCCCAGTAGCGTCAGAATGGCGACGGCCATCCCCGCTATTCTCATCCTGCGGTTCCTTTCAAAAAAAAGATTCATAAGTATTGGCCGTTTTTCGGCAAAATTAGAATAGTTGACGGTTTATCGGGGGTATTTCTTCAAAGAAACGATTTTGTCGAGGGTTTATTTGTTGATACCTTGATTTGTTGAGCTGCTGAGCGCAAATCGCCATCGATCGGTAGCTTCTCTCATTTAATCCCGATTCACGCTTTGTTGTTTCGAAATTAGCTACTCAATTTACCATCGCTTTTAATTGCTGAACGCCTTGGGCGTTACCGAGGAGTCGCTTGGCGCGGATAAATCGGTTCTTTTCAAACTCGTCGTAGTTGGGTGCCCCGACATCCATACTGCTGACGCGTACTTTACCCGAAGCATGGATAAACTCACCGTTGCCGATCCACATACCTACGTGCGTCACTTTTTCCGTAGTATTTTCACCTGCCCTGGTACCAAAGAATAGAAGATCACCGGGCCGTAATTTGTCGAAGCCATTGTCGGTATCTACCAAATTACCCGAATGTACCTGTTGGGAAGCATCACGCGGCAATACCCAGCCATTGAGCAGATAAATGGTTTTGGTAAAACCGCTGCAATCTACCCCCTTATACGATGTCCCACCCCACAGATAAGGCAACCCCATCATACGCTTGGCAGCACTCACCAATTTATCTTCGGAAATAGTGAGTGAAGCCAGCCATTCCGCGTAAGGTCGGGCGTCGGTCTTATTCACGTAGGCAGTGCGGCCGTCTGGGTACTGTACATAATAAAACTCACCATTTTCGTCAAGCATTTTTAACAGATCGCCCGCTACCAGATCCGAGACAGTCTGGCCCTCGGTATCGGTTTTCTCATAGGAGAAAGTATAAGGAGATAAAACGATTATTTTTTCAGCGCCTTCCCAAGCCGCGAAATCGGACTGATTCATGCGTTGGAAGCCTCCCCAATCCAGCCACGCAATGTAATGGTCGGGCGTTTGAACCAGGTACCAGCCACGATCTTTATCCAACACCTTCAAAGGCATCCCCAGCAGAGCCTGCGTAGCCAATTCGGCTGCATCGCGGGGCTGCGAGCGGATGTTGGCCACCGACAGGTTCACTACTCCATAAATTTGCTCGCCCAAGGCTGCGGCAGGCAGCACCTGGATACTATCCTGGTACTTTAGTCCCGCATCCGCGAGTTTTTTCAATAAATCACTTTTGGCTTCGGGTAGATTAGTCTTCCCCGTAAGTACTCCGTGTTCATCCGCTTCGACCTGAAAAACCGCTACCCGGCGATCCGGTGCATACTGCTGGCGAACTTCGT
Organism: uncultured Persicitalea sp.; assembly: GCA_964500445.1. Taxonomy (GTDB): domain Bacteria; phylum Bacteroidota; class Bacteroidia; order Cytophagales; family Spirosomataceae; genus Persicitalea. The sequence goes on along the minus strand of CAZCOG010000008.1, from coordinate 101,952 downwards.
CGATAGAATCCTGCATTTTTTTAGGGGTTTGGGCACAAACCAAGCCCAGCCCGATGATGAAGGCACAAAGTAAGGAAGCAAGTTTCATTTTCCTGTCTTTTACTATTCCTGAAGGCGAATCTAACCATTGAAAGGCAATTTGCTTAACTTTATCCATCTTTTATGTTCGCTATATTTGTTTACTCGTCCACTATTCCCTAATAAATTCATGTCCCGAATAGCCCTTATCACCGGAGCGTCATCCGGCATTGGAAAGGCCACCGCCGAAGCTTTCGCCAAAAGTAATATTGATCTTATTCTCTGCGGTCGCCGCCGGGAACGACTACAAGAACTAAGCGAGGCACTTGGCCCCTATGTCAAAACTACAACGCTTGAGTTCGACGTCCGCGACCGCAAAGAAGCCTTCAAAGCTATTGACTCGCTACCTGCCGAGTGGCAAAACATCGATATTCTGGTCAATAACGCCGGAAATGCCCACGGCTTCGGTCCCATTGACGAAGGCGATCCCGACGACTGGGACGCTATGCTCGACAGCAATGTGAAAGGCTTGCTGTATCTTACTAAAGCAGTGACACCCGGTATGGTGCAACGCGGCCGCGGCCACATTGTCAACGTCAGTTCCATCGCGGGCAAACAAACCTACGCCAACGGAACTGTCTATTGTGCTTCCAAAGCTGCCGTTGAAGCCCTTAGCGAAGGAATGCGCCTCGACTTGACCCAGCATGGCATCAAAGTAACCAATATTGCTCCCGGTGCAGTGGAAACCGAATTCTCGATGGTGCGCTTTAAGGGAGACGAGGCACGCGCCGACAAGGTCTACGAAGGCTTCGTGCCCCTACGGGCCGAAGACATCGCCGACAGCATTGCCTATGCAGTAAACGCGCCCGCTCACGTGATGATTGCGGACATTACCATATTTGCCGCTGCGCAGGCAGCAGCAACGACGGTTTATCGAAAGGGTTGAAACACTCCGACTACCGCAGGCATTTAAGCTTAGTACCACAAAGTACTATGAACTTAGGAATGGCTAAAAGGTAGTTGGTTTTTCACCAAATCGCGTGCTCAACACTTCTGTATCAATCGCGTGGCCGCCTCTGTACTCTACTATTTTCAGGAAAGGCAATTCGGTACGAAGATTTTCCAGGTACTCAGCAGGATTCAGTTGGTTTAAGTACTCGTCTTTGTTTCCATACACGAAATATGTATTCTGTGGCGGTAAGCGCTCTTTTTCCACCAACTCAAGAATTCCGTTGGCGAAGTAGCCGCCCCATAGAATCAGGCGGTCACAGCGCATTGCACTTTGGTTGATCCAACGGCACGCGGTGGCGGTGCCCTGCGAAAAACCCAAGACGGTAATCTGTACTTTTTCGGGGGAAAAGTACTTGAAAATCTCTTGCTGAATGCTTTCCAGATACGCCACGTAATCGTCGATTTCGTGCAGACGATCCTCGCGCGTCATCCAGCTGGCTCCTACCCTACCTGAATTGTGGTCCAGGTAAAACCTCGACAACGCCTCGGGAGCTACTATGAGCGTTTCTGTATCTTGGATTTTCTCAAATTTTCGGATAAAGTACTCGGCCAATTGCCCGTAGCCGTGCAACACGAACCATACCTTTCGTGTATGCTCGTTCATCTCCCCCAATGTATAGTACCGGGCTGTGCGCGTAGCGGAAATCGAGTGGGTAGTAGCTTTCAATGAGTGATGAGTGATGAGTGATGAGTGATGAGTGATGAGTGATGAGTGATGAAAAAAATTGTCACTGCATTCTTCCTACTCGTACAAGTGGGAAAACTTTGCCTTGTTGTGCCTCTTCTCTCCTTTTAGCCTCTAACCCGCAAGCTCTGCGGCACGATCTTTACCTCAATCCGGTTGGTTTCTAGCTGCCAGGGTTCACCGTCGTAGTGGACGAGAGCCGGGCGTTTAGTTTCGACATTTACTGAAGTTAGCGACTGGTAGGCGACGTAGGTAGAGGTTCTCAGATTTTTGGTAAATAGCTGGAAGGCAAGGGCTGTCCCGAACCATTTGGGAAATGGCGTTACAGTACATACTTCCAGCAGCCCGTCGGCGAGGTCGGCGTGGGGAGCCACCCATGCATTATTACCGAATTGCCCGGCGTTGGCAAAACTCAACGAAAATACTTCCGCATCTAGCCCTTCAATTTTGAGCCGTTGCGGCAGGTAATCCAGATAAGCCTTCATGGATACCTTTACGTAAGTATCCCAGCCCCGCTGGGACTGCTGGCCAAAAAGATGGCTGACATGGGCATCGAAACCTAATCCGGCCACGCAAAAAAAAGGCTGAAAATTGAGCGTAGCACTATCAATATTCACCATCTTGCTTTTCCAGAGGTGATCCAATGCCTCCGGCAGCGTGAGCGGAATACCCAGATGCCGCGCCAGACCGTTACCGGATCCCAGCGGCAGAATACCCAGAGCCGTGTCGGAATGAAGCAAAGCCCGCGCCACTTCGTTGACCGTACCATCGCCTCCCACGGCTACTACCGTACCAAACTGCTTGTGGGCTGAAGCAACGGCTGCCAGTTCAGTGGCGTGGCCTTTGGTCTGGGTGATGACGCACTCTGCTTCGTATCCGGCTTCTTTCGCTTTTTGCGCCAATAGAATTGCCATCTGGTCGGCTCCGCGGCCCAGGGTAGTACCAGAATTCGGATTGATCACGAATAAGAAGGACTCACGCACTATTTTCAGGAAAAGAAGAGAAACAGCAAAAGTATGAAGACGATAATGAAAAGGTAGTACAGGCCATCTACAAACGGGTACTGCTGCCGATCCACTTTTTTGAAAAGCTTATTGAACATGAGTAGAGGCATTAAAGTCTTAGGTTTTTAAGTTCAGACCGCCAATACGGTTAGGTTTGCTTACTCAGAATCTAAGCTGAACCTCTTTTACCTACAATAGTCAACCCAACCTGTAATCACAAAATTCCGCAAAATAGATGAGAAACGCCACCCTTATCTGCCTGTTGCTACTAACTACCACGATTTTAGTGGCCCAATCCCGCAACGACCGCCAGGCTATCCTGACTACCCTCGACCGCCAAACCGCTGACTGGAATGCCGGAAACATCAAGGCTTTCATGAATGGCTACTGGGAATCAGATTCACTGATGTTTGTGGGCAAAAATGGCGTGACCTATGGCTACCAGAATACTTACCAGAACTACCTGAAGCGCTATCCTGACCGCGCCACGATGGGAACGCTGAAATTCGATATTCTGCACCTTTCTTTTCCGGGCAAAGACGTAGCTTTCGTCGTGGGCAAGTGGCACATTACCCGCCCCGAAGTGGGTGATGTGGGCGGACACTATACTTTGCTTTGGCGGAAATTGAAGGGAAAGTGGGTAGTCGTGTGCGATCATACGAGCTGAGCGGGGAAGGATAAAAAGCTATTTCAGTTTTGCTACCCTATGCAAAAAAGTAAGGGCTATTCTCCCTCAAAAAAACAACGCAGCAGCCTTTGCGCCGCAGTCAGTGGTAACTCGGCTCCGTCACGAACAGCTCGCTCAGTTTCGGCCCACTGCTTCGATATGTCGGGGTGACTAAAAAATTGCTCTTCCAGTTGCTGCCGGATTTGGCTGCGCAGCCAGTCAACGTTTTGATCTTGACGATTTTTATTAAAGTACCCATTGCCTCTGGTAAGGGCCTGGTAGTTTCGAATCAAACCCCAAATCTCTTCAATTCCTTCATTTTCAATCGCTGAGCAAGTTACCACCGGGACACCCCAACCTGATTCGGTAGGAGCAAAAAGGTGCAGCGCGTTCCAATATTCACTCACGGCCTGCTCGGCTAGCAGACGGTTAGAACCATCGGTTTTGGTGATGGCAATGACGTCGGCCATTTCCATGATCCCCTTCTTGATTCCCTGCAACTCGTCGCCTGCGCCCGCCAGCATCAGTAACAGGAAAAAGTCGGTCATGCCTCTCACCAGCGTTTCGGACTGGCCGACGCCCACTGTTTCGACTAAAATAATCTCATAACCAGCCGCCTCACAGAGTAGCATTGCTTCCCGGGTCCGATGAGCAACGCCACCCAGCGAACCACCCGTTGCCGAAGGCCGGATATAGGCCAACGGATGATGAGAAAGCATTTCCATACGTGTTTTGTCGCCCAGGATGCTACCGCCCGATCGTTGGCTACTGGGATCAACGGTAAGTACCGCCAGTGATTTTCCCAGCGAAACGATGTACTGCCCCAATGCTTCGATGAAGGTACTTTTGCCCACTCCCGGTACTCCCGTGATACCTATGCGCAATGAATTGGCGGTGTGAGGTAGCACCCCTGCAAGTACTTGCTGCGCCAGATCCCGATCGGAGGACAAATGACTCTCCACCAGCGTAATGGCTCGGCTCAATACCATTCGGTCGCCGTTCAGGATTCCGTCGATGTAGTTAGTAACGGTAAGCCGGGGGCGCATTGCGGTTTCGTTCTACGGTTCTTAATACAGATCGGCTTGCCAGATTCTTGTGGTAACAGATAAACAAAATCTGTCAATCGGTAATTTAAGAAAATAGCGCTAAGAACGAGGTACTTTGAACGAAGTGCTTTTTAAAAACGCCTCTGCCCACAGCAAGTCCTCAGGCGTAGTTATTTTGATATTTTCGTAACTACCTTCGATCAGATGAACGGGAAAAGCCGCCGCCTCTAGTACGCTGGCGCAATCGGTAAAGTGCGGGTGAGCTTCGGTAGCAAAAGCACGTCGCATCCAGTCCAGGCGGAACGTTTGCGGAGTTTGTACCAGACGGTAGTCACTACGGCTGACGGCTTCATTGGAACCATCAGATCGGACAAGCCGGGCCGAATCTTTCAATGCCACGCAGGTCACTGCTGTGCCGGCAGCGGCGGCTTTTTGAAATGAATTTTCAATAATCTGAGAGGAAACGAAAGGTCGCACACCATCGTGAACTGCTACGAACCCTTCCTCCGCCGGGATACTTTTCAGACCATTTTTTACCGAATGAAACCGAGTTTCACCACCAGCTACAAGCTGCCCGTTGAATTCAAATTCGTGAGCATCGCACAAATTGCTCCAAAAATCGAACTGACTTTCGGGCAAAACCAATCTGATCTGAATCTCTTTTGAATAATTACGAAAAGCATCCAGCGTCCACATTAGTACCGGACGCCCGCCTACGGGCAGAAACTGCTTGGGCAGGTCGCTCTTCATTCGGCTCCCGCTGCCGCCCGCTACGATAATAGCAAAGTTATTCAGTTGAGAATTGAGAGTTGAGAGGTAGAAATCGACTTATTCCCCTATGAATGACTATTTACTTAACCAGCTACTTATCAAAGAATAAGCATCGCATCCCCGTAGGTAAAGAATTTGTACTTCTCCTTTATGGCGACCTTATAGGCTTCCTTAATGAGTTCGTTGCCGCCGAACGCCCGCGCTGACATTAACAGGATAGATTCCGGCAGGTGAAAGTTGGTGATCATGGCATTTGCCAGCTTAAACTCGTAGGGAGGAAACACGAAGCGGTCCGTCCAGCCGTCAACAGCTTTCAGATGCCCGCTCGCCGACACCGACGACTCGATGGCTTTGAGCGATGTAGTACCCACAGCACATACGCGCTTGCCGCTGTCCAGTGCTGCGTTGACGGTTTCCACGCTCGATTCCAAAATCTGGTACTTCTCCGAATCAGTCTTATGCTTGGTCAGATCCTCAACGTCAACGCTGCGGAAAGTACCTAGCCCTACGTGCAAAGTCACAGGTGCAAAGCCCACGCCTTTAATCTCCAGGCGCTTCATGATGGCCTTAGTGAAGTGCGTCCCCGCCGTGGGAGCGGCTACGGCGCCTGTATTTTCAGCGTAAATAGTCTGAAAACGGTCCCGGTCGGCGTTCTCGACCTTCCGGCGTGAGATAATTTCGGGTGGCAGAGGGGTTTCGCCCAGCTGATCTACAAGCTTCATGAACTCTTCATGCGAGCTATCGGAAAGGAAGCGAATCGTACGACCGCGAGACGTAGTATTGTCGATCACTTCTGCTACCAGATCGTTATCGCCAAAATACAGTTTATTGCCAACCCTGATTTTCCGGGCTGGGTCTACCAGTACGTCCCAAAGGCGCATCTCACGGTTAAGTTCGCGCAGCAGGAAAACTTCAATCTTAGCCCCGGTTTTCTCCTTTTGCCCAAAAAGTCGGGCCGGAAAAACCTTTGTGTCGTTGATGACCATAACGTCACCGTCGTCGAAATAATCGACGATGTCACCAAAGGACTTGTGTTCAAATTCTCCGCTGTCGCGGTGTACTACCATCAGGCGCGACTCCCCCCGTTCGGCGGGATGTAAGGCAATCAGGCTTTGAGGAAGATCAAATTTAAATTCGGATAACTTCATTGCTTTATGTCGGCGGTAGGTAGTGGCCAAGGCAGTGGGATTAACTTGAAGCGGGGCGCCAAGGCGTCTCGGTATGAAAATAAGACCGCAAAAGTATGAATTTTTTCATAAAAATTCATTATCCGCGACGCGTTTTCCATTTGTTTTTCGTAATAGGCTGCCCTAGGTTTGTCATCTTTGGAGACACTGCCTTCTCCAAGAGCCGGGCGGCAATCAGAGCAGCCAGTTGGTTAAAAATCGTTTTTTGCTCTGTTTCAAGCTGGTCGGGCACAAAGTACTTACTGACAAAGTGCGTGTCGAATTGTCCCGACCGAAAAGCTTCATGTTCCATTACAAACCGACCAAAGGGGAGGGTGGTTTGTACGCCAGTGATTTGATACTCATCGATGGCGCGGATCATTTTGGCAATGGCTTCCTCCCGATCCTGCCCGTAGGTGATAAGCTTGGCAATCATCGGATCGTAGTGAATCGGGATGGCCATGCCTTGCTCGAAACCATCGTCCAGCCGAACGCCATTGCCTTGCGGGCGAACGTAGGTTTGGAGCGTCCCTACGTCAGGCAGGAAATTGTTCGCCGGATCTTCGGCGTACACCCGTACCTCCATCGCGTGCCCTCGAATCGCAAGATCCTCCTGCCTGATTTTCAAAGGCTTGCCCTCTGCAATATAAATCATCTGCCTTACCAGATCTACCCCTGTTATCTGCTCCGTCACCGGGTGTTCGACTTGCAGGCGAGTGTTCATTTCCAGAAAATAGAAATCGAGAGCGTCATCTACTATGAACTCAACCGTTCCCGCACCGTAGTACCCACAGGCGTGTCCAACTTCCACGGCACATCGACCCATCGCTTCCCGGATTTCTGGTGTAAGTACCGACGAAGGAGCCTCCTCGACGACTTTCTGATGGCGACGTTGCACTGAGCATTCCCGCTCGAAAAGATGGATAATATTACCATGCTGATCGCCCAATAGCTGGATTTCAATATGGCGCGGTGAGGTGATGTACTTTTCGATAAAAACTGACCCGTCACCGAAGGAAGACACGGCTTCGCTCACGGCGCGATCCATCTGCTCGTCGAAGTCTTCGGGTTTCTCAACTACCCGCATCCCTTTACCGCCGCCGCCCGCGCTGGCTTTAATCAGGATTGGATAGCCGATTTTTTCTGAGATCCTTTTGGCTTCGTCCCGGTCGGTAATTGCACCATCGGTGCCGGGCACCATCGGAATATTACGCTCGCCCGCCGCCCGCTTAGCCGCCAGTTTGCTACCCATAGTTTCGATGGCTTCCGGTGAAGGACCAATGAAAATCAGCCCGGCCTCACCCACCGCACGAGCAAAGGCAGCATTTTCGGACAGGAATCCGTAGCCAGGATGAATAGCGTCGACCTCTAATCGCCGGGCAACATCGATGATTTTGTCGCCGCGCAGGTACGACTCCGCAGAAGGGGGAGGACCGATACACACGGCTTCGTCGGCGTAGCGAACATGCAGCGCCTCGCGGTCGGCCTCACTATAAACAGCCACGGTAGCAATGCCCATTTCACGGGCAGTCCGCATGACGCGCAGGGCAATTTCACCACGATTGGCAACAAGTATTTTTTTTATTGGGGGCATCCGTTTCTAAAATTGTAAATATCGGAATGTGAGGCTAAAGTAGCAAAAGCAATGTACACTCATTCATAAACATTCACTTATTCCGACATTGCTCTCTTACCCAAATGTAGTAATTTGTGGCACGTGCACCCAAGTACTTGGCGTTTGCAAATGATTCAAATTGGATTCAACCTATAATCTTTTCTGAACTTATTTTTTGAAACTTTTGTCAAAAGTTAAATTAAAAAGATTTTAAATAGCTGCTTTTGACATCATAACACTCTGATTGCAAGCAAAATAATTCTTTTATAAATATTTTACCTACTTTTGCCTTTATTCCATAGCGAAATCATTCTATAATCTATACAAACCTCTTTTAAGTGGATATTTTTGAGAAACTGCGCGACAACTGGGGACCGATCGGCACGCCCGCTAAAATGCTGAACAGCCATCATTATTTTTCCTTTCCAATGCTGGAAGGTGAATTGGGCCCCCGGATGCGGTTTATGGGACGGGAAGTACTTAACTGGAGTCTCAACAATTATCTCGGCCTTGCCAACCACCCGGCTGTTCGGCAAGCTGATACCGATGCCACCGAAAAATGGGGCCTCGCTTATCCTATGGGTGCGCGCATGATGTCGGGCAACTCCGTATTACACGAAACCTTCGAGAAGGAACTGGCTGAATTCGTGGGCAAGAAAGATGCCTTTCTGCTCAACTACGGCTACCAGGGTGTGGTCTCAATCATCGAAAGCGTGTGTGATCATCGCGATGTGATTGTGTACGATGCCGAGTCGCACGCCTGTATCATTGACGGGGTTAGGCTGCATAAAGCCAAAATGGGGCAATACTATAAGTTCAACCATAATGACATGGAGAGTTTGGAAAAAAACCTGAAACGAGCTACGCGCCATGCTACTGCCAAAGGTGGAGGCGTGTTGGTGATTAGTGAAGGCGTTTTTGGTATGTCGGGAAAGGTAGGTGACCTGAAAGCAATTGCTGAACTCAAAAAGAAGTACAAGTTTCGCTTATTCGTAGATGATGCTCATGGTTTTGGTACCATGGGAGCTACGGGCGCGGGTGCGGGCGAGGCGACGGGTGCACAGGATGCTATTGACCTGTATTTCGCCACTTTCGCCAAGTCAATGGCTGCTATCGGTGGCTTCGTGGCTTCGGACGATCCCGATATAATTATGTATTTGAAATACAATATGCGTTCGCAGACCTATGCCAAAGCACTTCCGATGCCTTATGTGGAAGGTTGCCGCTTTCGGCTAAATATGATCAAAGAGAATCCGGAGCTGCGGGAAAATCTCTGGAAGATCGTAGAAGCGATGCAGAGCGGATTACGGCAGCGTGGCTTTAATATCGGTGAAACGGAGTCGCAAGTAACCCCCGTTTTTCTGCATAGCGAAGGAGGAATACCTGAGGTCACCCGTATGGTACGAGATCTGCGCGAAAATATGGGCGTTTTTTGCTCTATCGTAGTGTATCCGGTAGTGCCAAAGGGACAAATAATGCTCCGAATTATCCCGACTGCCGTCCATACGCTTGAAGATGTAGAATATACTTTGGACGCCTTCACGACCTTAGCCGAGAGACTTAAAAATAGAGTGTACCAGCAGGATGAAATAAAAGTGATTGCCGGAGCCTAAAAAAGGCCATTAGACGAAACAGGGGCATTTTTTCGAAAATATCCCTGTTTTTTTATGACCGCTCGATAATTATATTATTGATAACAAGTACTTGAAGGCCAGTACTTTAAATCCAATATTTTCGATATATTGCATTTTTTATATTGTTTTTTTTGCTAAATTAAGTTGTTAATGCGGCAATAATTGTTAAACTTCGGCCAAAACACGCCTAAACAAGCGTATTTGACGCATTTTTTCAACTAAAAAAAGCTAATACTATGAACAGATTTGAAGAAGTAAAGAATTTGATTATGTCGCTCGAAGGAGATTTCGACAAGTTTTACGATAAGAATAATCAAGCCGCTGGCACCCGTGTTCGTAAAGGAATGCAAGAACTGAAGACACTTGCTCAGGATATTCGCACCGAAGTGCAAAATATGAAGAATTCGGAATCTTAGGAACCTGATTTTTCAGCATAGCTAAGCCCGGCTCAACCATGAGCCGGGCTTAGCTTTTTTATTGAATAACTACCCGCACATCAAATGGCTTGCGGTCACTAATAACAAGTTCCTGGAAGCCTTTAATTTGGTAAGTGGTGATTTGCCAGTTGCCCGCTTTCTCCTCACAGCGCATCGAAAGATTTTTCTCGGATTCGTAAAGCTTATTTTCTGAGCTGATTTTGGCTTCAATTGCAGCTGGTTTTCCATTTTCTTTATCCAACACGACTTTCAAAAAACGTACGGGCAAATCTTCCTCCGTTTGCAATGTGTATTCATACGTCAACGAATCCGGTCGGGTAGTAGCATAGCTTAGGCGGTAGGCAGGTTTGTTTATGTCTGCTTGCAGGAACAATTCCAGCTCCTTCTGCCAATCCACTTCCTTGGTACTTCGCTTCTCCTCATCTCCTCCCACAACCATCGTTTTTTCAATGAGTGGCTGTTGTTGACTGAACAATTTGATTTGATTTTGGACAAAGCTCTTCACGTCGTAATAAGCATTCGGCCCCGTTCGGGTTTCAGTCGGGGTTTGACAGGCAGAAAAAAGTATCAGAAAGTATAAGCTGAGAACCATGGAGCGAAACCAGCTTCCATCTTTCCAAAGAATAATTTTACTAAGGGATAGACTAGACACATCAAAATATTTTATCCATAAAAAATCGGAGAGACCGTCCGGCTCTCCGACAATGCTAACACCCTAAAAACCGGGATAGTTTACAATAAGCTTTCACCAACCATTTCGGCAGGTTTCGGAATCTCCATGAGCTCCAAAATAGTCGGCGCGATATCGGCCAGTTTTCCGTCTTTGATCGGCTGCGAATAGGTATTATCTACCAGAATACAAGGTACCAGATTGAGCGAGTGCTGGGTATTGGGCGAGCCATCGTCATTGACCATATAATCGGAATTGCCATGGTCGGCGATAATAATGGAGGAATAGCCATGCGCCAGTCCGGTCGTTACAACCGCCTGCACGCATTGGTCGACTGTCTCAGCGGCTTTGACCGCAGCGGCAAAAATACCCGTGTGGCCCACCATATCGGTATTGGCAAAGTTGAGGCATACGAAATCAACCTCTTCTTTTTCCAGTGCGGGTACGATGGCGTCACGAATATCGAAGGCTGACATTTCGGGTTGCAAATCGTAGGTAGCCACCTTAGGCGATGGACAAATCATCCGGCTTTCGCCAACGAACTCCTTCTCGCGCCCTCCCGAAAAAAAGAAAGTTACGTGTGGGTACTTTTCCGTTTCGGCAATACGGATTTGCTTCTTGCCCGCCTTTTCCAGTATTTCACCCAGGGTGTTATTAAGGTTATCCTTTTCGTAAATCACCCCGACGTTCTTGAAGGTCTCGTCGTAGTTGGTCATCGTGATGTAACGCAGGTCGAGTTTATGCATATTCTGCTCAGGAAAATCCTGCTGCGTCAGTACTTCAGTAATCTCACGGCCGCGGTCGGTGCGGAAGTTGAAGCACAGTACCACATCACCGTCCTCAATAACGGCAACCGGACTGCCATCGGCCTTTGTAGCTACAATCGGCTTAATAAACTCATCCGTTACGTCCTCTTCGTAGGAAACTTGTATAGCTGCCAATAGTCCGCCTTCCGGTATCCTCGTTCCTTCCCCGCGAACCATGGCGTCGTAGGCCAGTTTCACGCGTTCCCAGCGCTTGTCGCGGTCCATAGCGTAGTAACGGCCCGTAACGCTGGCTATTTTCCCTACAGTATTGGCCATGTGGTTTTGTAAATCCAGTAAAAAGCCAGCGCCACTTTTAGGGTCGCAGTCGCGGCCATCGGTGAAAGCGTGCACGAAAACATCGCTCAGGCCTTTGTTATGAGCTATGCTGCATAGCCCTTTGAGGTGATCGATATGTGAGTGCACGCCACCGTCGGACACCAAGCCGATGAAATGTACTTTTTTACCCGACATTTTAGCATAGTCGAGCGCGTCGGCGAGGACAGGTTCTTGAGCGAGCGAACCGTCCTCAACGGCAAGGTTTATTTTTACCAAATCCTGATATACTACGCGGCCCGCCCCCAGGTTGGTATGGCCTACTTCGGAGTTACCCATTTGGCCGTCGGGCAAACCCACAGCAAGCCCACTGGCTTTTAGTTTACTATTCGGATATTTTTCCAGCAGACTGTTATAATAGGGCGTATTGGCAGCAAGGATGGCGGAGCGTTCTTCTTCGCCGCTTTTAGCAACTCCCCAGCCGTCCATGATGATTAATATGACTTTCCTGTTCATTCTAGTACTTTAGTTTTTATTCTTTTTTATCAACTAGTTAACCTTAGTCAGCTGATTTTTTTCAACCAGAAACTTTAAAAAATTAGCTCCGCAACGCTCAACGATACGATATACTTCGTCGAAGACGGCAATATCTTCGTAATAAGGATCTGGAACGCTGAGTTGGGTACTGTCCCCGGAGTTTTCAATTTCGGGGTCAAATTCGCGAAGCATGAATAGCTTATCCTCTGGAAAATAGAACCCGCTACTGCGGTAGCTTTGGTTACGGATGTCCTGAAAATTGTTTTCATTCATCGCCACAATGTAGTCGAAATCGTAAAAATCGTCGCCTGCCAGCTTACGGGCTTTATGAGTGAGCTTGATGCCTTTTTCCTGAGCAATTTGCCTTATCCGCCGATCCGGCACACTACCTATGTGGTAGGAAGCTGTTCCCGCTGAATCGCACCGAATAGTTTCCGACAAACCCGCCTTCTGCACCAATTCCCGGAAAACTCCTTCCGCGATTGGCGAGCAGCAAATATTTCCCAAACAGACGAACAAAACTTTTATCATTCTTCTTTTTCAATGGACTGCCCGTTTTCGTCCACGATCACGTACACATCTTCGGTGGGTTTACGCATCAGGTACTTCTCCCGCGCCCATTTTTCAAGCATAGCTTTATTTCCAAATACTTCCCTTCTTTCTTTTTTTACTAGCTTCACCTGCTCTTTATAGTAGTTGAGGTCACGCTCCAAATCTTTCATTTTCTGTCGATTTTCCAGCAAAACGAAGAGATTGTTACTATCGATAAACACGACCCACACCAACCAGGCTACAAGCGTTCCAGTATAGAACTTGCGCAAATGTACGAGAATACGAGCGAGCCAGGTAGGGAGATGGACCATGAAAAAAGAAGAAAAAAACCGAAGCGTGAGGCTTCGGTTTGGTTAACTATTTTGCTATTAAAACTTCAAACCAGGGAAATAGGCCGTTTCACCAAGTTCTTCCTCAATGCGCAGAAGTTGGTTATACTTTGCCATGCGGTCGGAGCGTGAGGCCGATCCGGTCTTGATTTGGCCAGTGTTCAGAGCCACCGCCAAGTCGGCGATGGTCGAGTCTTCAGTCTCGCCCGAACGGTGAGACATGATGTTTTTATAACTATTCCGCTTGGCCAGGTTTACGGTATCAATGGTCTCAGTCAATGAACCGATCTGGTTAACTTTGATCAGAATTGCATTGGCAATCTTCTGGTCAATCCCCTGTTGCAGGCGGTTAACATTGGTTACGAAAAGGTCGTCGCCCACGAGTTGACACTTGCTACCGATGGCCTCAGTGGTGGCTTTCCAACCGTCCCAGTCATCCTCGTCCATGCCGTCCTCAATGGAAATGATTGGGTACTTATTCACCCAGTCGGTCCAATAAGCCGCCATTTCTTGCGATGAGAGCTTGCGTCCATCTGATTTCTTGAAGTGGTAGGTACCTCCTTCGTAAAACTCAGAGGCCGCCGCATCCATTGCAATGAATATTTCTTCACCCGGCTTATAGCCTGCCTTTTCGATAGCCTGAATCACGATTTCGATGGCCTCCTCGTTCGACTTGATGTTAGGAGCAAAGCCCCCCTCGTCACCAACATTGGTAGAGTACCCTTTGCTCTTCAACACTTTTTTCAAGGTATGGAACACTTCTACACCCATGCGCAGGGCATCGGAGAATGTATCAGCTTTGGCAGGCATCACCATGAATTCCTGGAAATCGATGGAGTTATCGGCGTGGCTTCCACCGTTGAGAATATTCATCATCGGTACGGGCAGTGTATTGGCGTTAGTACCGCCAATATATCGGTAAAGAGGCAAATTGGCCTCCTGCGCGGCGGCTTTGGCCACGGCCAACGAAACTCCCAGAATGGCATTTGCGCCCAGTTTTCCTTTATTACTGGTTCCGTCAAGTTCCAGCATAATCTTGTCGATCAAATTCTGCTCGTATACAGAAATACCAATCAGCTCGGGATAGATAAGATCATTGACGTTCTCGACTGCCTTCAAAACTCCCTTACCGACGTATACTTTATCGTCGTCATCACGTAACTCCACGGCTTCATGCTTGCCCGTGGACGCCCCCGATGGCACGGCAGCGCGGCCCAAATAGCCATTTTCGGTACGAATATCTACTTCTACGGTGGGGTTGCCTCGGGAATCCAGGATTTGTCTGGCGTGTACGGACTGTATGGTACTCATGGACAGTGTTGGGTTTTATTAGGGTAAATGGTTAATTTTATCAAAAACAAAATTAACGTAAAAATTCGGGAACCGACATGAAACTCCAAAAATGCCTCGGCATGGCGTTCTGCTTATTGATAACGCTGAATTTACTTACCTCTACAGGTTACGCGCAGATCCCTCTCGCTGTCGATGCCTTCAATCAAAAACTAAGTACCACTCCCCAAGGCCAGCTACTGGACGTACGGACGCCCGACGAGTATGCACAGGGTCATTTGGCTCAGGCGCAGAATCTGGACGTCAAAGATCCTATTTTTGTGCAAAAACTGGCTACGCTGGACAAGGACAAACCCGTGTTCGTCTATTGTCTCTCAGGTGGCAGGAGCGGAAAAGCAGCTAAGATGCTGGTTGATAATGGTTTTAAGGAAGTCTACGACATGCAGGGTGGATTCCTGAAATGGTCTTCGGCCAAACTACCTTTCGAAAAGGACGAAAACGCTGTCGCCGCTCCGACAGGTATGAGCCAGGAAGAATTTAAAAAGCTGACGGCTTCAAACCAGCCTGTACTGATCGATTTCTACGCTCCCTGGTGTGCTCCCTGCAAGAAAATGATGCCGACGATTGAAAAGCTCACCCAAGAATACGCCGGAAAAGCCACGATCAAAACCATCAATTACGATGAAAACAAAGCTCTGGCGCAAAGCCTGCAAGTGGACGAGATTCCGGTTTTCCTGCTATATAAAAATGGGAAAATGCTCTGGCGCGGCTTGGGGGAAATGCCAGAGAAAGAATTTCGAACGATAATTGATGAGAATATGTGAGGAGAATTGTCTTCGGCATTGAGTCAGATGGAAGCGCCTGCTTCCACATACATTAATTCATCCATAGCAAATTTTGAAATGCTTATGCCTGCCTTACAAATGGTTGATAGATTCCGAAATTTCATAACTCACCATAAGGTACTTTTTATAACTTGGTGTCTAATTTTTATTTGTAATGTTTCGTTCAGCCAGAATTCCTTTGTATATGATTTCAAAAAAACCGCGAATCTAAAAATAAATTACACGAATAATCTTGTTAAGCAAGTATGGTATGTATTCTCCTATAATATGTTTCCCGAGCAGAAAAACAGCATTAGTGATACGATACCAGCTGGGGATGGAACTAGGAATTATGAATTTCTTACAAGCTGGCCTCAAAAAATCACTCTGACAACATCAGGAAATGAGTTAACTTTTCTCCTGACGCCCGGCTCAAAACTCGTTTGTACTATTAATTTTGCAGATTTAACCAAAATCTATTTTGAAGCGGCAGATAGCCTGGACGCCATTAATGAATATTTATTTAAAAAGGATTTCTCTGGTAAGGTACCCTTTAGAGTCAGGCGAACCATCGTTGCACAGCAAGCAGCGACGCTGGTGGAATTTGCTACTAAAATGGATGATATCTACCATGATGAGTTACAGTTCTTCAATGAGAATAAAAGCAAGCTGCCTACTTGGTATCAAAAGTATGAGTACTGGGAAAATCGCTATTCTGACTCAGGCGCACGAATGAATATCATTCCTGTGCGTGAATATGCAAAAAAAGCAAAAGAGGTCGTTCCCGCGACGTATTATAGTTTTTTAGATTCAATTCAGGCAAATGATCAATCAGCCAAAAATTTCCCCTCATATTATTTTTTCTTATATGAGCTGTATAATAAGCGAATGAAGGATGAAGCTCTCTTGTCCGGAAAGAAGCCTTCTTTTCTAGAATATCATATTAAACAGGCCAACAACCAGTTATCGGGCGATGCGCTTGATTTGTTCAAAGCATACATCATTCAACTGACGTATAATCATTACAAAAAAGATGTGGCCAAGGATTATATCAAACATAATGATTCCATTTTTAGTAAATCTATCTGGCTGGATCAGCTGAGCGCTTACTTTACAGCTAAAGACGATTTCATTGGCAAGGGAAAAACACCTCCTAACTTTGTCTTAGTTGATTTGAAAGACTCACTTACCTCATTAAGGTCACTGAAAGGAAATGTTATTGTACTCTCCTTTTGGTTTGCGGGATGTAAGGGATGTATTGAAGAATTCCCTGCTGAAAATGCACTGACGGAGAAGTTTAAAAACAAACCAGTCAAGATTGTCAGCGTTTGCGTAAATACCTCCGAAACTCAATGGAAACAATGGAGCAAGCGGTTTGACCTGAAAACAATCAATCTTTGGGCAAATGCTCAATGGGAAAAAACTATCATTGAGAAATATGACTTGAACGTATTTCCAAAATATGTATTGATTGACCAAAGCCACAAGATCATTGACGATAATCCAGAGCGGCCAAGTCAAGGATTGGAAAGGCAAATAAATGCCTTGTTAGAAAAATAGATTATTATGGCAGAGTTAGGAAGAAGTATCTGATACCATGTGAAGAAGTCTCCGGTAAAGAAATACTCTTTCTTTACCGGAAGCTTCTTATTTAAACTTGCAAGCCTACTACGCCTCCTCCAACAACCGCGCAAACTCATCGAACAGATAATGCGAATCATGCGGACCTGGCGACGCTTCGGGATGGTACTGCACCGAGAAGGCGGGGCGGTCCTTACGGCGGATGCCCGCGACGGTTTTGTCGTTGAGATTGATGTGCGTCACCTCTACGTTGGGATGATTAGTGGTTTCGTCGGCGTTAACGGAGAAACCGTGGTTCTGTGAAGTGATCTCGCAAAGGCCCGTAATGAGGTTTTTCACAGGGTGGTTCAAGCCCCGGTGACCGTGGTGCATTTTGTAGGTCGAGATACCGCTCGCCTCGGCCAATAGTTGGTGGCCTAAGCAAATACCGAACAAGGGCTTGCCCGATTCGACCATTTCCTTCACCGTTTCCACGGCGTACATCATCGCGGCGGGATCGCCGGGTCCATTGGATATGAAGAAGCCGTCGGGTTGCCATTCCATGACTTCCTCAAAGGGCGTTTGGGCGGGAAACACCTTGCAGTAACAACCGCGCTCGGTCAGATTTTTCAGGATGCTTTTCTTGATACCATAATCCATGACCGCAACGCGCCAACGACTCCCTGCTTCTTCGCCCATGAAATAAGGTTCGGTCGTACTGACTACGGAAGATAATTCTAACCCAGCCATGGAAGGTACCTTCTTCAATTCCTCCATTAACTGGTTCTCATCCAGAATTTCCGACGAAATAATGGCGTTCATTACTCCTTTTTCCCGCACATGACGTACGAGTTGGCGGGTGTCCACATTGCTAATACCCACAATGTTGGCCCGCTCAAAGTATTCCTGCAATGAAAAATCTGCTGTGTGCCTTGAGTAATCGTCGGAGAAGGTGTTACACACCATTCCCTTGATCTTCACGTTGCTGGATTCCTCTTCGGTATCTAGCTGTACACCGTAATTGCCAATGTGCGAAGTGGTATTGACGACAATCTGACCGTAGTACGAAGGATCAGTGTATATTTCCTGATAGCCCGTCATGCCTGTGTTGAAGCAGATTTCGCCACCCGCAGTTCCTTTTTTTCCTAAGGCTAAACCCCGGTAGGCTGTGCCATCTTCCAGTAGTAGTAATGCTTCCTGTGTCTGTTTCATAATGAATTTTATATGAAATTATTTGCGCAACGGACGCAAAAGTAAGATTTTAAGGCCAAAAAAAGGGGTCAAACGAAAACGTTCGACCCCTTTTTCAATTATCTTCAATCATTTCTGATTTCTGTGCTATCAGTTTTCACGTCCGCCATCGAGTTCATCCTGCCAGGCTTTCAACTCTTCCCATTTACCTTCAGCGGCTAGTTTGGCTTGCTGAGGCCAGGTTGCGGGATCATGCGAAGCAAATTGAGATCCTGCATTATCCAATATCTCGCGGATGGCTTCTGGTGTAGAATCGGCTACTTTGGCAAAAGTATCAAGACCTGCTTCGCTAAGTACTTCAGAAATTTTCGGTCCGATACCTTCTACTTTGGTCAAGTCATCAGATTCAGTACCAGTAGCCTCCTCAGTTTGTGCAGGAGTCTCAACTTCTGCTGTTGGCTCCGTTGCCAGAACTTCTTCAGGTGCATTAGCTTCGGCCAAATCAGCAGCGCCAGACTTCATTGTAGCCTCCTGATCGACAGCCTCGGCTTTTACTGCACCTTGCTCTACAGGAGAATCACTGGCTTCACCACTCGATTTTTTGCCTCCACGACGACTACGACGAGTTCTTGTTGGTTTCTCAGCGTTACTTAGCAGATAAGTTTCGTTGAAGTCAACCAACTCCATCATACATGTTTCCGCAGAGTCACCTATGCGAGTGCCCAGCTTGATAATACGGGTATAACCACCAGGACGGTCTGCTATTTTGTCAGCAACTACGTCAAACAATTCTTTGACCGGCTCTTTGTCACGCAGTTTCCTGAATACCATGCGGCGGCTGTGGGTCGAGTCGTCCTTAGCCTTTGTCAGCAAAGGTTCAACGTAGGTTCTCAATTCTTTCGCCTTGGCAACTGTCGTTTCGATGCGCTTGTGCAGGATTAGCGAAGCAGCCATATTAGATAGCATAGCATGGCGGTGAGCTGTCTTTCTGCCAAGGTGATTGTGTTTCTTTCCGTGTCTCATTTTTCTAATTGATTAGTAGCTTCGAGCGGCGGTTGGTTCGCGCTACAGAATACATACTGGTTAAATTGTTAATTATTCTTCGTCGAGACGATATTTAGCTACGTCCATACCAAACGTGAGCTGCTTTTCGGCTACCATCTGCTCCAATTCGGTCAAAGACTTTTTACCGAAGTTACGGAATTTCATCATGTCCGAAATTTCAAGCTTCACCAGATCGCCCAGTGTTTTCAAGTCCGCCGATTTCAAGCAGTTAAATGCACGAACCGAAAGGTCCAACTCGGACAAATTGGTTTTGAGTAGCTTGCGCATCCGCAACATTTCCTCATCTACCTGATTGTCTTCCTCTGCCATCTGCTTCTCAAACGTCATCGTTTGATCAGAGAATAGCATGAAGTGCTGAATCAAAATGTTGGCGGCACCTTTCAGCGCTTCTTCGGGATGAATGGAACCGTCTGTCTGGATATCGAGCAATAGACGCTCATAGTCCGTTTTCTGCTCCACCCGGGTATTCTCTACGCTATATCGTACATTCTTTACAGGCGTATAAATGGCATCAATAGCCACATGGCCGAAAGGAATCTCATTGGCGCGGGGTTCATCGGCAGGAACATAGCCCCGGCCTTTGTCCACCAGAATCTCCATCTCAAACTCTTTCTTATCGTCAAGATGGCAAATCACCTGGTCAGGATTCAACACTTTGTAAGAACTGGTAAATTTACCAAGATCACCAGCTGTGACGACCGATACGTTCTTTAAATTAACTTCGATTCGATTCTCCACCAGATCTACTACCTTCTTAAGGCGTACAGATTTAAGGTTGAGAATAATTTCTGTGACGTCTTCCACTACACCCTCGATGGTCGAGAACTCGTGCAGAACGCCGGGGAATTTAACGCTCGTGATAGCGTATCCCTCTAGAGAGGAAAGCAAAATGCGACGCAACGCGTTACCGATCGTGACGCCGTAGCCCTTCTCTAAGGGTTTAAACTCAAATATCCCGTGAAAATCGTCGGACTTCTCCATCACGACCTTATCGGGCATTTGGAATGCTAATATTGACATAGTCTTGTGTCCTTTTTATGTAGTAAATGACGGTTGATCAGGCCGTCGTTACCTTTGCGATCGCAGACAGTACTCCTGAGCGGGTACGAGGATGCCCCGGCAATAGGCCGGGGCGGTAAGGGGTAAGCGGAACCGAATTATTTCGAGTAAAGCTCAACGATGAGCTGCTCGTTAACATTCTCAGGGATTTGGTCGCGCTCTGGATAGGTGACGAACTTACCCGTCATCTCCGAACCTTCCCATTCCAGCCAGTTGAAGCGCCGCGCCGAATGTCCACTCAGGCTATTCGTAATGGCTTCCAGGGATTTCGATTTTTCTCTCACCGATATGACTTGCCCCGGACGCAGTGCATAAGAAGCAATATTAACAATTTCGCCATCTACCATAATATGCTTATGCGAAACCAACTGACGGGCAGCACGCCGTGTGGGCGCAATACCCAAACGGTATACGGTGTTGTCAAGACGCGACTCACAAAATTGAAGTAAGTTAACGCCTGTAATGCCATCCTTAACCGCTGCGCGGTGAAAAACATTTCTAAATTGTCTTTCCAAAATACCGTAGGTATATTTTACCTTTTGCTTCTCCGCCAATTGCAGTGAATATTCCGACTTTTTGGAGCGCCGTCCACGACCATGCTGGCCGGGAGGATAATTCTTTTTGGTCAACGCTTTGCTGGTTCCCATAACGGGTTCACCAAAACGCCTCGAAATTTTTGCCTTAGGACCTGTGTAACGTGCCATGTATTCTGTATATAAATTTAAGCGTCTGTCAATTGTGCAATCCCAGTTCCTAAATTGCCACTTGGGTCAGCCGCTGATTGAACTATTAAACTCTGCGGCGCTTGGGAGGGCGACAGCCGTTGTGCGGCAGTGGCGTGATGTCTCGAATCGTCGAAACCTCAATACCCGTATTCTGGATTGTACGGATGGCCGACTCACGGCCCGAACCGGGTCCTTTCACAAATACCTCCGCTTTGCGCATTCCCAAATCATACGCCACCTGAGCGCAGTTCTGAGCTGCCGTTTGGGCAGCATAAGGCGTGTTTTTCTTTGAACCCCGGAAGCCCATTTTGCCCGCCGAAGCCCAGGAAATCACCTGACCGCTATTATTGGTAATTGAGATAATGATGTTGTTGAATGAAGCCTTGATGTGAACCTGGCCCACCGACTCAACAACCACCACCCGTTTCTTCGCCTTGTCTTTTCTTTTATTTTGTGCCATTGATAGGATTGGTTAGTAGCGGCGAACCGCCGCCTACCGATTATTTCGTAACTTTCTTCTTGTTGGCTACTGTCTTCCGCTTACCTTTCCGCGTCCGCGAATTATTTTTGGTCCGCTGTCCACGTAGTGGTAAGCCCTTCCGATGACGCAATCCCCTGTAGCAGGCAATGTCCATCAAACGCTTGATGCTCAGCTGAACCTCCGATTTCAGGGCACCTTCTACTTTATATTCGTTAGCGATGATGTTACGCACCGCACCCGATTCGTCGTCGGACCAGTCGGCGGCTTTTTTCTCCAATGGAACCCCAGCCTTTTCCAGAATCGTCCGGGCAGCGCTACGGCCAATTCCGAAGATGTAAGTAAGGGCGATGTCGCCTCTTTTGCGATCGGGTATGTCTACTCCTGCAATACGTGCCATATAATTAACCTTGTCTTTGTTTGAATCGAGGATTCTTTTTATTAATAACGTAGATCTTGCCTTTGCGGCGGATCACCTTGCAGTCCTCACTGCGCTTTTTGACCGATGCTTTGACTTTCATTTTTATTAAGGATTTGCGACCGAATTCCCGGCCAGCGTGCTTGAATTATTACTTATAGCGGTACACGATCCGTGCCTTAGTCAAATCATAAGGCGACATTTCAAGTTTCACCCGATCTCCGGGCAAAATTTTGATATAGTGCATTCTCATTTTGCCGGAGATATGCGCAATCACTTCGTGTTTATTTTCCAACTCAACCCGAAACATAGCGTTCGAAAGTGCTTCGAGTATTACGCCGTCCTGTTCGATGGATGCTTGTTTGGCCATTCTTTACTTTTTATCTAATTTTAGGACGCCACCACCATTAAGCTGGTGTCGGCCGTAACTGCTTCTATATATTCAAAGGTAGTCAAGATTTCAGGCTGACCTTTCCTGACTGCGATCGTGTGTTCAAAGTGCGCCGAGGGCTTACGGTCAGAAGTTCGAATGGTCCAGCCATCCTTTTCTTGAACCACACTCTTCTTGCCTAAATTAATCATGGGTTCAATGGCCAATACCATCCCCTCTTTCAATTTAATGCCTTTTCCACGTTTGCCGTAATTGGGAACTTCGGGGCTTTCGTGCAGATTCTTACCAACACCATGCCCCACCAATTCTCTGACAACTGTATAATTGTATTTCTCAACGTAATCCTGGATGGCAAACCCTATATCCCCCATGCGCATTCCATCGCGGGCCTTTTCAATACCCAGATAAAGTGACCGTTTGGTTCTTTCCAATAAGGCCAAAATTTCCGGTGACACTTCACCAACCGGATAGGTATAAGCACTATCACTATGGTACCCATTCAGTTTCACACCGCAGTCAATCGAAATAATATCACCGCTGCGTAATTCGTAGCCACTTGGAAAACCATGAACAACTACTTCATTAACTGATATACACAAGGCGGCGGGAAAGCCGTTGAAACCTTTAAATGACGGAATCCCTTGATGATCGCCGATATATTCCTCAGCCACACGATTTAGCTGTCGGGTAGTAACTCCAGGTTTTACCCATTTTGCCACCTCAGCATGCGCTTTACCAAGAACCTGCGCGCTGATCTTGATTAACTCAATCTCCTGATCTGTTTTCAGGTAGATCATCGGTTAAACGGCTAAGCTTTCGGCCCGTCCCTTGATACGGCCAGATTTCATTAATCCTTCGTAACGACGCATCAGTAGGTAACTTTCCACCTGTTGTAGAGTATCCAGCACTACACCTACCATAATTAGCAAAGACGTACCTCCGAAGAACTGAGCGAACGAAGTGGTCATTCCAAGGATAGCAGCAAAAGCTGGCAAAATTGCCACCACAGCTAACATTATGGAACCAGGGAAAGTAATACGATCTAAAATCGTGCTGATATAATCAGACGTCTGCTGACCTGGCTTCACGCCGGGAACAAAACCACCGCCTCGCTTCATATCATCAGCAATTTGCTGTGGGTTAACCGAGATAGCAGTATAGAAGAAGGTGAATACAATAATCAAAACTGCGTATAACAAACTGTATTGCCACGAAGTGAAATCAGCAAATACTGTTGCTGCGTTTGCGGCAAAGTCACTATTTTCAGAAAAAGCACCGAAAACCGCGGTAGGTAGAAACATAAGCGCTTGGGCAAAAATTATTGGCATTACGCCAGCAGCATTCACTTTCAAAGGTAAATATTGCCGTTGGCCCAAACCTACAGCGCGATTACCTACAACCTGCTTGGCGTATTGGATTGGTACTCTTCGAACAGCTTGGGTAAGCATTACTGCAGCCATTATAACAAAATACAGAGCAACAAGTTCCAGAACGAAAATCAGGATTCCTGCGCTTCCGCGTGAAGCAAACTCCTGATAAATAGAGCCCGGAAAACGAGACACTATGCCAATCATGATCAGCATAGAAATACCATTGCCTACGCCTTTATCCGTGATACGCTCTCCCAACCACATACAGAACATGGTTCCTGAAATCAGAATAAAAATGGAAGAAACAGTAAAAATGCTTCTTGGTACCAGTAAAGCCTCATCGGGAACGGTAGTGGTCAAGTAAGTTAGGCCCTGAGCAAACGTAACGACAATAGTCAGTACTCTTGTTATCTGATTTAATTTCTTACGCCCAGACTCCCCTTCCTTCTGCATTTTTTGAAAGTAGGGCATTGCCATTGTCAAAAGCTGAATTGCGATTGACGCCGATATATAGGGCATGATACCCAAAGCAAAAATAGAAGCTTTGCTGAAAGCACCGCCTAGGAAAGTATCCAATAGACCTAACAGCCCCCCCGAAGAGACAGCCATTAGATCAGGTTCAACTCCGGGCAGTACGACAAACGACCCCAAACGGAATACCGTTATAAACAAAAGAGTGTTGAGAATCCGAGTTCTCAACTCCTCAATTGAAAAAATATTCTTGATCGTATCGATAAATCGCTTCATAGAAAATATATTGTAAGCCGGGGATTCGTCCAGTTTAAAAAGTTATTCCCAAAGAATTATGAGGGAATAGCCGGATTACATGTCGGCAGTTTCCACCGCAAACCGATCGATAAGGACTGCCTTGCCTCCTGCTTTCTCGATTGCCTCAACGGCGCTCTTAGAAAATTTATGAGCATGAACTTCGACAGCCGCACTTAATTCGCCGCGATTTAATACCTTAATCAGGTCTTTCTTCTTAGCTAAATTGTTAGTCAATAAAGCCTCGTGATCCAGTACTTTGGCATCAAGACGTGTTACAGCCTCTTGAATAGTATCGAGATTGATGGCCTTATACTCAACACGGTTAGGGCTGGTGAAACCAAATTTAGGAAGCCGACGCTGCAAAGGCATCTGACCACCTTCAAAACCGCGCTTCTGGCTATAACCAGAACGTGATTGGGCCCCTTTATGTCCACGCGTAGAAGTACCTCCTCGCCCCGAACCTTGTCCGCGACCTATCCGCTTAATATTTCGTACCGAACCTTCCGCCGGCTTTAAATTATGGAGATTCATAACTCGCTTGTATTTTAAATTTCTTCGACTTTGACCAAGTGATTGATCTTACGGATCATACCCGACATCGAATCACTGACTTCTTTTTCGCAGTATTGGCTGATCTTCCCCAACCCAAGCGCCTTCATGGTGCGCTTTTGGCTCTCGGGACGACCGATAATACTTCTAACCTGTGTAATACGTACTTTCGACATGATTGGTTCTGTTGTGCGAAGGCGGAATATTGTGTCTTGTGTTTGGCAGACGTGATTTTTCACTTCCTGTTTTTTCACCAGACACGATTTTCACGTCTCTATTATCCGTTGAAAACTTTTTCAATTGACACGCCGCGTTGAAATGCTACCTGATGGGGGGCACGCATTTTCAAGAGAGCATCGATCGTGGCCTTTACCACGTTGTGTGGATTAGATGAACCCTTAGATTTGGCCAAAACGTCGTGAATACCAGCCGCTTCCAAAACAGCACGCATTGCACCACCTGCGATTACACCCGTACCGGGAGCGGCAGGCTTAATGAGCACGTAGCCTCCACTGTACTTACCTTCCATTGCATGAGGTACCGTCGTCTTCATCAGAGGAACCTGAAAAAGGTTTTTCTTGGCATCATCAATTCCCTTCGTAATAGCATCCGTCACCTCGTTGGCTTTGCCAAGACCATAACCTACGACTCCGTTACCATCGCCAACCACCACAATGGCAGAAAAGCTAAAGCGACGACCACCCTTTACTACTTTGGCAACCCGGTTGATGGCCACAACACGCTCTTTCAGGTCTGCTTCGTTGACCTTTTCGGGTCGATTTGAATTTTGTTGCATGATAGCTTTTTACTTAGAATTTGAGTCCGGCTTCGCGGGCAGCATCGGCAATGGCTTTTACTTTTCCGTGGTACAAATAGCCACTACGATCAAAAACAATCTTTTCAATACCAATCGCCATGGCCTTTTCAGCAATCTTCTTGCCAACCAGCCCCGCTGTTTCCACGTTCGTATTTTTCGTCTTATCGCTCACTTCTCTGGAAGATGAGCTTGCCAGCGTGACGCTTTTGTCGTCGTCCACCAACTGCACGTAAATGCTGGTGTTGGAACGATATATCGATAGGCGCGGACGCTCCGCCGTACCGTTTACCTTCTTGCGGATGCCGCGCTTGAGGCGCTGTCTCCGTAATGTTTTTACCGTCGCCATTATATGCTAATCGTATAAACTTGAATATAAAACTTAAAAAGTGCCACTTATTTTTTAGCAGCTGCCTTACCTGCTTTGCGGCGAATTTTTTCTCCGACAAAGCGAATACCTTTGCCTTTGTAAGGCTCGACTTTCCGCAGTGACTTAATTTTCGCCGCTACGTCGCCGATGAGTTCCTTATCAATTCCTTCCAGAATCACTTTTGGGTTCTGTCCCTTTTCCGTCACCGTTGAAACGCTGATTTCTTTGGGGATCTCCATAATGATACTGTGCGAGTAACCCAGGCTTAGATCAAGAACATTATTGGTTGAAGTGGCCTTGTAACCTACACCAACTACCTCTAGCTCGCGGCGATAGCCAGTGCTGACACCCACAACCATATTGTTGATGAGTGAACGGTACAAACCATGCAAGGCTTTGTGACGCTTCTGCTCTGTGGGACGCTCTACCCGCAACTCGCCATTCTCAATCTCGACGATCATTTCCTTGTTAATGGCACGGGTCAGAGTTCCCTTTGGACCTTTGACCGACACCACATTCTCGCCGTCCACCGAAACCGTGGTTCCTGCGGGTACTTCGATAATTTTCTTTCCTATTCGTGACATCTCTTTGTGAATTTGCGGTTAGTACACCTGGCACAATAGCTCACCACCCACATTCATGGTCCGAGCTTCTTTGTCAGTCATTACTCCCTTGGAAGTGGAAATAATTGTGATTCCCAATCCGCTTAGGACGCGAGGTACTTCGGCGGCTCCGGCATACTGACGAAGACCGGGCTTACTCACTCGCTGCAACTTGACAATAGCAGGCTGCTTTGTGACCGGATTGTATTTTAGGGCAATCTTGATCGATCCCTGAGGACCGTTCTCGTCGAACTTATAGCTTTGAATGTAGCCTTTCTCAAAGAGAACTTTCGTTATCTCCTTTTTAAGGTTGGAAGCAGGTATCTCTACCACCCGGTGCCTGGCCTTGATCGCGTTTCTGATTCGAGTCAGATAATCTGCTATGGGATCCGTTAACATTTTTGGTGACTTGGTTAAGCACTCCTCAAAAAGGCGTGCAAAGGTAAGTAATTGAAATCAGAATTGAAAGTGGTGTCTACCAGCTGGATTTTGTAACACCGGGAATCTTGCCCATTGAGGCCAGATCGCGGAACACCACGCGTGAGATGCCAAACTTCCTCATATATCCACGGGGGCGACCGGTGAGTTTGCAGCGATTGTGCAGACGCACAGGAGATGAGTTTCTGGGAAGCTTGTCCAGACCGACCCAGTCGCCTTCGGCTTTTAACTTGGCGCGTTTCTCGGCATACTTTTCTACCAAACGCTGTCTTTTTCTCTCCCGGGCTTTTACTGATTCTTTTGCCATTTTATCTTAATATCTTGAATTTACTGATTAGTCTTAGCCGCGCTTGCGAAAGGCATTCCCAGCGCTTTGAGCAACTCGTAACCTTCTTGGTCTGAATTAGTCGATGTAACG
Source organism: uncultured Persicitalea sp. (assembly GCA_964500445.1). GTDB lineage: Bacteria > Bacteroidota > Bacteroidia > Cytophagales > Spirosomataceae > Persicitalea. The sequence continues at coordinate 74,401 of CAZCOG010000008.1, read as the reverse complement.
AAGGTTATATCCATCCCTGTAATCTTGTTCACCTTATCGATACTGATTTCAGGAAAGATAATCTGTTCTTTCACTCCGAAAGTATAGTTACCACGGCCATCAAAACCCTTATCGCTGATTCCCCGGAAATCTCTTACACGAGGCATAGCGATGGCAGTCAGACGGTCAAGAAATTCGTACATCCGATCCCCGCGAAGAGTAACTTTTGCGCCAATTGGCATATCTTCCCGAAGTTTGAAGTTCGAGATTGCCTTCTTGGAAATCGTCGCGATTGCCTTCTGTCCGGTAATCATGCTTAATTCTTCAATTCCTACATCCACTAGCTTTTTGTCAGCTACGGCGGCACCAATGCCTTTGTTAAGGACTATTTTGGTTAAGCGAGGTACCTGCATGATGGATTTGTACTGAAATTTTTCTTTCAGTTGGCCGACAATTTCCTTATCGTATTTTTCTCTTAGTCTTGGAGCTGCCATGTGTATTATTGACCTTGCCGATAGATTTCCGACCCATCGGTCGTTTATATTTGTCTTATTAGTTTAGACAGAAATTCTTAAATGAATTTGTCTGTCTTCTTGGAATAGCGCTGAAGCTTACTTTTATCGTTCAGACGGCGACCTGTACGGGTTGGTTCGCCTGTAGCAGGATCAACCAACATCAGGTTACTGATATGAATACTGGCTTCGCGCTTTTCGATGCTTCCCTGCGGATTATTTGCGTTTGGCTTCAGGTGTTTAGTGATCATATTAGCACCTTCCACGATTGCCCGTTCCTTATCGGTTATAATGGTTACCACCTTACCTGTTTTCCCTTTGGAATTACCAGAGATTACTTTCACCGTGTCGCCGCTGCGAATGTGAAACTTGGGTTGCATTTTGTTTTTCTTTTCCATTTTCATTCTGCTTTATGAGTTCAAAGAACTACGGCTTGCGGTATTCTTTAAAGAACTTCGGGTGCCAGAGAAACGATTTTCATAAACTGCTTCTCGCGCAACTCACGGGCTACAGGACCAAATATACGGGTGCCACGGGGTTCGTTATTGGCAGATAACAGCACAGCAGCGTTATCCTCGAAGCGAATATAGGTTCCGTCTTTACGACGAATTTCCTTTCTAGTACGTACGACTACGGCTTTGGAGATCGTACCTTTCTTCATGTTGCTTGAAGACAGAGCCGCTTTTACTGTTACCACAATCTTATCACCCACAGAAGCATAACGCTTGCCAGTTCCTCCCAATACCCGAATGACAAGTACTTCTTTGGCGCCGCTGTTGTCAGCTACGGACAGTCTTGATTCTTGCTGTACCATTATTATTTCGCTTTTTCAATAATTTCTACTAAACGCCACCGCTTGTGCTTACTCAGCGGGCGGGTTTCCATGACGCGAATCGTATCGCCGATCCCGCACTGGTTGTTTTCATCGTGCACCATCAATTTGGAAGATTTTTTCATAATCTTATCATACATCGGGTGCTTTACTTTCCGATCAACCCGGATCACGCAAGACTTTTCCATCTTGTCGCTCACCACCAGGCCAATTCTCTCTTTACGTAGTTTTCTCGTCAGTTCCTCCATGATTTCTTATACAGGGCTGTTTTGCGTTTGGGAAGTTTTGATCGTAAGCTCCGTCAGCAAACGGGCTACCTGCTTACGCGCTGCCCGAATGCGCAGCGGATTTTCGATCGGAGAAACCGCGTGGGCAAATCGCAGACGAAGCAGACGCTCCCGCTCCTTGGCGATTTCCTCTTTCAATTGATTAGCCGAAAGGGCTTTGAGTTCTTCTTTGGTCATTACAATATCAATTTGAATAGTTCATAAAAGCTTATAACAGCTTTCTTATGACTCCTGGTAATCGCGACGGACGACGAATTTAGTCTTCAGCGGCAATTTCTGCGCTGCTAGGCGAAGGGCTTCGTTAGCCGTTGCCAAATCCACACCACCTGCTTCAAAAATAATCCGGCCCGGCTTTACGGTAGCTACCCAGTATTCTGGTGCACCTTTACCTTTACCCATTCGTACTTCAGCAGGCTTTTTGGTGATAGGCTTATCAGGAAAAATGCGAATCCAAACCTGGCCTTCACGCTTCATTGCGCGGGTGACCGCAATACGAGCGGATTCAATCTGGCGGGCGGTGATCCAACCCGGCTCGAGTACCTTGATGGCAAATGATCCGAAAGCAATCTGGTGCCCACGCGAAGCGATCCCGTTAAAACTTCCTTTTCCTTTCTGCTGCTTGCGAAATCTGGTTCTTTTCGGCTGTAACATGATTCTTATCTATAATTACCGACGCTGGGCGTCGAATATCGTTCTTACCTATTTCCTCCCCGGCCACCGCCGCTGTTGCCGCCACGACCACCGCTGCCAGCGTTACCGCCCCGGCCACCGCCGCCTCTACGGCGACGTTCACCGCGTTCACCGCGCTCGTTGTCACCTCGGCCACCCCGACGTTCGCCGCGTCCACCACGCTCAGCGCGATCATTACGGTCGGCCTGAGCCGTGGCTGCACTCGGTGTCAGGTCTCGCTTTCCGTACAATTCGCCTTTGAAAACCCATACTTTAATACCTATCTTTCCGTATACGGTCTGGGCCTCAGAAATAGCGTAGTCTATGTCGGCACGCAATGTGTGCAATGGGATACGACCTTCTTTGTATTCTTCCGTACGGGCGATCTCTGCACCACCCAAACGACCTGAACAACGAATTTTGATTCCCTGCGCTCCTACCCGCATAGCCGATGAAATAGCCTGCTTCATGGCACGTCGATAAGAGATACGCGCTTGCAATTGTTGGGCAATACCTTCACCAACCAGCTTGGCATCAATTTCAGGGCGTTTAATTTCGTATATATTGATCTGGACATCTTTGCCCGTGATCGACTTAAGTTCTTCCTTAATCCGGTCTACTTCGCTACCACCTTTACCAATTACAATACCCGGACGAGCGGTGTGAATAGTCAGCGTGATACGCTTCAATGTGCGCTCAATTACGACTTTTGAAATCGAACCTTTTGGAATACGCGCCTGAATGTAGTTACGGATTTTCTCGTCTTCTACTAGTTTATCGGAAAAGTCCTTTCCACCGTACCAGCTTGAGTCCCATCCTCTGACAATTCCCAGTCTCAGACCGATCGGGTTTACCTTTTGTCCCATTTAATTAAGATCTTTTATGATTCGGTGTTAGTTTCTTCTTCTGCAATCTGGATCATATCCGTGTTAGTGGAGGCGTCATCAATGACCAGCGTGATGTGGTTGGAACGCTTCCGAATCCGGTGAGCCCGACCCTGGGGAGCAGGACGAAGGCGCTTCAACATACGCCCCCCGTCAATGAATATAGTCTTCACGTACAGATCGGCGTCGCCAATTTCCATGTCCTCATTTTTCTGCTGCCAGTTAGCGACTGCCGAAAGCAACACCTTACGGATCACGGCGGCACCCGCATTGGGCTGGAATTTCAGGATGGCCAAGGCCTGGCTGACCTTTTGACCGCGTACCAAATCTGCCACAAGTCGCATTTTGCGGGGGGAGGTCGGTACGTCTTTGAGTATTGCTCTTGCTTCCATGTTATCTCAGTTTAGCCGCCCGTGCGCAGGATCGGCAATCCAATTATCTATCGTCTTCCTTTATCCTTCTTGGCCGTGTGACCCCGGAAGTTTCGAGTGGGGGCAAATTCTCCCAACTTATGACCTACCATGTTCTCGGTCACATATACTGGAATGAACTTGTTACCATTATGAACCGCGAAAGTATGCCCAATGAATTCGGGAGAAATCATTGAACGACGTGACCAAGTCTTGATGACCGACTTACGGGCGGCGTCATTCATCGCGTGGATTTTGTTCTCCAAACGATAATCAATGTAAGGGCCTTTTTTTAATGAACGTGACATATCGCTTGCTTACTTTTTACGTCTGCTAATAATCATTTTAGAAGATTGCTTCTTCTTACTTCTCGTCTTCAATCCCTTGGCAAACTGCCCATTGCGTGAGCGAGGCTGACCACCTGAGGCACGTCCTTCACCACCACCCATTGGGTGATCGACAGGGTTCATAGCAACACCACGAACGCGCGGACGACGTCCTAACCAGCGGCTACGTCCGGCTTTACCCAGCGTAACGTTCATATGGGTAGAGTTACCAATCGTCCCAACGGTAGCAAGGCAGGTCGAAAGGATCATACGCATCTCACTAGAAGGCAGCCGCAATACCGCATACTTTCCTTCACGTGCCACTAGCTGGGCGTATGTTCCGGCAGAGCGAGCGATTTGTCCGCCTTTTCCAGGCGTAAGCTCAATATTGTGAACGATAGTACCGATAGGCATCGACCCGAGCGGCATAGTGTTCCCTACTTCGGGAGCAATACCACTGGTACCGGAAATTATCTTCTGACCAACATTCAGACCATTGGGCGCTAAGATGTACCTCTTCTCGCCATCCTCGTACTGCACCAAAGCAATGCGGGCAGAGCGGTTAGGATCATATTCTACGGTCAGGACTTCGGCAGGTGCATCAAAACGATTGCGTTTGAAGTCAATTACCCGGTAACGGCGCTTATGTCCGCCGCCAATGTAACGAGCCGTGCGGCGTCCCTGACTGTTCCGTCCGCCTGTCCGCTTGATCGGTTCGAGCAGACTTTTCTCAGGCTTGGAAGCCGTAATTTCGGTGAAGGCCGGAGCGACTCGGGTACGTTGCCCGGGAGTCGTTGGTTTTAATTTTTTAACTGCCATTGCTGTATGGTCTCAGTGTTATTAGTCTAACTTATGCAGGCTAGAAGTTGCTATTTATACTTCGCCGTAGAGGTCAATGATTTCGCCTTCGGCGACAGTGACGATGGCTTTCTTGAAGGTAGAGGTTTTACCCGTTACCTGCTTGCCGCCGGAAATACGCGTTCTGGATTTACCAATACTACGCATGGTGTTCACCTTCTCCACTTTCACATCGAACATCTTCTCAATCGCATCTTTGATCTCAAATTTATTCGCCGTTTTCTCCACCTCAAAGGTGTATTTCCGTAAAGCTCCCTGTGCGGTCACTTTTTCAGTTATGATCGGACGTTTAAGTACACTCATCTTATTCGTATCTATTCAAAATGTTATCCAGAACAATCAGGGCAGGTTCGCTGATCAGCAACTGATCGGCGTGCAGCAGCTCATAAGTACTAACTTGTGAAGCTGTTGTAATTTTGGTCTTTGGGATATTACGGCCAGACAGGTATACGTTGTTATCTGCTTCACCCAAAATCAATAGGGTTTTCTTACCCGTCAGCGAATGTGCATCGAGGAATTGCAAATAATCCTTTGTCTTAGGGACCTCAAAGGTAAAGTTCTCCAAAATCATCACTGCATTAGCCTGAGCCTTAGCAGCTAAAACAGATTTACGAGCTAGTACTTTTGTCTTTTTGTTGATCTTGAAGCCGTAGTCACGGGGACGTGGGCCGAAGATACGACCACCACCGACCATAACTGGTGAGCGACGGCTACCAGCACGAGCACCACCTGTCCCTTTCTGCCGCTTCAGCTTGCGGGTAGAGTAATTGACCTCACCGCGCTCCTTAGCTTTATGCGTTCCCTGACGCTGATTGGCCAAGTATTGCTTTACATCCAGATAAACTACGTGCTCGTTGGGTTTTATCCCGAAGATTTCTTCCGACAGCGTTACCTTCTTGCCGGTGTCTTCGCCCTTAACATTTAATATTGACAGTTCCATCGGTATTATTTCTCAATGATTACAAATGATTCCTTGGCACCGGGAACCGAGCCACTTATGACCAGCAGGTTCTGCTCGGGAATGATTTTCAGCACGCGCAGATTCTGAATCGTTACGCGGTTGCCACCCATGCGACCCGCCATGCGAAGCCCTTTAAAAACCCGCGAAGGGAATGAACAGGCACCAATGGAGCCGGGGTGACGGGCGCGGTTATGCTGACCGTGAGTTTGTCCACCTACACCGCCAAAACCGTGACGCTTTACAACGCCTTGAAATCCACGTCCTTTGACTTTACCAACAACGTCAACAAAATCACCTTCGGCAAAAACGTCTTCGATCATCAGTGTCTTGCCCAGCTCAAACTCACGAGCAAAGTACTTGAATTCAACCACTTTGCGCTTTGGCGTTGCGCCTGCTGCTTTAAAGTGGCCCAACATTGGTTTGGTGGTATTCTTCTCCTTCTTCTCACCGTAAGCCAGCTGAACGGCCTTGTAGCCATCCTTCTCTTCGGTCCTGAGTTGCGTCACTACGCAAGGACCGGCCTGAATCACCGTACATGCCAGAGCCTGCCCGTCAGCATCGTACAAACTGGTCATTCCGATCTTTTTTCCTATTAAACCAGACATCTTTTATTGTGTTAAAATAGCAGGATTGAACCTATTTTTTGAAACGGACTGCAAAGTTAGCAAAAGGTTTTTAACATCCTACCCGCTCCTCTTATATTTTTCTGATTTTCAACAAAAAAGGTCAAATGCGCACGACATCTGACCTCAATCACCTTTGGAAGTACCCATCAAAGCTTGACACGGGCTTTCCCTTTGGGAAGAACTCAGATGCGGTTTCCAAAAACATGGACCTTCACCCGACCAATATGTTATACTCATTCGTCAGGATACTTAATGTCCTGACACTTTCAAATTCTACTAAACCTTAATCTCTACATCGACACCGCTGGGTAATTCCAGCTTCATCAAAGCATCAACAGTTTTAGCACTGGAGGAGAAAATATCCACCAGGCGCTTGTAGGTGCAAAGCTGAAACTGCTCGCGTGATTTCTTGTTGACGTGGGGTGAACGCAGTACCGTAAATTTCTCTTTTTTAGTAGGCAAAGGGATAGGCCCGCTGATCACAGCACCCGTAGCTTTTACCGCTTTCACGATTTTTTCTGCCGACGCATCGACCAGCATATGATCGAAGGATTTCAGCTTAATGCGAATTTTCTGATTCATTCTAATTATTTATAGACTGGTTCATTATGTAATTGTTCGTTCTCGACGAACCTTCACCAGCAAAAGAACCATTTGCTTGGCTGGTGAATTTGATATTTGAGAGCAGAAATATCTTTAAGGTTTCTGCTCCGCTTTTTTTAATTAAGCATTTACAGGACCACCCTTTGCTTTGGCAATTACCGCATCAGCTAGGCCGGATGGAATAATGTCATAGTGCGAGAAAGTCAAACTAGCCGTAGCACGCCCCGAGGTGATAGTGCGAAGGTCCGTCACATAGCCAAAGAGCTCGGACAGTGGCACATCAGCCTTCACAACTTGAGAACCAGCTTTGGTATCCATACCTTTCATCAAGCCCCGGCGACGGTTAAGGTCACCCGTGATAGGCCCGGTGTACTCCTCAGGAGAAACTACTTCGACTGCCATAATAGGTTCGAGCAATTTAGCACCTGCGTGACGAGCGGCCTCTTTAAAGCCAATGCGGGCTGCCATCTCAAAAGAGAATGAGTCAGAGTCAACATCGTGGAAAGAGCCATGGAAAAGACGAACTTTCATAGAATCCAGCGGATATCCGGCCAATGGGCCATTATTCATGGCTTCACTGAAGCCCTTCTGAACCGAAGGAATGAATTCGCGGGGGATGACACCACCTACAATGGCATTCTCAAACTGTAAGCCCTGTTCTACTTCCTTGCCTTCTTCGGCGTCGTCACGTGGTCCGATTTCGAAAGCAATATCGGCAAATTTACCGCGGCCACCCGTTTGTTTCTTATATACTTCGCGGTGCTCGTAGTTTTTGGTCAAAGCCTCTTTGTAGGCGACCTGTGGCGCCCCTTGGTTCACTTCTACTTTAAACTCACGACGCATCCGATCAATGATAATTTCCAAGTGAAGTTCGCCCATACCACGGATGATCGTCTGACCAGTTTCCTCGTCGGTATTGACTTGCAGTGTGGGGTCTTCTTCAATCAATTTAGCAATAGCATTACCAAATTTGTCCTGATCGGCGGTTTTCTTTGGTTCAATGGCGTAGCCAATTACCGGCTCAGGGAATACCATTGACTCAAGCACAATGGGGTTTTTCTCATCCGAGAGCGTGTCGCCCGTTTTGATGTCTTTGAAACCAACCACGGCACCGATATCCCCAGATTCGAGGCGGTCAATTTGGTTCTGCTTGTTGGCGTGCATCTGAAAAATGCGGGAAATCCGCTCTTTGTTGCCTGAACGGTTATTCAGGACGTAAGAGCCCGATTCAAGCGTTCCTGAGTAGGAGCGGATGAAGCACAAGCGGCCCACGTAAGGGTCAGTGGCAATTTTGAACGCCAGGGCGCAGAAGGGATCATCACCCTTAGGGCTCCGCGTGATTTTCTCATCCGTACGCGGATCAGTACCTGTAATTGTGCCACGATCCAAAGGTGAAGGCAGAATTGCCATCACATAATCCAGCATCGTCTGCACACCTTTGTTCTTAAAAGAGGAACCGCACACCATGGGTACAATCTTCATGCTGATCGTAGCGGCACGCAGAGCAGCCAGGATTTCGTCTTCCGAAATAGAGGTAGGGTCTTCGAAGTATTTTTCCATCAGCGTGTCGTCGAACTCAGCGACAGCTTCAAGCAATTTCTCACGCCATTCTTTGGCTTCTTCGACCATATCTTCGGGAATCGGTACTTCGGTAAAAGTCATGCCTTTATCCTCGTCGTTCCATTCGATTCCCCGGAAGTTGATCAGATCGACCACGCCCCGGAAGTTGTCTTCGGCACCAATTGGCAACTGCAAAGGCACCGCATAGCTGCCCAGCATTTCCTTTACCTGCGCACAGACCGCCAGGAAGTCAGCTCCCGAACGGTCCATCTTATTTACGAAGCCAATACGAGCCACATTGTAGTTATTGGCCAGACGCCAGTTCGTTTCCGATTGTGGTTCTACACCATCTACGGCGCTAAACAGAAACACAAGCCCGTCCAGAACGCGCAGGGATCGGTTTACTTCCACCGTAAAATCCACGTGGCCTGGAGTATCAATAATGTTGATATGATATTTCTCGTCGCGGTACATCCAATCCACCGTTGTAGCGGCAGAGGTAATGGTGATACCCCGCTCCTGTTCCTGTTCCATCCAGTCCATGGTGGCGGCACCGTCGTGTACTTCGCCGATTTTGTGGCTGACACCCGCGTAGTAAAGGATACGCTCGGTGGTGGTGGTTTTGCCCGCGTCAATGTGGGCGGCAATTCCGATATTCCGGGTCAATCTTAAATCACGTGCCATGCTGGTGGTGAAATTTATAGTCTGTTGCTAAATGTAATTCCGCTGAAAAAGGGCGGGTTAACGCATATAGTGCCTCCCCTGCCAAAAATCGAGTCGCAAAATTAGGATTTTATTTTTCTAAAACCAATCATTCACTTTTTATTTTTACAAAAGAAGCCCGCTCCTCACGAAGCGGGCTTTCCCGATATTTTCAAAAACTTGTTTTTTAGAAGCGGAAGTGGGAGAACGCCTTGTTGGCTTCGGCCATGCGGTGCGTGTCGTCCTTTTTCTTCACAGCGGCACCTTCTCCTTTGGAAGCTGCGATGATTTCGGCAGCCAGACGGTCCATCATAGTTTTTTCGCCGCGCTTACGGGCGTAGCTGATGAGCCATTTCATGCCTAGCGACTGCTTGCGTTCAGGACGCACTTCGGTAGGTACCTGAAAAGTGGCACCACCTACACGGCGGCTTTTTACTTCGACACCGGGCGTTACGTTATTCAACGCTTTGCGGAACAGATCCAGGCCACTGTCGCCAGTTTTCTTCTCCACCAATTCTATGGCATCGTAGAAAATCGTGAAGGCGGTACTTTTTTTGCCGTCATACATAAGATTGTTAACGAACTTAGTTACCATCACGTCGCGGAACTTCGGGTCGGGCAGAATGTACCGCTTCTTTGGTTTTGCTTTTCTCATTTCTTCTAAAAATTAAAATAGGTTTCGTTTTGCAACTCATTCACCCCGAGCAAAGTACTTAGGATTACTTCCCCTTTATATCAAGTGTTATTTGCCTAATAAAAAGTCGAGCCTGCGAATTAATTATTTCTTCTTGCCTTTGGTTGGAGCAGCCTCCTGACCTGGCTTAGGACGCTTCGCACCGTACTTGGAGCGGCGCTGCTTACGGCCATTTACGCCGGAGGTATCCAATGCCCCCCGAATAATGTGGTAACGTACACCGGGAAGGTCTTTCACCCGTCCGCCGCGAATCAGCACAATCGAGTGCTCCTGCAGGTTGTGTCCCTCACCGGGAATATAGGCGTTTACTTCTTTCTGGTTGCTGAGGCGCACACGGGCTACCTTGCGGAGGGCCGAGTTGGGCTTCTTGGGCGTCGTGGTGTACACGCGGGTGCACACGCCCCGGCGCTGCGGGCAGGAATCCAAAGCCGGAGACTTGGATTTCCACGTCATTTTCTCGCGTCCTTTACGGACCAATTGTGAAATAGTAGGCATTTAACTTTTTGATTTTGAACGGCTAATCAGCTGTTCGTTCTGATAAATACAGTTTTTTGAAAAAAATCGGACTGCAAAATTAGGGAATCGTGACTGATTTGCAATATTTATAGTGAAAGTTTTCCAGAAAATCAGACGGATACCATTAAGTACAACAACTTTAAAGAGTTTCGATTCAGTAAAATGACAATTAGTTTTGTTTTTGGTCTAAAAAACTTTCGCATGAAATTCCTGGCTGCTTTTCTCCTTTCTTCCCTTCTTCCTCTCCTTTTACTGGCGCAGTCCCCCGCCAATGTTATCCTTGACACCGACATCGGCCCAGATTACGACGACGTGGGCGCAATGGCCGTGCTGCATTCTCTGGCTGATAGCGGTCAGGTAAATATTCTGGCGACGGTGGCCAGCAATCAGTCCAAATACATTGCAGGAGTATTAAGCGTATTGAACACCTATTTTGGAAGACCCGATGTCCCGATCGGCGTAGTGCGGGGTCGGAGCGTGAATATGGTTGCCGGGCAAAAGTGGGATTCGTTGCTGGTTGCAAAGTACCCGCACAAAATAAAATCCAATGACCAGGCCGAAGACGCGCTGACGCTCTACCGCCGTATCCTGGCCGCGCAGCCCGATGGCAGTGTAACGCTTGTGACAGTGGGCTTCCTGACCAACATGGCAGAATTACTCATATCTAAACCCGATAAGTACTCCAAGCTCAGTGGGCAAGATTTGATTGAGAAAAAAGTCAAAAAACTCGTGAGCATGGCGGGCCGCTTTCCATCCGGTAAGAAATTTAACGTGGACCGCGATCCAGTTTCTTCTAAAATTGTGTTCGATGGCTGGCCAACGCCAATCATTTTCAGCGGCTTCGAAATTGGAATGGCTATTCATACCGGATTGTCATTGACCAAAAACAAAAAGATCAGCAATTCGCCTATTAAGGATGTTTTTGCCTTGAGTATTCCTCTGAGCAAGCAGGACGAAAACGGGCGAATGAGTTGGGATCAAACCGCCGTGTTGGTAGCGATCAAAGGGCACGAAAAATACTATGATTTGGAAGAGGGCCGCTTTGTAGCCCACGATAACGGTAGCAACGACTGGAATCCGGCTGGCAAGGGGCATTTCCGTTTAATACAGAAAATGCCCGTGCCACAAGTGGAGCAAGTACTGGAAAATCTAATGGCACGGTAAAACTTAGTCCGCGATTTTTAACACAATCTTGCCAAACTGCTCACCTGCCTCCATGCGGCGCAGGGCCAGTTCTACATCTTCAATCGCAAAAACTTCGTCCACGATAGGCTTGAGCTGTTTTTCCTCCACGAAACGAATCATCTCCTCAAATTCCTGCCGCGTCCCCATGGTGGTTCCGTGGATGTTAAGCTGCTTAAAGAAAATCTTTGCGGGTAATAGGTCAGTAATGTTTCCGTTCGTACCGCCGTAGAAGCATATGGTAGCACCCGGAGCAGCCACATCCACCAAGCGGGCAAAGCCCGGCCCGCTCGCTCCGTCGATGATGGTATCAAAATAACCCGATTTTGGAGCTGGCGCTTCGGTCAATAGCTCGCGGTGCCAAGTCGGCCTGTTGTAGTTGACGCCGCCCTTCACGCCTAAGTTGATCGCTTTTCTTATTTTAGAATCGGAACCCGATGTGACCCATACTTCCGCACCGGACGCCACCGCAAACTGCGCTGCAAATAACGCTACGCCACCTCCTGCTCCCGTGATTAGTACCCGGTTGCCGGGTTTGAAGCCGCCGCGCGACATCAAAGCCCGCCAGGCCGTTAGGCCGGCCAACGGTAGGCAAGCCGCCTCCACAAAAGACAGATGCTTGGGCTTATGCACCAGGTAATGACGATCTACTTTTATGTACTCTGCAAAAGTACCATTCACTGGCATGCCCAGTATCTTAAAATCGTCTCCGTAGAAAGCGGGATTATCGCCCCAGCCTTGCGAAGGATTGATAATGACTTCTTTATCCAACCAGTACTCGCTTACCCCCTCTCCCACCTCCACTACTACGCCTGCTCCGTCGGAGCCAAGGATAACCGGAGTTGCAATATTGGCATAACGCCCTTTCTGAATCCAGACATCGCGGTGGTTGAGGGCGGCAGTTTTCAGTTTTACCAAAACCTCTCCCTTACCAGGATCGGGCTTTTCGGCTTCTCTGACGACTAATGGTTGGTTAATTTCTTCGAGTACGGCAGCGTTCATGTATTATGTAATCGTTGAATCGTGTAATTGTTTGGTTTTTTCTGGCATGCGCAGACTTTTCCAATTCCGTGTTTTCTGAGCTATATACTAAGAAATGCGTGAGCCAATCCTACCGTAATTAATCACTCCTCATTCACCGCCCCTTCAATCGCTCCCCTCACACTACCATGCGCATCCAGTAAAGCCTCGGCTTCTTCGCGGGAAACGTTAGTCTCTTCAACTACCATGCGGATAGCACGTTCGACCAGCTTGTGGTTGGTCATTTGCATATCGACCATCTTATTGCCTTGCACCCGACCCAAACGGATCATGACGGAGGTCGAGATCATGTTTAGTACTAATTTCTGTGCAGTGCCGGACTTCATGCGGGTACTTCCCGTCACGAATTCCGGGCCCACAACTACCTCCACGGGAAATTCAGCCGCCTTTGCCACCGCCGAACCCTCGTTGCAAACGATGCAGCCCGTCAGAATGCCAGCTTCGCGAGCTTGTTGCAATCCGCCAATAACGTAGGGCGTACGGCCGGAAGCAGCAATGCCGATCAGCGAATCAAGGTTGGTGATTTTATATTCCTGCAAATCCTTCCAGGCTTGCTCATCGTCATCTTCGGCAAACTCGACAGCTTTCCGAATAGCCGAGTCGCCGCCTGCCATAATGCCGATAACCATATCGAATGGAACACCGTAGGTTGGCGGACATTCCGAAGCATCTACAACGCCAAGTCGCCCGCTGGTTCCGGCTCCAATGTAAAAAAGCCGCCCTCCCTGCTTCATGCGCGAAACAATTTGCTCCACTAATTTTTCAATCTGCGGGATGGACTTTTCTACGGCCCAGGGAACTGTTTTATCTTCTTTATTAATGTTGAGAAGTAGTTCCCGAACATTCATGCGCTCGAGATGGTCGTAGTTTGAGGCGGTTTCAGTGGTCATTTGTTCAAAGGACAATGGATAGTGGACAATCAAAAACTACTAAACGGTAAGTGATTGACTAGAATCAGAAATGGATTATTCCTAGTTAATTCTGACTAATTTCTTTTGCTTTTCCTATACAAAGGTAAACAAATACCAAAGTTCTTGATAAATATTAAAAAATGGGGGATAATGTTTGGAAAATAGAAAGATAGCCTTCTTATTTGTCAAGATATTTGATTCTAGCGAATTTTCGCTATCAGTGAATTTTCATTTTCATGCAAGAAACCGAAACTCAAGTACTCAATAAGTACTCCCGTACTCTCACCCAGGAAGTGACCAATCCTGCCGCTCAGGCTATGCTTTATGCGATCGGCATGAAGGAAAAGGATATGGATAAGCCGCAAATTGGCATCGCCAGCACAGGCTACGAGGGCAATCCCTGTAACATGCACCTTAATGGACTGTCCGTATATGTAAAGCAGGGCGTGACAGCCAATGATATGGTCGGGCTAATTTTCAACACCATCGGCGTGTCCGACGGCATGACTAATGGAAACGATGGAATGCGCTATTCCCTTCCCAGCCGTGACCTCATCGCCGACTCCATCGAGTCCGTTGTGGCGGCGCAGTGGTATGATGGCGTGATTGCGGTAGTAGGTTGCGACAAAAATATGCCCGGCGCCATCATGGCAATGGCGCGACTCGAGCGCCCGGCCATTATGGTCTATGGTGGCACGATTCGTTCAGGTCATTACAAAGGCAAAAAACTGGATATTGTTTCTGCGTTCGAGGCTTTGGGCCAGAAATTTGCGGGCAATATTTCCGACGAGGATTACAAAGGAGTCATTCAGAACTCTATTCCCGGCCCCGGCGCTTGCGGCGGCATGTATACTGCCAACACGATGGCCGCTTCGATCGAGGCAATGGGCATGAGCCTGCCGTTCAGCAGCAGCTACCCGGCTACCCATGAAGGTAAACAGGAAGAATGCAAGAAAATAGGCGCGGCGATGAAGCTGCTCTTAGAGCGTGACATCACCCCAAAAGAAATTATCACGCGTAAGTCGCTCGAAAATGCCCTGACGGTAGTTATGGCGCTGGGTGGCTCCACCAATGCCGCCCTGCATTACCTGGCTATTGCGCGTTCTGCCGGACTTCCACTGACCCTCGATGACATTCAGGAAATCAGCAACCGCACGCCTTTCATTGGCGATTTGAAGCCCAGCGGCAAGTACTACATGGAAGACCTGCTGGAAATCGGCGGTGTTCCGGCCATTACAAAGTACCTGCATGCCGAAGGTCTCATCTACGGCGACTGCCTTACGGTAACCGGAAAAACCGTGGCCGAAAATCTGGCTGAGGCATCGGACCTTGATTTTGACAGCCAAAAAATAATATTTCCGCTCTCAAACCCTATAAAATCTACGGGTCACATCCAAGTTCTGTACGGAAACCTAGCCCCCACGGGTTCGGTCGCCAAGATTACGGGTAAGGAGGGTACTTTCTTCGAGGGCGACGCCAAAGTATGCGAGCATGAGTCGGAAATCATCGACATGCTGGCAAAGGGCGAAATCCGCGAAGGCCACGTAGTTGTGATCCGCAACTCGGGCCCCAAGGGCGGGCCCGGTATGTCGGAAATGCTCAAACCCACTTCCGCTGTCATGGGCGCGGGACTGGGCGACAAAATCGCCCTGATTACTGACGGGCGCTTCTCGGGCGGCACCCATGGCTTCGTAGTGGGCCATATCACGCCCGAAGCCTTCGACGGCGGGCCAATTGCGCTGGTGAAGGATGGCGATAAAATCACGATCGACGCCAACACCCGACAACTGACCCTACACATTTCAGACGAAGAGATGGCAGCCCGGAAGAGTAACTGGAAACAGCCTGCGCCCCGCTTTACCAAAGGCGTTTTGGGAAAATATATCCGTCAGGTCAAATCAGCCAGCGAAGGCTGCGTGACGGACGAGGATTAATCTGGAGTTAATGAGTGTCGGACGGGGGCGCCCGCGCGGTTAGCGAATAAAAAATATTCCGACATTCACTAATTCACTAATTCCAAATTGAATTATGATGACAAAAGAAGAAACAACTACCGCTGTTCTGGAAGGCACGCAGGTACTTAACGAAAGTCCTGAGTTAATGAACGGCTCCCATGCCGTAATTAGAGCTTTGCTGGCCGAGGGTGTGGATACCATTTTTGGCTACCCGGGCGGGGCAATCATGCCTGTGTACGACGCCATCTATGATTATCAGGATAAGGTAAATCACATTCTGGTGCGTCACGAGCAGGGTGCGGGTCACGCCGCCGAAGGCTACGCCCGCATTTCGGGAAAGGTGGGCGTGTGTCTAGTTACTTCGGGACCCGGCGCTACCAACCTAATTACAGCCATCGCAGACGCCATAATTGACTCCACACCATTGGTCTGCGTGATTGGGCAGGTAGCCAAGCATTTGCTGGGCACGGATGCTTTTCAGGAAACGGACGTTATCGGCGTCACTATGCCCATCACCAAGTGGAATTTTCAGATTACCTCCGCAGATGAAGTACCGGAAGTAATGGCAAAGGCATTCTACGTGGCAAGGGCGGGCCGTCCGGGTCCGGTGCTGATCGACATTACCAAGAACGCGCAATCGGAGATGATGACGAAGCCGTTTAAATACGATTTCTGCCACAAGCTTCCCGGCTACCACCCGCGTC
Source organism: uncultured Persicitalea sp. (assembly GCA_964500445.1). Classification (GTDB taxonomy): domain Bacteria; phylum Bacteroidota; class Bacteroidia; order Cytophagales; family Spirosomataceae; genus Persicitalea. The sequence goes on along the minus strand of CAZCOG010000008.1, from coordinate 58,189 downwards.
TGGTACCAAAACGTGAGCACGTGGAAGCCGCTGCTACGCTCATTAATGGAGCTAAACGTCCATTTTTGCTCTTCGGCCACGGCGTAAAGCTGGCTGGGGCAGAAAAAGAATTACTCGAACTGGTTGAGAAAACCGGTATTCCCTGCGCTTCGACACTCCTAGGTCTGTCTTCGGTTCCAGTGGATCATCCACTGTACGCGGGTTGGCTGGGAATGCATGGCAATTATAGCACCAACCGTCTGACCAATGAATGTGATGTGCTGATCGGCATTGGACTACGCTTCGACGACCGCGTAACGGGCGACGTATCCCGCTACGCCAAGCAGGCCAAAGTCGTTCACATCGAGATTGACCCCGCCGAAGTAGATAAGGTTGTGAAAGCACACGCTCCCGTGGTCGGCGATGCCAGGGAGGCATTACAAATGCTTATTCCTATGCTGAATCCCGGTAACCATGAGGAGTGGTTGGGTAAGTTCAGGGAGTTAGACGCTGAGGAAGAGGAAGCGATTACGATCCCTGAGTTGGCGGCCAATACTGAGAAAATTAAAATGGCCGAGGTCGTGCGCATGCTTTCTGACAAAACCAAAGGAGAAGCGGTGGTCGTGGCCGACGTCGGTCAACACCAAATGGTGGCAGCGCGGTATTACGAGTTCAAAAGAAACAATTCCTTTATCACTTCCGGTGGCCTGGGTACTATGGGCTATGCACTTCCTGCGGCCTTCGGCGCCAAAGTTGGCGATCCTGAACGCGAGGTAGTGGCGATCATTGGCGACGGCTGTTTTCAGATGACGATCCAGGAGCTGGGCACCATCGCCCAAAGTGGCCTGCCCGTGAAAGCCATTATCCTGAATAATAACTACCTCGGGATGGTACGCCAGTGGCAGCAGTTGTTTTTCGAGAAACGCTACTCCTTCGTGGAACTGCAGAACCCCGATTTCATCACCATTGCCAAAGGCTTCGGCGTAGATGGTCACACCTGTGATCAACGTGAAAATCTTAGCGACTCGCTGGATAAAATGCTGGCATCTGACAAACCCTATTTGCTGGAAGTGATTGTAGAAAAAGAAGAAAACGTTTTTCCGATGGTAGCATCCGGTGCCTGTGTTTCGGAAATACGACTCAGGTAGTATGAATTTCGATTAGGAGAATTTCAAATTCAAGATCATTCTCTCAATCTCTCACTCCCTCATTCTCAATTAAAATGACTTCATATACCATTTGTGTTTTCACGGAAAACTCCATCGGACTGCTGAATAAGATTACGATTATATTCACCCGCCGCCGGATTAATATCGAAAGCCTGACCGTGTCGGAAACGGAGCGTAAAGGCATTTCACGTTTCACGATTGTGATAAAGGAAGATTCGCGCGAAACAGTAGAAAAGATCGTCCGGCAGATCCGGAAAGTCGTGGAGGTGCTGGCCGTATTCGGCTACCTCAACGAAGAAATCGCCTACAACGAAATCGCCCTCTTCAAAATTCCGACCCCCGAAGGGGCCAAACGGCTCGACATCGAAACAGTAAATAAAACCTACAAAGCTTGGGTAGTTTACTGGGGACTCGACTATGTGGTGATCGAGAAAACCGGCACGGAAGAGGAAATTTTCGATTTTTTCAACTACATCAAACCGCACGGCATTCTGGAATTTGTCCGCTCGGGCCGGGTAGCCGTCAGTAAATCACCACGCAGCTTGGTAGAGTACCTGCCGGAAGAAGCAGAGTACGACTACCTCTCTTACAATTAGATTTTATACTAAACTTTTCATTATCAATTTCCAATTATCCATTCTCAATTAAGTAAAGATGGCAAAGTTAAATTTTGGCGGCGTTGAAGAAGAAGTAGTCACCCGCGAAGAATTCCCCCTCGAAAAAGCCCGCGAAGTACTCGCCGACGATACCATCGCCGTAATCGGTTACGGGGTACAAGGTCCCGGCCAAAGCCTCAATATGCGCGACAACGGTTTCAACGTTATCGTGGGTCAGCGTAAGGGTGGCAAGTCCTGGGACAAAGCCGTTGCCGATGGCTGGGTGCCGGGCGAAACGCTGTTCGAGATCGAGGAAGCGCTGGAAAAGGGAACGATTATTTGTTACCTGCTCTCCGACGCCGCCCAGATCGAACTTTGGCCAACCGTCAAGAAATACCTGACAGCCGGGAAATCATTGTACTTCTCCCACGGCTTCGGTATCACCTATAAGGATAAAACGGGCATCGTACCGCCCGCCGATGTGGACGTATTCTTGGTTGCTCCCAAAGGCTCAGGTACTTCACTGCGCCGAATGTTTGTGGAAGGCAAAGGCCTCAACTCTTCTTTCGCTGTATTCCAAGACGCTACGGGCAACGCCCGGACGCGCTGCATCGCCATGGGTATCGGCGTAGGATCAGGTTATTTGTTTGAAACTGATTTTTATCGCGAAGTGACCTCTGACCTTACGGGTGAGCGGGGTACTTTGATGGGCGCCATCCAGGGCATTTTCGCCGCGCAGTACGAGGTACTTCGCGCCAACGGCCACTCGCCTTCCGAAGCCTTCAACGAAACGGTGGAAGAACTTACGCAGTCGCTGATGCCGCTAGTAGCTGAAAACGGTATGGACTGGATGTACGCCAACTGCTCTACGACCGCTCAGCGCGGTGCGCTGGACTGGTGGAAGCCTTTCCGCGATGCTACAAAACCTGTTTTCGAAAAACTGTACAACTCGGTAAAATCCGGCGAACAAGCCGAAATTTCGATTACGCGCAACTCAAAAGCCGACTATCGTGAGAAACTGGAAGTAGAACTCGCCGAACTTCGCGATTCCGAAATGTGGCAGGCGGGAAGTACCGTACGGAGCCTACGGCCGGAAAGAGGGTAATTATGAATTAGTGAATGTTAGAATGTCGGAATATTGCTTTCGCCTGATATTCCAACATTTACTAATTCCGACACTAAAACAAAAACCTGCGAGTCTGCATCTCGCGGGTTTTTGTTTTTGCAAGAAATGAAATCCGTAATTTCGCCGGAGCATATTCTTTATGATTTTATGAAAGACACACCCGACGACACTACCTTCCAATTTCCGACACTCGATGCTATTTTCCTGGCGGCCGAGCGGCTGCGGGGTGTCGTCACCCATACACCCCTGATGCAGAATCTGCATTTGTCGGAGCAATTTGGGGCCAATATTTATTTAAAGCGGGAAGATTTGCAGATTGTACGCTCCTACAAAATTCGGGGGGCCTATAACAAAATGGCGGACCTTACACCCGAGGTACTTGCCAAGGGCGTCGTCTGCGCCAGCGCCGGCAACCACGCGCAGGGCGTCGCCTACGCCTGTCGCAAAATGGGTGTGCAGGGCGTCATCTTTATGCCTACGACTACCCCTGCTCAGAAGGTAAAACAGGTCAGGATGTTTGGTAAGGAATGGGTCACCATTCAGCTCGTGGGCGATACCTACGACGACGCTTACCACGCCGCGATGGAATACCAGGCAACGCATGAGGCTACTTTTGTTCATCCTTTCGACGATGTGCTTGTCATGGAAGGCCAGGGAACAGTTGGCTTGGAAATATTCAAAGACGCCGATTTCAAGATCGACTATCTGCTGATGGCTATCGGCGGCGGCGGACTGGCTTCGGGCGTGTCCACGGTTTTTAAGCAGCTCTCGCCCAAAACCAAGCTCATCGGCGTGGAACCGCTTGGCTCGCCTACCATGCAGCGGGCCATTGCCGAGGGCCACGTTCTGACGCTCGAAAAGATCGATAAGTTTGTGGATGGGGCCGCAGTGCGCCGCGCCGGGAATATTACTTTTGAGATTTGTCGCGAAAATCTGGATCAAATCATTCTGGTGCCGGAAGGCAAAGTGTGTTCTACAATCCTCCAACTCTACAACGAGGAAGCCATCGTGGCCGAACCCGCCGGAGCCCTGACAGTGGCCGCGCTGGATTTTATCAAGGAAGAAATCCGGGGCAAAAACGTGGTCGTCCTCATTGGCGGCGGCAACAACGATATCACCCGCACGGAGGAAATCAAAGAGCGTTCACTGCTATACGAAGGCTTGAAACACTACTTCATTATTCGTTTCCCGCAGCGGGCCGGAGCTTTCCGGGATTTCGTGGACGTATTGGGTTCCGACGTGGATATTACGCGTTTTGAGTACACTAAGAAAACCAACCGTGAGCAGGGGCCCGCTCTGGTAGGGCTGGAACTACAACGCCGCGAGGAGCTGGCCCCGCTGCTTCAGCGCATGGACGAAGGCCGCGTCGTGTACGAATACCTCAACGACCAGCCGGATTTATTTCAGTATTTAGTTTAAAACACTGGCTAATCGAGAAGAGATAGTGGGTAGTTTTTCCATTATCCATTCTCAACTATCTACTCTCACCTGTTTTGTTAAGAGTACCTTCCGACATCAGCAGCCAAGAGTTCGAATCCCTGAAAATTCAGGACATGACTTTTGTGGCCTACCGCAACGAAGTGTATCCGTCGCGTTACGAGGTGTTTTTTGAGGAGCATGCCGTAATCGTGGTGTTGGAAGGCGAGAAGAAATTCAGCAGTACCACGCAGGAAGTAAGAGTCGAGAAGGGAGATATTCTGTTCGTGCAGCGGGGGTTTTACCTCATGTCGGAGTCCATTCATGAGGCATACAAGAGTCTGGTTTTTTTCTTTGATGAAAAGCTCCTGAAAGAATTTGTCGGATTGCACGGCGAGTTGTTCGAAGGCAGGCCCGCTCGGGAGGCCGCGCCGCTGCAAGCCCCTATTCTGCATTTGCATTCTTCCGAGAACTTTGTTCAGTTTATTGCCTCGGTACTTCCCTATTTCCGGTCGCAGAGCAATCTCAAGACCCATTTCCTAAGGTTAAAATTTCAGGAGTTGCTATTGCATCTTTTGGAAATAGATCGGTCGGGCAAACTGCAATCTGTCCTGTTGAGCATTCATCAGGGACAAAAGGCCGACCTGCGTTTCCTGATGAACAGCTATTCTTTAAAACCACTCACTTTGATCGAACTGGCCCGGCTATCGGGCCGCAGCCTATCGGCATTCAAGCGCGATTTTCAGGACGAATTCGACACTTCGCCCGCCTATTGGATCAAGCAGCAGCGTCTTGAGCACGCTGATTTCTTATTGCGAACTACTGAGATGAACGTTTCGGAGATTAGTGCTGAAATTGGATACGAGAGCGTATCGCATTTCATCAAGGCATACAAGGAAAAATACGGGAAGACGCCCAAGCGGCGGGGTTGATCGGGGATTATCAAAATTTATTCGACAAACCGGCTAAGAGTATCATTCTACGATACCCGCGCCGTTTCTTCACGCGCTTGGGGCAGTCGCCACCAGGGCAGGTAGGGGTAGGCGTGATGTTCGAAGTGGTAGCCAAAAAAATAGCAGGTCACGAAAGCCCAAATATGATTGAGCGTTTGGCTGCGAGCGTTGTGGGGAGGATTGTGGTGTTCGCCACGGTGCGGCAGGTAAGTACCAAAGAAAAACAGCTGGAAAGTACTCATTATGGCCGGGATCATCCAGAAAACCACCAGATTTTCCCATGGGAAGACTAATTTCAGCAGGTTGTAGCTGACGGCCATAAATATGATTTGTTTCCAGGAAATGTATTCTTTCAAAAAACTAAAATACCAAAGGAAAAAATTGGGATTGCCTTCGTGAAAATCTGGGTCATCAAAGGTTCCCGAATGTTTATGGTGCAGGTGATGCTTGCGGGAAAGCGTGCCGTAGTTGTTAAACGCAAAAAGCGTCGCCGATAGCCAACCTATCGCACGGTTGAGTCGGGGACGCTCGGGAGCCACTACACCGTGAATAGCATCATGGGCTGTGATAAAGACACCCGTATAAAGATGCATTTGCAACAAAATAAATAGATATACCAGCGGGTCACGGAATGACAGCGGGTAGTTTAGCAGCAAAGCCAGCGACCCAAACCACAGCGCCAGTACAACCGCCGCGGCCCACAATCCCTTGTTGCCGATGGCCGTCGGTTTTATAACAGTTGTGGTACGGGCGGCTCGCCCGTCCGAAACCAAATGAGTCTTATTTTGCGCAACATAATTTTCCATACGTGCCACCAAAACGCCCGACAATAAGAAATGGTTTAAAAGAATGGACCTGAGCTTGACGAATTTAGCAGACTTACTGCTTGCGTCTTTCGGCCTTCTTTTCCTCACGTTTTTCTTTGCGCTCTTCTTTACGCTCCTGACGTTGTTTGCGGCGATCTTCCCGGTAAAGCTGCCAGGCCTCTTTCACACTGAGGGTATTGTCGAAAGTATCCGTAAGAGCACTTACGTATGCATTACGAAAAACGCCGATAATGGTAGGCCAAATGCTCGTATTGATATCATTGATGGTGCCTTCCAGCGGAATGCGGGTGGCCACTTGATCTTTTACTTTATTTTCCAGCACTTTGTTACCGCCTTCAGCAATCAACTCCTTCACAAATTGCGTGATGGTCCGGTTGTCACCCTCGTTCCACTCGAAAATCTGCATATCATGCGTCAGGGGCTTGAGGTAGCCTTGTAATTTGCCATCCACTACCTCCATTTCGCTCACCAGGTCGAGCGTTCCTTTCTCAAAATCAATTCCACCGTAGCGTTTGGAAAGCTCGTTGAGTTTGACAAGTTGCAGGTTACTGAGTTTGAGATTATAGTTGAAATCAGGTATTTTCTTGAGCAACTGCATGTCGGCGTCGAAGGTCAACGTGCCGTCATAGCCGGGTAAGTCGCCGGAAGCTTTTACCGGAGACGGAAATTTGTTGTCGTTAACTACCACATTACGGATATTGGTGATTTCGAGATCAAAATTGTGCATCGACAGATCGGTACTGGGTTGCGAGACAATATTGGTCAGGTTGATCGTGCCGTCCACGACCGAAAAATGGTTGATATTGATTGGCAACAGGTCCTTGATGACTTGCGTCCAGTCAGTTTCCACGCCCGTTTGACTTGCTGCTTCGTCTTCACTGAAGGCAAAGTTGATTTCAGGTCGTAGGCAAACTACTTCGGCCACAAGTTTGCCCTTGAACAGAGACTGCCATTCCACCGAAAGATCCATTTTCGGAATCGAAATAAACGGCTCTTCAATTTTGCCATTGACTTTACGGATGTTGAGGCTATCTAGCTGGTAAGCGCCCCGGTAAAGGGCAATATCTACGTCATTAACGTGGCCCGTGTAGCCGTTGAGGTCAGCTAAGGTTTTGTTTACGTACTTTAAAACAAAGTAGGGCAACAATAGCCGCGCGATGATCAATAGCACAACAACGCCCAAGAATATTTTCACCGATTTTTTCAAAATACAGAACGATTTGGTGTAAAAAAGGAGTTCCTGAAACCAGAAACTCCAAAAATCAAAGACTATTTCCCTAAAAAACAGTGCCCAAAGAAAAATGCCCTACACAACTACCACTGGAGCATAGACTCCCTCACCATCCGACTTCTCCTTTTTCTCATCGGGAAAAACAAACTTTATCGGACGAGAAACAGTCTCGGGCAGCAGCGCGGCGGCCAGTACTTCATCGACTGTGTCCACGTAATGAAACGACATATCCTTGATGTAATCAGCCTGGACTTCGTTCACATCTTTCTTATTTTTTATACAAAGGATAATTTCCTTTACGCCCGCTCGGCGGGCCGCCAGGATTTTTTCCTTTATTCCCCCCACAGGAAGTACCTTTCCACGTAATGTGATCTCGCCCGTCATAGCCACGAAAGACTTTACGCGGCGTTGGGTAAAGATGGATGCCATGGAGGTCAACATGGTGATTCCCGCCGATGGACCATCCTTGGGCACCGCCCCGGCCGGAACGTGAACGTGCAAGTCGTAGTGGTTGAACACGCGGTAGTCGATACCCAGCCGCTCGGCGTGGGCTTTCAGGTAGGAAAGGGCCGTTACAGCTGATTCCTTCATTACATCGCCAAGTTGGCCCGACAGCGTAAGAACGCCTTTGCCCCGGCTCAGGCTGGTTTCAATGAAAAGGATTTCTCCGCCCACCGATGTCCAGGCCAGCCCCGTAACGACGCCAGCGATGTCGTTGTCTTGGTAAAGATCCTTATCAAAAATCTCTGGCCCCAGCATCTTTTCGACCTGCTCCTCTTTCACCGTTTTAGAATAATCCTGCTCCATGGCGATGGATTTGGCAACCTTACGCATTAGCGTACCTACTTTTTGCTCCAGATTCCGCACGCCCGACTCGCGGGTATAGCCTTCGATGACTTTTTGCAGGGCTTTATCGTCGATTTTGACATTGGTAGCTTTCAGACCGTTCTCCTTGCGTTGCTTGGGAACAAGGTACTTTTTGGCGATTTGCAGCTTTTCCTCCATCGTATACCCTGTCATCTCGATGATTTCCATGCGGTCGCGCAGGGCTGGATTGATGGTTTCGAGGGAATTGGCGGTAGCGATGAAAAGTACCTTAGAGAGATCGTATTCGACCTCCATAAAATTATCGGTAAATGAAGCGTTTTGCTCGGGGTCCAGTACTTCCAGCAAAGCGGAGGCCGGATCGCCCCGAAAGTCGGAGCTTACCTTATCAATCTCGTCCAGGATAAACACCGGATTGGATGAACCCGCCCGCTTGATGAGTTGAATTACCTTGCCCGGCATGGCACCGATATAAGTCTTGCGGTGGCCGCGAATTTCGGCTTCGTCGTGGACTCCCCCCAAAGCCATACGGATATACTTGCGATTAAGAGCCTTAGCTACCGATTTTCCCAGCGACGTTTTGCCCACGCCCGGTGGGCCGTATAGGCAGAGGATCGGGGCCTTCATATTGTTCTTTAATTTCAAAACCGCCAGGTACTCTACAATCCGTTCCTTTACCTTTTCCAGACCAAAGTGTTCGGAATCGAGGATTTTCTGTGCCCGCACAAGATCGAAATTGTCCTTCGTGTATTCTTCCCATGGCAGATCGACCAGCGTTTCCAAGTAGTTGAGCGTCACGGGGTACTCGGGGGCCATCGGGTTGAGGCGTTGTAATTTATTGACCTCACGATCAAAATGCTGCTGGACTTCTTTGGACCATTTTTTATCCAGGGCTTTAATCCGCAGATCGTCCATTTCGCGCTCGGGACTGTCGATGCCGAGTTCGTCGTTCAGTACTTTGATCTGCTGACGCAGAAAATAGTCACGCTGTTGCTGGTCGATGTCCGAACTGGCCTTTGACTGAATTTCCCGCTTCAGTTCCAGCATCTCGATCTCCTTCATCATGTACTGAAGCAGCAGCGTAGCCTGCTTGTGGCCATTCTTTTCTTCAAGCAATTTTTGCTTATCGGCCACATCTACATTGATATTGGACGACAGAAAGTGGACTAAGAAAACCGGGCTTTCGATGTTATCGAGCGCAATGCGGGCCTCCTGCGGAATCTCGGGGTTGAGCCGCATGATGCGGTGCGCTCCGTCGCGCAGCGAATTGAGCAGTGCCTTGGATTCTTTACGCTTGGGCGAGGCAAAAGAATCATCGATGCTCTCAATACGGGCCGTAATATAGGGGTCTTCGCGGACAATCTCTTTGATCTGAAAACGCTGACGGCCCTGCACAATGATGGTAACATTACCATCGGGTAACGTAATCATTTTCAGGATGTGAGCCACCGTACCAATTTTGTAAAGATCATCGGCACCGGGATCTTCCTTCTGGGGCTTGGCTTGCGTCACGGCCCCCATGATGCGTTGATTGATGTCGGTATTGCGATAGATTCTTTTGACCAGACGAATGGCTTTCTGACGAACAACCGTCACGGGTATTACCATACCGGGGAAAAGCACCGTATGCCGTATGGGCATGATAGGCAATTCATCGGGCAAGTCGAGAGGTTCTTCAGGGCCGTCGGGGCCACCAATAGGTACTATTTCCAAGCTATCGAGGTCGGAGTCGGTTACTAACAACTGACTGTAGAGGTCTGAGTTTTCAAAATTCATAGGCATTCTGCCAGAGTGACAGATATTCTTTTCCCAATGTACAAAAAAATATAAATTTAAGGGGAGGTAAGCAGTTGAAATAGCCATGCCAGACGTCTCTTGTCAGGACGAGCAGTTGAAGCTATTTTTCCAAATAATTGTTTTTACAAAGCCTGAACCGACTTCCCCTTTTTAAATAAATATGTCTTCCGGTCATCGCCCCATTTGGCGTTAACCATGTTGACCTGGTCGTCAAAGGCTTCCATAAGCAGTTCATTCTTCATTACCCACCCATCAGGATTGCCAGGAAAGTTTACTTCCAAATAGAGCCAGGTGGCGTCGGCTTCTTCTTCTTTCCCAATGTAACTAAAAGCCCGCAGCTTGCGTTCGGGGTCCGCAAGAACGAAATGTTTGCGCAGGTACTTTTCCACAAGCGGATTATTTTCATCTCCATTCCGCAACAAAATTCGCCGGTTGTCATTAGCCAGCGAAAGTCCTTTTTCCAGGTCGTCCGTAAAGGCTCTAATGCTTATTTCTAATGTTTTCTGCGACGGATTGTAATTCAGTTTTGTCACGCTGATATGGTACTCATGGGTAGGACGAGCCGCAATCAATAACACCACTATCGCTAAGTTGATAATGGATAATGCATAATGGATGGTGTACAGTTTACTACGGATCAAAATCTAATAATTATTAGTGGAAGGTAGCTATGAACAAGCCGCGGACAACTTGACATCATCCACTATCCATTCTCAACTATCAACCAGATCAAAAAACTGCCTTCCAGACGTCATTGAAAATGGCGAAGGCCATGATGCCCAGCAATAGTACCATACCCACCTTTTGCGCGTTTTCCAGGAAAGCATCCGAGGGCTTCCGGCCCGAAACAATTTCGTAAAGCAGAATTACGGAGTGGCCACCATCCAGGGCCGGAATCGGCAAAGCGTTCATAAAGGCCAGAATCATCGACAGCAATCCCGTCAGGAACCAAAAGCGGCCCCAATCCCACACACCGCCGAACATTCGGGCAATGCCGATAGGCCCGTTGAGCGCTTTGGAGGCTGATACTTCGCCCCGGAATATCTTGCCGAAACCCTTAATGTTGTTATACACCACGCCGAAAGCCTCCTGCGTTCCGGCTACTACCGCTTCGGGGAAGGTGTATTTTACAACAGTATAGTCCAGCCCGCTTTTGGCCCGAAAACCAATCGTACCGTCTTCCATTACTGCCACCGGCAGGGTTAGATTCTCTCCGCCGCGCTGCACTGCCAGAGAAGCAGTTTTGCCTTTAATGGAATCCAGAGCATCCTGCAACTGGTGAAAATATTGAATAGGTTGGCCATTTATACCAACGATGCGGTCCCCGGCTTTCAGCCCTGCCTCATCGGCGGGCGTTTGCGGCACCACTTCCCCAACGGTAAACGGCTCGATCGGACGAATAAAAGTACCCCGCTGCTCAGGTTCCGATAGTTTCTCAATGAGCCCGTTTGGAACGTCCACGTCGATTCGCTGGCCATTACGCTCTACAGTATAATAGCTGTTATTCCCCAGCATCACCTCGGAACCGACCGCCATATCGAAATTAGTGAAATCTTTGCCGTTGTATGCTATGATTTTATCACCCGTGCGTAAGCCGATTTCCTGAGCTAGCGGCCCGGCCACGATACCGTAACGGTTTACTTCTTCTTTTGAGAGATAAGAATCGCCATTCTGGTAAGCCAGAGCGATGAAGACTATAATGCCGACCACCACGTTGACGATGATACCACCCAGCATCACGATGAGCCGCTGCCAGGCCGGCTTGGCCCGGAATTCCCAAGGCTCAGGTGCCTGATCCATCTGTTTGGTATCCAGCGACTCGTCGATCATCCCAGATATCTTGACAAAACCTCCCAGCGGAATTGCGCCCACGCCATACTCAGTTTCACCCCGCTGAATGCTCCAAATCCGGGGCGGAAACCCAATGAAGTACTTCTCGACCCGCATCCCGAACATTTTGGCCGTCAGTAAGTGACCTAGCTCGTGTAATCCTACTAAAATAGACAACCCCAAAATGAGCTGCCCGGCCATGATTAAAATTTCTATGTATTGATCCATTGAAGTGGCTTGTAAGTATCGTTTTTTACCCCTAACGAAATTTCAGGCCGCAAAGTTACGGAAAACCGGTGGCTATCCCCTATGTTTTTTGGTATTGATTTGAGGAAGAGGCTGTGCAGGAAGGATTTGGCCCTTTTATAGTAACGATCAGACAGCAAGCCCATTCAGTTCCCGATCCAGACTTCCAGCTGGCCTAATGATACTTTGGCGTTGGAAACATAGATAACCGGAATATCCTTCGCCAACCGAACCCCGTTTTTCTTTAACAGATCCAGCAAAAGTTTCTTGACCCATTGGGCACTTTTTTCATCCTCTTGATGAAAGTACTTGATCGAGGTACCAAACCTGGCAGGTAGATTTTTTGATTGAATGGCGGGGACAATCGCCCCCTCCTCTTTCAAAGTTTTTTGCAAATCAGCCGAAACTTCCCCCTTCCTGGCATCCTGAATATAGATGATGTACCCAAAGCAAAGTGATTTGGAAGCACTTTGCTGCTGCCTCAAATCATAGCGCTGCGTCTGATAAACGATCATTGGCCTAAGAGCTTCCTCCTGACTTACTTCCGGGGGTGAAGATGCTGAATTATCAGGGAGAGGATCGTTAGCGCGGGTTGGCGGTCGTCTGGTCCGAACAGATATAGTAGGCCGCTCAAGTACTGGTTCAGGGATCGTGGCCACTTCTTCCGGGACAATAATCGGCTCCGGCACCGTAGATTCCTGGGGTAAGGAATCTACTTTCAGTAGTGACATCCGCCAGGCGTCCAGTTCATTCTTAAAATTAGTGAGCGTCAGCTTTTGTTCTTCAAGTACTAGATTCTGCTGGGCCAATTTTGCCTTGGCCTGAATCAATTTTCGGTTGCTCTCGCGCAACCGAAAAAACAGATAGACCATGACAATTACACAGATAATCGCAAAGACCAGAGAAAACACGCTCTGTTTTTTCATGGAAGCGATCTCTTTGAGAAGATTTTGCCTCACTTCTTCAGAATAGTTCAGGTCAGCCATTGTTCAAAAAGGTTTAGGCGAATAATCTCATTCTGCGGATTACTTCTTCATCGGCCAAGGTGGAATTTAGCTCTACCGTTCGGTACCGCTGCTTATTCTTAAAACCGAAATAGGCCAGAAAGGCCGCCGCCAGCCCTACTAAAGCAAGCATATGATCCTGCATGAAAAACACGGCATAAATCAGGATGGTAATGCCCAGCAGACAAAGCACCAGAATAAGGAAATTCATAGCCTGATCCCAGAACGATTTTCCCGCCAGCATATCTTTCCGGGTAGGCGTAGCCAGCCGGATCTTCCACCACTCCCGGCGATCCAGCTCCTGCTGGTACTTATCTTTTACATATAATTCCCAGCGGTCGCGGTCTTCCTCGGCTTCTGTAACCAGTCCCCGCCAGATGAGAGGCTGCGCCGGCACAGAGTTGAAATCAGGGTACTTTCTTTTTAATTCGTTCAGGGCGTGCTCGAAGGCCGACCGTATTGTATAATCCGTATCGGAAAGCGCTTTGTAAAAAGTTTCGGAGAATTCGCGGGCGATGCCGTCGTTCACTTTACCTCTGGTGGCGATCACGATTTTGATATTATTCTCAAAAAGCAACTTCACCTGATCATAAGTAGCGCAGCCGTTTAAGAACACCAATTTGAGATTCTGGGCTTCGCCCAATAGGCCCGCCAGCCCGCGCGCGCGGCTCGACCCATCCCTGAAGAGTAGTTGCTCGCTGTCGGCGTGGCCGCTGAAATGGAAAATAAGGATACGGTGCTTGTAGTTGCGGATGTCTTCGGCCACCTCGTCGCCATCGGCGCTGCCGCGCGGCGGAAATTCTACCTCGAAGTACTTGCTCGACCCCTCCTGAATCTGGTACTGCTCCCACGCTTTACCGATGGATTTGTATTCATCTTCCAGAAATTGCAAATATTCCTGATCGGTATCTCCGCTTTGCGAGAAGTAGGACAGTACCACTGGAGAGTATTTCATCATTCAATAGTTGATTGATTGACTATTTTTGAGCCTTGATGCGTTCTATTTCACCAATAAACTTATCCGCCACGATCTGATATCCCGCATTGGTGGGATGAATTTCATCGAACCACAGCGTGCGCGGTACCAGTCCGCGCGTGTCCACAAAAGTCACTCGGTCTTTGAATTCACTTTTTTGGGCAAGGGTGGCCAGTCTTCCGGCAAATTCGTCTACGATGAAGCGAATTAGTTCTTCTCGCTCTTCCTGGGGCACGATCCCTTTTTCAATCATGTGCTTTCCGGTCCAGCTCGATTTCTTTTTGTTTGCCGGAATATCCGTATCCACCGGAATGAGGTAGTCGTAGCAATGCACCAGAATATGCAGATCGGGATAGCGGTCGAAAAGTTCGTTGAACATCTGCGTATACAGGGCGTCCAGCCTGTCGAGTTGATCAAACATTTTTTGGTTCAGGTACTTGCGGGGTGTGCCGTCAGCGTTGTCGGGAGTTTCGCGCAGAAAGTACTGAAACTGGTCGCCCAATACATCGTTGCCGCCGCCGCTTACCAGAAAAAACTCAACTCCTTCTTCTCCAATGGCATCCAGATATTCTTTTTCTTTCAGGTAATTTTCCAGCGTATCGCCCGCCTCGGCAAAGCTGCGGATTGCGTAGCATTTGTAGAGCTGGTCGAGCGTATCCTGCAAAATGATCGGATACTGAAACCACGAATCGCCCTCGGCCACGAGGCGCAGCCGGTTGGGATCTTTTTTCAGGTTACGGTATCGCTTGCGCCGCTGCGCTGTCTCGACTTTATTTCCCAGCCACATCTTGATATCATCGAAAAGCCCTTTTTCGTCCTCGGGTACTACCAGTCCCTTTTTGAGTTTCCAGATTGTCGGTTGCCCGGTTTCGTCCGGCTCTATTTCACAGTACAGTCCGGCGGCGAAGTAGGCCGTTTCGTCCCAGTCGAGCAGTTCTTTCAGCGTTTTAGCGGGAATATAATTGTAGACGGGATTCTTGAACACCAGGTGCAAAGTCTGGGTAATCCAACCGGAGAATTCGAGCGGCTCATCTTCTTCTGTATTCAGGCCCTTCTTACCCGACCGGCTCTTCTCGCGGTCGGCGGTAGTCAGCGGACCGGGCAAAGCATCCAGTGTCAAAGCCTCCGCATCAAACTCGCTGGTGCTGACGATAAATTTCAGGGCTTCTACTGTTTCCGGCCAGTTGTATTCCTGTTCTACATCGCCAAGCTTGAGCGCGATACGATCTTTGCCTTTGGGGCCGAGGAAAACGGATTTGCCAGCTTCGAGCAATTGCACCCGCTGGGGCAGGAAGTCCAGAAAACACTGGAACTCCTTGCTCAAATAGGCCGCGCACAGGTACAAATCCTGAGTTGTGACATTGGTGACTTTTACCTGCAAAGTACCTTTCCAACTCGCGCCGATTTTTTCGTATTTTATCCCGGCCTTACTATCAGTTAGGTCTATTGACTTTGAAGTACCATCCGCTAGCCAATGGGCCAGCTCCATTTTCAGCGGTTTGTAGAGAAAATTATGGGGCTTTTCTTCATTCTGGAGGTTTTTGATAAAATGCCAGCGCGAAACGTGCCGCAACGTTTCGAGAATTGCAGTATGTTTGTCATCCTCCAGATAAAGTACCGGACGAATCAGCGGACGGTAGGGGTCGTTTGGCCGGGTCAAGTACACCTCACCGCTGCGAACGTGGAAGGTGTAGTCGGCGGATTGAGACTGGCCGCTGTCTTTCTCGGTTTTGGCAGCAGCCTTTTCACCTCCAAACGCAAAGCCACCGCTGGCACTGTCTTCTAGTCCTTTGATGAGTTCACCGACTTCTTTGGGGTTACCATCGTGATTTTGGAGTTCCAAAACCAGTTCCTGCGCTAATAGCCTTGTTACCTCGGCTTTATATATTTTTTGGGTATCGAGTCCCGAAACGTCGAGCAGCGTGTAATCCACGAAAACACCCCCTTTACGTACTTTGGCGGTATGGGTTTTGTCAATATTTTCGGGGTCGAACAAAGTAATGGTAGAATCTACTTTCACACCATGAATCGCCCCGACGTTCAGTTGCCAACCTTCCTGCTTGCTGCGGGTAGCTTCACAAATCATTTTGTCTGGCTCGACGGCCCGGTTCAGGAAGCCCCGGCACAATAGATTTTCGGCATCGAGGGGCATGTAGATCCGGGGCGTCTGCTCAAATCCCGCCCGCATGTACTGCCGGATGCGACTACGCAGGGTATTGTAGGTAATATTGCCGCCACAGTCAGTCAGTGTTTTAAGCAATGTTTTGGTGAATACCCCCTCACGCGACATTTCCAAAGCTACCTGATTGGACTCACAAGCGGCCATTTGCACATGGGTACCTTGCGGCAGAAAGTCGGCGGGCAGCTTGCCTTTTACTTCTGCTTCCTTGATTGTATCACTAAACAAAAATTCGCTCCACATTCGCTGCGGAAAAGCCCGGCCTGCTTTGTCCGTGACGCGCCGTTCCTGCACCTCATCATAACTCGCGCTCACCAACGCCGCATTGCGGGTGTTATCGCCCGAGTGGCAACAATCAAAAACCGTGACAATGTGCACCTGGGTACTTTGGAAAAGTTCGTGGATCAGGAAGCGCAATTCCTTGTCGGTAAGCAGAAAATCGGGGGTACTTCTGGCTCCGCCATCATAGCACACCAGGCATTCCAACGCTCCGTCGGTTTCGTCCCAGAGCGAAGCAGCCCACTCCTGCGTGCCATGCCCCGAGTAGTAAAAAAGTACCGTGTCGTCCTCACCCGCCTGACTGAGAAAATTCCGAAACCCGTCGACCACACCCGCGCGAGTAGCGTCCTGGTCGGTGAGTTCTTTAATATCGACGTCGAAATCTGTGCCTTTTTCCAGGTAGTTGCGCACGGCCCGCACATCGTTCAGGCAGCCGTGGAGTTTGCCGACGCGATCGTAATCGTTGATGCCCACGAGCAGGGCGAATACTTTTTTCATCGGGTTGAAAGTTTTTCATAAGGGTTTAGGATGAGTAATTTATGAAAAAACTTTCAGCCAGCGCAAATGAATTTATTAAGTGGTAGTCATGCGAAAATCGTTAAGTATTCCCCGCTACAAATCTGACGGATTTGCCACAAAAAAACCGGGAGCAAATGCCCCCGGCTTTTCGACAATCTGACACCAATTTGTAAGGTCGTTGTTTATTTAGCAGTATCGTAATCCGTGTTCTGAGGATCGAAATTGGCCCAAGTGGCGGTCCAGTCGGTAGTGTTGAACGCGCCGATGTAGGGAGCGGGCTCAAAACCAGCGGGAAGCGTTACACCGCCCGTCAGCAGGGGTGAACCAGTTTTGGGAATACCTACCGGACGAGCCGTGATGCTGTTAAAGTTAGTATCGAGCATCAGGTCGGCTACCGAAGTATATACTTTGTTCTTGTTAGCAGCGGTGTTGAAGATAGTCTCGTCCACACCAACCAAAGGCGTCTTGGCACCTTGCAGGGCAATACCTTGAACTACCAGCTTGCCTGACTTGTAGTTGGCGATCGTGGGGTCATTTTCTACCTCCAGCCCCTTGGGATACGCAGCAGTAAATACGCTGTTATAAATTGAAAGTTCAGTATTACGACGCAAACGCAACGCAGAGCGGAATTTGGCATCAAGCGTACCAGGGGCAACAGTAGCCGTAATGTTGGCAAACTTAGCGGCAGTCTTAGGTGTAGCTGTAGAACCAGTACCGTCGTTATCCGACTCAAAAGCATTGGAGTCACCAGCTTGGTCGGCAACAGCGGGGTCACGGATAATCAAACCATACTGAACGTTACCGCTGAAACCATTATCGGTATCAAAGTCATCGTCAAGGCCACGGTAAGCGATCAAGTGCTTAGCGTTAACCGTACCGCCAAACCACTCGAAAGAGTCGTCGCCGCTGTAAGAAACTTGCACGTAATCGATGGTAGTACCTGAACCCACGCCCCCGAAGGTAAGGCCGTTGATTTCTTTGTCGGTTTCGAAGGCAATACCCGCAAATTCGATACGCACGTATTTCAGCGAACCGGAGTTATCGGCGGGATTAGTACCACCAAATTCAGTAAGGTTTTCTCCTTCGACCACCGCCGGAGTCTTGTTCACAGGTGCTTTACCCAGAATTACCAATCCTCCCCAGTCACCCGCAGCACGCTGCCCTTTAGCCTGGTTGGATGTAAATACGATGGGCTTATCAGCAGTGCCGTTCGCAATAACTTTAGCACCCCTCTTTATGAAAAGCGAGCCTTTAGTAGCTTTCTCACCTTTTATAATTGTACCTGGCTCAATGGTCAGCGTTGCGCCGTCCTCTACGTACACAAACCCTGAGAGAATATACTGTTTACCAGCCGTCCAAGTCGTGTTGGTCGTGATACTTCCTTTGACTGTCTCTGGACCGGCGGGTGGTGGAGGCGTTACAGTCCCTCCCCCATCGTCGTCCTTATCACAAGCTGTAAAGCCCACGACTAATGCGCCAAAAATGAACGCTTTGAAATAATTTGTTACCTTTTTCATACTTCTTTTTTAGTTTAACAATCTGGTTTTTAATTTATTGACTTCGCATTACAACTTCCCGAAAGTTTCAACCTTTCAGAAAGTCGGTACCCTAAAATTTATAGCTCAAACCAACCGTCGAATAGGTACCGGGGCGGTAGGTCTGGTAAGATTCGTCCACGTCCGTGATTTTCTGGTCGAGGTTGCTGTCCTGGATCAGGCGGAAAGGTTGATTGAGCAGATCCTGCACCCCAACCTTCAATTGCCAGTGCTCGCCCATCGCCTTGATGATGTTCAGGTCGATAACGTTTCGTGGCATATCGTATACAGTTGGCTGTAGCTCTTTATCGCCCACCAGAAAAATACGCCGTCCGACCACGTTGTAGAGCACGTTCACCTGCCAGCCGCTATTGACGTTGTTGTAGTAGATCCCCGTGTTGACCAAATATGGCGACTGTCCCTGCAACTGACGGTTGTTTTCCTGACCTTCGAAGCCCGTTGTCACACGGCTCTTGATGAGCGAAGCATTCAGCAGAAGCGTCAGGTTATTGACAAAGCCAGAGGAAGTCAGGTCTTTCAGCGATTTGCGTACTTCCAGCTCTGCGCCCAGGGCGATGGCTTTCTCAGCATTATCCACCGTGAAAGAAACCCCTGAACCAGAGTAGCGAACCTTAGCTTCAATCGGGTTAAGGAAATTTTTGTAGAATCCGGCTACCGAGATAACCTCCCCGTCTGAGGGATAAAATTCATAGCGGAAATCTGCATTATGAATTGTCGGTGTTTTCAGGTTAGGATTACCAACCCGCGACACGTCGAAAGCAAAATCATAGTAGTTGAAGGGGGCCAGCTCCCGGAATTCGGGGCGATTGAGTGTGATACCGTAGGCCAGTCGGAAGAGTGACTTCTCAGTGAGGTTATAGGTTAAATTGACCGAGGGCAATGGACGGAAAATAGGATTATCCACATCCACATCGGTACCCGATCCCCGCAGACGGCTTTGCAATGTCTGACGGTTAAATTCGGCCCGGAAACCCAGGGAAGTACTGAATTTAGGCGTAAAAGGATAGAATACGCCCACATATCCAGCCGCCAGTAGGCTTTGAGCATCGTAACGGTCATCGAAGTTGGTGCGCTCGCCGTAATACAGTTTGTCGGAAGCGATCGTATTGCTGCTGAACAATTGGTCAAAAGGCTGATTAAGGACTTCCTGCGCCACGCCGCCAGGATTGGTCAGGTTGAACCAGCGTGCCTTGAACGAGCGATCCTTGTATTCGCCATAAGCACCTGCCCGTAGCTTGATGTCCATCTTGTCGTTATCAGCGTAGCCGCTGCGCCGCACCCTATGTTCCCAGTCAGCCCGCAACGAGGACGTGTATTCGTTCAGCGTCGAGTAAAAGCGCGCACCGCGGGTTAGGCTGGCATTGCTGCCCGGCACGATCTCAACCGTAAAGGGATCATTCGTTCCCCGGTTGCGGCTCGAGATGAAGCGGCGGAAGTCGGGTTCTTCGCGGTGGGTGTAGCCAAAGGCTCCCGTCCATTTGACCGTAGTGGCATCCGACAAGTCGTGCGTACCACTAAGTTGCCCAGTGTAGATACTTTTAGCCTCGTAGCGAAAAGCGAAATTCTCCACATCACGCCCGTTGTCAGTATTGTACCCCTGACGGAAGGTAGTTTCTTTCGTCGCTAGCTGGTTGAATAAGTTGCGGAACTCGATCTTATTGTTAGGATTGAGAATCAAAGCCCAGTTTGACATCGCTCCCAACCTGACATTATTGCCATAAAAATTGTCCTGGTAAGCGCTCAGTATTTCTGACTTCTGCTTGGAAGGATCGAATGACAAGTACCTATTTTGATCACGATTCAGTACTTGATTCGAGTTGGTATAGCTCAGATTGTTGAAAGTAGTCAGCGTTTTCTCGCCAACGAACATCTTGCGGTTATATCCTATTGAAAGGCGCAGATCTGGATTCACAGTTGTGTTTTCCACGTTGTAGAAATCCGGTAGATTTCGGAAAGCCTGTAAGGTAGCCTCCGTCGGGCGGTTCTGGCTAAGCAATGTATTAGTAGATGGAAAGGAGTTTGGCAACTTGCGCGCCCCGGCTCCAAAGCCAACTATATCTCCGGCAAAGCTTTTATCGCTCAGAACTTTTTGAAAAGTGGTTCCGGCGCGGTAGCTGCTGGAAACACTTACCGACAGGCCGTTTTCGTCGGGGACGGTCTTGGTGAATATCTTGATTACGCCACCCGCAAATTCACCGGGTAGTTCGGCCGCTCCGGTTTTGAAAATCAGCATCCGGTCAATGGCTGAGCTGGGGATGAGGTCAAAGGAGAAGGATTTTACATCCACTTCCGTAGAGGGCGTGATCGCGTCGTTGAGCATTACGGTGTTGTAGCGCTCATTGAGACCCCGAATAATGACAAAACGGTCGTCCTGAATGGAGACGCCCGGTACCCGGCGGATGACCTGCGAAGCATCACGGTCCTGCGATTTCTGAATCTGCTGAGCCGAAATACCCACGGCGATCTGCTCAGCCTGCTTGATTTCGGTAATGACCGACACGTCGGTGAAGGTGGCGCGCTGGCCAACGATCTTGACTTCATTCAGTGTGGCGACATCCTCTTCGAGCGTACTATTAATAAGGATGGCCTGATTGGGATAAACCGTCACCTCAATTTCCTTAGGTTTGTAGGAGACGTAGCTGATGATGACAATTTGCTTACCAGTCGGTACATTCGTAATTTCAAAGTTTCCTTCGACGTCGGTGGAAGTACCTACGGGTGGGGTAGTTCCTTTCAGGATTACACTGCCGCCGATGATGGCTTCTTTGCTGGCGGCGTCCATGATTTGGCCTTTGATGCTACCCGTCTGGGCAATGGCCAGCGACGAGATGCCGACCAGGAGGAGGGAAAGTAAAGTGTGCTTTTTCATTTAAGTGTCAGTCTTACTTTTTGTAGGTGTCAGTATTCCTTAGAATTGCTGCAAAAGTAAGCCGACAATGTTACCCCAATGTTAAGCCAGTATTACGGCTTGATTATATAAACTTGGGCGACAGAAAACTAGTACTATATCGACAATTAAAGAATATAATGTACTTGTTTTCAAATTATTACATAACATTATTTTGAATATAAAAAGGAATAGCTTTGTTATCAAAATTCTTGCCCTGTCAAAATTATATTCGGTACGCACGGTTGACCATTGACCTCGAACCAAACTCTGGCTTTGGGCTTGAAATTCGTCGGAGCGTATTTTTTTATATCCAGACAATATCTGTGTTAATTTGTAGTCGTCGCTCCGGAGAAGATCCCGATCGCGAGAATTTCCTGTCCTTATAACTGACGAAAAACATCGATGATTTTTATTAAGGGCCAATCATTTTTCCATTTGCTATTGCTTCCCATCTTGCTGGCAGCCTGCACACCGGAAGAGAAAACAAAAGTCGCCGATGTTGAACCCGGCGATTACCGCCCAGCCTACCACTACTCCCCGCCCCAAAACTGGACCAATGACCCTAACGGTCTTGTGTACCTCGATGGTGAGTACCATTTGTTTTACCAATACAATCCTCAGGGTGATACGTGGGGGCACATGAGCTGGGCCCACGCCGTGAGCCCTGACCTGATAACCTGGGAAGAACTACCGCTGGCCCTCGCTGAATATCCGAATGCCGACAGCACCGAAACGATGATCTTCTCAGGCAGCGTAGTGGTGGATAGCCTGAACACTTCCGGCTTTTTCGAACCGGGGTTTAAGCAAGGTATGGTGGCGATATACACCTCGCATGTCCATAAAGATGGCGAAGTCACCGTCCAGCACCAAAGCCTGGCGTACAGCGCTGACAAAGGCGGCACCTGGAAGTACTATGACAAAAACCCGGTACTGGACCTGGGCATGAAGGATTTTCGCGACCCGAGCGTGTTTTGGTACGAGGGTAGGTGGAAAATGGTCGTGGCCAAACCGAAGGAATACGCCGTGCAGATTTACGAATCGGACAACCTTAAAGAATGGAAACGGCTGAGTGAGTTTGGCGAGATGGGCGACATGGCCAAGATTTGGGAGTGTCCTTCGCTCTTTGAAGTACCCGTGGAAGGAAGCGATACGACCCGCTGGGTGATGATGATTTCGAGCGCGGCGGAGGATCCCGATTTTACCGGGATGCAGTACTTCGTGGGCGACTTCGATGGCAAGAGATTTAAAGCGGACAAGCAGCGGGGCGTTCGGCGCGTGGATTACGGGAAAGATTTTTACGCTGCGATACCTTACAATAACCTTCCGGCGGATCAGGCGAAGCCCATCATTCTGGGTTGGGCCAGCAACTGGGCATATGCCGATAAGACACCCACCAGTGGCTACCGGGGTATGTTCTCGCTGCCGCGCCAGCTATCCTTACAACTTGACAGCAGTGGAGTTTATCATCTGATTCAGCAGCCTATTGTCAGGAAAGGAATTTCTACTAAAATCCTGACTATGAAAGCCCCTGATCTGAACGCAGGCGTGATTCTGAAAATGGACGGCAACTCGTACCACCTCGACCTGACAATAGAATTGGCCGAGGCCTCAAATTTCCTGGTGAAACTACTGAGCAATGAAAAGGAAGCAAGCGTGCTGGCCTACGATGTCGCTACCAATCAGCTTACTTTTGACCGTACCAAATCAGGTCAGGTGGCTTTTCACGAAAAATTTCCGAGCGTGGAAGTCATGACGGTACCACCCATTAATGGGGAACTGAAACTGGATATATATGTCGATAATTCTATTGTGGAGATTTTTGCCAACAACGGTAGAGCAGTACTTACCGACCTAGTCTACCCGACCAAAAAGAATGGCGAGGCGGTAATTGGCGTACAGTGAGCGGCAATCGGGTAGCACATTTTGCGTACCTTCGCGGCCTTCAATCAGGAATTTTGTACCAAGTATCAATAAAGTCCCGTGCCTCATCAGCTAAAATTAAAACGTCCCCTTGCTTTCTTTGACCTCGAAACCACGGGTACCAACATTGCCAAAGATCGCATCGTTGAGGTTTCCGTCGTAAAGGCACTGCCCGACGGCAGCGAAGAAGTCCGTACCTGGCGAATAAATCCAGAAATGCCCATTCCGCTCGAATCCAGCCTGATTCACGGAATTTACGATGAAGATATTGCAGACTGTCCTACGTTCAAGCAGATTGCCCGTGATCTGGTGAAGTTTCTGGAAGGCTGCGATCTGGCTGGCTTCAACAGCAATCGCTTTGATGTACCGCTGCTGGTAGAAGAATTCCTGCGGGTGGATGTGGATTTTGACGCTAAGGGGCGTCGCCTGATCGATGCTCAGCGCGTTTTTCATCTCATGGAGCCGCGTAACCTTGCCGCAGCCTATAAATTTTACTGCGGGAAAGACCTAATCGGAGCACATGGCGCGGAGGCCGATGCCCTCGCTACTTACGAAGTACTAAACGCCCAAATCAAGCACTACGCCGACGTAACTGTAATCGACGACAATGGCAACGAATCGGTACCGATCCATAATGATATGGACAAGCTGCATATGCTTACCGCCACACCTAATGTGGACTTTGCCGGACGTATGATCTTTAACGAACACGGTGAGGAAGTTTTCAACTTTGGCAAACACAACGGCAAGAAAGTGGTTGATGTACTCAAAAAAGAACCCGCTTTCTTTGATTGGATCATTAAAAACGACTTTCCGCTCGACACAAAGCGCCGTTTAACCGAGATCAAACTCCGTGCTTTGACAAAGCGGTAGAATAATCCCGCTTTCAGGGCTTGGGTAAGGAAAATTTATCTTTAAATTTGCCCGAATTTTACGGGCCGAAAGGCGCGTTAAAGCACTATCCAACGGCTTTTTTCTATGCAGGAAACCTCGATACCGGATATAATCCAACTTATTCCGCTTAAAAGCTATCTGATTCTTAGCACGGCCCTTTTTGTGATCGGCATACTGGGCGTTTTGATCCGTAGGAACGCTATTGTGATCTTTATGTCGGTTGAATTGATGCTCAATTCGGTCAATTTATTGCTGATCGCTTTTTCTTCTTATAAATCTGATCCTTCCGCCCAGGTTTTTGTCTTTTTCATCATGGCTGTGGCCGCCGCTGAAGTAGCGGTGGGACTGGCTATCATCGTGATGATTTATAGAAACACCCGAACAATCGATATTGGGTTCTTGAATAAATTGAAGGGATGATACTGAATACCAAAACTTACTCTCTCATCGCACCGGCGACCCGGTCACTCATTCTTAAATTGAAGTGATGCCTGTTACGCTACTAGTTTTAATTCCCCTGCTACCTTTGATCGGGTTTCTGATCAATGGCATTGGGTTTCGTCATATTCCTAAAGGAGCAGTTGGGCTGATAGGCTCCCTGGCGGCTCTGGGAAGTTTTGCCGCTTCGGTGGCGGTACTATTGGCCTTCAAAGAAGGGGGTAGTCAGCCAATAATCGTTTCGTTATTCAACTGGATAAGCGTCGGCGAGTTGAACATTCCTTTTTCCTTTCAGGTCGACCAGCTGTCGCTCCTGATGCTGATGATTATCACGGGTGTGGGTTCTCTGATTCACATTTACTCCATCGGCTATATGAAGCACGATCCGGGTTTTGGGAAATTTTTCTCCTTCCTGAACCTGTTCCTGTTTTTCATGCTGCTGCTGGTGCTGGGTTCCAACTATGTCATCATGTTTATCGGCTGGGAGGGCGTCGGGCTTTGCTCTTATTTGCTCATTGGTTTTTGGAATAAAAACACCGACTTCAATAACGCCGCCCGTAAAGCCTTTATCATGAACCGCATCGGGGATTTAGGCTTTTTACTGGGTATCTTCACCATTATCCATGCCTTCGGTTCAGTAGAGTACACAGAAGTTTTCCGGCAAGCGACCGGACTTCCCGTGGGCGACCACGTTGTATTCGCTATCACAATGCTGCTTTTTGTGGGAGCGATGGGTAAGTCGGCGCAGATTCCGCTTTACACCTGGTTACCTGACGCCATGGCGGGACCCACGCCTGTATCTGCCCTGATTCACGCGGCCACGATGGTTACAGCGGGGATATACATGGTAATTCGCTCCAACGTACTCTACACGCTTGCTCCCGAAACACTGGAAATCGTGGCGGTAGTCGGCGCAGTTACAGCTCTTTTTGCGGCTTCGATCGGGCTTCTGCAAAACGATATCAAGAAGGTTCTAGCTTATTCTACGGTGAGTCAGTTGGGCTATATGTTCCTCGGTTTAGGGGTAATGGCCTATTCGGCTTCCATGTTCCACGTTATCACTCACGCCTTTTTCAAGGCACTGCTATTCCTCGGCGCGGGTAGCGTAATTCATGCCATGTCCGACGAACAGGATATCCGCTTTATGGGTGGGCTTCGCAAAAAACTACCAATTACGTTCATCACCTTTGCCGTAGCTACCTGGGCTATCGCCGGATTGCCGCCCTTCGCGGGCTTCTTCTCAAAGGACGAAATTCTGGCTCACGCTTTTGAACACAACAAACTACTGTGGGGCATCGGTGTTTTGGGGTCGGCTATGACATCCTTTTATATGTTCCGGTTGCTGTTTTTGACTTTCTTTGGCTCTTTCCGAGGTACACACGAGCAGGAACATCACCTGCACGAATCGCCCGCTGCCATGACCATTCCGCTGGTAATATTGGCGATTCTCTCGGCCGTCGGTGGCTTCATCGGTGTTCCCGAAGCATTAGGAGGCACTCATCAACTGGCCGAGTTTATGAGTCCGCTGTTCGACGCCGCGCGACAGGTCAACCCCGAAGCTTTTGCAGCTACAGCACTCTCGCATTCCGAAGAGTTTGTTCTGATGGGCGTATCGGTAATCGTGGCATTAATCGCGGCAGTAGTGGCTTATGTAATGTACATTAGCAAAAGCGCGGTACCTGCTCCCGAGTCGGAAGCCCGGACGGGCGTGGAGAACGTAGTCTATCACAAGTACTACATCGATGAACTGTACGATACAGTTTTTGTAAAACCTATGAAATCGCTTTCCGGAATTCTATCCAGTTTCGGAGAGTTTTTCATTGACCTTTTTGTGGAAGGCACGGGTAAACTGGTCAAGGGACTTTCCAATCTGGGCCGCCAAACTCAAACGGGCTCCATCGGTTACTACGTCTTCGCTATGGTCGTGGGGATTATGGTGGTGCTTTTTTGGAATCTGCTACTTAATTAATGAGTGAATGTCGGAAGGAATAAATTAGTGGACATTGCTTTCGCGAAATATTTAAATTATCCTGAATACACTCATTTACAATTGACTATATGTTAACGATTCTATTAATACTTATTCCCCTCGTGGCTGGTTTGCTGACGTTCTTTTTGGGCGGAAGTAATGCGAAAACGATCGCGCTGGCTGGAGCCTTATCCGAACTGGCGACGGCGGTGTTTGTCTGGACACAGTTTAACCCCGCTGCCGGAGCACAGTTTGGTTTTCGCTACGACTGGATGGCCGCTTCGGGTATTTCCTTCGGCGCTTCCATCGACGGTATCAGTATGCTGCTGGTACTCCTGACGACCTTCCTGGTGCCATTGATTGTACTATCGGCTTTCGGACATACCTACAAGAATCCAGCTGCCTTTTTTGCTCTTATTCTCTTTATGGAGTCGGCTCTGGTGGGCGTGTTTACGACTACGGATGCCTTTCTTTTTTACTTCTTTTTCGAGGTTGCGCTGATTCCGGTTTATTTCCTGGCTGCCATTTGGGGCGGCGAGAACCGCCTGAAGATCACGTTCAAGTTTTTCGTGTATACTATCTTCGGTAGTTTGTTCATGCTCATAGCGTTAGTGTATCTCTACTACCAAACGCCCGGTACGCACTCTTCGGCTATTACCGCTTTTTACGATTTACAATTGACCCCCGCCGCGCAGGGTTGGCTTTTCTGGGCGTTTTTTATCGCCTTTGCCATCAAAATGCCGCTATTCCCTTTCCATACGTGGCAACCGGATACCTATACTGAGTCGCCAACTCCGGCTACCATGTTGCTGGCGGGCATAATGCTCAAAATGGGGGTTTATGGCCTGATTCGTCTTCTATTGCCGATCACCCCGCTGGCACTTAACCAATGGGGCGTAGTGGCTATCGTATTATCGGTGATTGGCATCGTATATGGCTCCATTATTGCCATTCAGCAGCGTGACATGAAACGGCTGGTGGCCTACTCATCTTTTGCTCACGTGGGTCTGATGGCCGCTGGCGCTTTCTCGACTACGCTTAACGGGATGCAGGGGGCCTTGATCCAAATGCTGGCGCACGGAATCAATGTCGTCGGCATGTTCTTCATCATCGACATTATTTTCAGTCGCACCAATACTCGTTATCTCGATCACCTGGGTGGCATTACCCAAAAGACGCCTAGCCTGAGTGTGTATTTCATGGTGATGCTGCTGGGCAGCGTGGCACTGCCGCTCACAAGTGGCTTCGTAGGAGAGTTTCTTTTGCTGGCCGGAGTTTTCGAGTACAATAACTGGCTGGGAGCAGTGGCCGGACTGACGATTATCCTGGGAGCGGTATACTTATTGAGAATGTTCCAGAAATCGATGTTTGGTGTTACTTCGGTCAATACGGAGCATTTTAAAGAATTGACACTCAGCGAACGTGCTGTACTGATTCCCCTGACCATTATGGTTTTCTGGATTGGTATTTATCCCAGCACATTTTTAGAAATGACCGAACCGACGGTCAATCAACTACTGCGGTTCATCCATAACTAATTCCCCTTCAATGTATCCCATTATACTTCTTTCTTTTCTGGGAATAGTTGTTCTCTTTTTGGGTTTTGCGAAATCCAAGGCTATTCTACTACCCGCGACGCTGCTATTTTTGGCTGTTGCACTAGTCGGCAACTTTGTAGAGTGGAACCAGGGAACGATCATTTATTTTTACAATATGCTGGCGGTGAATAATCTCACGCTGGCTTTTAACGGCATTGTACTGGTGTCGGCCTTCATGATCGTCGCCATGACACGCGGCTTTCAGGACGACGATGAAGCCCAGCCCGCCGAGTACTACGCCATCATGCTTTTCTCGCTGGTGGGAGCGTTCATGATGATTGGCTTCGAAAACCTCATTATGCTATTCTTGGGGCTGGAAATTCTTTCGGTGGCGATGTACGTGTTGACAGGTAGTGAAAAACGCAACCTGCGTTCCAACGAAGCAGCGCTGAAGTACTTTTTGATGGGTGCCTTCGCTACGGGTATTCTGCTGTTTGGCATTGCGCTGCTCTATGGAGCCACGGGTTCCTTCACGCTGACGGGTGTTCAAGCTTACATTGCGCAGGGAAATCCTTCCTATTTGTTGTACGGAGGCTTGTTGCTGGTACTTATTGGAATGTTATTCAAAGTGTCGGCGGCTCCGTTTCACTTCTGGACGCCCGATGTTTACGAAGGTGCACCAACCATTTTTACGGCTTTCATGGCCACGATTGTCAAAACGGCGGGCTTTGCCGCTCTCTTCCGGTTACTCTCGCACTCCTTCACGGGGATTTATGACTACTGGTGGATTACGCTGGCGGTCATCACGGTACTGACTTTGCTGGTAGGCAATATCATCGCGGTATATCAGGACAGCTTCAAGCGGATGCTGGCTTATTCCAGTATCTCTCACGCGGGTTACCTGCTCATCGCCCTTACGGCCATGACGCCCCAAACGGAAAACTCCATTCTCTTTTATTCGATGGCCTACTCGGTAGCGACAATCTGTGCCTTTGGGGTACTTATTCCGCTTGCCCGGGAAAAGGCTATGACTGGCAAACCCCGCGAGACCTACGAAGCTTTTAACGGCCTTGCCCGTCACAACCCACTGCTGGCCTTCGTGCTGACGGTTTCCATGCTTTCGCTGGCGGGTATTCCGCTTACCGCAGGTTTCTGGGGTAAGTTCTTCGTGTTTGGCAGTGCTGCCGAGCGCGGCATCATCTGGCTGCTGGTAGTTGCGGTACTAATGTCGGCGGTAGGAATATATTACTATTTCCGGGTCATCATGGCCGCTTACATGAAAGAGGGCGATACCGCCGAAATCCGGGTAGCACCTTTTTATCAGATTGTCCTGATTTCGGCCACAATCATCACGATTTTGTTCGGCATCGCGCCGGGGCTGTTTACTGGATTGGTGTAAGGACTTATCGCTCTGATTCATAAAGATTTCTCTATACATGTACCCCAAAATATAAAAAACTCAAAAAGCCGCAGGACGAATCCTGCGGCTTTTTGAGTTTTAGGGGTATCTGGATAAAAGGCATTATCCATTAATCACCGTCCATTCTCCATTGATTAAACGTTCATCAGCGACTCACGGCGACGCATTTTGCCTGCCGGAATGCCGAACATCATTTTGAAGCGGCGACAGAAATAAGCGGTGTCTTTATAACCGACATCGGAGCCAATCGCGCGGATGCTCTTCTTCGAAGTACGGAGCAGATCCACGGCTTTCTCCATGCGCTGGTACTCGATGTAGTCTTGTGGGTTGATGCCGGTGAGCATTTTGAAATACTGGCCCACATAATCTTCCGACACGTTAGCCACATTAGCCAGCACTTTGTTGGACAAATCACCGCCGAGGTTATCCTTAATGTAGGCAAATATATCAATCAGGCGAGGGTCCTTAAAGTAGGTACTATTGGTTACCAGCTGCTCAACGAACAGCTTGTTTTTGAGGATATAGCGAATAATCTCAATGACAACTTCCTCGGTTTTGATCTTGATAACCCGACCTTTACCCGCGATGTCGTTCATGTCCTCGGCCAGGATCTGATTAATAGTATTGGCAATCTGATCGTCACGCTTGATAAGGAAAGGCGGCACGTCGAGCGACGTAAAGAAATTGACGGTGTCGAATACCTTAGCCTCAAAGGATACTAAACCAAAGGAGTTAGGTAAACTACCGATCGTCAACGGATCGTAACCCGACTGAATGTAGTTGTCGCGATTGGTCATAAAATCTTCATTCGAGACCATTCTGGCCGAACTGGAACTACCATAAGTTACCGTAGCGTGCTTGCCGCCCGGAATGAAGAGCATGTCGCCCGCTTCTACTTCCTGCGGTTCGTCATCCCCTTCGAGCGCAAATGATACCTCACCGTCATAAAGAATAGTAAGCGAGTTCTGGACATCGTAGTAGTTTTTGATCGTGATGGGTTGCAACATCTGAATATGCCGGGCTTTCACGAACTTGACTCCGAGGGATTCAATAATTTTATTGTAATCTTCCATAGTATATTTTTTGAGGCGCGTAAATGCTTGGAAAGTCTAATTTTGTACAAATCTAATAAATTGTACAAAACTAATACAAGCAAATAGTCATTAATTTTCAAAAAAAAGTGGGCGTTATAGTTAAAATAGCGCATACTTCTATCGAAAAATTCAACTCAAACCCCATTTTACCCTATTTGATCAGTTCCCGGGCGATTACTAGTTTTTGTATTTCTGAGGTACCTTCATAGATCTGCGTGATCTTGGCATCGCGCATGAGCCGCTCCACGTGATACTCCTTCACATAGCCGTAGCCACCGTGAATCTGCACGGCCTCGGTCGTGACCCACATAGCTACGTCGGAGGCGTACAGCTTAGCCATTGCGGCAGATTTGACGTAATCTTTTCCTTCGTCTTTGTCCTTTGCTGCTTTATACACCAGAAGTCGGGCTGCCTCGATACGCGTGGCCATGTCGGCCAGTTTAAACTGAATAGCCTGATGATCAAAGATCGGATGGCCAAAAGTCGTGCGTTCCTGGGCATATCGCAGGGATAGTTCGTAAGCCCCGGCGGCGATGCCCAGCGCCTGCGCTGCAATGCCGATGCGGCCACCATTAAGTGTACTCATGGCAAATTTGAAACCGAAGCCATCGTCACCAATGCGATTTTCCTTAGGTACTTTCACATCCGAAAACATCAGCGAATGCGTGTCAGAAGCCCGAATGCCCATTTTGTCCTCTTTACGGCCTACGGAGAAGCCCTCGCTTCCTTTCTCCACGATCAGACAATTAATGCCCCGGTGTTTTTTTTCGGGACTTGTCTGCGCCATGACGAGACAAACCGATGCTGTACCACCGCTGGTAATCCAGTTCTTGGTGCCATTTAACAGATAATAATCGCCCATATCCTGGGCGGTCGTGTGCTGTGAAGTGGCATCGGAACCCGCCTCCGGTTCCGACAGGCAGAATGCGCCGATAATTTCGCCCGTGGCCAGTCGGGTCAGGTATTTCTGTTTTTGCGCCTCACTGCCAAAGGTTTCCAGTCCCCAGCATACCAGCGAATTATTGACCGACATGATAACTGAGGCCGAGGCATCAATTTTGGATATTTCCTCCACCGCAATGGCGTAGGAGACCGCATCCATACCGCCGCCGCCGTACTTGGGCGATACCATCATCCCCAAAAAACCCATTTTGCCCATCTTACGGAGCAGGTCTTTATCAAATTTCTGTTCCGTATCGCGCTCGATGACGCCTGGCAGTAGTTCGCTTTGTGCAAAATCGCGAGCCGCCTCTCGTACCGCTTCCTGTTCTTCGCTAAGGTTGAAGTCCAACCCGGCTTTTTCCGTGAGTACAGTCATTATTTTGAGTAGTATTAATGATGAAGTTTTGTAATCAAAAATAAACCAAATCAACCCATCAGGCAAGTTATAGTTTTCGTCTGCTGTCGAAAAGGATCAGTTTCGGAGGAAACTTACTAGTTTTGCGAAAATTCCCGGAACAAGCGGCAGCAACTACCTTTCTTACAAAAACCTGCCCTCCGAATTGTGGTTTCCTATGCCAATACTGACCGTCTTTTACGTAAAACTTATCCTCAATCTGCTGCTCACAATAGCCATTGTATGGGTAGCGAGCAATTCAGACCTTTTCGCCAAATGGCAACGCAATAAAGATAATCTGGCACTAGG
Organism: uncultured Persicitalea sp.; assembly: GCA_964500445.1. Classification (GTDB taxonomy): domain Bacteria; phylum Bacteroidota; class Bacteroidia; order Cytophagales; family Spirosomataceae; genus Persicitalea. The sequence continues at coordinate 25,873 of CAZCOG010000008.1, read as the reverse complement.
AACAGGTTTCGTCCTGTTCCGGCTATTACCCTGGATCGGGATTTTCCTGATTATCGGCGAAGATCCGCGCGGCGACGTGCCGTTCTTTTTTTATAAAGCCGAAGCCGCCAAGTTGGGTGGCTTCGTGTACCGGGATTTCTGGTCGTACCATGCGCCATTGTTTGCCTATATCATAAGCCTTCCACTCTGGCTCTGGCACAATTCGCGCGCCATCGTGTTACTGATGGTCGTGATGGAAACGCTGATTCTCTGGTTAACGTATCGTACCTATAAACCAGAAAAAACCTATGCACTTCAACTGACCTATGTATATTGGTTGCTGCCCGCCGCCTTTATGTACATTCTGGTAGATGGCCAGGAAGAAGTCTGGTTTTGGGGAGCAGCGTTGCTCATGTGGCGGCACACACGACGGCACCCCCAAAACTATGAGGTGGGTGTCGGCATTCTATTCGCCCTAGCCTTACTGACGATCAAGGTAACCTTTATTTTCCTGCTGTTTCCTATTTTAATCATTGTAAAAAAGCCCGTCAAATTGCTGCTGACCATGGCCGCCATTGGGTTGCCCGCTCTGGCTTTTCTTTACTGGCAAATCGGCGACCTATTCCTCATGCCGATTCAGCACACCGAACAACTGATGACGCCGAATCTGTTCTCCATTCTGCGGCCCGTCGTAGAGCTTTTCGTTACAATTGATGAGAAAAATTCGCCACTACTCAACTGGTTTGGGTTAGTTTTTACTATCCTGATTCCGTCCTATCTGGCCTATCGCAGTCGCCGCCGCCCCGTAGCCGAAACCCTGCCGGGGCTATTTGTGGCTACCTTTGTATGCATGATGATTTTTCAGGCGAGCGCGCCGGGAGCTTACCTGATTGCCTTTCTGGTGACGGTAGTTTTCGAGTTGATCGATATCAAAGACCGCTGGCACATCGGTGTGCTGCTGGCGTTGAGTTGGCTAACGGTCGTTCAGCCTTTTGTGTATGTATATAATGGGCAACCTTCCTACGTGAATTTTGGAATGCTGGGTAATCCGGTTTATCTCTTCGAGTACGCGCTGCAACTACTGAATGTCGCCTGTTTCTTCTGGATATTGCGGCAGGCATATCGCCACGTAGTACTTCCCCAACCTATCGCCACCGCATGAATATTGTCTTAGTAAAAACTATTCTGAGCGTTATTCTTCTCCTCGCGGTAGGGATTGTTTTGTTGAAAAAAGACTTTTTTCAACGTTTTTTTTCAACAAAACAGCCTTCACTCTGGCTGGCTATCGGCTGGTTGCTGTTTCGACTGCTGCCCTTCGTAGCGGTTTACCTGCTGGCAGGCTTTGCACCTACTTCCGACGTGAACGGCTTCTGGGACGAGGGCAGCAAAGCGTCGATGGGGCAAGTAGTTTACCGCGACTTCTGGTCGCCTTATTCGCCTCTGTACGCTTATTACCTGGGACTTTGGCTGAAATTCTGGTACGATCCCCGCATGATCGTGTTGATGATGACCGTCATGGATGCGCTGGCGCTATGGGTATCCTGGTACTTTTATCGTTCCCGGCTACCAAATGCCGACTTTTTGTTCAAGGCCCTGCTCTATTATCTGCTGCCAGGTTCACTGGTATTGTGTGTCGTTGGGGCCCAGGAAGACGTCTGGATGTGGCTCTTTGTGGTGCTGGCGTATCTGTTGCGACAGCGCACGGGCCGAGTTGAAGTGTACGCCCTAATGCTGGCGCTGGGGCTGCTGCTTACCAAAGCTATTCTGGTACTGATCTTCGTGCCTCTATTTCTTCTTGAAAAAGAAAAAATTCGTTTTGTCATCACGATGGCGGTAGTTGGGGCAGTGAGCCTGGCCATTCTCTATCCGCTGGTAGGCTGGGAATTCACTCAGCCGCTCGACGAGGCCAAAACGCTTCGCGCCCCTAATATTCTGTCTGTACTGAATCCGTGGTTTTTCAACCAAATCGGCGTCGGCGAAAAGTTCTGGAACTGGATCGGGCTGGTTATTTCGGTAGGAATCGGCACCCGGACGGCCTGGCGCTGGCGCAATGCCGACTTTTCATTAATGCTTTCCCGCACCTGGATTGCACTGTATGCTACCATGATGATCGTTCAGCAAAGCGCGTACAGCAATTACATTTTTCTGTTTCTGATTCCGCTCGTTTTTTATGTAATCGACTGGAAAAATAAACAACAGGTGGTTTTATTAGTAGTTTTTAATTTATTGTGCGTCGTACACCCATCCTACTGGTGGCGTCTGGATATGCCAAAGTACCTCTCGCCTTCGGATATCTGGGCGTCATCCGCTTTCCTGCTGGACTATAATATGCAGTTGGCTATCGTATTAATAACGGCTTATTTCGTATGGCTGTCGGCCAAAACCCGACCCGATTCCTCCCCATTGGCTTAACATCGTCTGGTAAAAAGCCCTAAAAGTTTGTCAGTTCTTATTAACGCTAATTTCATAAGAGATAGAACGGCAAAGGACAAAGCTTGTCAACTTGTCAAGAAAATACTATCTTCCCAAAAAATAAAAATAGCGATGAGGACATTGACCGTCGGAGAATTGAAGGCCCAATTCTCCCAAATAATAAAGGATGTACAGGCAGGAGAAGAAATAGCGGTGGCTTATGGCAGAAAAAAAGAAGTTGTTGCTTACCTCATTCCCAAACCTGAGCATAAGCCTGTTCCACGAAAATTAGGGATACTGGAAGGCAAGGGAAAAGTAGTTTTTACCGATGACTTCAAAATGACCGAAGAAGAATTTCTTGGGTTATGAGTTATTTACTGGATACGCATTCATTGATCTGGTCGGTATTAAAACCATCCAAGTTATCGCCGAAGGTTAAAGCAATCTTACAAGATAGAGAACAAGAAGTTCTGGTAAGTGTGGTAAGTTTTTGGGAAATTTCTCTGAAATACGCACTTGGCAAGCTGCTCTTGGAAGGCTTGGCTCCCGAAGACTTCGTAAGTGCGATTACCAATATTGGGTTTAGAATTATCGAATTAGATGCGCAGGTGACTTCTACCTTCTATCAGTTGAGCGCGGTCTATCATCGCGACCCATTCGACCGGATGCTGATTTGGCAGGCTATGCAATCAGATTACACACTGATAAGTAAAGACGAACTGGTGCAGAAATATTAGAATGAAGGATTAAAGGCAATTTGGTGAATTGAATCGAAACATTTGTATGAACTACCAGCCCAAAGCGATCCGACCTTTTATTGGCGCAAGAAACTACGAGGAATCACGGGAATTCTATAGCGCGCTGGGTTTTGAAGAAGTAGTCATCGACCCGAAAATGAGTCTTTTCAAGGTCAATGACGACCTGAGCTTTTATTTGCAAAATGCTTATGTGAAAGATTGGATAGACAATTCGATGATCCTGCTGGAAATAGATGACGTTGAAAAATGCACCGACGAGTTATTGGCCAAAGGGCTGCACGACAAATACGAGCGGGTGAAGTTTTCCAGAATCAGGGATTCAGAGTGGGGAAGGGAATTATTCATGCATGATCCGTCAGGGGTACTTTGGCATTTTTTTGAATTTAAAAAATGAGTAAGGTTCAGAAAAAAGGAGCCTGATTATTGCCGCGCTGCCGCCACCAGCACCGAAAACCAGGAATCGAATTCCTGCTCATTTCCCTTGGCCAGATGCCGAAGTACCTCGCTGTATTTTGAATCAAAATAGGAAGCCAGCTCAAACATTTCCCGAGACTGCTCCGGCTCGTAGGGCGTTCCCGGCTGGTAGTGCGCAATGCCCGCCGCTGCCCGTTGTCTGTCCAGCTCCACCTTCGTATTGACCCACTCTTTGTGTACCTTTTCGCCCAGCGCGTAGGGGACTACATAATCAACGGATTTTCTGATACTCCCCCCCACAGGGTTCCGGTAATCAAACAATGGGTTATCACTCGCTGCATTTTTGAATTGGTCCATCGTAATCACGGCTACCAGCAGCGGTTTCAGGCCAGACACGTGGTAACTCATGGCATCCCGCTGGCGCAGGTCCCGGGTAGTACCGTCTTCGTAGAGGGCTTCGTCGATGTACTTTTTTAGTTCCTCCACGGCATATTGCTCGAAATCTTCGCGACCGACGATCAGCCCGATTGTACCCACTAGTTTAATTTGTTTTGTCTTCCAATTATTCTGCGGAATATTCGGGTAAGCTATTTCGGCTTCCGCGATCTTGATAAGCCATTGTTCCACCCGTTCCCGTTCTTCTTTTGGAAAGTACTTTTTCATAGCCTGATAGCTATGAATCAGCGGCTCAAACTTGTTTTCATTAATGGGATTACCTGTGGGGCGGTACGTTTTTGCCCAAGCCAGAATGTACATTTTGGCCTTTTGGGCGTAGACTTTATCCTGCGTGGCATAATAAGCAAACAGCCAGGCGGCGAGTTTGTCCATGTCGCGCAGGCTCTTTTCGGTATCGATGCGGTCAGGATTCGTATCCAGCAAGCCTTCGTACCGAATCACCTGCAACGGTCGAGGCTGGTCGTGCAGGTAGCCCTTTGCCTCACGCTCTGTTTTTGACCAAAGTACTTTGGCGGCTGCACTTGACCGGATGATTTGGCGCAAGTACTGCTGCTGTGATTGGGTAAGAAGGATTGTCTCGGGAATGTCGGCCCGAATAAGATACGGAGTGAAGGTCAGAATAAGAAGAGCGAAGTACCTCAACTTTCTATTTTTTAATTATTTGATAGACAAAACCTTCAATTCCGTGCGTCGGTTGCGTTCGTGCTCTTCTTCGGTGCAAAGTACCCCATCTTCGCACTGGTTGAGCAGCTGAGACTCCCCATAGCCTTTGGCCGACAGGCGGTCACGGGAGATCCCCTTCGAGGCCAGATAGTTGAGAGCCGCCTTCGCCCGACGTTCCGACAGGTATTGATTGAACTGCGCCTCGCCCTGGCTGTCGGTGTGGGAGCCTATCTCTATTTTCAGCGAAGGATACTTCCGCATGGTGGCCACTAGCCGATCGAGTTCCTTGGCGGCATCCGGCCTGACATCCCACTTGCCCGAGTCATAATGAATATTTTCCAGCGTCACCAAATCCCCCGCTTTAATCATGACAATATTGGCCGAAACCAGCTTGGGTTTCGACGCAGCGGGAATTTTCCGAATAGCGTTGGTATTGGTACCGTAGGAGGTTTTCGTAGCCACCAGGGTGTAGTCGCAGCCTTCGGTGAGTTCGAAACGGAAACGCCCGTTCGGGCCGGTTACGGTTTGTTTCACTTTACCATCGCACTCATTTTTTAACACGATTTTGACCCCTTCGATCGGGCGTTTGTCACCTTCGCCGGTCACGGTACCGCGCAGCGTAGAGATTGAAATGGCATCGTCGGTCTCCCAGTCGCTACTGTCATCGGTGCCGCTCGTGACGCGGCCCGGGGTGCGGTCTCTTTCAATAACGTCAAACTTGATCAGCGACGAGCCCAGCCTCGTGGCTCTGTCGTCGGTCAAACCTACGGTCGAAAAGCCCAGCGTTCCGGTCACGTAGCCGTCTTTGGCGAGCTCGAACATAAAATCGTTTTCGGCTTCCAGGCAGATATCAATCATGCCCTCCGCGTCGGTCATCAGGATTTTTTCGTCGCGTCCTTCGCCCCGCGCCCTGACAGTCACCGTCACGTTGTCGAGCGGTGCGTAGGTGGCTTCGTCAAATACTTTCAGGGAAAGATTCCGGCATCCGTTGAGCGAGCTTTCCCGGAAAAAGCGGAAAATATCGTCGTCTCCGTTAAGACGGTTGCTACTGAAATAACCCGTTGAGCGGCTACCGTCCGTAATAAGGCCGAAATCGTCGGCTTTGGAGTTGATGGGAGCATCCAGATGCAGGATTTGCGGCTCACTTCCACCATTGAGGGAAGTATAGTAAATATCCAGCCCGCCCAAACTACCCGGATGGCCGTTGGAAGCGAAGTAGAGAATGCCGTTTTCATCCACAAAAGGGAACATTTCGTCGCCCTTTGTATTGATCTGTGGCCCCAGGTTGAGGGGCTGCGACCAAGTACCGTTATCAAAGCGGGCTACGTATATGTCGGTGCCGCCGCGGCCGCCGGGGCGGTCAGATACGAAATAGAGAGACCTTCCGTCGCGGCTCAGGGCCGGATGACCCGAAGAATATTCGTCGCTATTAAAGGGAAGCTCCCGCACATTGGCCCAGCCACCATCGCGGAGCTCGGCAGTATATAGTTTCAGTTTGGTAACGTTGTCGCTGCTTTTCCTGGATTTACCCTCGTTGTAATTATTTCGGGTAAAGATCACCAGGCTACCGTCGGCGGAGAAGGTCAGGGGCCCTTCGTGGTACTTGGTATTAATGTCTTTGCTAAATTCTTCCGGAGCAGCGGCCTTGCGTTCGTTTTTACTCAAACCCAAACCCGATGAAAAGCTCATCGGCGCGTAGCTGGCCGCCGTAGGGGAATCATTGGCAGTAGCGCGGGTGTAGCTATCGCGACCCAGCCGGCGGTTGGCGAAAGTACCTGAGCCATCTGCGTCAGCGCGTTTGTCATTTACAGGAACGAGTTTGCCATCAGTACCGATGACACCCACGGTAGTGAGATCGGTGCGATTAGGAACATAGAACAGATCGAGGTACCCTTTATCGGGCGAAGTACCGGAACCACTCGCCCCCTTGCCCGCCACGTACACAAGTCCTTCCCGGAAGTAAGCCGGGCTGAACTCCGCGTTGTCGGTGTCGATGCCCAGGCGCTCTACCCGGTAGGTTACTTTGGTGTTCCCGTTGCCCATTGCACCGGGACGATTACTGGTTGGTTCGGTACCCAGCATGGCTTTTACGCTCTCGTATCGGGAGTACATTTCCTGTGCGTCCTGCAATTTCCCGTTCTGGCCCAAAGCCTGAGCGTAATACAGGTAAGCGTTTTGGTACTTTCCCGTTGGTTCACCCGTTTCCAGAAGCTCCCGGAAGCTGTTCTCGGCTTTGGCAAACTCCCCCAACTCTTTATAGGCATAAGCCAGATTGTACAGAACATCCCTCCGCACGTCGCCCGTCAGAGAGCGGTCTTTGAGTAGTTCAGCGTAGCTATTTGCGGCATTTAGATAATCCTGCGAGTAGAAGAGGTGATCGGCCTGCTGCCTGGGGATTTGCTGCTGGGCGTAGCTTAGCGTGCAGCCCAGCCATACCATCAGGCTCGCCAACCCTAGTTTTAGAGAGAGCTGCGACAGATAGCCTGACAGGTAAGTGACTATTTTCATGGTGTGTCTTTTAATGTGTGATAGTCAGAAACTTAATAAACTCCCGGCCATCGCTGAGGCGTATCATATAGAAATAGGTGCCATCGGCCAATTCTTTCCTCCCCCCTCCTATTATACCTCGGTTAGCTTTGCCGTCCCAGTCGTTCTTATAATCGTTTTCCTGGTAGACCAGCTGCCCCCAGCGGTTATAGACCTCAAAGGAAACGTTCATTTCGTCAGGGACATTGCCCAGTACGAAGCGGTCGTTGACACCGTCGCCATTTGGCGAGAAGCCTTCGGGAATAAAGACTTCCGCTGAATTAGAAAGTATCGGGGTCAGTCCGCCAGGCAGATTTTGATTATTGACCGAAGTACTATCTCCCGGAGAGACTGGCGCGGTAACGACATCGGGCCCGGGAGGGTGAAGCGGAAGACTCAGCGAAGCTGCCACGCCTTCGCAGGGGCCTTCACCATCTGGATCGTCAGTCAGGAATGTGAGCGTTACCGCACCTTTTGCGTAATCGCTCACGCTGGGTAGATAGGTAGTTTGCGTTGAATCGGCAGCTCCAAACAAACCGCTGCCGCTGGTGGCCCAGGTACCGCGCGAGGCGCTGCCACCCAGCTCGGCTGTGAGCCGCAATGGTCCGGCAGTCGAGTCCGCTCTCACGGTTACGCTGCCGGGAAAGTACGCACAGACGGGTACCGGGGCCAGACATTCGTTGATTGTGATGGTTACTGCCGCCGCGTCGCTGTAACAGCCTGCTGTACTTTTTTCAAAGACATAATACGTACCCGCGCCCGCAATACCCGGATGTACTACTTCGGGCGAACCGGCACTGGCGGCCGACCTGAATTCGTAGCGGCCCCCTTCCGTACGCGGCGTTTGCTGCAAGGTAATCATCAAATCCAGCGTAACGTACGGACATTCGTTCTGGCGGTTGCGCACCAGTGGCGTGGGGGGAAGTGGGTTGATGGTAACAGCGATCGGATTCGAGAACTCACTCTGGCAGTCGCCCTGGCCACAGCGGGCTTTTATTTCTAGGGTAGTTTCAGGAAAAATCATTATTTCAGAGCCCGTCTGACCATTGGACCAAACTACGGTCCCATCGCAGCCGCTCGCACTGACTTTTACCTTTTCGCCAGCACAAACTACGGTTCGCTCAGCGGTAATGACCGGAACGGGCGCGGGGCCTACCCTTACGCTCACAACATTGGTGGCAAATTCGCAGTCACCGACTTTACAATATGCATTATACGTCGTAGTAACCGCAGGCTTCACTACCCTGTACGATGCAGTCAAGTCCATCGCATCCGACCATTTGACAATGCCCGGACAGCCTACGACGCGCAGGGAAAATGTATCATTGACGCAAATACTTTTTTGCGAGGAGATCAGAACGGGATGTACTGAATCGTCCACTTTTATTTCGAGAGGAATGGCAAAACAACTAATGCAATTCAGGCTGTTTGACGACTGGCTCCCCGTACGGCAAATGGCCGTATAGGTAGTTGTCCGGGCGGGGCGTACCGTAATTTCACTTCCCGTACTACCATTCGACCACACCACTGCACCCGGGCATCCACTAGCAGTCAGTACAGTGCTACCACCCGCGCAGACAGTGCGCTGACTGGCATTAAGAACCGGAATGTCGGGAAAAGGAACGGTTATACTGATTTCATTAGAGCCTGCACTCCGGCAGTTGCCTTTCACACAAAAAGCGGTATAAACCCGGGTAGCAGCCGGGCGAGATATTATGGTGTCGCCTACCAGGCCGTTGGTCCATTCTACCTTGCCTTCACAGCCTGTCGCCCATAGCAATACCGGCTGGCCTGAGCAAGTAGAGTCTCGCTCGGCGAAGATTACAGGCGCGGAAACTTCGCAGGTATCCATTAGACACAGAAGTGCGATTCCCGCATTTGCCGGGCCTTGAAACAACAGGAAGAAACAGAAGACAAATAGATGTTTCGTCATTTATCGTAAGCTTTTCGCTAACTTGAAACTCCAATTCAAGTGTCAATAACAGAGCATAAACCATGCCACCCTTTCGGGATTGATACGCCCCGAAAAAGCATTTTTATTGAAAATTACCTATAAAACCCGGCAAATTCATGCTAAAAAATAAAACTGTTTTCATTACCGGAGGAAGCCGGGGTATTGGTCTGGCGATAGCCGTACGTCTGGCGAAGGAAGGAGCCAATGTAGTCATTGCCGCCAAGACCGCCGAACCACATCCCAAACTACCCGGTACGATTCATACCGCCGCCGCCGAAATTGAGGCCGCCGGGGGCAAAGCATTACCGCTACAGGTGGATATCCGGGACGAAGAAACCGTGCAAGCTGCCGTCGACGAAGCCGTAAGTACCTTCGGCGGAATCGACATTCTGATTAATAACGCGAGCGCCATCAGCCTGACCCCCACGCTGCAAACTGACATGAAGCGCTACGACCTGATGCACCATATCAACACGCGGGGTACTTTCCTGACCAGCAAACTTTGTCTACCGCATTTGCTGAAAGCCGATAATCCGCATGTGCTGAACCTATCACCACCCCTGAATATGGAGACGCGCTGGTTTGCGCCGCACGTAGCCTACACAATGGCGAAGTTCGGCATGAGCATGTGCGTGCTCGGTATGGCGGGTGAGTTCAAGAAACAGGGCGTAGCCTTCAACGCGCTGTGGCCACGCACGACCATCGCTACCGCCGCCGTGCAAAACCTGCTGGGCGGCGACGGGCTCATGCGCCGCAGCCGCACGCCCGAAATTATGGCCGATGCCGCTTTTTACATCCTCAGCCGGGATAGCCGCGACTGTACGGGTAATTTTTTCGTGGATGAAGAGGTGCTGCAAGCAGAAGGCATTACGGATTTTGCAAAGTACCGTGTAGACTCCAACCTCAGCGACGAGGAATTAATGCCCGACTTCTTTTTGTAAAAATTCAGTCTAAAAATGCCTTCGACCCATTATTTTTGATTCATGGAAAAAAGCAGGACGCTGGCACCCTACCTGCCCGCAGCCGCCCTCCCCTACTGCATTGAGTTATGGGAAAGGTACCAGTTCGATTTGCGCATTGTGCGGCCTCGTCGCACCCGGCTTGGCGACTTCACCAAGAAGCCCCGCGAGCGACCACGCATTACCCTCAATGCGAACCTCAATCCGTATAACTTCCTGATTACCTACCTGCACGAAGTGGCGCATCACGTGGTATACGCCGCTTTCCCCCGAAAAAAAATAGCTCCGCACGGCCAGGAATGGAAGACAGCCTTTAAAGAATTACTGTTTCCGGTTTTGAACGAAAGTTGTTTTCCCACCGATGTGCTGATTCCCCTACAACGCTACGCGGCAAACCCCAAAGCTTCTACGGGCAGCGATGCCGCCTTGGTACTGGCTCTGGCCCAACACAGCACAACCGGGTCGGAATCTGGCGACGCTGACGCATCCAATATCAACAAAAAGACTTTGTTGCACCTAAGCGAAGGCGTAAATTTCGTTTTCCAGCAGAGGGAATTCACACGCGGTCCGTTGCGGCGTACCCGCGTGCTGTGTTTTGAAAGAGCTTCGAAGCGCCGCTACACCATTCCCGCCCACGCTCTTGTTTTAGTTGAAAATTGAAAGTTGAAAGTGAAAAAATTCTAGTCAGGGGATTCTGCTCCAAGCTGCGAAAACTATCCGGCTGGCTGCTGCTGAGCGTGGTGCTGATTCGATTTTCTTACGCTCAAACTACCTCCGTACTGGCAGAAGGCACCTGGTACAAAATAGCCGTTACCCAATCAGGTGTGTATCGCCTGGATGCTGGCTTTTTGCGTAAAATGGGAATTGATCCATCGAAGATAAATCCCAAAAATCTGCAAATTTATGGCAATGGCGGCGGCGTATTGCCGCAAAGCAACGCCACACCGCGCCCGATCGATTTGGTGCCAAACGCTATTTGGGTAGCGGGCGAGAAGGATGGGCTTTTCGATGATAAAGACGCCATCTATTTTTACGCTGAGGGGCCGCGAGTGTTACGATATGATTCTTTACAGAATTCTTTCTTCCACGCGATTAACTACTACTCCGATAGCAGCTATTACTATCTGAAAGTCGGTACTTCAGTCGGCAAACGTGTCGCGGACATCGCTTCGCAAAATGTGGCGGGTACTTCCGTGGACCAATTCGACGACTACTGGTTTCACGAAGAGGAGTCCGTTAACCTTCTGCAATCGGGTCGAGAATGGTGGGGCGAGTACTTGGGGCTTTCGGGGCAACTATCGCTCAATGCCGACCTGCCGGGCGTAATGCCGGGTTCGGCGGCGATCCTGCGGGGCGCTGGCATTGCTACGGCGCAAGTCGCGACCCGGTTTCGCTGGCAGGTCAACGGGCAGGACATAGGCGAGCAGACGCAGGGCGCGGTAAGTACCTACAGGTACGATTTGAAGGCACAGCGCAGCGAAAAAAACTATCCTTTTACCGTCGGCAGTACGCCGCCCGCTACTTTCAGCATTTTTCTGAATTTTGACAAAAATAGCCAAAGCAATGCCCAGGCTTATCTCGATTTCGCCGCTTTGCAGACCAAGCGACAACTTCGTGCCTATTCTGCGCAACAGATCTACCGTTTCCTGCCTTCGGACAGGGCTGCCGTTCCTTACTTATTAAAAGATATTCCGCAGAATTGGCAATGGTGGGATATTTCCAATCCGCAGCAGCCACGCCGCGCCGCGCTGGAACGTGCCGCCGATGGCACGGCAAAATTTGGGGCCAGCGACGGACGGAGCGTTCGTACTTACGCTGGATTTTCTCCTCAGCAAGCTTTGGTGCCCGTTGCCTGGCAGAAAATCGCGAATCAGAATCTTCACGCTCTAGCCGTTCCTGAACTGCTCATCGTCACGCCCAAAGCCTGGCAAAATGAAGCAGCGCGACTCGCGCAGTTCCGCGAAAAGCACGACGGACTCGCCGCAGCTGTAGTAACGACCGATCAGATTTTCAATGAATTCGCTTCGGGAAAACCAGATCCGACGGCCATCCGGGATTTTGTCAGGTACTTATACCAACAAAATCCTGACCGCCTGAAGTACCTTCTGCTCTTCGGCGACGCTACCTACGACCCTCGCAACCGCAGCGGCACCCAGTCGGCCACGCAGCAGCAGCGTTGGGTACCCGTGTACGAAAGCCGTGAGTCGCTGCATCCGGTTTACACCTATTCCTCCGACGATTATTTTGGTTTCTTGCAGGAAAAAGAAGGTGAATGGAACGAAACCTCGGCGGGTGATCACTTGCTGGATATCGGCGTAGGTCGCCTGCCCGTCAAGACACCGGAAGAAGCCCGCGTGGTCGTGGATAAGCTGATTCATTACGGTTCATCGCCGCAAACACTGGGCAAATGGCGCAACCGGATTAGCTTCGTCGCCGACGACGGCGACGCTAATATTCACCAGCAACACGCCGACTTGCTGGCCAACCAGATCGGGGATAAATTCCTGACGCAACGCCTTTTTGTGGATGCTTTCCCGCACATCAGTTTACCGGAAGGCGCCAAAGTACCTGACCTGAACGCCACCATCCGGCAACGCATCGACGAAGGTACACTCATCCTGAACTACACCGGACATGGCGGCACGACGGGCTGGGCCGAAGAGCAAATCCTGACTTTGGCCGATATGCAGAACGCGCGCGGCTACAATAATCTGCCGCTATTGCTGACGGCCACCTGTGAGTTTGGCCGCTACGATGATCCTGCCCTAGTGTCCGGGGCCGAGCTGATGGTACTTAGTCCGCGCGGGGCGGCCATTGGAGCATTGACTACCACAAGGCCCGTGTTTTCAAGTACCAATTTTTCCTTAAATCAAGCCTTTTACCAAGCACTGAACATCGCCAGTGATACTACCCGCCTGGGTGATTTGATGAAAGCTACTAAAAATAATAGCCTGAGTGGTAGCCTGAATCGTAACTTTGCCCTGCTCGGCGACCCATCGATGTCATTGGCTCGCCCAGCCTACGAAGTCGCCTGGGCCGCACCACCCGATACGCTCAGCGCGTTGCGGCAGGTTACGTTGCAGGGGAATATTTTGCAAAACGAAAAAATAGCCGACTACTTCAATGGAACGGCCTTTGTGACGATCTACGACAAGCCCGTTCGCTTCCGCACCAACGGCGAAGGCGGTACCGCAGCTAGTTATGACGAACTGCGTAACAAACTTTACGAAGGCCAGGCGACGGTGCAGCGCGGGCAATTCACGGTTAGCTTCGTGGTGCCGCGCAATATCGACTACCGTTTTGGTCCCGGACGAGCAAGCGTGTATGCCATCCGTAGTGACAGCCTGGCCGATGCCGCCGCGCAACTCGACCTAGTAGTGGGAGGAGCTGCCACGGAAGCGCCTGACCTTACGCCGCCGGAGTTGTCAGCCTACCTTAACGACAGTACTTTCCGCGACGGTCAGACGGTACCCGCCAATTCGGTTTTATGGGTAAAAGCCTTCGATGCCAGCGGTATCAGCGTATCCTCAGCAGGATTGGGCCAAGACCTGACCGCGACGCTGAACGATACTACCACTTTTTCCCTGAACGACTACTACCAGGCGGAGGCCGACGACTTCCGGCAGGGAACAATTCGCTTTCCGCTGGAAGAACTATCGCCGGGCAGCTACATTTTACGCATAAAAATCTGGGACAACTACACGAATTCTTCCGAAATAACGTTGCGATTTACGGTAGGAGCTCCGGCGGGCATCAAATTGGGTACCGCTGACTTTTTTCCAAATCCGTTCGACGATCAACTTTCTTTCAAAATAACGCACGACCGCCCCGGTGAAGATGTGGAGATAATAGTCCGTTTGATAACTTTAACCGGTCAAATTGTGTACACTTCCCGCCAAATTTATTATAATAGTGAGCCGAATATCACCGAAATGCTGAAATTTGGCCCGAATAATGCTTTAGCTTTTCCCGGAAGAATCCTATACTTATACGAGCTGCAAATACGTTCTACCAAAGATCAGACAACCGACCGACGCAGTGGAAAACTACTGCATATCCGCTAGTTGCGCCAAATTAGCGCAGATATTTTGATGGTTTCGTTACTTTCGTCGTAAATTTGAACCCCGCTATTTGTATAATTGTCGTTGCCCTTACACAGTCAAACCAAGGAAATATGAATCGTTTTTTCGTTAGTTTATCCTCTGTACTGCTCCTTTGCGGGGGTATCACGACCGTCAAAGGCCAAACCGTTACGGGCCAAGATACAACCAATCGAATTCCCGTTACCTCACTGGCTTTTCTCAATTTCGCCCCTGACGCCCGTTCGGCCGCCCTGGGTGATGCCGGCGTAGCCCTCAGCCCTGATGCTAACGCCACTTATTGGAATCCAGCCAAACTACCCTATCTGAAAGACGATTTCGGCGTTTCGCTTTCCTACACGCCCTGGTTACGTAATCTGACGGACGACATGTACTTCACCTATCTTTCGGCCTATAAGAAAGTAGCCAAGGGTCAGGTGATCGCTTTGCAAGTCAACTACTTTGATTTGGGATTACTGGAATTCAGAAACCAGCAGGGTGCACTTACGGGCACTTTCCCCTCACGTGAACTCATGGCTGGCCTGACCTACGGACGGCAGTTGGGCGAAAATTTTTCGGTAGGAGTCACGCTGAAATATGTCAATTCCAATCTGGCAGGTACTGGTTTGGTCAACAGTGTTTCAATAAGCCCGGCCCAAACAGCGGCGGGTGATATTAGCGCCTACTACAAAAAAGAGTACAAAAACGATGAAATCGGCAGCAGTCTGACCTGGTCGTGGGGAGCCATGATTTCGAATTTGGGTGGTAAAGTCTCTTACGGTAGTGATGACAAATACTTCATTCCTACCAATTTCAAGCTGGGTACCGGCATTTCCTATACTGCCGATGGCCGCAATCGCTTCAATTTCGTGCTGGATGCCAATAAGTTGATGGTTCCCACACCGCCTGTGTATAGAATGGTGAATGGAACGACAACCGTAGTTCGCGGTCGCGATCCGAAAGACCTTTCGCTTCTGGGCGGTATTTTTGGTTCCTTTGGCGATGCTCCCGATGGTTTCAATGAAGAATTGAAAGAAATAATGATTTCGACGGGCGTCGAGTACTGGTACAACGACATCTTCGCGGCTCGCTTCGGTTATTTCAGCGAGAGCCGCATGAAAGGCGACCGCAAGTACTTTACCGTGGGCTTCGGCGCTCGCTTCCAGCAGAAGTACAACGTCGATTTTGCCTACCTCATGCCCCAGCGGCAGGGTAGTCCGCTGGCCCAGACTCTCCGCATTTCACTGGCCGCCAATCTGAAAGCCAAGGATCGTTCCGAGATTCTGGAGGATATGGATAATTGATCTCGTTTTAGAAAATCTTTTTGCGAATGACGTCCCGTTACGGGATGTCATTCTTTTTTTACCCCCAAATCATGATTTTAGACCGTACTATCGCCCCACCCTTCCGGGTAATTGACCGTATAAGCCTTCCGCCCGCCGAAACACTCACACTCGACAACGGCATTCCCCTGCATGTTATCAATATTGGCGATCAGCCCGTCGTGCGGCTGGAATGTATGTTTGAAGCGGGTAACTGGTCGGAGGCCAAGCCCGGCGCGGCGCATTTCGCCATCAAGATGTTGACCGAAGGTACTACCGCCCGTTCCTCCGCCGAAATCAGTGAGGCGTTCGACCGTGTGGGCGCTTTCACCGAAATGAAGAACACGTTTGACCAGGCGGGTGTAGTGGTTTATTGCTTGGCGCGTTTCCTGCCCGAAGTACTGCCCGTGGTGCAGGAACTCATGACCGAAGCCACTTTTCCCCGCAAAGAGTGGGACGACCTGCGCAACATTACCTTGCAGAATCACCGCGTCAACTGGGAGAAGAACGCTTACCGTGCTACGGCCCTTTTTCGTGAAGAAATATATGGCCCGGAACATCCTTATGGGCGCGGCCGCACCGAGGAAAGCATCAGCGCGATGGCCCGGGAAGATGCTTTGACGCATTATCAGAACCATATTCAGGCCTCAAAGTACCGGATTATTTTATCAGGAAAAGTAGGACGGGACGAAATCGCGACGGTCAACGCTTTTTTGGGTAAAGACACCACGCGGGCGGACGCGGAAGAGCCCACCACCGCCAGTTTCCCCATTCTACCGGGCCAGAAAACATCTATTGTCGACCGCCCCGAAAGCATTCAGTCATCCATCCGGCTGGGCAAGCGGCTTTTCACTCGGCACCATCCCGATTATTACCAGATGCTGGTCGTAAGTGAGATCTTGGGCGGGTACTTTGGATCGAGATTAATGAAGAATATCCGCGAAGAAAAGGGCTTGACCTACGGCATCTCGTCCAATGCCTACGCCTTCCGGGAAGATGGCTATTTCGTCATCAGCACCGACGTGAAGAAAGAATTCACCCAGCAAACTCTGGACGAAATCCGGAAGGAGATTATTATCCTGCAAACTCTCCCCGTTCCCGCCGAAGAACTCCAAACGGTTAAAAACTTTCTGGCGGGAGAATTCGCCGGATCGCTGAATACTGCTTTCGACGTGGCAGATCGCCAAAAAATACTTATCACCGACGGCCTGCCTGCCGATTTCTATGATCGCTACATTCAGCAAATCCATGCTACCGCTGCCGAGGACGTCATGCAAATCGCCCAGAAGCATTTGGTTTTGGAAGAGATGACCGAAGTGGTAGTCGGTGGTAAATAACCGCTGAAACGAACTTTATCTCGTCTGACGCGCCAGCCCGCGCAAAATCCGCACCCGTCCACCACGCAAAGTCAACCGCACGTGCCGGCGCCGGCGCCGTGCAACGGGTAAAGTCTTACCATCGAGCAGCACCAGTTGCTGACCATCATACTCGGCAATGGCCTCCTTGTTGACCAAAGCCGAGCGGCTGACTCGCAGGAAGCCTTCTTCGCCCAGGCGTTCGTGTAGTATTCGTAAAGTTACGGATAAGGTCAACTTGGGGCGATCGGAAAAATATACCTGTGTGTAGTTACGATCTCCCTTACAGAAAACGATTTCGGCGGCAGGTACGGCCATGTAGGCTCCGATATGGACCTTATTTTGCTGAGAAAATGGTGAGGAATTCATGCGGCTTGATTTTATACGTTGGCGTTGAGAGTTTCCCTTTCGGACAAACCGATCGGCACCATTATATAAAATCAAGGCAGAAAAGGTAAGTTGATTATCTCAAACTGACCCCAATTTCCCCTTGGTTATCAGAGTTTAAAAATGTGTTTTTATACACTGAAGAGCCCTAAAAGTACCGCCGCCACCGCCGCACCCACAAAGGGCCCGACGACGGGAATCCAGCCGTAGGCCCAGTCCGATGGACCTTTGCCCGCGATGGGCAGCAGCGCGTGGGCCACACGCGGCCCCAGGTCACGGGCCGGATTGACCGCGTAGCCCGTTGGCCCGCCCAGTGACAGGCCAATGCTCCACACCAGCATCCCCACCAGATACGGACCCAGGCCGGGCGGAATGGCTTCGGTCTGACCAATGCTATATAGCCCGACAATAAGAAAAAGAGTGGCAAGTACCTCACTCACGAAGTTGGGACCGGTAGCCCGGATAGCGGGGCCGGTAGCGAAGCAGGCGAGCTTGTCGGCCGGGTCTTCGGTAGCAGCCCAGTGCGGCATATAATGTATCCAGACCAGCACCGCGCCCAGAAATGCGCCGATCATCTGCGCCGTAATGAAACTCAACACGTTGGAATAATCGCCGGACATAACAGCGTTTCCCAGCGTCACGGCGGGGTTAATGTGCGCTTCGGGACTCCCGAAGGCCTGCGCTGTAAAAATACCCATCAGGACCGCCAATCCCCAGCCCGTCGCAATTACAATCCAGCCGCCGCCATTGCCTTTGGTTTGCTTCAGGACCACATTAGCTACGACGCCATCGCCGAGTAGTATGAGTACGAGTGTGCCGAGTAATTCGCCAAGAAAGGGAGATGCGTTCATTTTAGGGAGGAGTTGATAGAGGAACTTTACAAATGCGCATATGCGATAATCCAGAACATTCCTAATAAGCGTCGGGTTAGCGCGATTTTACTTATTTATCTGTAAAGTCCGTTGTTTCAATTTGCCGATCTTAACCGCTCGAAGGGCTAATTGTCTTACCTTTGCCCTTTCCAAAACTTTTCCTCGCTGAATATGAATCTGAATCAACTGACGGCCATTTCACCCGTAGATGGCCGCTACCATAAGCAAGTTACCGAGCTTTCTTCCTATTTTTCCGAGTATGCCCTCATCTATTACCGGGTCATGGTAGAGGTCGAATACTTCATTGCGCTCTGCGAACTGCCGCTACCCCAATTGAGCGAGATAGGAGAGGAGTTTTATCCAAAATTGCGCGATATCTACAAGGATTTTAACGAAACCGACGCACTGCAAATAAAAGAGATTGAGAAAACTACCAACCATGATGTGAAAGCGGTGGAGTACTTTCTCAAAGAAAAATTCGAGGGCATTGGCTTAAATAAGTACCTGGAATTCATACACTTCGGCTTGACTTCGCAGGATATTAACAACACCGCCATTCCACTCTCACTCAAAGATGCACTGGAACGGCAGGTGAAGCCGCTATTCCGGCAGGTACTTTTTGTGCTGAAGCGCATGAGTATCGAGTGGCGCAATGTACCCATGCTGGCTTATACGCATGGTCAGCCTGCCTCACCGACTCGGGTCGGAAAAGAGTTTTTGGTATTCGTGGAAAGGCTGGAGCGGCAGTTCGAACTATTGGATCAGGTTCCTTACTCGGCTAAGTTTGGTGGAGCGACGGGCAATTTCAATGCTCACCACGTAGCTTATCCCGCCACAGACTGGATGCAGTTTGCGCATCATTTTGTGGAGGGCCTGGGTCTGAAACGTAGCCGCCATACTACACAGATTGAGCATTACGACAACCTGGCTGCCACCTTCGATGCTTTGAAACGCCTGAACAACATTCTGCTCGACTTGAACCGTGACGTATGGACGTACATTTCGATGCACTTTTTCAAGCAAAAAATAAAAGCGGGCGAAATTGGCTCATCGGCCATGCCCCATAAGGTAAATCCTATCGACTTTGAGAATTCAGAAGGTAACCTCGGCATCGCCAATGCGCTATTTGAACACTTTTCTTCCAAACTACCCATTTCGCGTTTACAAAGAGACCTAACCGATTCGACGGTACTGCGTAATGTAGGCGTCCCTATTGCTCATCAGGTCATCGCATTGCACTCGTTGCTAAAAGGGCTGGGTAAACTGGAGATCAACGAGCAGGTCATCCGCGCCGAACTGGAAGAAAACTGGGTAGTTGTGTCGGAGGCAATCCAGACAATCCTGCGCCGCGAGGGCTATCCAAAACCCTACGAAGCCCTCAAAGAACTCACCCGCACCAATCAGCAGGTCACGCACGACACGCTGGCCCGCTTCGTTGAGACCCTCGACGTGTCGGAAGCCGTGCGCGACGAACTTCGCCTTATTACGCCTTTCAACTACTTGGGCGTGGTAGAATAAAAGCTCCCTACATCGTCGGCGTCATCTGCACCGATGCCAATTTCCAGGCTCCTCCCTGTCGGACACACACGCTGGTAAACGCCAGCGTGTTCTCGAAGCGGCTGCCCTGCACCGTTCCTCTGGCCCGCCAGGTACCCGTCACGATACCCGCATCGCCATAGGTTCGGGTGCTGATGGCAGAAATCATCCCGGCTTCTATTTTGATATAGCCACCATTCATTGCTTCGGCCAGCGAATTACCATCTACCAGCGACCCGTCGAAACTCACGATAGCAAAATCGGTCGTCAGCAGAGGTGCCATGGCTTGGCCGTTTCCTTCCAGAAGAACCTTGAAAAAGGCTTCCGTGCATTCAGCAGGATTATTTGGCGGGTTGATTTGTTGCGCAAAAGCAGGCATCGCAGCCAACACCAACAGCCAGATCAGGCATGTTTTTTTCATAGTCCCCATACGAAAAGAGTTAAAACTAAAATGACGAAGTGCCATAATCGGGCAAGAAATTGCGTATTCCCCTTCGAATCACAAAATTTCCCTGCTAAGTTTTTGTAATCCATTATAGCAATTTATCCGGCTAGTTTCTATTTTAGGGGTAAAATTCAGAACGTTACGGAAGTGTGTATGAAAAAGACTCTACTAGTTTTATCAGTATTGTTAGTCCTTAACGCTGCCGAACGGGCCTCGGCACAAAGTCCGTGGCGGCTAAGCGTCTCGCTCGGACCATCGCTTTCCTACAATACGCTGTATTCCGATAAGCCGCTGCCGAGCGGCAAGTTTGAAGCTCCCGACCGCTTCGGCGCCTCCTATGACCTTACACTTGAGCGTAGCTTGACACCGAATTTTTCGTTGCGCATGGGTGTTCGCACGGCTAACCTGAAAGTTGGTACGCGCACTAAGTTTATCGCGCGTGATTCAATCACGCGGGCGGTCAACGGATGGGGCCGCAATGATGGCTACACACAGTTCTCACCGGCTAACCTCAATGTTGGCGTCACTTACAATTCCAAACTTCTCTGGCGACGTCTGATCCTGACCGCCGGAGCCGATGTAAACTACATCGTCAATCGCTACGATGGCTACGTCCGTGAGCAGGACGATCCCAAAGTGGACGGCCAATGGCCCGGCGATGTGTATCAGTACGAACTTGAAAGTGCCCACACTCACAACAACGGTCTGGCACTTTCCCTACGCACCGGGCTGGATTACAAACTTAGCCAGTACAAATCGTTAACCGTCAATGTCATATATAGCCAGGGCTTTCGCGACCTTTTCCGCATTTCCACCAAAGAACTCGAACTCAACGGTGTCAACTACCAGGCCGATGTCGTCAGTAAGGGCAGCTATCTGGCTCTTCAGGTAGGATACAAGCAGAGTTTGAAATGGAAACGTGCGGGCAACTATATGAGCCCTTACAACATGCCCGTAGTGGGTAAGCGGACGGGAAATCGGCCTGATTTTCAGGCGGGTTCTATTATAGCGGGTTTTTCGGGCGTGGCTATTCCTTACCAGACAGGCGGCACTTTTGCCAACGTAGCAACCCGGGGTGGTATCTTCCTTGCCGACCGCTTTTTGATAGGGGCGGTAGGTTTTGGCGCGTATTCTACCATCACTCCTATTGAGTCCCCACTTACGGGCTGGGCCGTCGGGCCTATGGTACGCTACCACATCAGTACCACAGCTTTTTCGCCCTTCGTGGAAGCTTCTTACCTCATGGGGCAGGAAAGCGGACAGACCTACCGCCGGGGTTGGCAGTTTGTAGCCCTTATGCCGGGCGTCAGCTTCCGCCTGACGCGCCAACTCAAAGCCGATGTGGGCCTGTATATGCTGCGACCTACCTATCCGATATCAGAGAATGCCGTCATTTCGCTGCCACAGTTGGGGCTGCATTATTCGTGGCATTGAGCGTATGTTTTCGTTTTGATTTTTTATCTAAATCCTCCGTCCGCTTGCAGAATAAAAAAGGCGCTACGACTCGCCGCCAATTCGTAAAAAACTCCGCTGGTTTGGTTGCCACCGTACCTTTTACTGCTCAGGCAGTACCACTGGATTTTTTTAAAAAATTTGCTATAAAAACACCCGCCGTGCCGCTTCATGACCCTCCCAAAAGCATTGTTGGCCAGTACGGTCCCTGGGCCGCCGGGCTCCGGCCCAGCCCGCCTAAGCTATCGCTACGCGCTCATCCAGAAAGAAAACTGGCCCCTCGGCGCAGTGAAGCTCTCGCCAAAATTCAGGAGTTGGTGGCTAGTCCGCCAATCAGCACAGTACCGAAAGTTGTCGTTGAGAAAAAGTACGTCTACGACGGGCTGGAAATCGAGGAACTTTCGTGGCAACTACCCTACGGGCGACCCACTAAGGCAATTTTTCTGAGACCTGCGGGTATCAACAAGCCGCTGCCCGCTGTGCTGGGCCTGCACGACCACGGAGGAAACAAATATTTCGGGCGAGACAAAATCACGGTCACCAGCGATAGCCCCAACCCGCTGATGACTCAGCATCAGGAACATTACTACGAAGGTCGCGCCTGGGCCAACGAACTCGCCAAACGCGGCTACGCGGTGTTGGTACACGATGTGTTCACGTTCGGCAGCCGCCGGGTACATTACGAAGACGTAGGAGAAACTATTCCGCGTAATACTTTCGACACCAAGGGCGTACAGGATAAAGAACTGGACACCCCTGCGGAAATTGATGCTTACAACGCTTGGGCCGGCGAACATGAGCACATCATGTCCAAGTCGCTGTTCTGCGCCGGAACTACCTGGCCGGGCGTCACACTAGCCGAGGACCAGATGGCCCTCACCATCTTGAGCCAGCGACCCGACGTAGACGCCCAGCGACTAGGTTGTATGGGCCTGTCGGGCGGCGGCCTGCGGACAGTGTACCTGGGCGGAATGGATCAGCGCGTGAAGTGCGCGGTACCCGTGGGTTTTATGACGACCTGGGATGATTTACTGCTCAATAAGGCTTATACCCATACATGGATGATTTACACGCCGCTTCTGCCCAACTTTCTTGAATTCCCGGAAATCATGGGTTTACGCACGCCGCTGCCGACGCTAGTACTCAGCAATCGCCAGGATCAGCTTTTCACCCTTCCCGAAATGCAGAAAAGCGATGAAATTTTGCGAGAGGTATATAGAATCGCCAAAGCCCCCGACGCTTACAAAACCAGCTTTTACGATGGGCCGCATAAGTTCGATCAAGCTATGCAGCAAGAGGCATTTGGATGGCTGGATCGGTGGTTAGCGTAGGAGCAAGGAGGCTTTTAGCCACTCAGCGACCTGGTTGTTTTGGATTTACAGCGGAACAAGAAAGCGGAAAATATAAAAGCGAGTCGTAAAATTCCGTTTGAGTGTTGACCTTATGACCTACCAACAACGGCCTTACCATCATCCCCAATGCGGCAGTACCACGCTTCCCTGCTCCGTCATTTCTATTTTCAAGTGATTTTGGATTTCCTGCTGCAATTCTTCAACGTGCGAGATCACGCCCACAATGCGGTTTTCCCGGCGTAGTGATTGCAGCGTTTCGAACACTTCGCCCAGTGAATCCTTGTCCAGGGAGCCGAATCCTTCGTCCAGGAAAAAGAAGTTGTGCAGTGCGTGCGATTGGTTATGAATCTGATCGGCCAGAGCAAGGGCCAACGACAGTGCTACCTGGAATTTTTGCCCCCCAGAGAGCGTCTTGACGGCGCGGGTGCGGCCTTCGTTGAGGAGGTCGCGGACCTGAAAGTCGTATTCCGCTGGCCGGGGTTCGTAGAGTTCGAGTTGCAGTTGGTGGCGGGTCATTTTGTGAAAGCGGGCGTTGGCCTGGTTGCACAAATTCTGCAAGTGCATGGCCGACACGTAGCTCACAAAACCACTGGCTTTAAACAACTTGGTGAGCGTATCAATATCACCGGCGCGGTTGTCGAGTTTTTCTTTTTCTTTGCGCAAATCACCCTGCTGTGCCAAATCCTGCTCCTGCTTTTTAACCTGATTTGCCAGGCCACCTTCTTCCTTGCGAAGTTCGTTGAGCCGGGTAGTTTTTTCTTCCAGGTCGGCGCGTAGTTTTCGGTGGATTTCGGCGTTGTAGCGCAGGCCGGCCGTTTTTTCTTCCAGCGATTTCAAAGTCGCGCGGGCGGTGTTAAGTGTCAGGCGGTACGCTTCGATTTGCTTTTGCTCGGTGGCAATGTCCAGTTCCGATTGCAGCATCGCCACGATCTCGCTTTCGTCGGCGAAGTCAGAGGCAGCGATGTCTTTTGCCAGATTTTCGTTCAGCGTACGCAAAGCCTCGGCTTGCTGTTGGGTATTGTTTTTGAGCGAGGTAATCTCTCCCGAAAGTACATTTCGCCGATCCGTCAGCGTCTGAATGCCCTTCGTCAGGTGATCATATTCGTCGGTAAGTTTTTGATACGTCGTATTTTGGGCGTGGATTCGGTACTTGATTTGCTCGGCCGTTTGGCTGGCAAATTCCGCCACATCAAGGCTCGTGATTTGGTCTTGCTGCGTTTCAATCTTGGCGAGTTTGGCGGCGAGTTCTTGCTCAATTTTTTCCAAAGCGGGCCTGATTTTATCATCCAGCACTTCCCGCGCTTCGGTCAGTTCGCGCTCTTTTTTCCTATAATCTCCTTCCAGTTTTTGAATCTCTGCCTGCTGCTGCCGGTCTGCCTGAAAAGCTTCTTTCACCGCTTTTTCATCATCTTTGGCAAAACCAGGCCACTCAAAAGTTGCTTCGTGCTGCGCTAATGCCGCCTTATTTTCGTCCCATTTTTCCCGAATTGTCTTTTTCTGCTTTGCGTAGAACTCAAAATCTTTTTCCAGCCCGCTAAGCTGGTTTTTGAGCTGGTCGTAGGCAGCTTCCGTTTCGCGTAACTTTATCTGCCTTTGCTCAAACGCCTTCAATTCATTGTCGATCACATTGGCACCACCCATCACTTTGGGATGATGCACCGAGCCGCAGAGCGGACAGGGAGCGCCCGGCTGCAGATCACTGGCATACTGCCGGAGTTCGCGTTGGGTTTTAAGATGCAGGATTTGCTTGTCAAGCTCGGCATTCTGGCCGACGAGCGTCTGCTTTTCCTGATCGAGTCGCTCCCGAATCTGGGTGGGTGGCATGGCAGCATCTTCAGAGCCAAAGAGTTGGTCGAAGGGCGCGGCGAGTAACAAATCTACCTTACTTTTTTCGAGTTTTTCCTCGTCGTTGGCTACCGCGTTAGCGTCTTTTTTCAGGGCTTCTTTGGTCGCCAGCAATGCATTCTTGGTCGAGTACCATTCGGCAACTTTCGTCAAGATCTCCAAATCCACGCGCCCGGCTTTTGCCTGATCCAGCGATTTTTCCAAGGTACTTTTTTGCTCCGTGAGTTGACCGACAACGTCTTTTTTCTGCACCAAAGCAATTCTGCCTCGCTTTTGATCTTCCTGCAACTTAGCCAGTTCTTCCCTGTTTTGCGCCAAAGTCAGCACCAAGGCCAGTTCTTCGGCTTCCTTTTTCAGAGCGTCGCGCTTTTCGTAATGTGGCAAGATTTCGTCCAGCTTTTTTCGCTCGTCCGCAATCTGCTGCTGCACCTCCGCCGCCGATTTTTCCTTTTGCTGCAAGGTACTTCGGTCCCGCGCCAGGGCCGTTTCCTGGATGTTTTTCTGATTAAGTACCAGCTTGAAAGTATTGCGGCACGATTGAGATCGATCAAGCCGCGTGGCACGGGCGTTATAATCCTGCTCCTGCGTGGCAAGTACTTCTATCTTCTGTTCAGCGATGCGTTTTTCTTCAAAAAGCTGGCGCAACGTATCGAGTTGTTTATCATTTTCGGTCAACTCTTTCACTTCGCCCTCGTTTTTCCTGATGAGAAGTTGAGCATTTTTCAGGTCGTGGCGCGATTGAGCCAGCGACTCAGGGGTAGTTTGACCAAGTTGGGTCAGCTTCCCGGCCAAGTTTTCGAGTTGGTTGTCGTTGCGGTTTTTCAGGATTTTGACCTTGTCCGCCAGGTCGTAGCGGTTGAGCTGAAAAATCTCGTTCATCATCCGGGTGCGCTGCGCCTGCGGCAGGTCCAGAAAATCCTGGAACTTACCTTGCGGAATGATGATCGTGCGCTTAAAGTTGTCGTAACTCAGGCCGATGATGCGCTCAGCGGCATTATCTACTTCCAGCGGTGCCCAGTCTTCGGCCTCGTCGAGCCACTGGTATGCTTTACGCTCAAAAGTATTGACCTTGTCGAACTGCTTGCCATTGCGGCGCCCCTTCACCGT
>CAZCOG010000007.1:0-168085 GCA_964500445.1 uncultured Persicitalea sp. | reverse complement strand
CATATTATCCATATTATTTAGTTTTTGTATTTACAATTAATTTGAAAATAATCGTTCAGCAAATGACTGTGCTGTTTATTCATACTCCATCTACCCCTAAACCTACAAATTCTCCTCCAAAAACTTCGTCATCATCCGGTACAAATGGTACCGAGTGTTGCCGCCGCGCAGCGCGTGGGCGCGGTTGGGGTAGTAAAAGGTTTCAAAGTCGCGGTTGGCCTCCACCAGCGCGTCCACAAACTCAACCGAATTCTGGAAATGCACATTGTCGTCGCCCGTGCCGTGGATGAGCAGGAACTTGCCTTTGAGTTGGGCGGCGTGGGTGAGCGGTGAGTTATCATCGTAGCCGGATGGGTTGTCCTGCGGGCGTTTGAGGTAGCGCTCGGTGTAGATGGTATCGTAAAAGCGCCAGGTCGTGACGGGCGCCACGGCGATGCCCGCCTTGAAGTAGTCGGCCCCGACGGTCATGCAGAGCGAGGTCATGTAGCCTCCGTAGCTCCATCCCCAAATCCCAATGCGGTCTTTATCCACGTAAGGCAGCGTGCCGAGGTACTTCGCGCCCTCGATTTGATCCTGCGTTTCGAGCTTGCCGAGTTGCGCGTAGGTCGCCGTGCGGAATTCCTTACCCCGCGCCCCGGTGCCCCGGTTGTCGATGGACACGACGATGTAGCCCTTGTCGGCCAGGGTCTGGTGCCAGAGGTAATCACGACTTTCCCAACTATCCACGACCGTCTGCGAACCCGGTCCGCCGTACACAAACATCAGCACGG
This sequence comes from uncultured Persicitalea sp., assembly GCA_964500445.1. Lineage (GTDB taxonomy): Bacteria > Bacteroidota > Bacteroidia > Cytophagales > Spirosomataceae > Persicitalea. The sequence continues at coordinate 167,315 of CAZCOG010000007.1, read as the reverse complement.
GGTACTTTTTGGCCGGGTCGAGATTGGCGGGCTTGATCATCCAGCCATTCAGCGACACGCTTTCGGAAGTCGTAAACTGAAAGAATTCCGGCTTCACGGTGCGGTACTCGGCAAGTTTCTGAAAAAGATCCTGATTCGTCTCCAGCGTCCTGACCACCGTGGCCGCGGGAGCCTGCCGCAGCGTCACCGTCGGCACGGACTGCGCCGAGCTGTTGTATTCGAGGTAGTACTTATAGTCAGGACTAAGCAGAATGCGGTTGATCCCGCGCTTATCAGACATCCGCACCGGGACCGGGGCCTGGTACCGCCGTCGGCGGCGCTTCGGCGCGCTGATGTCCTGCCGATACAGGTGACGTTCCAGCGGCGAGACATCGGTAGAAGTGTAGTAAATGGTTTGGGTAGTTTCGTCGATACCCAGGAACTCGGCCACTTCCCAGCCACCGGAGGTCAGCTGGCGGTCGAGGGTACCGTCCATGTTGTAGAGGTACAGGTGCTTGAAGCCGCTGCGCTCGCTGGAAAAGATGAATTCCTCTCCGTTGGCCAGGTAGGTCAGATCGTCGGTAAAGATCAGGTCCACGTAGGTGTCGGCTTCCTCGGTCAGAATCAGGGTAGTTTGTCCGGTCGTAGCGTCGGCGTGCAGCAGATCGAGACGGTTTTGCAGACGGTTCATGCGCCGGATCGAGAGCAAATTGGGATTTTTGGTCCACTCGATTCGAGGAATGTACTGATCCACTTCGGGCCCAATGTCCATTTTGGTCGTTTTCTGGTCGGCCAATGCGTACACCAGAATCTGCACCGTGGCGTTGGCTTCCCCAGCTTTGGGGTACTTGAATTTGTAATCCTGCGGATAAAGTCCTTTCCACACCTGCATATTGTACTCCGGCACCGCGCTTTCGTCGAAGCGCCAGAAAGCAATGCGCTGCCCGTCGGGCGACCAGGCAAAGGCTTTCGACAGCGAAAATTCTTCTTCGTATACCCAATCGGCCCCGCCGTTGATGATCTCGTTGAACTTGCCATCGGTCGTGATCGCGGTTTCGGTTTGGGTGGCCAGGTCGGTCACATATAGATTGTTCTCGCGGACGAAAGCTACTTTGGTACCGTCGGGCGAAAAAGTGGCGTACTGCTGTTTCCCGTTTTTTGAAAGTTTGACCAGCGATTTTGCCCCCAAATCATAAACGAAGTACTCGGCTTTGGTACTTCGGCGGTAGATGGGTTCTTCCTCGGTAGTCAGGAGTAGTTTTTGCTCATCGGGACTGAGCTGATAGCCTTCGATGGTGATTTTGTCAGTACCTCCCGCCACGGTAGCGGTACTTTGGTCGAAGAGCGTTTCGACGGCCTCGCCCGTGTCGATACTGTATTTAACAACCCTGCCCGGTTGCAGGGAAGTATAGGAACCGCCCAGCTTCATCCAGTTGACGCCGGTGACGGTTTTGGCGGTGAAAGTATTGGACTTTGTGCCATAAATTTCTTCCAGCGTAATGGCGCGTTGCTGGGCGTGAGCGAGGGTCGTGATCAAGAGAAAAAAGAGGAAAATCGGTTTTTTCATTACTGGCAAAGTTTTTTATAAAAAGCCCAAATTAACTAAAATCCGTATCCCATGCCATCTCACGACGTTATAGAACTTGCCCATTACATGAAGGAACGGAACCTGACTGTTTCCTTTGCCGAAAGTGCCACTACCGGACGCTTCATCGACGAGTTTACCAGGGTACCAGAATGCGGGGATGGCGTGCTCGGCAGCATCGTATGTTACGACAAAAGCGTGAAAACAAATCTGTTGAAAGTACCCCGGGAAGCCATTGAGCAGTATACCGCCGAGTCGCCGGAAGTGACGCAACTATTGGCCGAGCGGCTCAAAGAATTGATTCCGGCAGATATTATGATCGCGGTCACCGGACTAGCCTCGCCCGGCGGCAGCGAAACACCCGAAAAGCCGGTAGGGACCATGTTTGTTCACGGCTTTATTTTGGATAAAGCGTTCAGCAAGCGGTGGGTTTTCGATGGGGAGCCGGATGACATCATCTCCCAGACGATTAATGCCACGGCGAATTTTATACTGAAAAAATTGAAAGAATAATCCTTACGAATAAGCCAATTAACCAAGGTACGTATAATTTATTTTGCCGTTCGTTTGTTTGTCAACTTCGCCAAATTTACCTTAACCGAGAATTAGCTACCGCCACTTATAACTATTCCAGACAAGCGAACAATGAAATTTCAGCGCAGATCGACCATCAAAAAACTTTTCGCCTCCGTGGCCGGGACCATCGGCATAGGTGCCGTGGCCAAATCGGAACCAACGCTCCACCAAAAAGAGGTGGGCGAGGTAGTTTTGAATAAGGGCGTACCCATCTATTCCAGTCACACGAAATTCAATAATATGGTGTTTGTGGCGGGCAAAATAGCCCGCATCGAAGGCGACATTACGGCCCACACCAGGCACGTATTGGATGAACTGGAAAAGGAATTGATCAAAGCGGGTTCGTCGATGGACAAAGTACTGAAAGCAACTGTTTTGCTGAATAACCTCGATGATTACAAAGCGATGAACGAAGCTTACCAGGGACGCTTCGGCGACAAGCCGCCTTGCCGCACCACCGTAGCCGCGGCCGGGGGCATTCCGGGCGGATCACTGATCGAGATCGACTGCATCGCGTATATCTAATCAGGTTCCCTACCGTTCGTTTTGACACAAGTCGTGCGATATCGCACGACTTTTTTTCTTTCATTTTTTTATAAAAATCTAAATTTCAGCCACTTACCCAATGGCATAATGTTGTGATTAGTTGAGAGCAATTAGCCATGAAAATCTCTCAAACAATCACGTTAAATGGATCGCGAACTACCTGCCGACCAAATCAACAAATCCCGTAACCGAAAATGGGCCATGGGTATAGGCGCTGTACTACTGCTGGCGGCTTTGGTATTTTTCTTCAAAAAATCCATCAGTAGTTCCATCGAGGCGTCGCGGATCAGAGTAGGAACGGTAGAAAAAGGGGACGTCGAAAACACACTGGACGCCACGGGCGAGGTAATCCCGGCCTACGAACAGATTATCACCAGTCCCATCCGGGCGACCATCCGCAAAGTACTTCTGACGCCAGGTACCAGGGTCGAACCGGGTCAGGCTATCGTCGATCTGGACAAATCGCTGACCCAAATCGAATTTGAACGCTACGAGGATCAGCTGGCTTTAAAGAAAAACAGCATCGATCAACTGCGCATGCGGCTGGACAAAAACTTGTACGACGCCGAGATCAGCGACAAGATCAAACTCCTCAATATCAACAAGCTGAAAGCCGATCTGGACGATGCCCGGCGGCTGGCCAAAGTCGGCGGCGGTACCACCGAAGACATCACCCGCGCCGAAAACGCCCTGAAAATAGCGCAACTGGAAAAACAACAACTGGAAAATGATCTTGCCTACAACCGCAAATCAATGGGGGCCAGTCTGCGTGAAACGGAGTTGGGCGCGCAAATCGAAAGTAAAAACTTGAAAGAACTGCAGCATAAACTTCGCATGGCCGACATCGTCGCCGACCGCAAAGGGGTACTTACCTGGGTCAACGAAAACATCGGCTCCTCCGTGAACGAAGGCGAAATGCTGGCCAAAGTGGCCGACTTGGGTAGTTTCCGGGTTGAAGGCTCGTGCTCCGACGTGTACGCCGAGCAGGTGAAAGCCGGGCTTCCGGTGATCGTCAAAGTGAATGACTCTACCCTTCGCGGTATGATCACCCAGGTAAAGCCAGCCGTAAAAGATGGCGTAGTGAACTTCACGGTCCAACTGGACAACGCCCAATCGGAAATGCTGCGGCCCAATATGAAGGTAGAACTCTACCTCGTGACCAACCGAAGTACCAACACCCTGCGGGTCGCCAACGGCCCGACTTTCAATGGCAAGCGCAAACAGTACGTCTATGTACTTGATGGCACCACGGCCCGCCGCCAGGAAGTGGAAGTAGGTTTGTCGAACTTCGATTTTGTGGAGATTAAAAGCGGACTTACGGCCGGAGATAAAGTAGTTCTTACGGACATGAATGATTACGAGCACCTGGAAGAAATCATGATAAAGAAATGAGCGCAAACATGACTTTCAATATCCGATCAGTAAGTACCAGGTACTTAGGGTTTTTCCCGACTCTGGTTTGGGTACTTCTTGGCTTTTGCTCCATTCAGGCTTTTGGTCAAAATCAGCATTATACGTTGGAAGAGGTAGTTGTCCTGGCTCGTAACCAATCACTGGCCAGCAAGCAGGCCGCTACTCAGAAGAAAACGAACTTCTGGCAGTACCGCTCGTTTGTCGCTAACTACAAACCGCAACTCAGCCTGAATGGTACTTTGCCGGGTTTTACCCGCTCTTTCGTGGAGGTCGTGCAGCCCGATGGTACGGTGGCTTTCCAGTCGGTAGCGAACAACAACTCCTCGCTAAATCTCGCCCTTAGCCAGAACATCGCTCTCACGGGGGGGACTGTTTTCGTCCAACAACAAATCCAGCGTTTTGACGATTTTGCCCGCGACAATACGCGCTACAATGGGATTCCTTTTGCGGTGGGTATCATGCAACCACTCTTCCGGTTCAACGCCATGAAGTGGGAGCGGCAGATCGAACCCTTAAAATTTCAGGAGAGCAATCAGCAGTACCTGGCCGATCTCGAAGGGGTTGCGCTCAACGCCACGGGGCTGTACTTTGATTTACTGATCGCGCAGGTCAACCTCCAGATCGCCGAAAAAAACCGGAGCAACAATGATACCCTCTACCAGATTGCGCTGCATAAGCTGGATTTGGGAAAGATTTCTCAGAACGACCTGCTCCAACTACAAATAGGCGTTCTGACCGCCCAGAAAGACCTTGCTGCCGCCGAGCAGGCAGCAGCAGTGGCAACGTTACGGCTGAAAATGTTCCTCAGCTCGCGCGACGAGCGCGAACTCGAATTGGAAATACCCCAGGAAAACGGGACTTTTGAAATTGACCCGCAACGCGCGCTGGACGAAGCCTTCGCCAACCGCGCCGACGCCATCGGCTACCGCCGCCGACTGTTGGAGGCCGAGCGGGAATCACAGCGCGCTCGCCAGGAAAATGGTCTGAATGCTTCGCTGGAAGCTACCTTCGGCCTTTCCAATCAGGGTGCCCGACCTGGCGATATCTACGTCGATCCGCAGGACCGGCAGTTTGTTCAGTTGCAATTCACGCTGCCTATCCTGACCTGGGGGCGCAACAAAGCCCGCACCGAAATTGCGAAGGCCAACCAGGAATTTGCCCAGCAGTCGGTGGAGCAGGATCGCCTTACCTTCGAGCAGGAGATTTTTACCCAGGTAACCTTATTGCAAATGCTGCAAAAACAGGTGAAGCTCACCAAACTTACCGACGGCATTGCTGCCAGCCGGTACCAGATTGCCCAGGATCGTTTCATCCTCGGCAACCTCAGCGTCACCGATCTCGGCATCGCTACCCAGGAAAAGGACCGCGCCCGCCGGGATTATATTCTGGCACTGAGGAGCTATTGGGAAGCCTATTACAGCTTGCGACTGCTGACGCTGTTTGATTTTGAAAAAGGGATTAAACTAGGAGAAACGCAGGATGGATGAAAGGAGAAAAAGAAAAAGTCAGGATGCTGAAAGATTCAAGTAACAAATTTGAAATTCAATATTATCTTCTCAAACCAAAACATTAAATACTCATACCCACAATTAGCCGTGTTACAATTAACGAACATCGACAAAACCTACCGCACCAGTTCCGTTGAAACGCTGGCGCTTAACAACATCAATCTCCATGTCGAAAAGGGCGAATTTATCTCCGTGATGGGTCCTTCCGGCTGCGGGAAAAGTACCCTACTCAACATCATGGGACTGCTGGATGAGCCTTCGGGTGGGGAAATTTCCATCGATGGCAGCCGGGTAATAAACTACCGGGATAAGGAACTTGCGCAACTTCGGAACGAGAAACTGGGCTTTATTTTCCAGAGTTTCCACCTGATTAACGACCTCTCTGTGCTGGATAACGTGGAGATCCCCCTGCTCTACCGCAAGACCTCTGCCAAAGTACGCCGCGAACTGGCGCAGGAAGCGCTGGAAAAAGTGGGATTGAGCAACCGCATGAAGCATTTTCCCAAGCAACTTTCGGGTGGTCAGAAGCAGCGCGTCGCGATCGCCCGCGCCATCGTGGGGCGTCCCGAAATTATCCTGGCCGACGAGCCGACGGGCAACCTCGACAGTGTGATGGGCAATGAAATCCTGGATATTCTGCAAAATCTGAACGGCGACGGTGCCACCATCGTGATGGTTACCCACGACGACGCCATGGCCCAGCGTACCCACCGCCTCGTGCGCCTTTTCGATGGCACCCAGGTACTTTGAAATTGGCATTTCTTCAAAAACTGCCAGCTCGCACCGGTCCATCGTCCATTGTCAACTACCCAAAAAGCCATGCTCTTAAACTACCTCAAACTTACTTGGAAAGTACTGCTGCGGCATCCTTTCTATACGTTCATCACATTGTTCGGTATCACACTGACGCTGACCGTGCTGATGGTACTTACGTCATTTCTCGACCATTTGTTCGGAACTCATTATCCCGAAAACAAACGCAATCGCTCGCTCTATATCACCCGCCTGGTACAGCAGGATACCACGCAACAGGGCCGGAATATGGGCCCCATGAGTTTCGAGTTTCTCAAAAAATACGCTAAATCCCTCAAAACGCCCGAGCGGGTCAGTATCACGTCGCTCTTCGGTTTTGCCAATACCTATGTCAATGGCAAGCGCATCAAACTCAACACCAAGTACACCGACGCCGATTTCTGGGGGGTTACTGATTTTGAATTTATGGATGGCAAGCCCTATACCGAACGAAACATCAACAGTGGCGACCACGTGGTGGTCATTACAGATGATCTTCGGAGGCAGTACTTTGAAGACGATGGCGCTTCGGTGATCGGCAAATACATTGACATCGAATCCATTAACTACCGGGTCATTGGGGTAGTCAAGGGGAGTCCCGTCACGCGGCCCTATACTTACGGCGATGTCTATTTCCCCTATACCGCGCCCAAAAGCAACTATCAGAACAAGGGCATGCGGGGCGGATTTCTGGCCATTGTATTGGCCAGAGACGAAAAGGATCTCCCAGCTATCCAGGCTGAATTTGCCAGCGGGATCAATAAAATTCCTCTCCCCCAGACCGATGGTGGATTTACCTTTCACGTCATGAAAATAGCAGCTAACCAGTACCTCGACGATTTTGCGGGTACTTTCCTGGAAGGTGAGGACAGCCGGAAAGTCATCGTGTACTCGGTCATCGTATTCCTGATGTTGATGATCATGGGCTTGCCCGCTATCAATCTGGTCAATGTCAACGTGAGCCGGATCATGGAACGCGCCTCGGAGATTGGCGTAAGGAAAGCGTTCGGGGCACCCGCCAAAGCATTGCTCTGGCAATTTATTATCGAGAATATTTTCATCACTTTCATTGGCGGCCTTTTTGCCCTGTTACTGGCCTCGCTGACTATTGCCCTCATCAACCAGAGCGGCTGGATTCCCTACGCTGACTTGACCATCAATTTTCCCGTTTTTGCGGCCAGCATCGCGGTCTGCCTGGTGTTCGGTCTGCTGTCGGGGGTACTTCCCGCCATGCGCATGTCCAAACTCAAAATTGTGGACGCCCTCAAAGCATAAAGGATGCAACGCCTGACTAGTCCGCCCCGTGTAAGATTCATCACTCATCATTCATCACTCCTCACTTCCATGCTCCGTCACCTTCTCAAACTCATCTGGAATAAAAAGGGCAGCCACTCGCTGCTTATCATCGAAATATGGGCTTCCTTCATGGTACTTTTCGGGGTACTTTCGCTCATCGTGTACAACCTCAACAACTACCTCGAACCCATTGGGTTCGAATACAAAAATGTATGGGTGGTGGATTTGAACAACAATCAGGACACGACCGCCATTGGCGAAAAAACCAATCAGATCATGCAGCGCATCCGCTCCTATCCGCAGGTAGAAGCCGCCTCGCGCATGAGCGGCAATACGCCTTTTTCGGCCAACACCATGAACAATGCCACCAGCTACCAAAAGGCTTCTGCCATGGCCGACGACTACTATACCGACGAAGAATTCAGCAAAACGCTGGACCTGCCCTTAACGGCCGGACGTTGGTACCGGCCCGAGGATCGGGTTTCCAAATCTACCCCGGTCGTGATCAACAAAAAATTGCAGGAGCAGTTGTTCGGAGACGAAAATCCGCTGGGTAAAGTACTGGGTAATAATGATTCAGAGAGTGAAGACAACCAGAAGACTAGCTTTCGGGTAGTAGGTGTGGTCGGTAAATTTAAAGCCAAAGGCGAGTTCATGCTGGACAAACCAGCCATTTTCAAGCTATTAAACAAGAATGATTCCTGGAATAAGCAGGTACTTATCAAAACCAAACCAGGTACTGATGCTACCTTTGAAGAAAGACTGGTCAAAGACATCGCCGCCATGGCTCCCGGATGGGGCATTGAGGTAAGCTACCTGACCGAATCGCGCGCCAACCGACAAAACCTTACGCTGGTTCCGGTCATTATTTTCCTAATCATCAGTGCATTTCTGCTCACCAACGTCGCCCTGGGCCTTTTCGGAATTTTGAATCTGAACATCGCCCGTCGTAAGAGCGAAATCGGCCTACGCCGCGCCATGGGTGCCACCGAAGGCAGCGTCACGGCGCAGTTTTTGGGTGAGATGTGGGTCTTGGCGGCATTCAGTGTTATTTTAGGACTACTTTTTGCTATTCAATTTCCCATTATGAATGTGTTCGATATTGCAGGAGGCGTGTACTTTACGGCTATCGCCGCGGCCATCGTCGTCATTTTTGTTATTGTCACCCTTTGCGCCTGGTACCCCAGCCGCCAGGCCGCGATGGTGCAGCCAGCAATAGCCCTGCACGAAGAGTAGGTTAAAGACTCGCGGACGGCATTCGAAATCTTTAAAAAACGTAGGACGCCGCTTGACCATTTACAGTCAACCCTCAGCCCCAAAAACTACCTCAGCTCTCCCCCCAATGATTCTCATTATTGACGACGATGCCGCCATTAGAACCTCGCTGACGCTCCTGTTCAAAACAGAAGGGTTTTGGGTTAAGAGCGCGTCATCTGCCACGGAAGCGATGAGAATTCTGGAAGAAGAAACGCCGGAAATAATCTTACTGGACCTGAATTTCTCCATCGAAACATCGGGCGTGGAGGGGATGCAGTTATTGCGGGAGATCAGGGTACTTCACCCCCACGTCCCGGTTATTATTATCACGGGTTGGGGGACAATAGATCTGGCGGTGGAGGGCATGAAGCTGGGAGCGAGCGATTTTATTACAAAACCCTGGCAGAACGACCATCTACTGCAGTCCGTCGAAACGGCTCTGGAACTCAATGCACAGCGCCTCACAGCCCAACCCAGCCCAAAACCTTCTCCTGCCGGTCGGCGAGAGCTGGAAGCGCAATTCAAATTCGAAAATATCGTGGGCCGGGACGCCCAACTGCTGGAAATTCTGGAAACGGTGGGACGGATAGCCCCGACGAATGCACCGGTATTGATTACCGGCGAGAGTGGGACGGGGAAAGAACTCATTGCCGAGGCCATTCACCTCAACAGCAAGCGCAATAAGCAGTCCTTCGTAAAAGTCAACCTCGGGGGCATCTCCTCTACATTGTTCGAAAGCGAATTGTTCGGCCACGTGCGCGGGGCTTTTACCGATGCCAAAACCGACCGCGCCGGTCGGTTCGAGCTGGCAGACCGGGGGACAATTTTTCTGGATGAAATCGGCGAACTGGATTTTGCCAGTCAGGTCAAATTGTTACGGGTGTTGCAGGAGCGTACTTTTGAGCCGTTGGGTAGCAGTAAAAGCCGAACGGTGGATGTCCGGGTAATTTGCGCTACCAACCGCCACCTCGAAGACATGGTGGCGCAGGGTACTTTTCGGGAAGATCTTTTTTACCGCATCAACCTCATCTCCATTCACTTGCCCGCCCTGCGGGAGCGCCCCGGAGACATTCCGTTACTGGCAGAGTACTTTGTCAATAACCTGAAAGAAATTTACCAACGGCCCAACCTCCGGCTCAGCCCGGCTGCAACCCGATGGATGAAGTCGCTGGTAGTGCCGGGAAATATCCGGCAGCTGAAAAATATTGTCGAACGGACAGTATTGCTTTCCACCAATGACGTACTGGAAATAGACGACTTCCAGCGAAATATCAATCCAGCTCCCAAATCTTTGGCGCCGAATAAACTACCCGAAGTCGGCACAATTACCCTTGAAGAAATGGAAGAACAGATGATCCGGCGGGCGATGGATTTCCACCAGAATCATGTATCGAAAGTCGCTCGTTCACTCGGCATCACGCGCTTTGCGCTCTACCGCCGGCTCGAAAAGTACGGCATCACCTATGATTCGGACGACGTATGAGGTTTTCGACCCGAACCCAATATATTCTTTACATATCAGTACTTCACGCCGTACTGATTTTCCTGGTTTATCGACTGCTCTTTGAGGATAAATTGCTCTTCATTGCTTCCGAAGTCTTTCTACTTATTTCGGTAGCGGTTTCCATTCAGCTTTACCAAAATTTTCTGCGGCCCAATGAGTTTATAAAATCGGGGATCGAAGCCATCAAGGAGAAAGACTTTACGATCAAATTTGTGCCGACGGGTAAGGGCGAAATCGATGTCCTGATCGAGGTTTATAATCTGATGATCGACCAACTGCGGGAAGAGCGAACCAAGCAGCAAGCCCAGCATTTTTTCTTGGAAAAGCTCATCGATGCCTCCCCAACCGCCATCATCATTCTGGATTTTGACGATTGCATTGCTTCTGTCAATTCCCGAGCAGTTTCAGTTTTTAATCTGGATATCAAGAAAATAAAGGGCCAGAAACTTAGTGATGCGAGCAATCCGTTTTTAAGGAAATTGCAAGAAATAAAAAATGGCGAGTCGAAAATTGTGAAGGCGGAAGGCATCCAAAAATTCAAAGTACAGCGGTCGCACTTCATGGATCAGGGATTCCGACGGTCGTTCCTGCTGATCGAGGAGCTTACCGGTGAACTACTAGAACAGGAAAAAAATGCGTACGGAAAAGTAATCCGCATGATGGCCCACGAGGTGAACAACACGCTGGGCGCCACGGATTCGATTTTACAAACTACCCGGAAAAGTCTTGCCATAACGGCGGACCGCGCATCGGCGAACTTCCCCGAAGATTTCTCCGACTTGCGGGATGCCCTAAAAGTAGCGTCCGATCGCAATCGTCGCCTGACGCGCTTCATGCGGAACTTCGCGGACGTTGTGAGACTGCCTCCTCCCGGTGTAGATGAACTCAACCTAAATCGGCTGGTCGAAAACGTGGTAGTTTTCCTGCAATCTACCGCCCGCCAGAGAGGAATTTCCCTGAAAATCATTAAAAACGAACTTCTGGTCGTAAAAGCAGATTCCGGACAATTGGAACAGGTCTTAATCAACGTAATCAAGAACGCACTCGAAGCCTGCGAAGCCGGGAATGAAGTTCAAGTATTGATAGATACCAATTTGATCATTAGAAACAATGGCAAGCCCATTTTACCCCAGGAAGCACAGCAGCTTTTCAATCCCTTTTACAGCAGCAAACCCGATGGGCAGGGAATCGGCCTGACCCTCAGCCGGGAAATTCTGCTGAATCACGGATTTCAATTTTCGCTGAAAACGAATGAGGACGGCTGGACGGAGTTTGTGATTCTGTTTTAAGGAGATTCTCAGTTTGGGATATTCTCTCCTATTCGATCCAAAAATGCCGATGATTTCATTATCTGAATGGAGCGATAGGGATGCAAAACCAGCAAATCTTCATCACCAGTCACGATAATCTCAGCGTTTCCGGTAAGGGCTAATTCCAGAAATTTGTTGTCTTTCGGATCACGACAATCGTTTATTTTCAAGTCTACTGAAAGTACCTTAGCAATGGCAAGGTAATTCATGATAAAAAGCTGTCGCTCATCAACCGAAACGTATTTATCAAATTTTGTTCGAAGTAGCACGTCATTCAATTCTTGAATAGTATCGAAAGAAGCCAGAACTTCTCCCAAATCAACTCCTCTCTCAAATGCCATTCGACTAACCGATTTCCTGCTCAGTGCAGCACTTACCAGTGTATTAGTGTCAAAGACCACTTTAATCACGGGACTTATCAATCTCGTCCAGCAATTCGGCAAGTTTCTCCTGCGTCATTCCGTTTTTTTCGGCTTCATCTGATAATCGATCCATTGATTCCAGCAGCCGTTTTTTTCCAACTTCCCTTGAAGATGTATCTAAAAGATTCTTGATGAGCAGTTTCACCTTTATTTGTTCCTCTTCACTCTGACGGACGCGTTCAGCAGTCTTGTCATCTACTTCTATCTCAAATTTCAATGTTTTCATAGCCTTCCTAGATTTTACTCAAAAATACGCATTTTAAGCTTCGCTCACTAGTTAAAAGGCTGCCTTTGCTATTATACCCGAACTACGGTTTGCCCCAGTTGTAACGCTGACACGCACCAACCGATCAAAATACCTCGAACCCCAGAGTCACTTGCCAAAGATTGGTCTTGGAAGTGAAGCGGGCGTCGCTGTTCACCTTGTCCAGTTTAATCGCTGAAACGTCGGTCAGTGAGCCCTCGTAACGCACATCGATTTTGAATTTTTTCAAATCCAGCCCCACCCCGGCCTGATAACCAAAGACCGCATCGCGCAGCGTTTCATCGATGGGCTGGTTGCTGTAGGTTTGAATAGTTTCAGTCAGCTTACCCCCGTCGGCAATAGCAAAGGAAGCAACCGGTCCGGCGTACAATCGGAGCAATCTTTTGAGGCTGATGCCCACCAGAAACGGCAGGTCGATATTGGTCGATTTGAAATCAATTTGCACTTTTTGGGGGATCGTGCCGGTGGTAGCGCTGTTTTGCAGGAGATCAAAAGTACCCCCTTTGGCCGAAACCAGAATTTCGGGTTGCACAAAGATCGTACGACCGATACGCAGCCAGATACCACCCACCAGCCCGGTCGAACGTGACCCGTTTTCCTTGAATTGATTGAAGATGAGGGAGCCTACCGGATTGGTGACAGAAAACTCCGCATTATCGATCTTTAAATTCGAGAAATTCGCACCCAGGCGGATGCCCGAATGGATTGCCTTTCCCTTTTTCTTACTGGTGGATTTCTGGGCGACTGCCGAAATCGAAACAAGCAGCAACAGGACTAGAAATGATGGTTGAATCTTTCTCATAAGCACTAATGTAGAGCTTATTATGACCGAAAATCACTCAGCGATCCATGCTGCTTATTCATTTACCATTTACACTTAGCCAGCGGACGAAATGGCTTAAAATCAGTAAGTATATTTCAATCTTCCACGATTGGCTTTCCTTCGTAATTCATATTCCGGTAGGGTACCGTTTCGGTTTCATCAATCACGTAGTTCCATTTCTTGACGTAGTCCAATCCAGGCAAAAATTTATCCTTTCGCTCTTTAAGTACTTTGGTTAATCGCTTATCGAGTTCTGCTAGCAATTTGGCAGCTTTGACATCCCCGACCAGATTGTTCATTTGATAAGGGTCTTTCTGATTGTCGAACAGCAACCATGGGCCTTCCAAATCTCGGGTGTAGGTGTAGCGCTGTGTCACGATGCCCCGGTACTCCTTGCCCCCCCGGCTGCGGGGCCACTGCCCAAAGGGCTGGACGCAGGAAATTAGGGTCTCCTCGGCTGCCCTTTTAGTTAGATTCCGATCTCTGACCATCGCCGCGTAGTCAATACCTTCCACTGATTTAGGGATAGGAAGACCACTCATTCCTAGAAGAGTGGGCATAATATCAGGCGTGTTGAGCAGAATATCAGAAACTCTCCCTCCTAAACCCAAAACAGCCGGATAATGTATCAAAAACGGCACCCGAATACTTTCATCATAAGGCTGTTGCTTATTCCACCAGCCGTGTGAACCAAGCAGATCACCGTGGTCAGCGGAAAAAACTAGAATCGTGTTCTCTTCGATGCCGGTGTCTTTGAGGGTTTGCCAAAGCTTCCCGACATTGTCATCGATAGCCGCCATGTGGGCATAGTAGCCCCGCAGGGTCTCGATGGCTTTTTCCCGCTTGTCGGCCGGGACGTTTTCGCGGAGAACAATCTCCTTGTTCTCGAACATTTTTCGGTACCTTTCCGGAGCCGTTTGGTAAGGATCGTGCGGTGCGCCCATCGAAATAAATAGAACGAAGGGATTGTCCTGCTTCGATTTTTCCTGAATGTACCCTATGGCATCCTCGGTCTGCTCGGTCACATCGTAGCCATCCCACACTTTCCTGTCGGGATTGTCATTGATGTAATATTCCGAATGATTGTAGTTGTGGGTACATTCCAGCGCTTTCCAGTACTCGAAACCCTGATGTCGGGAGGCCGGAATATAGCTGCGGCGGCCGTGGCCGTCGATATGCCATTTGCCAATAAATCCCGTGTCGTACCCATTGCGGGCAAAAACTTTTCCTAACGTAACGGCATTGGTATCCAGCAGCACGTCGTTCATGAATACGCCATGCGTAAGTGGATATTGACCCGTCATCAGCGAAGCGCGATGCGGCGAGCAAACGGGCATTCCCGAAACTGCGTTCCTGACGTTCAGACTTACCCCGGCCAAGCGGTCGATGTTGGGTGTATGGGCATTCGGGTCACCCGCGTAGCCTCCCGCCTGCGCCCGCCACTGATCCACCAATACATACACAATATTGGGCTTTTTATCCTCAGCGTCAGGCAATGGCGACGATGAAAAACTCAGGCAGACAATGGCGAGCGCAAACAACGAAAGGTTCAAACGTTTCATGGGATGGGGAAACATTGGTCAGCAGACCGATTTAATAGCAATCCAATAATTTCACAAAATCTTAACTTATCAATAACCAGGATTCTGAGTCATCTTGTTGACCAAAATCTCGTTGGCCGGAATCGGAGCTAGTAGTTTGTTAGGTGTGATATTGTAGGCTCCATCGTACAGGTATGGCTTCATGGCGATCTCGCGCTTTCCGTGAGCGGTCATCACTTCGATGGCTTTGCCGGTACGTTTCAAATCGTACCAGCGGTGGTTTTCAAAACACAACTCCACCTGCCTTTCTTTGGCAATGAGGTTTTGCAATGAAACTTTGTCGGTGGCCGCGATGGGGGCAGTGAGTTTGGCGCGGTTACGAACCATCTGCACAAAAGGAATCGCTTCGCTCGTTTTACCCTGTTCGTTAAGTACTTCGGCCTGCATCAGCAGCACGTCGGAATAGCGAAGAATGGGGAAATTGTCTCCGGCGCGGTTATCTGGCGCGGATATCGGCGGTTTGTACTTGTTGCAATAAGGTACGGGCCTTACCTTATTGTCCCAATCGAGTCCGTTCCAATAGCCAATAGAGACCGGCTTTCGGGCATCGCCCGGTTCGAAAGCCTCAATCAGATCGTCGGTTGGTTGGTTCCAGCCCGCCCCTACGATGTTGATATTGGGTCGAAGCGTGACGGCTCCGCCGGAGGTGTGGGGCGCAAAAAGGAAAATGAACTGATTGGCAACTTCCGCGCTGGCTTCTGAATACTGCATCGCAAAGATCGTTTCCTTATAGTCTTTCTGAGCTGGATTGAATACATCGGCATAATTAGCCAACAGCTGGTACTTACCAGAGTTAATGACTGCCGCCAGGGCCTGCTGCGCCTCGGGGTACTTTTTCAAAGTAAGCTGGACTTTGCCAAGCATGCCTTGGGCAGCCCACTCGTTGGCGCGCCCGGTTTCGGCCACATCACGGGCTTTGGTGAAGCGGGCAATCGATTCAGTCAAATCGCTGACAATCTGGGCGTACACCTGCTCCTCCGTAGAGCGCTTGATACCAACTGCTTCCTGCGAGGTGATCGGTGTAGTCACGAGCGGCACCCCTCCGAACTGCCGAACCAGGTTAAAATAATACACGGCCCGCAGGAAAAGAGCTTCTCCGGCGCAGCGATCCCGATAAGACTCTTTGGAGAAAACTACGTTGTCGCGATCCAGTTCGCTCAACAATTTGTTACACCGGGTAATGCCATTATACGATTGATCCCAGAAAGCCTCATAAGCTGCATTGTCAGAACCTAAAATAAACTGGTCGATCACGCCCCGGGATGCCTCACCGGTGCGGATATTATTCTGGTGCGTCGCATTGTCGGAAATGAGTTCGGCCAGCACCCAATGCTGGTTCTTCTCATAGTTGCGCATAGGTACGTAACACCCGTTAGCGAGCAGGATGAACTCGGTCTCAGTTTTATAAAAATTGCCTTCGTTCAGCGAATCCTGCGGATATATTTCCAGGAACTTATCCGAACAGGAAGTCAGAAGAGCGATGAGTAGAAGTAAGGGTACTTTTTTCATGATGTTTTAAATAAAGAGCTTTGAAATGCAGACCTCATGCTATAAGCAGATTGCCTATTGTCTGAAGCCTTTAGCTATTTTAAAATGTTACACTAACTCCAATCGACGAGGTCCGCGACAACGGGTAGGATGAAATGTCAAAACCAGGCGATAAGGTATTATCGATGTTGCGCGACTGAGCCTCCGGATTTGCACCTTCGTATTTGGTAAAAATGGCCAGATTCTGGATTGTGGCGTAAATTCGGGCAGAGCGGATAAAACCTGTCTTTTGCATCAGATCTTCGGGCAAAGAATAGCCAAAATTTACATTGGCGATGCGCAGGAACGATGCGTCTTCCACCCATAGCGAATTGACCCGGTGCCCCCAGCTTGGGGTCAGCTTCGGTACACCGGAAAGGATACCGTTACCGGGATCTTCGGTACTCCGCCAGCGATCTACCCAGGCAGCGCGGACGTTGAAAAATCCTTGAAGATTATCAATGGACTGACGCAGACCGTTCATGACCTGACCTCCCTGCTGCCCGGTGATGATTACCCCCAAAGTGAAGCGCTTATACGAAAGATTATTGGACAATCCGAAAGTAAAATTCGGCTGAGGATTACCGATGATGGCGTAGTCGAGTACATCGCTCACGACACCATCGCCGTTGACATCGCGGTACTTGGGATTCCCCTCGTAGACCTGCGGCGTTTTGATGATGTCAGGGTTCTCAATGTCAGCTTTGGTATACACCCCGTCATTTATAAAGCCATAAAATTGACCAATAGGCTTTCCGACTACGCTGATGTGGGTGGGGTTACCGTCATTGTTCCCTGACAAAATTCGGTCGCTGTTGTCATTTAGGGAAAGCACGATATTGCGGTTGAAGGCAATGTTGGCATTGACATCCCAGCGCAATGGCCCGGATACCGGACTACCGCCTAACGATATCTCAATTCCACGGTTGCGGACATTTCCTTTATTGACAATCTGTGAGTTGAAACCCGTAATGGCCGGAATGACGTCATTCAAGAGCATATTCCGGCTCTTTCGATTGTAAAAATCCACGGTCAGCAACAAATTGCTCCTAAAAAGTTCTACATCCACCCCGGCATCAATTTGGCTGGACTCCTCCCAGGTCAAGAAGGGATTGGCGAGCCCGACGAATGAAGCCGTCACCAGATTATTGGCAAAAACGTAAGAGCCAGCGCTGATAGCGGCCAGGTGGGAGTAGTTACCAATGTTGTTGTTGCCGCTTGTACCAAAACTAGCCCTGAGCTTCAGGGAACTAATTAAAGTATTGTCTTTCAGGAAATCCTCTTCCGAAACCCGCCAGGCTCCTGCAATAGAAGGGAAAGTGGCGTACCGATTATTTGCCCCGAAGCGCGAAGAACCGTCGGAACGGATGGTTGCGGTCAGCAGATATTTATCCTGAAAGCCGTAATTAATGCGGCCCAAGTACGAAATAATACTCCACTCATTAATATTTTGATCCCAGGAACTGATAGTCTGGGCAGCGTTGATAGTCTGAATGAGATCATTAGCGTACGGACTGGCTCCAATATTCAGGCTGTTGCTGGTACTTTTCTGGGTGGTGTAACCCGCCAGAACATTGATTCGGTGGTTGCCGAAAGCTTTATTGTAGGTCAGCGTATTCTCGATCAACCAGTTAAAATTTTCAGCCCGATTGTTCGTAGCCTGGCCGGTGCCTGCTACCGGAGGGCGGTTGGAACCACCTACCGTGCTAGGTATGTATTGAGAAAATTTAGAGGTAGACCAGATGGTATTCAACGAAGTCCGGGCCACTAGTTCGGGCAGAATACGCCATTCCAGAAACGCTGAACCCAGGTTTTGAAATTGGGTTTGATTTTGGGTGGTTTCTTGCAGCACAAAAAGCGGATTGGCAAAGCTCCAGGCGGAGTGGTACTTGCTTTGCGGCGAGCGCACATAAGCCAACAGATTGCCATTTTCGTCGTAGGGCGACGCGACGGGATTAGCCCAGTTGGCTACGCCGATTACATCTTCACGATTAGCGTTGGTATTGGTGCGGTTTTGCTTGATGAAGGTCGGCTGAATCGTGGCCCCGACCGTGATCGCTTTACCGATTCCGGTTTCGGTACTTAGCTTGCCACTATAACGCTCTACCCCTGTGTATTTCAGGACGCCGTCCTGCTTGAAGTACCCCAGGCTAAAATCCATTCGTGAATCTTCGGACCCTTTCTGCACGCTCACATTATAATCATGGATGGCGGCATCTCGCAGCAGCAGGTCGTACCAGTCGGTACCTTTGCCCTGCAACTGATCCAGATCACGGTACTCTGCGGGATAGTCGTCCAGCGTGGCTTCGCGGTTTTCGGCCCGGCGCACGGCTATATCGATCTTATTGCGCTGATATTCGGCAAAATCGCGCTGACCCATCAGGTCGGGACGTCCTTTCTGGGGGATTGTCTGCACCCCCGTCATGGCCGAAACCGTCACATTGGTTTTGTTGAAAGCGCCCTTTTTGGTAGTGATGATGATCACCCCGTTCGCTCCCCGCGAGCCGTAAATTGCCGTAGAAGAGGCATCTTTCAGTATGTTGATGCTTTCGATGTCGTTGGGGTTGATCAGCAGTAGCGGATTCAGGTTTTGGTTCAACCCCGCTGAATAGGGCATACCGTCCACAACATAAAGTGGCTCGTTTCCCGCTCCCAATGAGCCACTACCGCGAATCCTGACGGAAGTACCTCCACCCGGTGATCCTGAAGGTTGGGTGATTTGTACACCCGCTACCTGCCCGATCATTTTCTGATCAAGGGTAGCTACGGGCAAATCTTTTACGACATCCTGGTTGATCGTCGCTACTGCGCCCGTAACATCCTTCGCTTTCTGGGTACCGTATCCGACCACTATTACTTCGTTCAGCGCCTTGTTTTCGGGCTGCATCGTAATCTGAAGATTGGTTTGACTACCTGGAACAATCTCCTGACTGGCGTAGCCCACAAAACTAAAAACCAGGGTAACCGCCTGATCATCGGGCGTATCCAGTTCAAACCTCCCATCGGTGTTAGTCGTGGTACCTCGGGTGGTTCCTTTAATTACCACACTTACTCCGGGTAGTCCCCCGCCGGTTTCGTCGCGCACGATTCCGCTCACCAGCTGCTTCGGAGCTACAACAGGTATGTTGTAAAGCAGGGTTGATGCTTTTTGAGTAGCTGATGGCTTGGCCGAAAGGATGATTTTACGACCGACCAATTCATAGTCAATTTTTAGTGGAGTCAGCAGTTTTTCGAGTACTTCGCCCAGCGTGGCTTCAGTTTTCCGGATAGAAACTCTCTGCGAAGAGCTGATGACCTGTGAACTGTACACGAAGCGTACTTCCGTCGATTTTTCAATATCGCCCAGTACTTGCTTGATCTCTTTATTTTCGGCCTGCAGAGTAAGGCGCCGACTGAGGTATTCCTGAGCATCGGAAGGATGTGCGTAGGAAACACCCATCAATAAAAACAGGATTACACTTTGCGCAAACGAGAACTTCATCAATTTGAGCCAAAATTGCCCGGTATTTGTTATTTTCATCAAGGTTAGGATAAGTTAAAGGTTTAGGATAATGATATCTACGTGCAGCTCGCCTGGTTTACTTGCTGGTAATCAACAATCGGATGAGGTTATTCTGTCGTTACCTGCATCCACTTCCACTCACTACTATTTGGCCATCCACTACTTCATAGGAGGCAGAAACCGTCTTACACAGTATGTCCAGCTTTTCGTAAAGAGTTTCTGACCCAAGCGTAGCGGTGATCCGGCAATTTCGGACGGCCTGCTCGTCAAATTGGATAGGTACTCCAAACTGCTGCGCCAAATCATCCAGAATGGAGGGGAGGGGTTCTTCGTCATAGCGAATCTCCGTTTCCAGAATCTGATTGTTCCGCCTTATGGGCAAGGGATTAGCCACCAGGGTTTTGGTCAGTTGCTGTAGGTCTTTTTCAAAAATAGCGGCCTGGTTAGCCGTCAGAATCAGACCATTGCCCTTACGACTACCGGAAATACGGTTGGCTTTGGTGCGTGAAACTGAAACTTTACCGGAAATTACCTGAACCGAGAATTTGCGCTCAGAATCGAAAGCCCGGACGACGAATTGCGTACCGAGAACTTTCGTAATCATTTCACCCGTCACGACCAGGAATGGCCTGTCCTGGCGCTGGACGGAGAAACTAGCCTCGCCCGTGAGGTACACTATTCGCGCGGAATCGGCAAAGCGAGCCGGATAACTCAACTGGCTGTTGGGGCTTAAAACTACCT
Organism: uncultured Persicitalea sp.; assembly: GCA_964500445.1. Lineage (GTDB taxonomy): Bacteria > Bacteroidota > Bacteroidia > Cytophagales > Spirosomataceae > Persicitalea. The sequence continues at coordinate 146,668 of CAZCOG010000007.1, read as the reverse complement.
CTGAGTCATCGCCCAATCGTATACGTAAGGGTTCCGAGGTTGGATTATTGGTTTCGACGAGTGTACCAGTGGTGGCTTTTGACTCGAAAGCAAATTCCTTTTCCTGGGGCAAATCATTGAAAGAGTACCAAGCCAATCCGGCAATAATCAGCAGGAGAACAGCAGCAGCATACCGGCCGAACGGCCATCGGGCATACCATTGGATGGTTTCATCGGGGTCTATTGGTTGATGAACCTCCTGTGATGATTCGCCTTCAGCAGCTTTGAGAAATCGCTGAACTTCCTGGCGAATTTCTTTTCCGGTAAGTACTTCTTCGACCGGCCGGCACGCCCGGATCACGAGTTCAGCCTGCTGCATGGCTGCTTTCTTCTCAGGATTTTCCTGCAGAAAAGCGGGCCAGAAAGTTTCTTCCCGGCTTCGCCCCTGCACCCAATCCCGGAAACTTTCGTCCCGGATAAAATCCTCAGCAGTGTAGTTTGTGTAGTTTTTCATCTCGTTCGCATAGGTTCCTGTTCCTTTTCAGGATGATACCGCTTCATTTAGATTATACCCTGCCAACAGATCAAAGCAAGCAGAGCAGTTACCCAATGCTTGCGCAGACTACCCAGCGATTTCTGCAAGAGATTATAGGCTGACTGCCGTCCCAGCTGCATGACCTCGGCAATCTGCTCGAAGCTGAGATTTTGATGGAAACGCAGATAAATAAGCTCTTTCTGGCGAGGTGGCAACTGGTTCATTACCTGAGCCAGCTTGCGGAGTTGGTAGATTTCGTGCTCTTCTTCAATCAACCTGAGGTCCGCCGAAAACTCTACTGAGAATGTGTAATCTTCAGTTAATGAGTTGTAAAGCTTATTTTCCTTTTTGGAGAGTTCACGCAGAATGCGACTTTTCAATACGACCAGCAGGTAGGATCGCACATTTTCCACCGAGGCGATGGTCTCCTGCACTTTCCAAAGACTCAGGAATATATCCTGAATGCAGTCTTTAACGAATTCCCGCTCACTGTGCATCCTCATCCCCCAACTGAACAGGTCGGGATAAAGACGTTCCATAAGCGTCGCCAAGGCATCCATGTCGCCCGACCGATATTCTCGCCAAAGTTTTTGTGCTTCCTCAGTAGATAGCCGTCCGCTCATGATCCTTTCTTTTTGGTAAATGAGCCAACGGCAGAAAAAACTTAACCTACTATTTGAATTTTTTTTTGAAAAAACAAAAGAAAAGGCTGATCAAACCTTAATTCGATCAGCCATATATGTGCGAAAACAGGACTAATTTTTTTATTCCGAGAGCACAAACTGTACCTTATCTTTAACCTTTAAATCTTTGCTGGACAGCAATATACGCTGCACCGGCCGATTGTCCCACTTGGTCTTGAAACTACGGTATTCCATTCCTTCGGTCGAAGGCAAGTCTTTGGAAGCTATCCATTTCCTGGAATCGTACTTGAGCGTGACCGTTTGACCACCAGGGGTAGTCAGTAAAATACGCCCATCGGATTGAAGATTGACGTCGCAGACGGTCATGAAGACTTGCTGCAAAGAAGTGGGACGCTCTTTCAGGGTATAATCGTCGTTGATTTCAACCTGATTTTTAACCCGATTTAGCGTCACGTTTCGGTTCCAGGAATTAACGCCCGCTTCGGTTGGGTAAGCAGCCGCGATATTCATCGTAAGTTTTGCCTCTTGCCCGTCAATTTTATTACTCACCTGGTTAGCGCCAAATTCGCGTCCCGCCTTTTGTCCTATTCCATTGATAATAGGCAAGTTATGGTAGTTGGACTGCGTAAACCAAAGTTCGTAGCGCTGGGCGGAGAAGGTTCGGGCGGTATAGTTGCCACGACCGGCATCGATAATGACGGGCTCTCCGTTCAGGTAAAGCAGAAAATCACCGACATCGTTGTGGTTGTGACTTTCGGCATTGTGTCCGCCATGCGTGGCCAGAAAAAATCCATTGTTCGAGCGTGCGGTCATTACCTGAATATCCGACATCCAGGCATCTTTTACTTTATCGTAAGAATCTGCCGGCTTTTCAATTTTACTGGCGGTGAGAAGATTTTCGACCAGGCGGAAGCGATGAAAGCCTTGAAGTTTGATCGACGACTCAGGAAATTGTCCGTAAGCCCAGTTCCCCATACTTATCATCCGGTTGTCTTTCAGAGCATTCCCAAAACGATAGAGCAGCAGCCCATCGGGGTACAGCTTGGGGTCAGCGTCGGCAAAATTGACAAAGTAATAGCCGTCGACATGGACTTTATAAAAATAAGCGCCCATGTTCTTAATCAACTGATTATCATAAATATTGACCTTCCCGTCGGTGGCTTCATCCAGCATTTCCAGACAATCGTACACGCTGGCCCCGGCGGCGGTCCAGTAGCTCGGTCCTTCGTCGCAGCCGCCGTCGTCGCCCAGGCTATTCAGGTATATATCGAGTCCCAGCATAGCTTTGTGAATCATTTCAGCGCGACGAGCCTGGTCCTTTTCCAGCATCAGCGTAGTGGCAATCCAATTGGACATGATCCAGGGATTCCAGTTATTGACTCGTTGGCCAGGCTTATTCCAGCCGTAGTCATTCCCATGATCGAGCATCGGAAACAGGAACCGGACATTTGACTCATGATAGATCCTTTTTCGTACCAGCGGGTTGATTTTGTCGAGCTGCTCTCCCGCAAAATAATCGGCAAAAGCCAGGGCGGTAGCAGTTTCGGCGGTAAACAAATCGACTACCGGATTTTCCACATCAGGCAGCCCGGTGCGACTTATATGGGCCGGAACGCCCCAGTAACTTTCCTCGCAAATAGACCATACACCATTCAAAATCGCCTCGACGAAGCGCCCTTTACCCTCCACGCTTTCGGCCACGGCCAGTTCCAGTAGTTTGTTACGCTTATCGAATGAAATGTCCGAATGTCGCTCCCGGTCGCCCGAACGCACAAAATCCATCGAGATAGAAGCAGAAATAGGCTTAAACTCGTAGTCCAGATTTCCCTCGGCGGTTTTTAAAATATTTTGAAGAATAGAATCAGGCACGGCAGCTTTCCATTCGGCAGGTGTTTTGGGGTAGGGTTTCCATTGATCTCGCGATGCGATCGATTGTTTTAGGACAGCCAGCGAATATTTCTGAGCCAGAATGTTGCGAGGTGTCACCTGCCCAATAACTTGATTGAAACAGGCCAGTAAAATTAAGGTGAGTACGGAGTTTTTCATGATAAGGAGGTAGTCTATTAACTTTTATAAACTGATACTATTATTGCCGCTCGATGACGTATTCAAATTTATCTTTTGTCTTCAATTCCTTATTTGTAAGCAGAATACGCTGCACCCTGTGCCCGTCCCATTTGGTCTTGAAACTACTGTATTCCATACCTTCGTTGGAAGGGAAGTCGCTGGCTACATTCCACTTTTTCGAATCGTAGCGCAGGGTGAATTTTTGTCTCTGCGGGGTAGTTATTCGGATTTCGCCCTTAGTACCCAGGTCCACGTCCGCAATGGTAATAAATGACTGTTGCAGGGATTGAGGTTTGGAATTCAGTTCGTATTCGTCGCTGATATTCACGCGGTGCTTCCCGCGATCAAGAGATACCGAGCGATTCCAGCGTACCAAGCCAGCCTCGGCAGGATAAGCGGCCGCTATATTCATCGAAAGCCGGGCAACCTGGTCGTTAATGGTAGTTTCTGACTCCGAAGCGCCGAATGTTCTTCCCGGGTTTTGTCCCTTACCATTGATAATGGGAAGGTTATGGTAGTTGGATTGGGTAAACCAGAGTTCATAGCGCTGCGCGGAGAAGGTCCGGGCGGTATAGTTGCCACGCCCGGCGTCGATAATGACAGGTTCGCCTTTGGAGTAAATTATGAAGTCCCCGACGTCGTTGTGGTTGTGGCTTTCCGCATTATGGCCCCCGTGCGTTGCGAGGAACAGGCCACTATCGTCGCGGGCGGTCATCACCTCTATGTCTTCAAACCAGGCGTCCTTTACTTTTTGATATGTGTCGGGCGTTTCTCCGATCTTATTGATTGTGAGCAGATTTTCCAGACGACGGGGTCGACGGTGTCCGGCCAGGTCCAGCTCTTCGTTGGGAAATGCACCAAATGCCCACCTTCCCATCTCAACCATTTTTTTGTCGTTTAAGGCTCTGCCAAAACGGTAAAGAAAGAGTCCCTCGGGAATGCGGGTGGGGTCAGCATCAGCGAAGTTGACGAAGTAGTCACCGTCTATATGTACTTCGTAAATGTAGGCGCCCATCTTTTGAATGAGCGGATGATCGTAAATCTGCACTTTCTGGTTAGTGGCACCCCCCAGAAATTCCAGGCAGTCGTACACACTTCCTCCGGCGGCAAACCAGTAGCCTGGCCCTTCGTCGCAACCGCCGTCCTCACCCAAGCCATTCAGGTACAAGTCCAGGCCCAGCATGGCCTGATGAATCATCTCGGCCCGGCGCTTAGAATCTTTTTCGAGCGTGAGCGTCGTCGAAATCCAATTGGAGATAATCCAAGGGTTCCAGTTATTGACGGGCCGGGTTTTGCTCATCCAGCTATACTCATCAGTACTGTGCAGCATCGGCTCGAAGATCCGCTGGTTCGTTTCAAAATATATTCGTTTGCGGATCAAGGGGTTAATTTTATCCAGCTTATCCCCCACAAAGTAATCCACCAAACCTAACAGGGCGGCAGTTTCGGCGCTCACCAGGTCTACGACTGGGTGCTGCACATTGGGTAGTCCAGTACTGCTGATGTGCGCAGGTACTCCCCAGTAACTTTCTTCACAAATCGACCATAGACCGTTGAAAATGGCTTCCGTGAACCGTCCCTTGTTTTCGATACTCTCTGCCAAAGTCAGGGCAAAGAGGACGTCTCTTTTCGGATAAGCTACTCCCCGATGCCGCTCCCGATCGCCGGAACGAACGAAATCCAGCAAAACGGTGGCAGACACCGGCAAAAACTCGTAATCCAGATAAGATTCCGCAGTTTGTAAAATTTCTGAAAGCATTGAGTCCGGCACGGCGGCTCGCCATTCCGCCGGAGTCTTCGGGTAGGGATGCCAGTTATTTTTTGGAACCAATGCCTCCGATACCTGAGCCAGTGAGTACTTATTGCCCAGAATATTGCGAGCGGTCAACTGCGACCAGACAGTAGGTGAACTAAGGAGCAGGACAACTAGCAGGGCAAATTTTTTCATTGCAATTAAATTTTTCTAACCAGGTCGACAGCGGTCAAACCAACGTCTTTGTAGTATCGACGATATTTTCGGGCAAAAGACTTACCGGGGAAATGTGAGATTCTCCCGCAAACGTTTCATATTTGAATCCTATCAGGACTGAATCCTGAATCCTTACATCCTAGCCGGTACCGCTTTAAACCTTGTGAACCCGGTCCGGGCGCTGGAATACCCACGGTAGCCACTGGAACTTTCTGTGCAATTGGTTAAAAGAATAACTTGAATTATACCGGTAATGACCGTGTTTTAAAAAATCGTGGGTCTAAAACAAAGCCACCCAAACAGCGATTCTAATGCTATTCGGGTGGCTATTTCAATTCCATAACCAGTTGATATCAGGATTCAGCAGTGGATTGCTGTTTCCATCCATACCTGATTCTCAATTAAATCATTCCCAGCCTGGATTCTGCTTAATGGCCGGATTCTGCGCCAGCGTATTCAACGGTATAGGCCAGAGGTAGTGCTTGGCTTCATTAAAAACAGGCACTGCGTAGTCGGTACCTTTGTACACATCGATATACTCTTTTCCGCTTACCGGGTCGTTGGAAGTTTTCATTGTCGTTCCCGCGTAACGGGCAGCGGCAGCGGCATTCCAGCGAATTCCCATGGCGGGTACTTCCAGTTTCTTACCTTGTTTCCACCGTTTCAAATCGTCGTAACGCAGGCCTTCCATAAACATTTCGACCCGACGCTCACGGCGAATCTCAGCGATAAGCGGCGAAATCCCGTCCTTGGTATAGCGCGGATCAACGGGGACGCTTCCAAGCATCAAGTGCGGCATTTTCACACGGTCGCGCAATTTATTAATCGTCAGATCCAGGTCGTTTTGGGTTATGGTACCCAACTCAGCAAGGGCTTCGGCATTAATCAATAAGGCTTCGGCCAAGCGCAGGGTGATAGCAGGCGATTCAGCGGTATTATAAGCCTTTCCGATCATATCGGCAGCATTGTAGTGCTTAATAATATGGTAGCCGGTGGTCGTGGTGAACCCGCCTGGCATTCCGAGTAAGCGGGGATAAGCCCGTCCATCGCCCAGGTGATAGTTATAGAACTGGGCATCGGCGGGGTGCAGAATCGTTTGGCGAAGCCTGGGATCGCGGTTGACAAACACATCCTCAATAGTTTCATCGCCTTTGTACAGGGGTGATAGCGAAATGGGCTGACCATCTGTACAGAGATAATCCTCTACCATACTTTTGGTGGCACCGCCGGTATAGTTGAAATACGCCTGCACATGGTTGGTAATCACGCCAATTTTGTACTTGCGCCAGGATATCACCTCGGGGTTGCCGGTCAGGTCCAGTATCCGATGGTAGGCATTATAATCCGTTTCGGGATGGCCCGTATTGTAAAGGCGATACGGCCCCTTCTCCATCAGCTCCTTCGAGGCTTTGGCAGCTTCTTCCAGCCACATTTTTGAGTCACCCAGACCATGGTACTTGTTGAAAGTACCTTCAAAAAGGCAAACCCGGGCCTTCACCAGCAGTGCCCCCCAACGGTTGATGCGGCCCGGCGCGTTACCATCGCCCCAGTTGTCGGGTAGTTTGGTAGAAGCGAAATTAAGGTCATCCAGAATCTTTTTCATCGCTTCGGCGCGGGGAGTCCGGGCGGCGAACAACTCCTCGGAGTCAATATTCAACTCACGTTCCACGTAGGGTACATCGCCGTACTTAGCTACTTTGTCGGCATAAAACCAGCCCCGGAAAAGACGGGCCTCACCGATGTACTTATCTTTGGTAGCCTGAGGGATGGCGGCCCGATCATAGTTAGCCATGCCCACATTAATAGCCCGCACGAAGTTCCAGCCCTGGTAGCCAAACCAGTCAGGATTAGAAGGCACATTGTGCTTTCCCGCCCGAATCTGCTGAAAGAAGTTGTGGCGAGGTTCGCGGGGGGCCATATTGTCAGAAAGTTCGTCCTGCTGCCAAATGCTTGAAAAGTGGCTGTCGAAGCCATCTTTATGGCCCATCATAATGGGGATGGCCGTATCGTTCCTCAGCAGGTTGTAAAGACTATTGTTATACACCGCCAGATCATTCTCCGTGTTCCAGAACGTTTCATTTGTAATCTGGTCCAGTGGGTACCTTTCCAGGAAATCATCGTTGCAGCCACTCACCAAAAAGGTAACCAGTAACGCACCACTGAATTTTAAAAATTTAGTTTTCATAGTATTTAATTTTTTTGCTGTTGGCTCTTTGCAAAATGCCCGGCAGAAAAACATTTCCCCGCCAAGCGCTTATTGCCTGCCGCCAATAGCTTTATTTAAAATGATATATTAATTCCCAGAGTCCCGATGCGCTGCATGGGGTACTCGATGGTTGGAGTCCGGATAGTCTCGGGGTCGAGGGGTTTGCGGATTTTGCTGAACTCGAAGAGGTTCATGCCGGAGACGAACACCTGCGCCCGGCTCATGCCGATTTTGCTACTTAGTTCAATCGGGAGCGTATAGCTAAGCTGAATATTTTTTGCCCGAATGTACGCGGCATTCTGTACATAGCGCGATTGGGGGGCTACGTTTTTCTTGTCGCTGGTAGAAATGTGGGCCGCCGGGAAATAGGCGTTTGGATTCTCTGGGGTCCAGGTATCGGTAATGTAGTACTTTTCCACGTGGCCCGCATTGAAGGGATAGAACCAGTTCCAGTTACCATTGTTGGGCAGATAATCGGCCTTACCAATGCCTTGGAAGAATGCAGTCAGGCGAAAATTCTTGTAGGCCAGGCTCGCGTTGATTCCGAAGCTGTAGCGGGGCGTGCTGTTACCAATGATGCGCTGGTCGCCGGGATTAGCAAGCGTGTTGTTACCGGGACTAATCAAGCCGTCCCCGTTGAGATCAGCGTATTTGATATCACCGGCGCGCCAGTTGTTACCCAGCCGCGTTTGGTCGGGAGCATTCGTCACTTCATCCTGAGTCTGGAAAATACCGGCGGTTTCGTAGCCCCATATCTCACCGAGTTTCATACCGACATAGTAAATACCCGATCCCTCGTTGGGTAAGGCGCCGTTCGGATTTTCGAATTTGGTGATCGTAGCCTGCGCGTCGGCCAGGGCCAATGTCACGTCATAGCTCCAGTTTGTCTTAATTTTATCACGCCAGGTCAGCGACATTTCCCAACCTCGGGTGCGCAAATCGGCGGCATTTGACTGGGGGGCGTTAGTACCCAGAATGTCGGGGTACGAGACGTTCATCAACATATTCTTGGTGTCGCGAGTGTAGAGGTCAAATGAGAAATCCAGTCGACTCTTCAACATCGTCACATCCAGGCCGATATTCTTGGAAGTTACTGATTCCCAAGTCAATGAAGGACTTACTAGTCCGGCAGCCGACACAAAAGGAATGGCACTGCCGGAAAATATAAAAGGAGCCTGGCCAGTTCCCATAGACGACACATAGGGATAAAAAAGCTGGTTTCCGTTGCTGCGGTTCTGGATAATCTGATTGCCGAGCGTTCCGTAAGAACCGCGTAGTTTCAGGTTGTCCAGCCAGCTATTGGTTCCGGCCATAAAGCCTTCATTACTAATCCGCCAGCCCGCCGAGAAGGAAGGGAAGAAACCAAACCGGCTATCCTGCGGAAAGCGGGAAGTACCATCATAACGACCATTGGCTTCCAGGAGGTACCGGTCATCGTAGTTGTAAGTCAGGCGATAGAATACGCCGCGGAGAGCCACGTGGTTTTTATAGCCGTCGGTACGCTGCACACCCGTCGTGGCGTTAAGGTCGGTCACGATGGGGGTAATCAACGAACGAGCCTGGGCGTATATGCTCCGGTTTTGGCCGCGCTCCTGGTTGAACCCTACCATGGCTGTGACGTTGTGCTTGCCGGTATTTTGAAGCGTGTACTGCGCGTAAGCGTTCAGTACGTAATATTGGTTATACGTGTTGCGGTTTTCAATCCAGTCGTCGCCGCTGAATCCATTGCTTATGGGGTTGCTGGCTTTCAGATCAGTATCCACAATTTCGACTTTACTCTGCACATCCTGATCCATCTGGTTAAAGATATTATAGGAGAAGTTACCCGTCACCGTCAGACCCGGCAGCGGTGTCAGGGTAGCACCCTGGGTCAGCCAGATATCGTTCTTGGTAAAGGTCTGCCGACCGCCATCCTGCAGGTAAGGGAAGAAGTTGGTGCCACCAAAGTACTTGCCGATGTAGGGCGCAAATTGATCGTGATCGCCAGGCGTTATATAGTATTCCAGATCGGGAAACTGAACAGGCATGATGGGGTTTACGCGCGCCAGCGAATTGATGTTTACGTCCCAGTTGTAAAAGTGCGGTTTGTCACTATTTTGAGAGTTAAAAACTACTTTATTATTAAGATTCAGCCATTTATTGACCTGAAAATCACCTTTCACCAGAAAGTTATAGCGTTTGAACTTCTCATTGTTCATTTGCAGATAACCGTCTTTGCTGAACCGCCCCAACGACACCAGAAATTTGGCTTTATCACTTCCACCCGATACCGAGAGATCCTGCTGATCAGTTGGCGCAAAGTCAGTCATAATCCGGCTCTGGTATTTGTTGTAGCCATAATACTGTAATGCCCCGTTAACTACCCCCCACTCGTTAGCCGCAATAGGATTATCGGAATATTTCTTGACTGCCGCCACAAACTCATCATTGTAGCTTGGATTGCCGTTGGTGCGGATATTGGCGGCGTTTCGAGCCTGCACAAATTCATAGGGATCTGTCACGACGTCCATATTAAAAATCGGCTTAGCCAGCGAAAATTGCGACCCGAAATTGACCGAAATTTTGCCTGCCTTGCCACTTTTGGTAGTCACCAGAACTACCCCAAAGGCAGCACGGGCACCGTAAACCGCCGCGGCGGAGGCATCTTTCAGAACACTAATGCTCTCGATATCGTTAGGGTTGATCCTGTTAATATCCATCGGTACATTGTCCACCAGAATCAGCGGCGCGCCACCATTAATAGATTCATAACCTCTAATATTGAACTGGGGAGACTGGGAGGGGTCACCATTGCGGACGGTGATGTTCAGGTTGGGTATTACACCCTGCAAGCCCTCACCCGTGTTGGCGATGGGGCGGTTTTCGATACGCTTGGCGTCGGCCACGCCCACCGCTCCAGTGAGGTTGACTTTTTGCTGGGTACCATAGCCTACTACAACTACCTCATTGAGTACTTTATCCTCAGCAGACAAGCTAAGGTTAACCGTGCTTTGATTTCCCACTACTATTTCTTTGGAACCGTAGCCTACAAAGCTGAAAACAAGGGTAGTATTATTGCCAGGTACCGTAAGCTGGTACTTGCCTTCCCCGTTGGTCGTAGTGCCGCGAGTAGTTCCTTTGACGACCACACTCACGCCAGGTAGTTCTGCACCGGCTTCGTCCTTTACCGTGCCCGAAATCGCGCGGTCCTGGGCGAGGACAGCCTGCGGCAGTGCGACTCCCAGGAGGAGCAAAGCCGCGAGTAATGCAAGGAAACGCAGATCGAATGCGTTTCGCAATTGCCTCGTAAATGATTTTTTCATAAATTAGCAAATAAGGTTAATGGTTAGTTTTGAGAAGCTTACATTACTGAAACGTTGCTTTGGCGAGTGGACGCATCAGTAAATTGACCTGTCGGTGGTAGCCTGGCTACTGCCGTTTTTTTTGTATGTTTTTCTACATAGGCAGAAGAGTTTTGGTGAGCAATTATTTGCAATAAATTCAAAATAGTCAGTGTTAAATAGCCTTTTATTTTAGTTTTTTAACGAAATTATACTATTTAAAACCACCTGTTAAAAGACTATTGATAGACTGATTTCTTTAAAAATAAGACTACGTGTACTAATATTCAACAAATAGAGGAAGCCCTTGATAGCTTACATATCCAAAAAGCAGTAAGCTGTTTTTATAGTCCTCTATCCTATGATTCAGGAAATTGCGGAGAATTGACAGTAAAGTGTGCTCTTAAAAAGAATCTACTCCTCTGCCGAAAAAAATTTTCACCATAAAAAAAGCGCCTAAGAACAAGGTGCTCTTAGGCGCTTTTTTATGTAAACGAAAAATTATTTATTCGTGAGAGTCAGATGACTTTTTCTGAAAATAAGTCATTCACCATTTACTCCCAACCCGGATTCTGCTTGATCTCAGGGTTCTGAGCCAAGGTATTGAGGGGGATGGGCCAGAGATAGTGCTTGCTCTCATCAAATACCGGGTTCGCCCAGTCCGTTCCTTTATATACGTCGATGTACTCCTTTCCTGACTCGGGATCAATGGACGTTTGCATAGTTGTAGGGCTAAAACGGGCTTTATTGGCTTCGCTCCACCGCATCCCGTAGTCTTTCTTTTCCAGTTTCTTGCCCTGCTTCCAGCGCTGAATGTCCTGGTAGCGCAATCCCTCCATAAACATCTCCACGCGACGCTCGCGGCGGATTTCGGCAATCAGTGGCGAAATTCCGTCCGTAGTATACCGCGGATCGACCGGAATGTCTCCGAGAATCATGTGGGGCATCGCAACCCGGTCGCGCAGTTTGTTGATCGAAATATCCAGATCCCCTTGCGTGATCGTACCCAATTCGGCCTTGGCTTCGGCATAAATCAACATCCCCTCGGCCAGGCGCAGAATTATAGCGGGGGATTCGGCAGTGTTATACGCTTTACCAATCAGATCGTCAGCATTATAAACCTTGATGATATGGTAACCGGTCGTAGTTTTTAAACCACCGCCGGGATTTCCCTCCAGGCGCGGATAAGTACGGCCGTCCTCTCGCTCGTAACGGTAGTAACCCGTATCGTCAGGATGAAGAATAGTTTGACGCAGGCGGGGATCGCGGTTGACAAATACATCTTCAAATGTTTCATCGCCTTTGTAAAGCGGAGATAGCGTGATGGGCAAACCGTCCGTGCAGAGGTAGTCTTCAACCATACTTTTGGTAGCCCCGCCTGAGTAGTTAAAATAGGCCTGAACATGATTTGTGAATACCCCTAACTTATACTTCCGCCAGGCGATGACCTCAGGATTACCCGAAAGATCCAGAATGCGGTGATAGGCATTGTAGTCGTGCTGAGGGTCACCGGTGCTGTATAGCCGGTAAGGACCTTTCTCAATCAACTCCTTGGAAGCCTTAGCGGCTTCCTCAAGCCACATTTTGGAATCGCCGATGCCGTGATACTTGTTGAAAGTACCTTCAAACAGGCACACCCGGGCTTTCACCAGCAAGGCAGCCCAGCGGTTCAGGCGGCCTGGTGCATTGCCATCACCCCAATCATCGGGTAGTTTTGTGCTGGCAAAGTTAAGGTCTTCCAGTACTTTCTTCATGGCCTCGGCACGCGGTGTCCGGGCGGCAAAAAGTTCTTCGGAATCGATGTTCAGTTCGCGTTCTACGAAAGGCACATCGCCGAATTTCGTTACTTTCTCACCGTAGAACCAGCCACGCATCAGTCGGGCCTCGGCGATGTACTTATCCTTAGTGGCCTGCGGAATAGCGGCCCGGTCGTAGTTGGCCATGCCCACATTGATAGCCCTTACGAAGTCCCAGCCATCATAACCAAACCACTCATCGCCAGCCGGAACATTGTGTTTTCCGGCCCGTACCTGTTGAAATCGATTATGCCTTGGAGCACGTGGGGCCATATTATCGGCGAATTCATCCTGAAACCAGATGCTGGCGAAGTGACTGTTGAACCCATCGGCGTGGCCGTGCAAAATAGGTACATCGATGTCGTCGCGAATCATGTTATACAAACTATTATTGTATACAGCCAGATCGTTTTCGGTATTCCAGAAGGTTTCGTTAGTGATCTGATCCAACGGGTACCTTTCCAGGAAGTCGTCGTTGCAGCCGCTCACCAAAAAGGTGACCAGTAGCGCACAACTGAATTTTAAAAATTTAGTTTTCATATTATTTAATTTTTATAATGATGGCTTTTTGCAAAATGCCCGAAAGATGAAAAATTGCCGGACCAAAGCTTATTGCCAACAGTCAATAGCTATATTTAGAATGATACGTTGATACCAATTGTGCCAATCCGCTGCATAGGATATTCAATCGTAGGCGTATTGATCGTCTCAGGATCAAGCGGCTTGCGAATCTTGGTAAACTCGAACAAGTTCATCCCGGATACGAAAACCTGGGCCCGGCTCATACCTATTTTGCTGCTCAGGGCAACGGGCAGCGTATAACTCAGCGTTATATTCTTAGCCCGTAGATACGCAGCGTTCTGTACAAAGCGCGTTTGCCCCTGCAAATTTTTCTTATCACTGGTCGAGATATGGGCAGCAGGGAAGTAAGCATCAGGGTTTTCGGGGGTCCAGGAATCGGTAATAAAGTACTTTTCCACATGCCCCGCATTGAACGGATAGAACCAGTTCCAGTTGCCATTTCCGGGCAGATAATCGGCTTTGCCAATACCCTGGAAGAATGCCGTAAGCCGGAAATTTTTGTAGGCTACACTGGCGTTAATACCGATACTATACCGAGGGGTACTATTCCCAATGATTCTACGATCACCCGGATCATCCAGGGTATTTTTACCGGGGCTGATGATGCCATCGCCATTCAGATCGGCATATTGAATATCGCCAGCCTGCCAGCCGTTTCCTAGCCGGCTTTGATCTGGTGCATTGGCTACTGCGTCGTCGGTCTGGAAAATCCCCACGGTTTCGTATCCCCAGATTTCGCCAAGCTTCTGACCTACATAATATCGGTCATTACCCGGCAAGGCTCCTGACGGATTCTCGAACTTCGTAATAGTTGCCTGAGCATCAGCCAGCGCCAGCGTCACGTCGTAGCTCCAGTTTGTTTTGATTTTATCCCGCCAGGTCAAAGAAAGTTCCCAGCCTTTGGTGCGCAGATCAGCCGCATTTTCTTTTGGAGCCGAAGTACCCAGGATAGCAGGATATGATACATTCATCAGCATATCCTTGGTGTCGCGGGTGTACACATCAAACGAGAAGTCAAGGCGGCTCTTCAACATTGTAACGTCAATCCCGAGATTTTGAGAAGTTACTGATTCCCAGGTAAGCGAAGGACTTACCAACCCCGCTGCCGAAACGAATGGAATTCGGCTGTCATTGAACATATAGGGCGACTGACCGGTACCCATAGATGCTACATAGGGGTAATAGTTGCTACCCAGCAACTGATTGCCTAAAGTACCATAAGAAGCTCTGATTTTCAGGTTATCGAGCCAGGAGTTGGTGCCCGCCATAAAGCCTTCATTGCTGATCCGCCATCCGGCTGAGAAGGAAGGAAAGAAACCGAAGCGGTCGTTTTTAGGAAAACGGGAAGTACCATCGTAGCGACCATTTGCTTCAAGGAGGTAGCGGTCGTCATAGTTGTAGGTAAGGCGATAAAAAACACCCCGCAGCGACACATGCGACTTGCCACCGTCCGCCACCTGTACCCCGGTAGTTGCATTAAGATCGGTCACCAGCGGTGTAATTAATTGCCGTGCCTGGGCGTAAACCATCCGATTAAGACCTCTTTCCTGGTTGAATCCAACCATTGCAGAAATATTGTGCCTTCCCAGGTTCTGGAAATCGTACTGGGCAAATGCGTTCAGTACATAGTATTGGTTGTATCTGTTCCGGTTTTCAATCCAGTCGTCGCCACTAAATCCGTTGCTGATCGGGTTCTTGGCAAGCAAATCCGTGTCAACAATTTCGACTTTACTCTGCACATCCTGGTACATCTCGTTATAAATGTTATAAGAGAAGTTTCCGGTAATCTTCAAGCCGGGTAATGGTGTCAAGGTAGCGCCCTGCGTCAACCAGACGTCGTTTTTTGTAAAGGTTTCGCGACCTCCGTCTTTCAAATAAGGAAAGAAGTTGGTACCACCGAAGTATTCACCAATGAACTGTGAATACTGCTCACGGTCGCCCGGCGTTATGTAGTACTCCAGATCGGGAAACTGAACAGGCATGATGGGATTTACCCGCGCCAGAGAGTTAATATTTACATCCCAGTTGTAGAAGTGGGGCTTGTCGCTGTTCTGGGAATTGAATACAACCTTGTTGTTCAGGTTCAACCATTTATTCACTTGGAAATCACCTTTTACCAGGAGATTATACCGCTTGAATTTCTCATTGTTCATTCTCAGGTAGCCATCCTTACTAAATCTGCCCAGCGACACAAAGAATTTTGACTTTTCACTACCACCCGAAATAGATATATCCTGCTGATTGGTAGGGGCATAGTCGGTCATGATTTTGTTCTGGTAGTCGTTGTAGCCATAATATTGCAGGCGTCCATCCACTACACCCCACTCATTTGCCGGGATAGGGTTATCGGAATAACGCTTGAAGTTATCAAGCATATCCTGGGTGTAGCTGGGGTTACCGAAGGTCCTTTCATTCGCTGCATTTCTGGCCAGAGCAAATTCGTAGGGGTCCGTCACGACATCCATATTAAAAATTGGCTTAGCCAGCGAAAACTGCGACCCAAAATTGACGCTAATCTTACCGGCTTTCCCGCTTTTGGTCGTAACAAGTACTACCCCAAAAGCCGCGCGCGCGCCGTACACAGCGGCAGCAGAGGCATCTTTCAGGACACTGATGCTTTCGATGTCATTGGGGTTGATGCGGTTGAGGTCCATTGGTACATTATCTACCAGAATGAGTGGTGAGCCACCATTAATGGACTCGTAGCCCCGGATATTGAAAGTAGTGGCCTGGGCCGGATCGCCATTTCGCACGCTTACGTTGAGATTGGGAATCACTCCCTGTAAACCCTCACCAGCATTGGCAATCGGGCGGTTTTCCAGACGCTTGGCATCGGCCACGCCCACCGCCCCGGTCAGGTTCACCTTCTGCTGGGTACCATAACCAACCACAACGACCTCGTTGAGTACTTTGTCTTCAGCGGTCAGATTCATATCAATGGTACTTTGGTTTCCCACTACCATTTCTTTGGACCCGTAGCCCACAAAGCTGAAAACCAAAGTCGTATTTTCGTTAGGAACACTTAGCTGGTACTTTCCCGCGCCGTCGGTCGTGGTACCACGGGTAGTTCCCTTTACCACTACACTCACGCCGGGCAGTGGACCACCATTGGCCTCTGTAACAGCCCCTTTGACAATCCGGTCCTGAGCCATGGCATCTTGCGGCAAAGCTACTCCCGCCAAAAAGAGCGTCAGCACGATCGGCAGTGCCGCCGTGCAGAGTAGCTTTTGCAGTACGTTTTGAAATAGTACTTGTTTTCTCATAATCATGAATTTAGAGTTATAGGTTATGGGCTAAAAAAGTCAGATTGCGTAAGTATGCTAAAAAATACGCATCGGTTATATAATTTTATTTTTACATAGGCACAGGAAATTAACTGGTTAAAAGAAGTTTTAGTGGTGTAGTTCAGGAAAGGCGATCTACGGTTTTTTTCACCTGAAAATTGACTTCATGGTCAGTAAGAGTTGGCCCCCGGCAATGCAGGGCCAGCACTATTTCTCGCGCAAGTTGTACTCTTTGGGCCATGTCAGGATTCTCTTCCAGCCAATTGCTCCACATGCGGTAGTTTTCGCGGGATGGAGCCAAAATCCACTGCCGAAAGGCTTCGTCCCAAACGAAGTCTTCGATGCAGAAGTGACTGTAATGGTTCATGCAGTTTCATTGTTTCTGCTAGTATATAGACGAAACCAGAGAACCAATACCATTACTTTTAAAACTTTTTTTCGAAAAGATTGGATTTAACAGAAGAGAGGTACTTAATTATATTGGAAATAAAACAATTAACAGCCAGGCCTGGCAACGTTTAATTGTCTTCCTCCCAATATTTTTTCAGTTTTTTTAGCGCCATCTGTAAAATATTTGAGACAGTCTGCGGGGTGATGTCCATTACCATTGCGATTTGGGAGCGGCTGAGTTCCTGGAAAAATTTCAGGTAGATGACCTCCTTTTGGCGTACCGGAAGATCGTCGAGTAAAGTTTTGAGCTTCTGACTGAGCACCCGCGCGGATTCTCGCTTGATGTAACTACTCTCAACGGAGAACTCTATACGTAGCAGAGCGTTGTCTGAACGCTGTGGCGTTGCGTCCAGCATTAATGGAAGTTTTTGACTAGCCCGGTTCATCATCCGGCGGAGCGAGGCCATCAGATAAGGCTTGGGAGGGATATCACCATTGAGACTTTCACGACGCTCCCAAATGTGTAAAAATAAATCCTGAATGCAATCTTTGATGAACCCGTGGTCGGCAGTAAATTTGAGCCCGTAATGAAATAAAAACCGGTACTGGGTGTGCATCAGTCGCTCGAATGCTGCGATGTCCCCCCCGAGCATTTCGCGCCAAAGTTTTCTGTCAGACTCCCCCGAATTCTCCTGGCCTTGGAAAAGATCATTCGTTGTTGGCATATTAAAAAGTTGACTTAAACTTTTAAACATTGGCAGCATGGACAAATTACTAATCAGTAATAAGGCGACCAACTTCTCCTTTATTTCAGAAGTTTGACTAACCAAACAAAGGGAACAACCACTGGGTCTTACTCCCTCTTAAAAAAATCACCTTTCTGTCAACATCTCATCATTGGCCTTCTCAGCCCAACTACAAAATCCGCTATGCCCTATTCAATTCAGGCGATCAGAGTCGCACTACTAGTGAGCTCAATCCTGCTGGCAACGGCAGAGGTTTTCGGCCAATCGGAATTCGACGCACTGTCATTCAGACGACTATTCAACGGCAAGAACCTGAATGGCTGGGTAAACGTAAACACCGCCGAAGACACCTGGAAAGTAAAAAAAGGGGTACTTGTTAGCACTGGAAAGCCGATAGGTGTGATGCGCACGGACCGGCAATACGAAAATTTTATCCTGGAAATAGAATGGAAACACATGGAAGCCGGGGGCAACTCCGGTGTATTCGTGTGGAGTGAAGGAACGCAATTCGGCGACAATCCGCTCACCAAAGCCATCGAAGTTCAGATGCTGGAACTACAATGGGCCGTTATTCATAACCAAACCGATGCCTACGTCCACGGAGAGTTATTCCCGACGATGGGCATGACCGCCATCCCGGACAACCCGCGCGGCATCCGAAGCAAGTCTCTGGAAAAGCGCTGCCGCGGTAAGGGGGAGTGGAACAAATACGTAGTTGTGTGCGTGGACGGTACGGTAAAGTTATCCGTCAATGGGAAGTTCGTGAACGGGCTGCGGGCTTCAGAACGCAAAAAGGGTTATATCTGCCTGGAAGCCGAAGGAGCCGAAATTCACTTCCGCAACATCAGGATTCTGGAACTACCCCCGGGAGTAACTTCGGTAGCGCAGACCGCACCTCTGGTGGATTGAAGTACCTCTTACCGCATCCCGAACGTCACACTCCCCCACAAACTCTGCCAATCTGCTTTATCGTTGCCCGATAGCCGCACCATATGAACGCTGCTGAGCATATACGCGGCCTTTCCCTTCTTGGTCAGGTTGAAAGTAGCCTCCCCTTTTGAATCGGTTTGCTGGAACTCAACTTCCGTCTTACCATTTACGCGCCGCCAGCAGCGCACCATAGCATTGGCCAAAGGTTTCTTTTCGAACAGAATACGGCAAGAGAGTGAGGAGTTGGGTTTCAGGGCGTAAGGATTTTGTAGGGGGATAATGTCAAGATCCACGCCCGTCGGTTTGGTGGGCAGGTCGTTGGTAGCCGCGCCAACCTGAATGATAGTCTTGGCGCAACGACGGTAAAACTCTCGGCCTATTTTCTGTTGCTCTTGGTTTTTCTGCCGATAATCCAGCGCGGCGGTAAGTCCGTCTTCTTTCAGGTACGCCTCAAATTTATCGGGTTCCAGTTCAATAAAGGAGTTATTGGTTTCCAGCACCAACATTTGAGTTCCGGCTTCGCCGATAGTAAAAGAGGGGGCCTCCACTTGTTCATCACTTTGTTGAATAGTACTTGTCAGATCTTCCTGGCCCTTCGCTGTGAACAACCGCAGCCTCTCGACTCGCCGGCTCCCACCGCCCCAGTGTTCGCCCGTATAATCTTCCCCTACCTGAATTTTCCAAACCAATTTCTCACCTAAATTGGGAAAAAAGTTTTCAGGAGAAATCCAAAATTCGTGCGCCAACGCCACAGATATGGTTGTGAGGAGGAGTACTGCGATTATTCGTATTTTCATAAGAAAAAGTTGTTTTGAAGGGTGAATATAAAGAAGATGACAGAATTATCATCCCGAAAGCAGTACTTAGGAAGCAAATATGACTTTAATACCCGATATATTTAGCGCCACCTGAGGGCGAATCAATTTTCGTTGTCGTTTTATCAAGTCTCGCCGCGAAGCGTCAAGCCATGCTCAATCAGAAAGAGAATACTCCGCACCCGATGGTGCTGCCCGTCGGCACGACGCTCGACCGGTACATCATGCACCGCCAGTATGCCTTTGCGTTTGCAACTGGCGAACTTTCCCAGTTGCTGCGCGACATTGCTCTGGCGGGCAAAATCGTTCACCGCGAAGTCAACCGCGCCGGTCTTATTGACCTGACCGGAGAAATGGGCCAGCAGAACGTTCAGGGAGAAAATCAGCAAAAGTTGGATGCGATAGCGGATGTACGCTTCCGTCGCGCGCTTACCAACGGCGGTGAGGTATGTGCCCTGATTTCGGAAGAGGAGGAGGGAATTATTTTTACCGGAAACAATAAGGGAAAGTACGTGATCGCCATCGATCCCCTCGACGGATCTTCCAACATCGACGTCAATGTTTCTATCGGTACTATTTTCTCAATTTACCGTCGCGTGACGGCAATCGGTACCGAGCCCACAGTCGATGATTTCATGCAGGGAGGTCAGGAGCAGGTAGCGGCGGGCTATATACTGTTCGGATCTTCTACGATGCTGGTTTATACTACCGGACACAGTGTCAATGGCTTTACCTACGATGCTTCCCTTGGCGAATTCATTCTTTCGCACCCCGATATAAAAAGTCCCAAAAACGGCAACATTTATTCTTACAACGACGGCAACCTGAATGATTTCAATGAACCGATCCAAAAGTACCTGGCCTCCTGCCGGGAGCGGCGGTACTCCGCCCGTTACATCGGATCGCTGGTGGCAGACTTTCACCGTAATTTGTTGAAGGGTGGGATATATCTTTACCCTCCTACACCGAAAACTCCTGACGGCAAACTTCGCCTACTTTATGAATGCTACCCGCTGGCTTTCATCGCGGGCGTCACGGGTTGCCTGGCGGTGAACGATACGGAAGCCATTCTAAATATTAAACCCACCTCCATGCACCAGCGGACGCCTTTTTATATTGGTGCGCCGGAGATGGTGGAAGAATTGATGGAACATTTTTAACGAACATGACTAGAAGACCATTTATCAAATCCCTGGGGCTAACCGGCGTGGCTGCGTTCGGCAATTTTGCGCCCCCTGCGCCAAGCGACCGCCAAACCTGGCTGAATTATCTGGATAAACTGGCAAAACCAGTCCTTGAAAATCTGGCTAATGATACTTTAAAAGCCAACATGCCTGTCGAAGGAAAAACCAAAGATCGACCTGAGTACACGCACCTCGAAGCTTTTGGTCGCCTCATGGCGGGAATCAGTCCGTGGCTAAACCAAACTGAGTTTTCAGATCCGGCGGAGAAGCAATTAAGAGACAAGTACTTTGCTCTCAGTCTGAAAGCCCTCGATAATGCCTCCAATCCCCAGGCCAAAGATTTCCTGAACTACAATAAAGGAGGGCAACCGGTGGTAGATGCTTCTTTTCTGGCCGACGGCCTTATCCGCGCTCCGAAGCTTTGGGAAGCAGCACCCGCTTCCGTGAAAGAGAATGTAGTCAAGGCGTTTTTGAGTAGTCGAGTCATCAGGCCGGGCTTCAACAACTGGCTGTTGTTCAGCGCGATGATCGAGACCTTTTTTGCCAAATACGGCTACGAATACGACCGGATGCGCATCGACTACGCCCTGCGGCAGCACGAGCAGTGGTACAAGGGCGACGGGATTTACGGTGATGGCCCCAATTTTCACTGGGACTATTACAATAGCTACGTCATTCAGCCTTATTTGTACGATATTCTGGAAGCCATAGTACCCAAAGAAAAGGTGTACGAAAGAATGGCGGAAGACGTGACGAAGCGGGCGATCCGCTACGCTGCCATCCAGGAGAGGCTCATTTCGCCGGAAGGTACTTTCCCGATTATCGGGCGTTCCATTGCCTACCGGGCCGGAGCTTTTCAGCATCTGGCGAATATGGTATTGGTCCAAAAACTCCCGAAAGAGGTAGTCCCTGCGCAGGTTCGCTCGGCGCTCACGGCGGTGATTCAGCGCACTACGGAAAGTCCCGAAACCTACGACGCCAAAGGATGGCTGCAAATCGGTGTCCACGGCCACCAACCCGCCATCGGCGAAACCTATATTTCTACCGGAAGCCTTTATCTTTGCGCCACGGTGCTGCTGCCTTTGGGATTACCCGCCAGTGATCCGTTCTGGGCCGCCCCCGCCGCCGACTGGACCGCCAAAAAGGTTTGGGGCAGCGTGGATATTCCCACCGATCACGCATTATATTAGCATTCGGGCTTCGACAACGCTCAGCCTGACAAAGGCTTTCAGCAAAAAAAAGCATCATTCATCACTCAACATTCCTCATTCACTACTCATTCTTAAATGAAAAGTACCGTTCGTTATCAATTGATGGCTATGATGTTCATGCAGTTCTTCGTCTGGGGTGCATGGTATGGCCAAATGAGCAAGTACCTGTTTACCCAACTCAACGCCACGGGCGACCAGGTAGGTAATGCTTACACCGCCTTTTCGCTGGCCATGCTCATTGCGCCGTTTTTCGTTGGGATGATCGCCGACCGCTACTTTGCTGCCCAAAAAGTACTAGGTGTACTTAATCTGATCGGGGCCGCTATTCTCTTCTACATCACGCAAATCCAGGATGCCGGGACATTCTTCTGGGTCATGCTGGGCTACTGCCTGTCTTTTGCGCCCTGTATTTCCCTTACCACCTCGATTGCCATGCGGCAGATGAACAATCCGGAGCAGGATTTCCCGGCTATCCGGGTAATGGGTACGGTAGCCTGGATCGTGGTGACGAATATCGTAGGCTTTATGAATATCGGCGACAACGTCATGATTTTCCAACTCGCCATGGCTTCGGCAGTTGTGCTGGGACTATTCTCATTTACACTACCTGACACCCCACCCACCGCATCTGGAAAAGCCACCTTCGCCCAAATTCTGGGAGCCGATTCCTTTGTACTTTTCAAGAGCCGTTCGTTCGTAATTTTCTTTCTGGCTTCTATCGCCATTTGCATTCCGCTTTCTTTTTACTACGCCATGGCCAACCCTTCGCTCACCGATTCGGGGATGACCTACGTAGAAAGCAAAATGTCGCTCGGACAGGCTTCGGAATTTGTCTTTATGCTGTTGATACCACTGGCCTTCCGAAAACTAGGTGTGAAGTGGATGCTGGCCGCCGGACTAGTCGCCTGGATCCTGCGCTTTATTCTGTTTGGTTACGGTGACGGCGGATCGGGCGAATGGATGCTTTATATCGCCATTCTGCTACACGGTGTGTGTTTTGACTTCTTCTTTGTAACGGGCCAAATCTATACCGATATGAAGGCCGGACCAAACATCAAGGCGCAGGCGCAGGGTCTCATCACGCTGGCTACCTACGGCATCGGGATGGGTATTGGCTCCAAGCTCTCGGGGATCGTAACGGATCGCTTCACCACCGATGGGATCAAAGACTGGACGTCGATCTGGATGGTTCCCGCTGCCATCGCCGCTGTGGTACTTGTCTTGTTTTTGATCATGTTCAATGACCGGAAGGCGGAGGCTGCGGTTGCAAAAGGTGAGGTAGTTGTATAAAAGCAGCCTGAAAACTGTTTTCGCATTTCTTCTCGCTTTATTTCTGCTTAAAACCTGGGTGCCATTGGACCGCTCAATATTATAAAAATGAATGTTGGATCGATGCGAAGCCTGCTTTTCTTTCTATTGCTTCCTTTTGCGCTTTTTGCGCAAAAATCAAAGTACCCTAACATTGTTATAATTCTGAGCGACGATCAGGGCTGGGGTGATTTGAGTGTGAGTGGAAATACCAACATCAGTACTCCGAATATTGATGCAATAGCCAAAAACGGCGCAATTTTCGATCATTTCTTTGTCCAGCCTGTCTGCTCCCCTACCCGCGCGGAGCTTTTGACTGGACGCTACCATGCCCGTACGGGTGTCCGCAGTACTTCGGAAGGAGGTGAACGTTTTAACCTCGACGAAACCACTATCGCTCAGGCTTTTAAAAGTGCAGGCTATGCCACGGCAGCTTACGGGAAGTGGCATAGCGGGATGCAGTACCCCTACCATCCCAACGCCCGTGGCTTCGATGATTATTACGGCTTCTGCTCCGGCCACTGGGGCGATTACTTCAGCCCGATGCTGGAACATAATGGCGCCATAACCGAGGGCAACGGCTTTCTGGTAGATGATTTGACCGACCACGCGATGGCTTTCATTGAGCAAAACAAGGACAAACCATTCTTTCTTTATGTTCCCTACAATACCCCCCACGCGCCCATGCAAGTACCTGATCGTTGGTGGAACGAATATAAAAACAAACCGCTGGCGATGCGAGCCCAAAAAGGACTGGAAGAAGATATTGACTTTACTCGCGCCGCCCTTGCCATGTGTGAGAATATCGACTGGAATGTCGGGCGGATTATGGCGAAGCTAAAAACACTGGATTTGGAGGATGACACCATCGTCCTTTATTTCAGCGACAATGGTCCAAATTCCTTTCGCTGGAATGGGGAAATGAAGGGTAGAAAAGGCTCAACCGACGAAGGAGGTGTCCGCTCGCCCCTGGTGATGCAGTTCTCTAAAATGATTAAGCCGGGAACGAAGATTAACGAAATAACGAGCGTCATCGATTTGCTGCCTACTTTGGTGGACATGGCGGGCGTTAGTTTCCAGCCGCCCAAGCCGCTGGATGGCATAAGCCTGAAACCACTTCTTATCAAAAAAGGGGCTTTTGATAAAGACCGACTGCTGTATAACTACTGGAACGGCAGTACAAGCGTTCGCAGTCAGCAGTACCGCCTCGACGGCAAAGGAAAACTCTATGACATGGTCGCCGATCCCGGCCAAACTACCGACATCACCGCCCGAAAACCGGAAGTAGCCGCACGATTGCAAGCCGCCGCTACCCAATGGAATGCCGAAGTACTACCGGGTATCAAGGGAAAAGATGAACGTACTTTTCCCGTGGGCCATCCTGACTTCAAATACACTCAACTACCCGCCCGTGATGCCCAACCCGTGGGTGGTATTGAGCGATCAAATCGCTGGCCGAACTGCTCGTTTTTCACAAATTGGACAAAGCTCGAAGATGCCATTGTGTGGGATGTGGAAGTACTGGCCGACGGTGACTTCGACGCAATCATCTATTACACGTGTGCCCCCGAAAACGTTGGCTCGACTTTCCGGCTGACTTTTGGCAGTACAAACATACTGGCTAAAATCACAGAAGCCTTCGATCCTCCCTTGCGCGGGATGGAGAACGACCGCGTGGAGCGCCCCGAATCTTATGTAAAAGATTGGAAAACCTTAAATATCGGAAAATTTCACCTAGAAAAAGGCAAGGGTACTTTAACACTCAAAGCCGAGAAAATTGCCGGGAAGCAAGTCATGGATTTTCGGCTGATGATGCTTCAAAGGTTAAATTGAGCCCCCCCCTACACTAGCGCCTTCTGAATAATCTATCCCAGAAAGTCTCTCCATCGGGCAGGAAGCAGGCATTGGGCGAGCGGGGTGGGCGGCGGAAAAGACCGGTAGACAGGCCGGCGTAGAGGTTGAACGTTTTGGGTTTTCCCACGTTCAGTAATCCCAGCAGGTGGTCGGTACCAAACCAAAGCGGGCCCACACGCCCGGCGACTCCCACACCAAAAGAACCGTAGCGATTCATGATCGATACCGGAACAGAAACCTCGTACCAACGATGTTCGTATCGGGGCGTAACGGCCAGCACCGATTCCGCTTTCATACCAAAAGCTCCGGCACCAATCAGGTTTTGTACCCAAAGCGTGTTGACATAGATGTTTGGCTGAACCTGGTAGTCCAGGCTGGTTTGGAAGGCGGTAGGTAACACGGAACGGAATGAAGTCGCGGGCGAACTGGTATCGGTATCCAAAGATTTGTTGACCGCGTTGAAAAATCCTGCCGTTCCGTCGAGTTTCTGAAAATTCTCGAAGCGAAAAGACCGGTTCAATGCCGACGTTTGAAACTGACTGACGTAGTTGGGATTTTTGAAGCGAACGCCCCCAAGATCGGTCAGGGCCACCGATATACGGTATAAGTACTTGTTGATACTACCATCGCGCTTACGAACGCCCCTATCGGTGTAAGAATATCTGTTGGCATTCGGACGGTACTCGTAAACCATCCCGACATCAAAGCCCCAGCCACTTCCCGCGGGAGCATTGCCCAGCATCCAGGCGGGTGATAGCCTCAAATCCTGAAAAGCCGCGTCACTCGTATAGCCGTAGGTAGCATCAATCGTAGGTACTTCGATCAGTTCCTTCTTAAGCTGGTAGTTTTCGTCGGGATAGATACCAAACGAACCGTCCTCGATGATAACGTGCGCATTGTAAAGACCGATTAACCTTTTAGCTGTTATTCCTACCTTAAAAAAATCAGTCTCATTATCCAAGAGTACCCCACCCAGTGTTAGGGCTACTTCCCCCACGCCATTGAGATGTAAATTACCGGATTGATTTTCGAACAATTGCTTCTGAATATCTTCACCTTTACCGCGTCCCCGGAGCGCCCTGGCCAGAGGTTCGGTAAATTGAGACATGTTCCCTAGGACCCGAACGCGGGAAGTAGCGGCTACACCTACCTTTCCATCCAGTAGCGAAACCATCACGGAAGGCAAACGGCCTTCCAGACCCAGGTTCATGTGCTTTGGATTCCCGTTGAGTTTTTGTTCAAGGTCCACCCTCGGGAGAATGATCGCCCCGCGCTCATTTCGGTACTTGTTCGGAACAGTCCCCGTAATCAGCGACAGAAAAGAGTAAGGGACATTGTACTTGATGTGGTTATTGGCGACATAAAGCTGCGCTCCCACAAAATTCACATGAACACTGTAACGGGAGTCTGCCACGAAAGCCGGATTATGATAAAGTGCCTGGGTGCCGGCATAATTGCCCATCGCTACGCCGGGCATATGCTGGGCATTAAGTCCGGGAACAAGTACTACGACAAAAAGTGCAATTGATAGAAAAGCGACCCTGAGAATCATGACTTAGGCTTAACGAAGACAGCTGGCAATTAGCGCAGAAATTTGCATAAAGATCGCAATAAAAACCTAAATTTTTCAATAATTTGGTAAAACCAAACGCCTGCCATAAATTGTTCGGCTATAAGCACCAAACCACCAGATTTTAATTAGAAAATTATGAATTTTTCATTCGCAGGCTATAATTCAGAAAACTTTTATGACGAGATGTTCATGCCCGAAGGCCAGATCAGGCCTGGTTATGAACATCTAAAAAATAAATTCGAAACGCTTTCCAGTCAGGATTTGCTCAATCGCCAGCAAACCGCCGAACGGTCCATGCTTTCGATGGGAATTACCTTTAATGTTTATTCAGAGGGAGAAGGTACCGAACGTACCATGCCCATCGATATCATTCCGCGCGTGCTGACTGGCCAGGAATGGAACGAAATGGAACGGGGGCTCAAGCAGCGTATCAAAGCCCTGAACATGTTCATCCATGACGTTTACAACGATCAGAATATCCTGAATGATGGCATCGTGCCGCGTGACCTCATCGAATCCAGCAAGTGCTTTCTGGAAGCCTGCCGGGGCATCACACCATCAAGGGGTATTTGGTGTCATATCACGGGCACCGACCTCATTAGGGGCGACGATGGGACCTTTATGGTACTTGAAGACAACCTGCGCTGCCCGTCCGGCGTATCCTATATGCTTGAAAACCGAGAGCTTTCCAAGCAGCTTTTCCCTGATGTGCTGGCCCGGACGGGCGTGAGGCCTGTCTCGGACTATGCCACCAGATTGCATCACATGCTCCAGCACCTCAGCGAACGCCCCAATCCCAACGTGGTGGTACTTACGCCGGGCATTTACAATTCCGCGTATTTCGAGCATTCCTACCTCGCCCAGCAGATGGGTGTTGAGCTGGTAGACGCCCGGGATTTGGTCGTGTCAGACGGATTTATCAAGATGCGAACTACCAAGGGGTTCGAGATTGTGGATGTCATTTACCGCCGCCTCGACGATACTTTCCTTGATCCCGAGGTATTCAACCCCGACTCGCTCCTTGGTGTACCTGGACTTTTCGAGGTATTCAAAAACGGGCGCGTTGCACTGGCCAATGCTCCGGGTACGGGCGTTGCCGACGATAAGGTGATTTATGCTTATGTTCCACGCATCATTAAGTACTATTTGAATGAAGAGGCTATTATCCCCAATGTAAAGACCTACATCTGCCGCGAGCAGGAAGATTTTGATTACGTCATGGAAAATATCGAGCACCTGGTCGTCAAGGAAGCAAACGAAGCAGGCGGTTACGGTATGCTGATCGGCCCAAAAGCTTCGGCTGAGGAACATGAATTGTTCCGTCAAAAAATCCGCGACAACCCCCGCAACTATATCGCTCAGCCAACCATTTCGCTTTCAAGGGTACCTTGTATGATGCAGGATCACGCCGAAGGGCGGCATGTGGATTTACGACCCTACATTCTCTACGGGGAAGATATCCACGTTATGCCGGGCGGGTTAACGCGGGTGGCTCTGCGCAAAGGGTCATTGGTAGTTAATTCTTCGCAGGGAGGAGGAGGAAAGGATACGTGGGTACTTTATTAGGTTTGAATAATACTCTGCTATGCGTTTTACCCTTCTTTGCTTCCTTCTAACACTATCCACAGGGTATTTCGCTTATGCGCAGCCAGCCACGTCACGGCCCAATATCATCTTTATCATCGGAGACGATATTTCGGCCGAGGACATCGGCTGCTATGGAAATGACAAAATTCGTACACCGAACCTTGACCGGATGGCGCGGAATGGGGTTCGGTTTACCAATTTTTATCTCACCGCCAGTTCGTGCAGCCCTAGCCGCACAAGCATCCTCACCGGGCGCTATCCGCACAATACCGGGGCGGCAGAACTGCACACTCCACTGCCCGCGCATCTGGAATATTTCCCGGAGCTGATGAAAAAAAGTGGCTACTACACCGCTCATTCCGGCAAGTTCCACGAGGGGGCCAACACCCGCCGTGCCTACGACCTGATGGTCAATGACCGTAAACTCGTGGGCGAAGGCGGCGAACAACAATGGGTCAATATCCTGCAAAACAGACCCAAGGATCAGCCCTTTTTCTTTTGGTTCGCGCCTTTCGACGCCCATCGCTCGTGGTCGGCAGTGGATAGCTTTCCTCAGCCGCATGACCCTGACAAGGATGTGGCTATTCCCCCTCAGTTGTTGGACAGCCCCGCTACGCGCATCGACCTGGCTGCCTACTACAATGAGATCGGTCGCATCGACCGTTATCTTGGTGATTTGGAGCGCGAACTTGAACGACAGGGAATCGCAGAAAGTACCCTCATTATTTTCATGGCCGACAATGGCCGCCCTTTTTCGGGAAGCAAAACAAGGGTTTATGATACAGGAATGCGTACGCCTTTTATCGTAAAATGGCCAGCGGGAATTCCCAAGGCCGGCACCGTTTGTGAGAGCCTGGTCAGCAGTATCGACATTGCTCCTACCCTGATTCAGGCCTCTCGGTCCGATCCTTCAAAAACCACACAGGGTGTGTCATTTTTTGATTTATTCAAAAATCCCAGTCAAAAATTCAGAAACTACGTTTTTTCGGAACACAACTGGCACGACTACGAAGCCTACGAACGGGCGGTGCGGACCAGAGATTTTCTTTACGTTATCAACAAGCGTCCCGAGCTAACCAACGAAGGACCGATCGACGCGAATCAAAGTCCGTCAGCCCAAGACTTAAAAGCCGCCGACCAATCGAAGCTTACCCCAATTCAGCGGGACATTTTCCGATCACCGCGACCGGAGGAAGAGTTCTTCGACTTGCGGAAAGATTTGGTGCAGGAAAACAACCTGATCAACGACCCTGCCTACGCACAAGAAGTAGAAAAACTGCGCAAGGTACTTAACCAATGGCAGGAGGAAACAGGCGATACGGTACCCGAAACCCTCACACCCGACTGGTATCACCGCGAAACGGGCAAGCCCCTGGCCGCTCAGAAGCAAAGTTTGCGGGGCGAAATGCCCGGCGCGTCCAGAAAGGCTGATCGGATTGAGGCAAAAGGACCTTTTTGAATGATGAATTATGAATGGTAATGATGAGAGACTTTCTTAATCTTCGCACGCTCGGCTTTGTAGTCGTTATCCTGTTTGGTTTTCAACCGACCAACGCTCAGACTACTGATCAGCCCAATATTTTGTGGATCGTTAGCGAGGATAATAGCCCATTCATAGGTGCATACGGAGATGCATTCGCTACTACCCCAAATATTGATAAGCTGGCCTCGGAGGGTGTCCTTTACACCAACGCTTTCGCCACCGCGCCCGTGTGTGCGCCTTCACGCTCGACGCTCATCACTGGAATGTACCCACCTTCCATCGGGACAGAGAACATGCGCAGTGAATACGCGATTCCTGATTTCGTCAAGTTTTATCCAAAATATTTGAAAGAAGCGGGCTATTACACCAGCAACAATGTCAAAAAGGATTACAACGTAGCGGAGGATCAGGAAGGAGCGTGGGACGAATCGAGCAACAAGGCGACCTACGCCAACCGAAAGGCGGGGCAGCCCTTTTTTGCGATCTTTAATACGACCATTTCTCACGAAAGTAGTATTCACCAGTCTATCCCCAACGACAAATTACGCCATAAGCCAGGCGATGTTACGCTTCCCCCTTACCACCCCGACACCCCCGAAATGCGGCACGACTGGGCGCAGTACTACGACAAGGTCGAGGACATGGACAGCTTTGTCGGCGCAATCCTGGCCGATTTGGAAAAGTCCGGTGAGGCTGAAAACACCATTGTATTTTATTATAGCGACCATGGCGGTGTGTTGGGCAGAAGCAAGAGATTCATGTACGAATCGGGACTGCACATTCCACTTGTCATTCGTTTTCCCAAAAAATACGCCCATCTGGCTCCCGGCCAGCCAGGCACCAAAACCGACCGCATCGTTACTTTTCTTGACTTTGCTCCTACCCTGCTGAGCCTGGCCGGCGTGGATATTCCCGATTATATGCAGGGCAAAGCGTTTCTGGGAAAACAACAGGCACCCGAACGCGAATACGCTCACGCTTTCCGGGGTCGGATGGATGAGCGGATGGATCTGGTTCGTGGCCTTCGTGACAAGAAGTACCGGTACATTCGCAACTACATGCCCCACAAAATCTACGGCCAGTACATCGAATACTTATGGAAAGCGCCATCCATGAAATCATGGGAAACGGCCTATAAGGAAGGAAAGCTAAACGATATTCAGCGAAAATTCTGGGAAACCAAACCCGTAGAAGAACTCTTCGATGTGGACGCCGACCCGCATAACGTCCATAATCTGGCAGGCGATCCAAAATATAAATCCGTGTTGGAAAAAATGCGGAAAGCCAACCGCGATTATGCTATTGAGGTTAAGGATGTTGGCTTCTTGCCCGAAGCGATGATGGAAGATATCTCCAATATTATTCCGCTTTACGACTATGCCCGCAGCGGCCATTACGACATCAAGAAGGTTCTGGCGGCCGCCGAATTGGCATCCGAAGGAGACCCGAAGAATCTTTCCAAAATCATGAAAATGCTGGCCGACGAAGATCCCATTGTACGCTATTGGGCAGCCACGGGTTGTACGATTTTAGGGCATTATGCTACCCCCGCCAAGTACGATCTGCTCAGTATGCTTAAAGACAAAGAAGTGAGCGTTCGGATTGCTGCCGCCGAGGCTCTTATTAAGCTGGGAGAAAAAGACAAACCAATTCAAACCCTGACCGAAGCGCTAAACAGCGATATTCAGATGGCTCGTGTCCAGGCGCTCAACATTCTGGAACAACTTGGCCCCGAAGCCCGCCCCGCCTACCCGACAGTCCGGAAACTACTTAGCGAGAAAAAGAAAAACGCTGATTATGATCTGCGGGCAGCCGAAAAGATAATGTCTTCGGCGAAGCAATAAGTTTATTAGTTTTGGTTGCGCATAAGAAAAGCGTGTTCGTTTTCCGACGTTTGGAAAACTGACACGCTTTTCTTCATGTTTACCCCGGTTATTTAAAAAAGGGGCTCGAATTTATGAACGTTCGTACCTCGACTTATTGGCCCGATTCCGCTTGGCTTTCTCGGGCGAAGGTCGCTGCCGGTTGGGGCGCGGCCCACGTTGCTGCTGCTTGGGAGGCTCAGGATTATGATCGATCAGCGGGAACGGATGATCTGAGATCACAGGAATTTTTTGACCGATCAGCTTCTCGATGTCTTTCAGATAAGCCTTCTCGATTGCATCACAGAACGAAAATGCGGTTCCGTCTGCTCCGGCGCGGCCTGTACGACCAATGCGGTGGACGTAGGTCTCGGCGATATTAGGGAGCTCGAAATTGATAACGTATTCCAGTTCATCCACATCGATACCGCGGGCGGCGATGTCAGTTGCTACCAGCACACGGGTAGTTTGGGCTTTGAAATTAGCCAAAGCACGCTGACGCGCATTCTGGGCCTTATTTCCATGGATGGCTTCCGCCTTGATACCGGTACGGTTCAGGACTTTCACCACCTTGTCGGCACCATGCTTGGTCCGGGTAAAAACCAAGGCTGTTTTGATCTTCTGGTTGGCCAAAACGTGCAGAAGCAGAGCGTTTTTGTTGCCTTTATCCACAAAGTACACTGATTGACTCACCGTTTCCGCCGTGGTAGATTCCGGCGTTACCGCCACTTTGGCAGGATTGTGCAGGATGGTGTCCGACAATTTGATGATTTCAGGCGGCATCGTAGCCGAGAAAAACAGCGACTGCCGCTTACGGGGAAGTACGGCCAAAAGCTTTTTAACATCGTGGATGAAACCCATGTCCAGCATGCGGTCGGCTTCGTCGAGCACAAAGATTTCAATGTCTTTCAGGCTTATGAAGCCCTGATTCATCAAATCAAGCAAGCGGCCGGGGGTAGCTACCAGAATATCAACTCCGCGTTGCAGGATTTTGGTTTGGGGATTCTGGTTTACGCCGCCGAAAATGACGGTACAGCTCAGGTTGGTATGGCGGCCGTAAGCCACAAAACTCTCTTCAATCTGGATAGCCAGTTCGCGGGTCGGCGTTACGATTAAGCTTCTGATTTTGCGCCGGCCGCCTGGCGTTTTTTCTTTGTTAAGTAATTGCAGAATGGGAATGGCAAAAGCGGCCGTTTTGCCGGTGCCCGTTTGTGCGCACCCAAGCAAATCTTTTCCCTGCAAAACCAAGGGTATGGACTGGGCCTGAATGGGTGTAGGTTCGGTATAGCCTTCTTCTTTTACGGCTTTCAGGAAGGGTGGATCCAGATTTAATGCTTCAAAAGTCATTGATGAAATTCAGTTTTCGTATATAAAAAAGGCCCGTCCAGGCAGAAATGCCCTCGGGCCCGGTCATAAAAAGCTGCAAGGTACGGTTTTATTGGGGTAAAACGATGTCTATAAAGCTGCAATATGGCTGGGCGACGTCCCGAACAGGTAAACCAAAGTATTGCCGGCAGCGTTAATTAAGCCAATTAGTACTTACAATTCATTAACACGATATTCATGAAAACGATTAAATTACTTACCCTTTTGAGCGCCTTTTTTGGCGTACTTTCCTGTTCTCAGGCCCAGAAAAAAACGGCTGATGTCAGTGATGCCAGTAGTGAAACAAAACCCCGGCAGGTTGATCGAAGTGATGCTGAATGGAAACAGCTCCTCACGGCTCAGGAGTACTACGTATTGCGCGAGGCGGGTACTGAGAGGCCTTTTTCCAGTCCTTTGAACAATAATAAAAAATCGGGCATTTATGTTTGCGCTGCTTGCAAAACTCCGTTGTTCAGCTCCGAAACCAAGTTCGAATCCGGAACGGGTTGGCCGAGTTTTTACAAACCCCTTTACGCCAAGAACGTGGAGGAAAGGACGGATCGGTCGATGGGTATGGCTCGCACTGAAGTACTTTGTGAAGTTTGCGGCGGGCATCTCGGCCACGTTTTTGACGATGGCCCCAAACCAACCGGACTTCGCTATTGCCTGAATGGTGTTGCTCTGGACTTTCAGCCTAAGAAATAAAGAGGATTAAAATAGACTGACAAGCCGGACGTACTGCCATTCGTTCGGCTTTCGTTATCTTTGGCCCGGCCTGCAGAACGAGACTTATCAGGCACACCATGATGAGCCTGGCCAGGTAGGCATCTCCTTTAAGCACTGATTGTACATGGAAGCTATTCTAGCTTTTTTTAATACCTTAAAAGCCACTTTAATACGTGCCAACAATTGGCTGGCGGCTAAGCTTGACGCGGCTTTTTACTCCTTAGGCGTAAAGCTATTCGGTCAGGAACGCATCGATCCTTTCTTGAAAAATACTCGAGCCCGGTATCGGTCAGTGCAGCAATTCTGGGCATCGACGGTCGATAAAAATACAGCGTACTATAAGCCTATCTCACGTTTATGGAAAATCTTTGGCTGGGGATTTTTCCTAGCAGTTTTCTACATTTTTTGCGTGGAAACCAATTTCCTGTGGTTAATGGGAAGCATGCCCAGTGTGGAAGACTTGCAAAACCCGAAGGTTAATCAGTCGTCGGAAATCTATACTTCCGACGGCATTATGATCGGCAAGTTTTATACCGAAAACCGTACGCCAGTCGGCTACGATGAGATTTCGCCCAACCTCACCAAGGCTCTCATTGCTACCGAAGATGAACGGTTTTATGACCATTCCGGCATCGATCTGCGGGCCATGGCTCGGGTGGCGGCGGGGCTGCTCACGGGCGACACTGACCAGGGCGGCGGAAGTACCGTGACGCAACAACTGGCCAAAAAGCTTTTCAAGACCCGCCGCCGCGATGCCCGCGGGCTGCTTGGCGGCATTCCGGTACTGGGGACACTGGTATTTAAAACCAAAGAATGGCTGACGGCCATTAAGCTGGAACGTAATTTCACCAAGGAGGAAATTATTACGATGTACCTCAATACCGTGGATTATGGAAACAATGCCTATGGCATCAATACAGCGGCTCGATCGTATTTCAGCAAGTCGCCCGACAGCCTCAACGTGCAGGAAGCCGCCGTCCTGGTAGGTCTACAAAAGGCTACAACTACCTATAATCCTATCCGCAATCCCGATCGCTCGCTCGAACGTCGCAATGTGGTACTTGACCGGATGGCCAATTTTAACTACCTGACCCGGGCCGAGGCCGATTCGATCAGTCAACTACCCATTGAACTTAAAGTAAAATTTGAGACGCCTTACGATGGGAATGCCAACTACTTCAAGAACGCCGTCGTGGATTATGTGAAGAAATGGGGAGAGGAAAATGGGTATGACCTCTACACCGACGGCCTGAAAATATACACAACCATCGACTCCCGGATGCAGGAACACGCTGAAAAGGCTCTGGAAACCAAAATGCGTGATTTGCAAAAAACTTTTGAGGAACACTGGGGGCGTGAAAAACCCTGGCGGGATGAGGATGGTAAGGAAATCCCGAATTTCTTGCAAGATGTCATCAAACGTACCGGACGCTACAAATCTCTGGCCGCCAGATTCCCCAACCAGCCCGACTCGATCGATTTTTACCTCAACAAAAAAGACACGATGACCGTCTACGACTGGAAAACGGGCGGGTCGATGGTGCGGGTTTGGAGTTCGATGGACTCGCTTGAATACTACAAGCGCATTATGCGCGCCGGCATGATGGCAATGGAGCCGCAAACGGGCTACATCAAAGCATGGGTAGGCGGTCTGGATTATAATTTTTTCAAGTACGACCATGTCAAGCAGGGCAAGCGGCAGCCGGGTTCTACCTTCAAGCCTTTTGTATATACCGCGGCCATTGACGATACTACATTTGACATGACTCCCTGCGACCGTATTGTGGATAAACCTTACGTTCGTGAAATGATGATCAACGGGAAAATGCAACGCTGGGCACCCCGAAATTCCAATGGTTACTTTACGTACTCCAACATGACGCTGCGTCGGGCGCTGGCGCAGTCGGTCAATTCCGTAACCGTGCAACTCACCGAGAAGGTAGGACCAAAAGATGTCGTACGCTATGCCGAGAAAATGGGCATAAGTACCCCCCTTCGCGCTGAAATGGGAATTGGCCTGGGAATTTTCGACGTATCACTCTACGATATGGTAGCGGCCTATTCTATTTTCGTCAACTCAGGTACTTATACCACTCCTGTGCTGGTAACACGGATTGAAGATCAGCGTGGTAGCGTGATCGAAGAGTTTGTTCCAGAACGTCATCAGGCCATCCGGCCCGAGTCGGCCTTCCTGATGCGGCATATGCTTAAAGGCGGCATCGAGGAGCCGGGCGGTACTTCGCGCGGTCTTTATAATTTTACGGGTGTGGTCACTAATAAAGGCGAGATCGGCGGCAAAACGGGTACTACCTCTAACAACTCCGACGGCTGGTATATGTGCATTACGCCCGACCTGGTGATGGGCGCCTGGGTGGGTGGCGACGACCGTTCGATCCACTTCCGCAGTACCAATCTGGGACAGGGTTCGCGCATGGCCCTGCCCATTGTGGGTAGTTTCCTGGAAAATGTTTATAAAGACAAATCACTGGATGTAAAACCCCGCCCCTTCTCCCAGCCGATGGTCAAAATCGAGAAAGAATATCAATGTTCCTACCCGGTATACGAACCCGATACCCTGGAATTTGAGCCTGAGGAAGAGCCATTTTTACCGGATGAAATTTCTCCTTCCTCCACTCCGCTAATTGGGCCGCCACCGCCGCCATTGCCAACACCGTCGGTGGATTCGGTCAAAAAACGGATTCAGTGAACCAACATCCTTAAATTTACCTGGTTAACAGACCGAAATCCTTCCCGACCGCTTACTAAAAACTTCGCCCATTCTCTGGAATGTTCCCGAACTATTCGGACATTTAGGATGAAGCTATTAACCTTCACCCGCAAATGCCGATGAAACTGATGCTCTGGAATATGGAATGGATGAACGACCTTTTTGACAAGGACGGGAATTTCCATGCCGACAATCACAAGCCCCAGCATGCCCCAAGTACCACGGTCCGCACCAGGCGCAATCACCTGAGCGGCGTCATCGACGAACTATTGCCCAACATCGTAATAGTGGTAGAAGGCCCTAATCGAGAGAAGGAACTCAAACTTTTCTTTGATGAGGATGTGACTGGTACCTGGGAGGTGAAACTGCAACCTACCTCAGGCTCATCGCAATGCATTGGCTGCGCGGTACGGACCGATAGAAATTTATTTCACGCCCAGCAGCCGATACGTTTTTTCGACACTGAGCAGATGCCAGTTTTCCAGCCGTTTGAAATTCCCAATGAAAACGACGGAATCATTGAAAAGTACCGCTTCGAGCGCTCGCCACTTTACGTTGAGATCACAGCTGTTGATGGCCTGAACTTTCGGATTATGGGTTTACATCTGAAAAGTAAGGGCATTTTCAGCGCATACGAATGGAGCAAATGGTGGGCTATGTCCAACGCCAACCGCAAGAAATTGCTTGCACAAGCTACCCGAATCCGGGTTAATTTTCTGGACAAGTATCTGGGGGAAGAAGAAACCCAGCGCATTCCACTGATTGTCTGCGGCGACATCAATGACGGCCCTGGCATGGATGCCAGCAAAAAGCGATTGCTCGGTAGCGCTGTGGAGCGATTAATGGGCAATATCTGGCGGCCTTTCCTGAGTTTGGGTAATGCCCTGTTCGATGCTCTTTCCCCAAACGATCAGGAGAATCTGCGTTTTGAGAAGATCTATACTACTTCTTTTTCCGACCCGATATTCAACAATGTGTGGCAAAAAGTGTGGATTGACCACATCCTGTACAGCTTCAATCGCGCTGAATGGGTAACTGATGCTCGAGTACATCTAGAAATGCCTGATGGCCAGAAAATCTGGACCAAGTACCCTCATGCATCAGACCACTTTCCGATAACGGCTGAGATAGTTTTGTAAATAAGTTCAGCTTTTTAAGCTTTCTATCACTCTACCCGTACCACAACTTTTACCCCCTCCACCTCAATGGTATCAAAAGCTCCCACGCGCTTTACTTTCATAGCCTTGCCATTGACCTCCCATTTCACAAATCGTCCGGCCGGGTAAGCTACAGTTAGTTTCCATTGAGGCATAGTTTGTTCCAGCACGAGTTGCTGGGCTTTGGCTTCTCGGGTAAAATGAACCGTCAGGCGGTTCTCCCCAACCTCAACATTTTCCAATTTGGCCGTATTCCAGGCTGTTGGCATAAGTGGCTGAATCCGAACCCGCTTTTGAAAGGCCTGGGGACGAATACCAAAAAACTGCTCCACGATCGGAACAGCCAGTGCATAAAGATTCCAGGCCTGGGTCATCATACCGTAGTCGGGCGAGACCTCGTAAATGGAACCCGGCAAGGCATAACTGAACGAACGGCTGATTCTTTTGAGGTAGTCAAGCGCCTGGTCGGGGCGTCCGTAGTTATTTTCAGCAATAGCCTGCACACCCGTGGGCAGGGTCATGACGGCTCCGGTGTAGTTGAATACCTTACGGGTTTTAGCGAATGAACTGGTGTCTTTACCAGCAGTTTCATCGCGGTCAATGCCTGTGACAAACATTCCATAGGGATTGACGAATTTCCGCCCGGTTCGCAAAGCAATAAGTGCCTTGGCAGTGTCGGCTACGCCGGTTTGCATGGGCGTGTTGACTACCCAGTTGTGGTGCATTACGAAACCCTGTTTGCGATCAGGCGGAAATTCCTGATAACGTTTCTGAGCCGCCCGCAACTCGGCCACAGCCCATGGTTTTTTCAGCGAGTCGGCCCGGGTAATGGCGTCTTTAATTAAAGCTAATGCTTGTGTAGGGGTTCCAATAAAATCGGCGTAAGAATCGTGTTCGGCGACCCAGAAGTCGTTGTTTATCCGGTTTTTTAACTTTTGAGATGTAGCCCAATAACTTTTTGAAATTTCCGGCTCTCCCAATTCGGAGGCCATGCTGGCGGCATCGGCAAATGCTTGCTGGGTATATGCCGCTACATCCACCATCTCACTGTTCAGGCCATGAATTTCCATCATACCGAAACCATCAGGCAGGAGGTTATCATCTTTGTCATTTTGCTCCATCAACCATTTCAAAGCCTGTTTAACCGTAGGGTAATAGGTTGCCAGAAATTTTCGGTCACCCGTCCAGAGGTAGACTTGCCAAATCATGGAAACAAATTGCGGGGTTTCGTTAACATTGCCGGGATTGAACACAAAACCATTTGTAGAAGCTTCATGGACAATACGCCCATTGCCATTACGGTCTTCGGAAAGCCTGTGTAGCAAATGCACTGTGTTCCGGGCCAGATCAGCCCTTCCGGTGGCCACGGCCCCCTGAAGCGCATACTCATTGTCGACGCCAAACCACCAAGGATAATCGGGCAGACCTGCCGAAAGTCCCCGTCCAATCTCGGGCACATCTCTTACCAGCCAATCCGTATTATACTTCACCCAGCGAAAGGCGGTTTCTAGTTTTTTGTCTGGAATCGTCAATCGGCTTTTAGCAGCTATGGCTTCGTATCGCTGCTTCTTTTCGGTTAGGTTTTTCGCAGCATCGCGCCGGACAACTTCGTATGTTTCGCGTACGGCATCAAGCGACTTGTAAGAGCCGGCAATGGTGATTGGCAACACGACAGAACCGTGAGGCGGAATTTCGAGGGTATAGACGGTGGCGGCACGGGTACCCTTTCCGGCGGGGTCATAGGTACAGGCAGCGGTAGGCTTACCGTGGGATGCGGGTTCAGTAGTCGACCCGGTCATTACATACCAGCTGTTCAGACTATCCTTGGCTACCCAGGCATGGCGGTCTTCATCCCACTGGGCAAAGTCTACGGCATCTACCATACCTGTACTATCGCCCAGCCAGGTGGGACGCAAGTCTGTGTAAGCAGTCCATTCAAAGTTTAGTTTAAGGGGTTCAGAGCCGTCGTTATTCAGGGTATACTCTACCAGTAGAGCTTCCTGACCATCGGGTACATATTGGAAGCGTTCGGCCCGCAGTTCAGTATCAGAGAAAGAAAAGAGGTGCTTATTGGCGAAGGGGTAGTTAATAAAAGTATCTGCCTGATCCAGACAGAATGACTTCCCTTCAAAATTAATGGCAGCGGTAAAACCATCCAGAAGCTTGATTGGGTGATCCCAAATGCCGCCCATCTCGCCCTTCACATGCCAGCCCAGGTCGGGAAACTGACCATTCTGGGCCCCGATCATATACACCCGGTCACCGGCCGTAACAAAAGGCGTTGGCAGATAGTCGGGATGGCCGACCAGACTATCAGAACCCGCCACCAATTGGCTAAGCTGGATGAGAGAATCGGACTCCAATTCCTTTTGTACTTTTTTACAGCCGAAGGTGACGCATAAAAGAAAAATCAAGTACTTTGTAAAAAGCAAATATGGGGCGATTCGTCGCGGCACTGGAAGCAAAAGTTGTGTTTATAAATATTTGTGTCCGAATATACACATATTTTCAAAAAAATACCGTACCGACTAATCCGTCCAAAATCCCGCTTTACCAATCCTGACAACCGCCCGTCCTAAAAGAATGGGGATTTTTTGCTGGAAGCCTTAGTTTTGGGCTAATGCTTAATTAAGAGTTGAAATTTCTTTTTTATTGAAGCTATGTTGAGAAACTTACTCATTTTTATCTTTTTGGGCGGCTTTGGCCTGGTACACGCCCAGGTAACTACCCAGAATCCTGCTACCGCTGTTACATCCGACAAAATGCGCCTGACGCTGGAAGAATGTGTGCAGATTGCCTTACAGAACAATCCCCAAATCAAGCAGGCGAGTCTTCAGGTAGCAGCCAACGAGAATAACCTCATCCAGTCAAAATGGCAACGCTGGCCCAGCCTGGGTTTCAACGCTTCACAAGGTTTCAGCTTCGGTCGGAATATCGACCCATTCACGAACCAGTTCGTGCAGCAGAATATCAGCTTCAACAATTACAGCCTGAATTCCAGCGTGACGCTGTTCAACGGTTTTCAGCTCCAGAACAACATCAAGCAGAACGACCTCACTCTACAGGCAAGTGAAAAGGATTTGGCTGCCACGCGTAATGACATCATGCTGAATGTTGCCTTAGCCTATCTCAACATCCTGAGCAACCGGGAATTGATCGAAGTGGCCCGGCAACAGGGAACCGCTACCCAGCTGCAGCTGGACCGCACCCAGCGGCTGGTAGATGCGGGAAGCCTGGCCGAAAGTCAGTTGTTTGACCTTCGGGCGCAACTTGCTAATGATGAGCTTTCCCGGGTAAACGCCGAAAATAATCTGGAGTCAGCAAAATTACAGCTCAAACAGTTGATGAACTTGCCCGGCAGTGAAAGCATCGACGTTGTGGCCATCGATGCGCCAGATCCCGCCCTGCGTGCTTATGAAAATACGGTGAACGAGGTATTTGACACTGCCCTGCAAAACCTACCCCAGATGGAAGCCGCCAAGCTGCGGGTACAGGCGGCGGGGGCAGCTGTTGACATTGCCAAGGCGCAGGGACTGCCCAGCCTCACGCTCAGCGGGGGCATGAGTACTGCCTTTTCCAGCGCAGCTCCCAAAACGCGGTTCGTTGGCGATGGCTCTGAGGGCACCACTGAGGAGGTGGTTTCCAAAACCCGTTTTGTCGTGGTGGGCGACGAAACATTACCTGTCACCGAAGTAGTTCAGGTACCTGGCGGTAGTTTGCAAACTTTCAACTACTTTGACCAATTGAACTTCAACCGGAACTCTTCGCTTAACCTGAGCCTGCGCGTTCCGATTTTCTCCAATTTTCAGGCCAAGTACCGCGTGGCGAATGCCCGCATTCAACAGCAAAATCTGGAACAGCAGGCCAACATCGTCACCCAGCAGATCCGGCAGAATGTGGAACAAGCCTATATCGACATGAGTAATGCCGGCAAGCGGTACAGCGCCACTGCCAACCAGGTGCGAGCCCTGGAAGAAGCTTTCCGGGTAGCCGAAAGTCGCTTCGGAGCGGGGGCCATCAACTCGGCAGAATACAATATCGCCAAAGCCAATCTCGATCAGGCCCGCGCCAACCTTATTCAGACGAAATACGACTATACCTTTCGCACCAAGATTCTCGACTTTTACATGAATAAGCCAATAACCATTGAATGATTATTAGGTAATTTCCTAGTAGCTTAAAAGTGGTCCCTTGCGCCCTGAATTATGGACGATTCATAATCTGACCTTCAATTTCTTTTTTGCATAACTCATAGACGATCACCAATTCCCTCAACTCCAAAAAACATTATGGCTAAAAAATCTTCAAATCGTACCTGGTGGATATTAGGCGGCATTGTAGTGCTGCTTGTGGGCGGGCTCTTCGTGGCTAAAGCGGCGGGTTGGATTGGGCAGGAAAAACCCACCGAGGTAGAATTCGCCGAAGTTAAAACTACCGATATCATCGAGCGCGTAAGTGCTTCGGGACGTGTGCAGCCAGAGGTGGAAGTCAAACTGAGTCCTGATGTTTCCGGAGAAATCACGGCGCTCTATGTGGAAGAAGGCGATTCGGTGAAGCAAGGGCAGTTGCTGCTCAAAATTCGTCCTGATAACTACGAATCACTATTTGCACGGGCTCAGGCTACTGTTAATTCCAGTAAAGCTCAGGCCGAACAGTCGCGCGCTGCGCTGGCCCAGGCTGAGGCACGGGCTATCCGGGCCAAAGCCGACTTTGACCGCAACAAAAAACTTTACGAAGACAAAGTAATTTCATCGGCCGACTTCGAGCAAATTCGGGCCAACTACCAAGTAGCTCAGCAGGATATCGAGGCAGCCAAAGCCAATATCGAGGCGGCACAATTCAATGTAAAAAGTTCTGAAGCCGGACTTCGCGATGCGGCTGAAAACCTTCGGAAAACGACCATTTTTGCCCCGGTAAGCGGTATCATTTCACTGCTGAACGTGGAAGTAGGTGAGCGCGTAGTAGGAACCAGCCAAATGGCGGGTACCGAACTAATGCGCATTGCAAACCTCAATAATATGGAAGTCCAGGTAAATGTTAACGAAAATGATATCGTTCGTGTAACGGTTGGCGACACTGCTGACATCGATGTGGATGCCTATAGCGGAACTGGCCGCAAGTTCAGAGGTGTAGTGACGGAAATTGCGAATACCGCCAGCGGCCTTACCGGTGCGGGTGCTACTGCGGTTTCGACCGATGCTGTCACGGAATTTGAAGTAAAAGTGAGGATCCTGAACGAATCATTTGAGGATCTGATGGCGAAGCGTGGCAAGCGATCTTACCCATTCAAGCCCGGTATGACGGCTTCGGTGGATATTATCACCGACCGCAAATCAAATGTACTTTCGGTACCTATTGCTGCAGTGACGACCCGCGACAACAAAGCTGACAAAGAAACAGCAAAGCCAACCGACCCTGATAGCAACAATAATACGGACGCCGAAGGTAAACCCATTACTGAGGTAGAACCGGTCAAAGAAGTCGTGTTCGTGGACAGTGCCGGAGTGGCCAAAGTCCGTGAGGTAACGACAGGCATCAGTGACTTTGAGAATATCGAAATTCTGTCGGGTCTTAAGGCTGGTGAAAAGATCGTGTCAGGCCCCTTTATTGTTGTGTCCAAAAGACTGAAAAGCGGGGACAAGATTGCTAAAAAGAGCGCCGAGAGCAAAAAAGGTGAGTCAGATTCAAAAGAAAAAGCTGATTGATGCGTTCTTTAAATGTATTTATTCGATTTAGTTTAGGTTAAAAAAATGGAAATCCTTGCGGTGCTACCGCAAGGATTTTTTATTTTCATGTATCTTTTTCGGATTTCATTCCGAACCGGAGATTCGATTATTTTACGCGTACAGGTTTTCCTTTCCCAGATTTTTTACGAGCATATAGTAGAACAGCGCTCGATATTTGTTTCGATTCGAGCTTCCGAAAGTTTCGCACACCTTTTGGATTGCAGAGTCCAACTCGCCCGAATCAGCCATACCCATTTTTTTTATTAAAAAATTGGCCTTAACACGGTCGAGCTCAGCCTGGTCGCTGCATGAAACCTTCGCCGAGTCGGCATTATAAATCGACGGCCCCAGTCCTTTCGTTACTTTTGTCAGCAGATCGGCATCTACCGAAAGGCCAATTTTTTTAGCCTCATCCATGTAGGAGGCCATTAAGTCGTCAAATTTGCTCATAAGAGGGTTCTTTTTGTTTAAGGTTAGAAAAAAGTACTCAAATTAATTTTCAATGAAACAAATATTTCATGATTATCAAAGCTTAGACGCCCAATTCCCCTTTAAGCCACACTTTTAATTATCAAACGGACTAAACGCATTTATGAAAAAAAACGCGCTGCACAAAATAGCCGTCGTTGGCGGAGGTAGCTGGGCCACGGCGCTTGTGAAAATTTTGAGTGAGCAACCGGGCAATCAGGTGCGTTGGTGGCTAAGAAGTCAGGCCGATATCGACCACATCCGATCCTATCATCATAACCCGCGCTATCTGAGCGATGTCTTCCATTCTCCCAAGAAGGTGAAGGTATGCGGCAAAATAAAAGACGCCATCAAGCAAGCCGATTACATTGTACTGGCGGTTCCGGCGGCCTATGTGAAAGAACCCTTGCAAACCCTGAAACCCTCAGAATTTGCAGGAAAGCGAGTAGTTTCGGCCATAAAAGGCATGATCCCCGAGGCAAACCAATTGGTCACGGATTGGATGGAGGAAAAGTTCGATATTTCACTTGACGATATTTGCGTCATCGCCGGGCCGTGCCACGCCGAAGAAGTAGCATTGGAAAAGCAGTCTTATCTGACCATTGCCTCGACCAATCCAGACTGCGCCGCCGATTTTGCCCAGATTATAACCTGCCGGTACGTTACTGCCCACCCGCTGGCCGATCTTTACGGCGTAGAATACGCCGCCGTAATGAAAAATATTGTGGCCCTGGCTTGCGGTATCACCTATGGCCTGGGCTACGGGGATAATTTTCAAGCGGTTATGGTATCCAACGCCATGCAGGAAATCCGTCGTTTCGTTATGGCCGTCGATCCGCGCGAACGGGAGATGAGCGCCTCAGCCTATCTTGGCGACTTGCTGGTAACTGCTTACTCACAATTCAGCCGAAATCGGTTATTTGGCAATATGATCGGTCGTGGATATAGTGTAAAAGCTGCGCAGGTAGAAATGAAAATGGTGGCCGAGGGGTACTTTGCCACGAAAAGCATCCACACAATAAATCAGCAACATGGCGTATCGATGCCAATC
Source organism: uncultured Persicitalea sp. (assembly GCA_964500445.1). GTDB lineage: Bacteria > Bacteroidota > Bacteroidia > Cytophagales > Spirosomataceae > Persicitalea. The sequence goes on along the minus strand of CAZCOG010000007.1, from coordinate 102,122 downwards.
ACGGATGCCGTATTTGAGATATTATACGAGGGGGCGGCACCCGGACTGGTAATGAACGAATTGAAAACAAAACTTAAATAAGGGCTGCTGATTTATTGACTCAATAACAACGAATTTCGAATAGTGCCGCCGGAGTAGTAGCCGAAGGATGCTGCATTTTAAGGGTAAGTTGGCTGGTATTAATAGGTTGGTCAAAATCAATGCTGTTCCGGGTCTGATGATTGTCCTTTTTCTCAAACACGACGTTTCCCTGATCATCGAGAAGCTGATAATGCTGTACGCAAAAGGGCATAACGTTTTCCGGATGATGCATCAACACCGTTTCGGCAGGATGATCGTAATCGGTGTCGAAAAATAGCTCGACCCGTCTTAATTTCTGCTTTTCCGGCCACGTCAGCGTGAGCGCTGGCTGTGGATCGGTGAAGTCAGCGACCCACGCATTGGGCTGGTGGGTAGGTCGTTGTACCCCGTTGCGCACATTTTCGGGCTGATAGCAATCTACACCCTCTTCCAGTTTGAAAGCCAGGTTTTTGCCGGCCGGACGCCGTTGCGGACACCAGAATTCGAAAGCATCTACACCGATGTCTTCGGTAGGCTCCTGTTTGCCGTAGTTCGATACGGCGGGATTGATGGAGTTGAAAACGGAGAGCAAACCCGTGATGCGTTGCGGAGAGTACTTCAAAAGTACTTTTTCATTCATTTGAAGTACCAGGAAAGCATAAGTAGGTACTTTAAATGTTGAATCGAAGTCAAGTCGTAGGCAGTTTCTTCCTTTTTGCAGAGCGATTGTTTTTTTCTCTAAAATCACATCGGGAGAATGGCTGTCTTTACGGCTGCATATCCTCAATTCCAATTCCAGATCGGTAGCTTCAGAAGCATAGGGATGTATCGTGACCCGCGGCATTTTTCCGGCCCCTACCGGAATCATCTGGGCGGTGGCGAACTGCATGGGGGTAGTTTCAGCCTCTTCGTGTAATTCGGTGAGCGATAAGGTGCTGGACACGGAGATTTTAGCTTTTTTCACTAAGTCCTCTTCGTCTTTTAGAAATAGATTGGGTATATGTTGACCCGTTTTCAGAAGTTCTTTTTGCAGCATTTTCACATTTTCTTCCTTAGCCAATTCGGCGGGTAGCCAGCCGTGCCGGGCGCAGAGCTTGGCCGCCATACCTACCGCCTGCCCGCCGTGGGCGCTGGTAGCCATCACCCGCGACGAGCCGAAGGCTACGTGCGAAGCGGAAATAATACGCCCGGCGATGAACAGGTTCTTAACATTTTTTGAGTAATAACACCGATAGGGAATGCCGTAGATTCCTTTGCTATGCCACTGATTGCAGCCGGGTTTTTCGCTGAATACCCCGTCGGCGGGATGCAGGTCGATGCTCCATCCGCCAAAAGCCACGTCGTCGTAGTGAGAGCGCTGCTCCACGACATCCTGCTGAATGAGCATGTAGTCTCCTTCGAAGCGGCGGCTTTCGCGCTTGCCGGGTATGGTACCTACCCACTCGAGCGTCAGGTTCTCGGCTTCGGGAAACTTGCCGGAATTTTTAATGTAATCCCACACGCCATAAATCACTTTCCAAAGCTCCCACTTGATAGTTTCGGTATCGTGCACCGTATCGAGCCGACCGCCGTATTCGAGCCACCACAGACGGCATCCGAAATCCTGGGTATTGAAGCTGCGAAAACGAGGTACCTTGTGGGTCACGTCCAAGGCGAAACTCGGCGCGACGTACTTCACCGGTTTGCCTACATCCCTGGAATAGAAGTACATTGAATGTCCCAACAGCTCACCATACTCAGCCGAGGGGGCAAATTTTTCCCCGAATTCATCGGTTGCTTCGGCCCCCATGCGAAAAGCCGCGCCCGCCAGAAAACCGATGATTCCGTCGCCGGAAGCATCGCAGAAAAGTGGCGCGGACAACTCATAATGCGTGGAATTCTGGGAGCAGAACGCGATGACTTTGGTGATTTTATCGGGGTCATCATGATCTTTTTCCAGCTCGTACACGGCGGTGTTGAGTAGCAGGGTGATGTTGGGCTCGCTTACTACTTTTTCCAGCGTGATCGTATCAAAAATCAGCGGATTACCTTCGGCGTTGCGATACATATTCTCGACCAATAGCTCGTCAATGACGCCCCCTTCCCGCGCCCAGCGGTTGTTGTTGCCCATGTGCGAGGTAGCGCCCAGAATCCACAACCGTACCTCCGACGATGCATTACCACCCAGTACCGGGCGATCCTGGACCAGAATAACCTTGATGCCCGCCCGGGCGGCGGTAATGGCGCAGCAGACGCCCGACAGTCCCCCGCCCACGACGACGAGATCGGCGGAAAGTTCGGATTTTTGGGTAGTACGTTGGGTGGTGGGGTTCGAAAGTAGCATAAGTCTTATTTTAAATCGTTGGTGGTGGTGTGTTACAATCCTTGACCAGCGTGGGGTGAAACGCTTTATTTTAAATCCAGCGTTTCTTCCAGCGCTGTAAAGCCAGTTGGTTTCATTGCTCTGATCAGCAGGCTTTTTTCAAAACCCCGCACTGGTACTACAATCTCCCTGCTTTCGCCGGGCTGTAAATCGGGAATCGAAAGGTTTTTACCTGAAACGGAAAGGGTATATCCCACGACCGGGTAGGCCGGAAAATCGCTTCTGGCCTGTACCCGAAGTACCAGTTCGTGTACCCCCTGCCCACCCGATGTGAAGCGTACTTTCTCTACGGTCAGGGGCGCCATTTCCTGTTGATAAGTAGCATAGGCTTGGCGCGGCGCACGGTCGGGCTGCACCAGACCCCAGGGGCGGTAGCCGTTGGGGTTGGTGAGGTAATAGCGGCTCTGGTAGTCGTTATAGGTCCACCAGGAAGCTCCTGCTACGTACGGACGCTTTCTGATTTCCTTCATGACATCCCGCACGTGCTGAGCTTGTCCGGCTTCACCGGCAGGAGCGTCGGCCCGGGTACCCCATTCACTGATCAGAACGGGCTTTTCGGGATAGAGCTGGTGGATGTGGTCCAAGGCTTTGGCGTGGTTGCCATAAATATTGGCCGACACAAAATCAACGTACTGGCTGGCTTCGTCTTCCGGTTTTTGCGGCATGGCGTTGAGGCGCATCGTGGCAAAGGTGTACAGCCGCGTAGGGTCAAGTTCCCGCGCATAATCGATCATGTCCTTAGTCCAGCGCTGGCCCGCGGGCTGGTCGGAGAGGTACTCGTTACCCACGCTGTAGGCAATGACACTCGGGTGGTTCCAGTCGCGCTCGACCATCTCGCGAAACTGCTGCCGAAACTTCGTCCGGATGGTATCGTTGTCGAGTTGATTGGGCGTAAGTTGCCAGTTGCCCGCTTCGGTAATGATCAGCATACCGTACTGATCCGCAAGGTTGTAGAAATATTCGGAAGGAGTATAGTGCGTCAGGCGCTGAAACTCCATGCCGGCTTCCTTCATGAGCCGGAATTCCTTCTCCACGAGCCAGTCAGGTTCCAGCGAGCCCAACCCCGGATAGTCCAGCACGCGGTTGCCTCCTCCCAAGCGAATGGGCTGCCCGTTGAGCAGGAGTTGCGCATTCCGTACTTCGACCTTCCGAATCCCAAATCGCGTGGACATCGTATCCTGTCCGACCACAGATTCCAACTGATAGAGAGTAGGCGAATTTATATTCCAGAGCCGGGTTTGCGCCGCCGTGAGGCTGGTTTCAGATTCTACGAGTTTCGTTTGGCCCACCGGGATGTTATCAGCTTTCGTTTTCCATTTCAGCGGAAGTACCTGTTCTCCCAACCGCACTTGGTAGTTGACCTGAGGAGAAATGGCCTGCCGAGACGAATTTCTGACGAGTACCTTAGTCGTGAGAGTAGAGGTACCTTTATCCATATCGGGTATGGATTCTACTTTCAGATTCTCTGCATAGACCTCTGGTTCCACGGTCAGGTACACGGGTCGGGTCAATCCGCCATAGTTGATCCAGGCCGGAAACGAGCCATTGATGTCGTCGTTGTCTTTCACCGCCGGAACGGTATTCAGCTTCCAGACGTCATTATTGACCGATACGGCCAACAGGTTATCGCCGTCCCGCAGGTATTCGGTCACGTCAAACTGAAATGGCGTATAGCCCCCTTCGTGGATACCTACCGGCTGGCCATTCAGCCAGACCTTTGTGAGGTAAAAAGCTGCGTCAAAATGCAGAATTACGCGTTTACCCGCTACAGGTTTCCAGGGAAACGATTTCCGGTACCAGGCCGTGCCCGTATAAAAAAGGTACCTTGGGTCAGCCGAAAAACAGTGAGGTACCGTTACTTTATCCTGGCGGTTGTCTCTGGTAATACTGTCTAGGTACCATTTACCGATTATGCCCCGGTTGGCCAGGTCGAGCGCGAAGGTCCATTCCCCATGCAGCGGAATAGCATCAGGTACCTTGATGGTATACTGAGCCTGCACTTTAATAGTGAAACAGATTATAAAGCCAATTAGCAGGATTGCCGTTTTTTTCATGTTTTGGGGATCGCAAAAAATAAAAAGATTCTCATGCTTCCGAACGTTCCGGCTCAGGGGTAGTTAGGGGTGCTTGTCTCGTCCGAGTCGACCAGCCAATCCAAGCGGCTACCGCTACAATAAGCAGCCCTACCCCGGCAATCAAACCGACGTCTTCTCCTGAATTAATACCTAGTCCTGCTATACTAAGTCCCGTTAACGCGAAACTGATGGCAATGGCCCGCAGAGCGAAGGTATTCTGAGTATCCGAAGATTTATCCGCGGCTTCCGTTACATCGATGGTAGATACTACTTTGCTGCTCAACCAATTGTGATACGTAACATACTGTAAATCCTGGGTTTTGCTACCGTAAATAACCCATTCGTACAAAGCCAACAGCAGGAAAGGTACCCCCACGCCGACCGACATTTCGGCCGCCCGGCTGAGCGAATAATCGAAAAGTACGGGGGAGATAAACTTGAAAAAGATACCTATCCCCAGACTGATGAGCGATACCGTTAGGATCGAGCGGGCGTTCTGCCGTTTGGAGAAGAGCGTCCAGACTACCGGAAGCAACAATGAACCGCCCGAAATGGCACCTACGCTCAGCACCAGATTGACCAGGCCACCGATATGCGGTACGGCCAAAGCGATACCAATGGTAATGAGACCAAAAACGACTGTCATGCTGCGCCCTACCCGTACCTGGATTTTTTCGCTGGCTGTGGTATTGATCAATTTCAAATACACATCATTGGTAAATACCGCCGCCAGCATATTCAGCAGGGTGTTGGCTGTACTCGCCGTGGCCGATACCATGGCCGCCAGCATCAATCCTACCAGTCCGGCGGGAAGTACCAGTTGGGCCATCAGCATGTAAGCACCTTCCGATTGCAGGCCCGTCAGGTTGGGTTGGAGCGAACGAAAAATCATTGGCGGAAGCATCCACAGAAACGGACTGACCGAGTAAAGGCCCGCGAAGAGGTAGGCTACCTTTTTGGATTCGCGCGGGGTGCGCACGCTGGTGTAGCGCTGCACGAAAGCCCAACTACCCCCGATGTAGATGATGTGATACATGACAAAGGCCAGCGTAAAACCGAGGGTATATTCACCATTGAATACTTTGAAAAAATCGTTGGGTACCTTCTGCACAAAAGCTCCGAAGCCATCGGTGCGTTCCAGCGCGAGGGGTACCACGATCAATACCGCCGCCAGCAGAATCACAAATTGCAGTACATCCGTCACCAGTACGGCCCACAAGCCTCCCAAGGCAGTGTACAGAATCACCATCAGGCCCAGCACGATGATGCAGGTTTCGAGAGAAAAAGGCGTAGCGACGTAGACCAGCTTGCCAACCGGATAAAGTACCCCCCCGATGGTAAAAAGCGTAAAGAGTGTCAGCAGGTAAGTAAATAGCTGCTGTACCCGGGTGCCCAGCCGGCGACCGATGTACTCAGCGGCGGTCATGGCGTGGGTCCGTTTCCATTTCGCAGCGATAAAATAAGCCGTCACCAGTCCGCCGATGCACATGGACAATTGAATGGTAATGGCCACAAACCCCAGATCGTACGCAATGGAGCCCCACACCACAAAGGTACCTGCCGAAAGAAAACTCATGAACAGCGACAGGCCGCTTACCCACCAGGGGGCGGCTTCCCCGGCGGCAAAAAAAGATTTGGAATCGGTCCCCGTTCGGGCGAAGGCCAGGCCTACCACCATCTGGAATACCGCAAATACGGCCATGACTATGAAATCGAGTTGTTGCATGCTGGCAATTGGCTTTCGGCGGTCGGCTATTTGAGGGTAAAAGGTGAACGGTTAAAGGGTTAAAAGCGAATGAGTTTACTAGTAAAAGGTTTAGCTTGGAAGGATTAAAATCTCGTCGACAAATTCAAATTGTATTTTTATCATTCTACTCTTCTCCTTTTGACCCTTCCCCTTTGACCCCAATTCTATCATTGACTCATCGCCGGGCGACCCCGTCAAAACTAACTACCTCGATCCCCCAGGGCGGAAGCTGCTTGCTGGTAGGTGATTTTCCGGCCAAAGTCATCGTAAAGTCCGTAGCCTGGGCGCGGTCGTTCAAAAGGATTACGAACTTCTTTTTGCTATCTACTGATTCAGCAAGAATGTAGTCGACGACAGGTTGATCTACTTTCACCCAATCTTCACTGATGACCAGGTTGGCCTTTTCGCCGTTGACGGTGCCGGGGGCAAAGCCATAGGTCTGGTGGGGACCTACCTTGGGCGTCACGAAGCCGCGCGGGAAAGAGACTTGGCCGTTAGACCGCAGCTCAGCTTCTGAAAGCAGGTAATCGGTGATCCAGCCGATCTGCCACCAGGCGTGGTGCGGGTAGGGCCCGGCGCCTTTGTTCATGGCCTGCCAGTAATACGAGGCCACGCTGGTTTTGGGGTCTACGAAGGCGTCGCGACCTACCGCTGCCGCCCGCGCCATATCGGCAAAAAGCGGCTCGCCCGTCAGCTCATTCATTCGGATAAACATTCCCGCGTGGCTCGCCAGCTGGATGGGGCCGCCGCGATTGGCCGATCCGAAAATACCGCCATGCTCGAAGCTGAGACCCGCTTGTGAAATTTCCCAGTCTTCGCGCAGGGTACCATTCACCATCTTGGGCGAATGGTCGGGAATAGGGTGGGTATATATGGAACTTGTGTAGATTTTGGCCGCTTTGATGGCCGCTTCCTTGTAGCTTTCCTTTTTCGTCAGATCATAAAGATCCAGCAACGCCTGCGCCGATTGACCGGTGGCAAAATCAGGCGCGTAGCGGGCATCGCCGCACACGCCCAGAAAACTACCCCGATTTACCCCATTTTTGACAAACCAGTCGGCTCCTTTTTTCGCAGCTTCCAGGTACTTGGGGTCTTTCAGAATGCGGTAAGCTACCAGCAAACCGTAGAAAGTCGGGCGGTAGTCGGCCACATCTTCAAAGAGCTCTTCCTGCGATTTGTGATCATAGGCCACCGACCAGCTACCATCGGGCTTTTGCCAGCGGAGTAGGTTTTCGGCACCCAGCCGGAGGCGATCTTTCAGTTGCTGATTGTTGGGCTCAAACAGGAGCATATTGCCCACGTCCAGCATGATGTAATAGGTAACGGCCATGGGTTCCACTACTTCGCCCCATTCCTCCACAAACTTCTTTTTCTTGGCCAGGTAGTACTGTCCGATGGCGGCGCCCTGAAAAAAGCCCGGTTCGGTCTGTTGCTGGGTGAGCTTAAAATTCAGGGCGTAGGGTAACACGTTCTCCGTCAGGTCGGGATCGTGCGTCGCCTGGCCCAGCATCCACATGGCCCCGTAGTCCGAGTTTTTCATGGCGTCCTTGTTGGAACCTACCACGCCACCGAGGTACGATTGTGCCCCGATTTTCAAACCTTCGAATTCCTCGATATTCCACATCGACGTTTTTGGATCGGTGAGGTAGTGGTGCATCTGCTCGATGCGGTTGGTCAGGGATTGGGTACTTTGCCGGAGCGCCAGCCCTTCCTTAAATCGATAGATGTCATATATGGCATGATTGAGGGTTTTGAACCAATCGCCATCCACGAGGCTATATCGAAAGGAATAGGTCAGGGATTCGCCCGTACCGCGTTCCGAGGCGTATTCGCCCAGCACCGGGTAATACAACGTGGGCGAGAGCTGCCCTTTGCGGTTCATGTGCGACAGGCCGATCCGCCATTCGGTCTGGGTGATTTTATCCTTAGCCCAAGGATCGCGACCCAGGCCAGGCTCGGGGATAACCGCCAGCGTCACACCGCTTTTGGTACTTACTAGTGGGGCCAGCGTACTGGCAGTGCGCTCGCGATACACCACCGGCAGTTTCGGAATGCCGAAGCCGTACGCGTAGGCTTTGGCAAAATTATCCTGCATGTAGTTTCCCTGGAAGTACCCCGGCACCGACGTCCACCCCATGTTGGCCACGCTAATAGTCGCTAACGAAGGACTGGCCAGTGAAAAGTAACCTTGCTTTTTGGGAGTCAGGGTTTGGGTGATGACCACGTCCGTGGGGTACTTTTCGTCCAGCTTCCAGTCGGTAGTAAGGGTAGCTACTTCGGTTTCGGAAATTAACTGAAGATGATTTTTATCCACCATTTTTTCCGTAGTCGGGAAGAAATGGTAGGCTTTGCCCGCCGTATTCAGCGCCACGGCGGTGGTACTTTCCTGCCACTGTTTCTGCTGGTAATGGTAGTTTTCTTCGGGAAAAGTTCCTCCAGTACTTTTTTCAAAGGTTTGGGCGGCTTCGTCGGAAGGTTTTGTTTCGGAATAAATCAGGGTGTACTCACCGGAGGGCGTGAGTTGGGTATCCCATTTATTATTTTTTCGAATGGCAACCTTTTGAATTTGCCATCCCCGGGAAGTATTCTGCCACTGTATGCGTAAGTGATCATTTGCCAGTTGGACAGATTTTTGTCCCCGCACCAAAGACGCAAAACCCGTCGCTAAAAGAAAAGTTAGAAAAAAGAATCGTCTATTGATCATTAGGTATTTGTGTATCGTGGTTGTGAAAAACCAATTGCCACTGGCGCGGCCTTTTCGTCTTATATTTTTTCCAAAGCTTCAATCCCGGGTACCTTATAGTTTTGGAGTAACTGGTAGTTGGCCGCCGAGAGCTTGATTTTTTTCTCAATCAAATCACCGATCATTTTTTTGATTGTATCCCGATCGTCGTTCTTGATAATCAGAGCGATGATCTTTTGATTTTGGATACTGTTCCGATCGCTGATCTGCGTGAGGAGTTTATCGCTCAAATCCTTTTGCAGGAGTACCTTTTGTAGTTTATTCAGAGCCGCTACCTGGGTATAATAAGAGAGCGAGTCATAGCTCTGAATCAGAAAATCCTGCATTTCTTTCCGGGCAAACAGCTTTTCGGGGATTTTCTCGACGGCGTTTTTAGGAAAGTACCCCTTCCCCGTTCGGATCAACTCGATGATCTCCGACAGGTTTTGCGCAAACTGAGCTTCGGACAAATGATCGATCAGATAGTAATTTGCCGAAGCAGTGTTATAACCGATAATTTTCGCAATCATCGCTTTATCAAGCTGTCGCTGCGTATGCTGGCGGATCGAGTCCACGACAGCTCCATTGGCGATGTGCCACAGCGTGTAACAGGTAAAAAGCGCCCCGTCGATCACTTCGTCTTTAATGGCCTCGATGGTCGCTCCCGAGTAGCCATCCACTGTTTCATCGGCTTTTACAACCAGCTCATGCGCCGGAAGGCCTGTAAAAATCAGGTCGTGATTGGTCAGGATACTTTGGAGTTTGGCATAATCCGCCAGCGTAAAGGGTTTGTGGTCCAGCTTGGTCAGCGGGTCGTAGGGCTGCGTCTGGTAGTCGATGAACTCGCCGATCAGATTCCAGTTAAAAATCACGTTCACGTTGTAGCAAATCCCTTCTTCGCATACCGGGGCCATGATATTGGCCGAGTACTTTTCCAACTTATCGCCCCAACGAACTTCATTTACCTCGAAAGAACCGCCATTATTCGTTTCTATCTCAAAGGCAGGGCCAGGCTTGTTCACCAGGTACGTAAACAAGCCCACAACTGCCATCAAAACAGAAAAGACAAGCTTCATTTTACAACTTCCATCAAGGTACCTCCCAGGTTGTAATCCTGCTCTTTGGGTAAAGTCGGATCACCTACCCCTTCGATCATCATCGCTTCCAGCTTCGGGAAATAATTCTGATACAGCCCCCTCGGGGTAGTTTTTTCTTCTTTGCAAATGGCGGCGGCCATGCCCAGTACTTCGCCCATCATACCCGTGGTACGCATCAGGCGCACGGTACCCAACGCCACGTGCGACACGCTGATGTCGCGTCCTGCCATCATCAGATTGTCGATATTTTTGGAATACAGACAGCGAAACGGAATGGGGTACGGGTAGATTTTGATATGCTTGGCGATGGACTTAAAGGCCGCGCCAGGGAAAAGCTTGGAGTTTTCGGGATCGGGATAGTGCAGGTCGATGGTCCAGGAAGTGGGTGCGGTGCCGTCGGGATACACGCGCTGGTCGGTCAGGTCCTGCTCGATTAGTACATAATCACCTTTCAGTCTTCTTGATTCGCGTTTACCTGCCACGTAAGCGACCCATTTGAGGGCATCATGGGCAAACTTTTCTTTATTGGCAGCGTGGTTTTTCAGGTACGACCAATTGGAATAGACCGCCAGCATGCCGTAATCGCGGATTTGCTCGAAATCCATGGTCATGTCCAGGCCCATGCCCGTCTCCCATTCCCAGTCGCCCTTGGTGATTTCCTCGGCCTTGGCTTCGTCCCAGGGCAAGCCCCACTTAATATCCGGGAATGAAACGGGGTGGTCTTTTTTCTCCGAAAACCATTGTACCGAGGCCCCCATCGTCAGGTTGTCGGCAACTTCGGGTGCCGTTTTTTCCCCGTAGACATCGCGGCTCTCGCGACCCGTCATGTACTCAGCTCCGGCCAGGTACCCAATGGTCCCATCGCCGGTACAGTCGGCAAAGAGGGGCGCTTCAAAGTACACCTTCTCCCCCGTTTCGATGTTGGTGGCATATACCTTTTCTATTTTACCTCCCTTCGTATCCACTTTGTTGGCGTGGTAGTTCAGGAAGAGCGAAATGTTGGGTTCGGCCAGAACGGCTGCCATTTTCTTATCGTCCTCGTAATATTCTTTCGGCTGGGCATTACCTCCCTCCGAAGGACCGATTTCGTTGACGAGATTACCCAGCGCGGGGTAAGGTTCCAGGTTGATCCGCCCGCCTAGGTGGACCCGTACTTCGGAACTATTATTGCCGCCTAGAACGGGACGGTTCTGGATCAGGGCCACCTTGACGCCTTTTCTAGCAGCCGAAATGGCCGAGCAAGTACCCGCCATGCCACCGCCAACTACCACGAAATCAAAAGTACCCGCGTTCTTGGGATTCTTGTCAAAGCCAAAGTACGCGTTGCGGTACTCGGTTAGTTTTTCCTTGTCCTCGATGGGTTTGAAATTGGGATCGCTGGTGAAAATAATGGCATCGCAGCGGCCGTTGAAGCCCGTCAAGTCTTTTAGGGCAATTTTGTTTTCTTTCTGCGTGATTTTTACGGTGCCACCATTTGACCAATTCCACTTGCCGTTGTCTTTACCGAACGTTTTCCCAAGCGGCTTGTCGTTGACCAGTACCTGAAACTGTCCCGCCGCATCCTTGTCCGACCATTGATCCGTCCAGTTGCGGGTGCGGACGTAGACTTTGTACGTTCCGGTTTCGGGGAACGTGATGCTCGTGCTGGCGTTTTCCACCGGGCTGCCCATGCCGTGGGCCATCAGGAAGGACGATCCCATCACGTCCATAAACTGCTGGTCGATGGACCAACCGCCCTTATGGTCGAAACTTTCGGCTTCGACGAACACCGTAGTGGGCTTTTGCGCCAGGGCGAATGGGCCGGCAATCAAGAAAAGAAAGATGAGACGTTTCATGATGAGAATTGAGTTGAGTGAGGTATGAGCACGATCCGGGCTGTTATAAACTACCAACGATTGGTTGATACAAAAGTACCCTGGGTGCCAGCGTTAATTTGAGCAAGGTTAGGAAAAACAAGAAAGCGACTCCTGATCGGCAAGAGCCGCTTTACTACTTTACCTATGAGAAAAATCTTAAACCACGGTGGTTCTACTGCCAAGCGGGGTTCTGTTGTAGTTCAGGATTGGCATTCACCTCGTCCTGCGGAATCGGGAAGTACTTGTTTTTGGCTTGCACCGGACGCGATGGATACACCGAATTTGTCGCCTTGGGAATTACCGTCAGAAAACGATCCGTGCGAGTGAGGTCATACCAGCGGTCGCCTTCGGCAAACAACTCCCAGGAGCGCTCCTGCAGTACGGCGTCAATAAAAGCATCCTTGCTAAGTCCGGTGGCCAAAATAGGCAAGCCAGCCCGGCTGCGAACGGCATTGATAAAGCCATAAGCCTTGGCGCTACCCCCATTCATCCTTGCTTCGGCCTCCGCTGCAACCAGGTAGATATCGGCCAGACGCAAAATGGGTATATTAACAATAGTACCTGTGGTCGATACCGGATCGCGGAACTTGCGGATCAACACACCCTCGGTAGTGATCGGAGTAATGTCCTTTTGGGGTACTGTGTTTCCAGCTTTGTTAACATAGGAAGTTGCCAGCAACTGGCGGCGTTTGTCGGCAGGATCGAAGGAATTGTAAAAATCCTGATACGCAAACATGGAGCCGTAGGAAGTACGGGCGTATTCGACGCCTCCGCTACCCGAAGGACCGGTGAGGCCTACCAGTTGATGGCCGTTGCCGGGAGAAATTGGATCTGCCTCATAAGCCCATATATTTTCTTTCCGGGCGGCATCCTCCGTTTGGTAGTCAAAAACGTCCAGTACGTTGGGCATCAGCTGGTACTTGCCTGAATTAATGACGGCTTCGGCTTTTTCCAGCGCTTTGGCCCAGTCTTCGTTGTACAGCGCAGCCTTGGCGTAAAGTGCATTTACGGCTTCTTTGGAAGGCCGACCTTTTTCCACGGCCGGGTAGGAAGGGAGGCCTGCGTTCAGGGCCTGGTCGAGGTCGCTGTATATCTGCTGGTATACCTCTGCTTTGGGGCTTTTCTCTACATAGGCTGCGGCTTCGGAAGTACTTGGTTCCGTTTTGATGGGCACATCGCCGAAGTTTTTGGTCAGCATCCAGTGGTAGTAGGCCCGCAAAAAGTACGCTTCTCCGATAACTTGATTTTTACGGGTTTCGTCCATCGTAGCGTCGGGTACTTTCAGGATAATCCAGTTGGCATTTTCGATACCACTGTACGAAGAAGCCCAAATTTGCTGGGGAGATTCGAACGTCCGTCCGGCGCTACGTTGCGTGGTGTAAGTAGGTTCTACGGTAAAAAGGGTTAGGGTATTCCGACCAACTACCGCTCGTGGGTAAACCTGATCAGCGCTATAATCGGGTACCAGAATAGCCGCCGGACCACCGTACAACCCACTAAGGCCACTGTACGCCGCGATGAGTCCTTTTTCAGCGTCCGGTCCGGTCTGATAAAAGTTATCGGTAAAAATGGAAGAGTAAACCGTTTCGTCCAGCTCGCAGGAAGACATTCCCAGGCCAAGCAGCACCATCGGTAGTATTTTATATAGGGATTTGAATCTTGATTTCATGATTATACTAATTAAAGAGTTCAGATCAGAATGTAAGTTGAATACCTCCCAGGAACGATTTGGCCTGAGGATACACCAGATTGTCGACCCCGATGGCCGTATTGGAACCGGCATAAGTATTGACCTCCGGATCGAAGCCCGTATAGTTCGTCAGGGTTAGCAGATTGTTACCGCTGACGTACACCCGGAGCCGGCTGATTCCCTTGATCGCGGGAAGGGTATATCCCAGTGTGATGTTCTTGAGGCGTACATACGAACCGTCTTCGATGGCGTAGTTCGTAATAGGAAGCCGGCCCGACACAAAGGGGCTTACGTACTGATTGCTGGGATTGGTAGGCGTCCAGCGGTCAACTACCCCTGCAAAAAGGTTGCGTTGTCCCAGTGGATTCTCGAACGAAAGTCGGCTGATATTGAAAATGTCGTTACCCTGCGAGCCCGAAAGGAAAGCACTGAAATCGAAACTCTTGTAGGTCAGATTAGTAGAGGCACCAAAGATAAATTTGGGATTGGGATTTCCGGTGACGATCTGATCCTCGGAATTGATCGCGCCATCGTTGTTCAGATCTTTCACTTTGTGGCCTCCTACTCTTCCGTCGTATCCCGGAATAATGGCGTCGCCCGTTTGGTTAATTCCATCAAAAACATAGGTTTTGAACACACCCAGTGGCTGACCGACGCTCAGGATGGAGGCGTTTGTCACGAAGCGTTCCTGCGTGGTACCTCCGTCCAGATCCAGCAGCTTGTTGCGATTGGCGGTCAGGTTACCCGAGACTGACCAGCGTACCGGACCGTTCAGGATGTTGGCATTAACTGCAAACTCAAAACCTTTATTTTCCAATGATGCGTAGTTGCCGGTAATGCTTCCGTAGCCCGAGGACAGTGGCAAGGTTTTGACGTACAACAAATCATCGGTACGCTTGTGGTAGTAATCCATGATAATGGACAAGCGATTATTGAGCAATCCGATATCTACGCCAATATCTGTCTGAGTCGATTTTTCCCAACGCAGGTCGGGATTAGCAATTCCCGTGGGGCTGATGGCGGTCTGATAGGCATTGCCCAGGTTGTAGCCGCCGCCCGAACTCACGATGGCCAGGGATTGATAAGGGTCGATACCTCCGGCATTTCCGGTGATACCGTAGCTAGCCCGGAGTTTCAGGTCCGACATCCAGTTGACGCTTTTCATGAAGTCTTCCTCAATGATCCGCCAGGCGGCTGACACTGCCGGGAAGAAACCGTACTTGTGGTTGGCCCCGAACTTGCTCGAACCATCCACGCGGGCGGTCAGGTCCAGGAAGTACTTATCCCGGAAGCCGTAGTTGATTCGACCCATATAAGAATCCAGACGTTGCTTGGAGCGGCCACTATTCACCGTCCGATTCAGAGCCAATTGAACAGCTTCGTTGCGGGTAGCATCGTTAGGAAAACCATTGGCGCTGATTGAATTATAATTCCTGTTTTCTACCTGCGAGGCAAAAACACCCGTGAAGCGGAGGCTGTGAATATCATTGAAAGTATGATTATAGGAGAGAATACTTTCGTGCAGCAGCCCCAGGAAGTTTTCGTTGTATTTCCCGGCGGAACCGGAATTGGCGTTAATATCCGCCTGATTGATAATGGAAATTGGGGAATAGTTATCGTCCAGGCGATTTAGAATATCCGCGTTAAACGAAGCGCGGTAGCTCAATCCGGGAAGAATCTGGTACTCACCGAACAGGTTGATCAAGGTACGTTTGATAGCTTTCTGACGGAGGATTTGGGTAAAGTTTAATGGATTGATTACCTCCCGATACTGACCATTTGCCTGTTCGCCAAATGGGTAGATTGACCCGTCCGGACGGTAAGGTTGTAATGTGGGAGGAGCTCCGATGGCTGCTCCCAAAACACTGGTAGTTACTACGCCGGCATCGCCCACTGAGGTAGCCCCGGCATCAATGCCGTTGCTCACGTTGTAGCTTCCCAGAATACTGGTACCGATTTTGAATTTATCACTGATTTTGTGATCCGCGTTTAAACGAAAGGAATAGCGCTTAAAATTGGAATTGATGATGACTCCATCCTGATTGAAGTAGTTGGCGGATAGTGCGATCTGCGTTTTCTCGCTTCCACCATTGATAGATAGCTGGTGGTTTTGAATAGGAGCCTTTTGGAAAATAAGATTTTGCCAGTTGACGCCTTCACCAAGCGATTCAGGATTGGGGTAATAATTATTCTTAAATACTTCATTCTCTAGTTGGGCAAATTCCGAAGCATTGAGCACATCCAGTGTTTTGGTCACCTGCTGAACCCCATAGTAGCTTTCCAGGGATACCCGTGTTGCACCAGCTTTACCTCTTTTTGTCGTGATAAGTACCACTCCGTTGGCGGCCCGTGCTCCGTAAATAGCCGAGGCCGAGGCATCTTTAAGTACTTCCACAGACTCAATGTCGTTGGGGTTGATCGTGGAAAGCGGACTTACGTCGTTGATGCCACCGCCATTCGATATCTGGATTCCATCTACTACATATAAAGGTTCTGAATTACCATTGATAGAATTGATTCCCCGAATCCGGACGCTGATGTTTCCACCGGGCGCGCCGGAGTTCTGGTTGATTTGTACCCCTGAGACGCGTGCCTGCAACCCCTGCGCCACATTGGTAACAGGTAGTTGGGTCAGCTCATCAGCCTTGACCGAGGCAATAGAACCGGTAGTTTCGACTTTCCTTTGTGTACCGTATCCCACTACCACCACTTCTTCCAGAGCTTTCGTATCGGTTTCCAATGTGACATTGATGGTACTTCGGTTGTTGACCGGAATTTCCTGTTTTACATATCCTACAAATGAAAAGACCAATGTTGCACTGGGAGATGTTTGCAGACTATAAGTACCGTCGGCGGTAGTAATTGTTCCTCTTTGGGTACCCTGTATGGTAACGCTGACACCGGGAATTCCCTCTCCGTCGGTGCCGGATACGGTGCCTTTCAGGGCGATGTCCTGCGCAAGTACTGAAAAGGGAAGCAGCATGGCTATAAGTAGCAGCCTGGGTTCAAACCTTCGTATTATTCTGTGCATGTGTATATTTGATTATAGATTTTTAGGAGAGATATTAGATAAAGACAATTTTTCAGACATTTCTTTTATAAATGAAAACTTAATTTTTACTGATAGAACCGACCTAAATAGGGCGTTTCTATCAATTTTTATTGAATATAATGATAGCCAACGTGGCAAGCAAGTACCCCAAATCAATACTTAATCTAAAATACATGCAAAAAGTATCGGTAACGTATTCGCAAACGTTACCGATACATAAATTTTCTTTATTTTAGCATCACTTTATCCAGAAGTTGCTTGATTATGAAAAAACTGGCGCAACTTATAGCTACCTGAACCAATAAATTAGAAAAATACAATTAGAATAGATGATATCCTGTGTAAAATGTGGTCAGGTAGAAAGCCTGATGAAAGCTGGCTTTGTCCGTGGCAAGCAGCGCTATTTCTGTAAAGACTGTGCTTATTATTTCACATTGCCCTCTGGCGGCCAGAAAAGCGAAAGGCGGCGTGGACATCACCAAACCACGATCATCGACATTGCACAGGAATTAGGGGTGTCGAACTCCACTGTATCCCGTGCCCTGCACAATCACCCCGATATTAACCCCGACACCCGAAAAGCTATTCTGGACAAGGCACTGGAACTTGACTACCAGCCTAATCAGCTGGCACACAGCCTGGTAAAAAGCCGCACAAATACCATTGGCATCGTGGTACCTGAGTTTCTCACCCAGTTTTTTCCGAATGTCATCGTTGGAGCACAGCAGGTGCTTCGACAAGCCGACTATAATCTGATGATCATGCAGTCCGGCGAGTCCTACGAAACCGAAGTAGCCAATACCAAAGCGCTGCTGGCCAACCGGGTAGATGGCTTATTGGCTTCGATGAGTCACGAGACCAATAACTACGATCACTTCCGGACTTTTGAAAAGAGGGATATTCCGGTAGTTTATTTCAATCGGGTTATCGAGGGCCTCGGAACCCATAAGGTTGTGGCAAACGACTACCAGGGCGCCTTCCTGGCGGTGGAACATCTGATCCTGAATGGCTATCGCCGAATTGCACACTTGGGCGGGCCTCTCAATCTACTTATTAGCCAGGAGCGGCTTCGTGGCTACCGGGAAGCATTACAGAAGTATGGCCATCCACTGCTACCTGAACTCATTATCCACGGTGATTTTACCGCGCAAAAAGCCGTGATCTATGGACAACATTTGCTGGACATGGCACAGCCCCCAGACGCCATATTTGCCGTCAATGACCCTACCGCTATCGAAATCCTGACGCTGGCCAGGTTAAAAGGCATCCGTGTCCCTGAAGAGTTGGGGGTGGTAGGTTTCAGTGACGACCCCATTGCTGTTCATATTGGGAATGGCCTGACTACGGTGAAGCAACCCACCACCCAGATAGGCGAAGCTGCCGCGAATTTAATGCTTGGGATGTTACGGGGAGAAGATGAATTTCTGCCTCCCAAGACGGTAGTATTGGAAGCTGAATTAGTGGTAAGGGGGTCGTCGGTCAGGAATCGATAAAGTTGAGTGGAAACGCGTTAGGCATCTACAAAATATTATTTCAGGTTTTCAGGTTCTCCGGCATACCGAATAATAAGTTTTGTTCAATAATTAATTGATAGACAAAATATTATTCTAGTTTTGACAGCTGACACAGCACGATCGATATCTATTCCCTTTCTACAGGAAAATAGTCGTCAAAACTGAGGTCTGAATTTTCATTTTTATTGTAAACCCTAAAACCCTTTTCCAATGAGCAAAACATTACGAGTAACCCGTTTATGGATGATCACCCTGCTGGTACTAGCCTGTGTGCCCTTCGTGACCCATGCCCAAGTCCCAACGGGTGAGGAAGTCAAAGCAGTGAAAGAGGAGTCAAAAGCCTCGAAGCTTGCCCCTGAGCTTTTGAATGTAGCCGAAGGCAAAAGTTCCACCCCAGCAAAGAACGGCCGATTGTCCGCCGACGGCCCCAACCCGCTTGGAAGTTTAGTGATTAAAAATGGAGCTGTAGCGATTGAAGCCGTTGCTACTAGCCTTGACGGCGGAGCCGCCCTGCTTCAAAGTCTGCAAGCCCTAGGTCTGCGTGAGGGGAAGGCGTACAAAAGCATGGTTTTTGGATATATACACTTAGACAAACTCAGTCAACTTTCTGGGCAGTCTCAGCTTCGGTTTGCCCGGCCATACTATACACCTGCCACCAACGCGGGGGCAGTAACATCGCAGGGAGATGTTGCCCTTAAAGCCAACTTAGCCCGATCAAATTTTGGTGTGAGTGGCGCGGGTTCCAAGGTGGGTGTGCTTTCCGATTCCTACGACAACCTGAGCGGGGCCGCCAACGGAGTGGTTTCCGGCGACTTGCCGGCTGGTGGCGTGCAAGTATTGGCAGACCTGGCTTCCGGTGGCACTGACGAGGGCCGGGCCATGGCCGAGATCGTCCATGATGTGGCTCCAGGAGCGGCCATTGCTTTCAACACCGCATTTAATGGCATTGCAGGCTTTGCCCAAGGGATTAAAGATTTGGCAACGGCTGGCTGCAACATTATTGTCGATGACATCATATACTTTGCCGAGCCTTTTTTTCAAGACGGTCTTATCGCCCAAGCAGTTGATGATGTCGTAAATAACAACCAAGTCACCTACTTTTCTTCGGCCGGCAACCAGGCAAGGTCTTCTTACGCGGCTGGCTATGTAAATTCCGGCCAAAACCCATTTCCCGGAAGTGGCATTCCGCACGACTTCGGCGGTGGCGACATTTTTCAAAGTATTACACTTCCGGCCAACTCATCCATTCTGTTGTCATTTCAATGGGATCAGCCCTTTTTCTCAGTGAATGGTGTGAATCCCACAACGGATCTAGATATTTACTTATTCCTTGGAAATACAATTGTTGCCGCTTCTTTCGATGACAATATAAATGTAACAGGTGAGCCATTTGAAATCTTTCAGTATGACAATAATACGTCCTCTCCTGTTACATTGGATCTTCTTATCCTTAAATTCGCTGGACCCGATCCTATAAATATCAAATGGGTTAATTTTGGCACCCAGAATATTACCATCGAACACGACACAAAAAGCGCGGCTTCCTTCGGTCACGCCAACGCCGCCGGGGCCATCAGTGTAGGTGCTGCTCCGTACTTCAACACTCCGGCTTTTAATGGTGGGCTTTCGACCGCACTGGTTGAATCTTTCTCCTCCGCCGGAGGTACCCCTACTCTGTTGGATTTAGCTGGAAACCGTCTTCCCGGAAATGGAATTACTCGTCAGAAACCGGAAATAACGGCAGTCGATGGGGGAAACAATACGTTCTTCGGAGGCGACTTCGAACCCGACGGTTTCCCCAACTTTTTCGGCACCTCGGCTTCGGCTCCCCATGCGGCGGCTGTTGCTGCTCTAATGAAGGAGCGATCAGGCAATACTATTACGCGAAATACAATACTGGAAATCATGGAAAAAACCGCACTGGATATGGACGATCCGCTGACTCCGGGTTTTGATACGGGTTTTGATTTCCAAACCGGCGCCGGCTTCATCCAGGCCAATGGTGCTGTCAATGCAGCAGATTTTGCTGACTTAGCCATCGTATTGAATCCTGCCGTGCAATGTAGTGGTAAAAACACCAACCTTTCCGCCACTTTCGACGGTGGGTTAGCACCTTTTACCTATGCCTGGACTACCACAAACGGCACGCTGAGTGACGCCACCAGCGCCACGCCCACACTCAGCAATTTATCAGCCGGAGGTCTACAAATTTCCTTAACCATTACTGATGACCTCGGCCGGGTACTTATGACATCGAGTAATCTTACCGTGAATCCTACCCCCACGGTTACAGTTACGGTGCCGCCCTCGACTGAGAATTTCCGCCCGGACAAAACCATTTTTCTAGGTTATGGTACCCAGAGCCTCACTCTTACTGCTACATCTTCCGAGCCAAGTACTTTTTCCTGGTCTCCAACGACAGGATTGAATAACCCTGCCATTGCTAACCCTGTATTTAGCCCCACGGCTGGCGGACAAACTACGTTTACCGTTACCGCCACAAGTCTGGCTGGCTGCGCAGCAACGGGTGACATCACCATTAAAGTAATTGACGTGCGTTGTGGTAACAAAAACCAGAATGTGCAGATTTGTTACTACGGAGTGACGCAATGCGTTTCGGAGAAAATTGCCGATCGGTACCTCAAACTGGGCGCTACAATTGGGGCTTGTGGCACATCGAACAGCCGTATCAGCCAGGAAATGCTTGCGACAGAGGCTGAATTCCCGACTCTTACGCTGACCGCCGGACCCAATCCCAGCCAGGGAAGGTTGACCCTTAATATTGGTTTGCCTTCTCCCTCACCGCTTGTGGTAGAAATGCACGATCTGAGCGGTACACTTCTGATGCAGAAAAAATTTGCTGCGGGACCATTGCAATTGAAAGAAGAAATTGTCATGATTACTTACCCTTCTGGCCAATACCTGATTAGTGCAAAATCAGATACCGAACGAAAGGTGACGCGGGTAGTCAGTGTGCAATAAACGATTCCTTCCAATTAGGACAAAGGGCTAGTCACATAAACGACTAGCCCTTTGTTTTTGTGGAAAAGAGTCGCTTCCCAATGGCATCGGGGGTATAAAAAGGCTGCAACCAACTTTATACGATAAACGAATTTAAAATACTTTCTTAGCCATAGTTCCCTATGTCAATACCCGTTAAACGAAGCCTCAAAGGCTTATTTGTTTTCCTTACCTCGGCCCTGCTGTTTATCACCGCCTTTCGCTTCATCGCCGATGACTCCCTTCCCATCGACCACGGTGAGCGCATCTTCATGGTAGGAGGCAACCTGGGATCGCGGATGATCAACTTCGGCCATTTCGAAACGGAAATGCAAGTTCGCTATCCCGATCATCAGCTTTTCATCCGCAACATGTGCGACCCTGGCGACACGCCCGGCTTCCGGCCCCGCTCGGCGCGTTTTTCGCCCTGGGCTTTCCCCGGAGCCGAAAAATTCCAGACCGAGTTCGCCAATCCCTCCGATAGCCAGGGCAATTTCCCCTCCGACGACGAGTGGCTCATCCGCCTGGGAGCCGATGTGGTGGTAGGTTTCTTCGGGTTTAGTGAATCGTTTCAGGGACCAGCCGGACTGGATAATTTCAAAGCCGAGCTCGACGCTTTTCTGAAGCATAGCCTGTCCATCCGCTACAATGGCATCACGCCGCCCAAAATGGCCATCGTGTCGCCCATCGCTTTTGAAGATATTTCCGACATTAAAGATGTACCCAACGGCAAGAAAGAAAACGAAAACCTGTGGCTCTACACGCAGGGAATGAAGGAAGTTTGCGAAAAAAACAAGGTACTTTTCGTCGATGCATTCACCCCTTCCAAGGAATGGTACGCCGCCAGCAAAGAACCGCTAACCATCGACGGCTCGCAACTCAATGACGAGGGCTACCAAAAACTGGGGGTACTTCTGGCCGATAAGATTTTCGGCAAAGAATCGGCCAAGTCGGGCACAAACCGCGAAATGGTGCACAAAGCCGTGATGGAGAAAAACTTCATGTGGCTCGATGACTATAAGATTCCCAATGGCGTTCACGCCTGGGGCCGACGCTTCAACCCTTTCGGGCCCGACAACTACCCCTACGAAATCGACAAGATCCGGCAGATGACCGCCATCCGCGACACGGCTGTCTGGGCGGCTGCCTGCAACTGCGAGGGCTTCGCCATCGATGTAGCCGCCGCCGACAAGCGCACCCGCAAACTCCCCCCCGTCAAGACAAACTTCAATCCCGAAGCCAATGGCAGCCTTACCTATTTGTATGGACAAGACGCATTGGACAAGTTGAAGGTACCCCAGGGCTACAAAATCGAATTGTTTGCTTCGGAAAAAGAATTTCCTGATCTGGCCAATCCCGTCCAGATGACCTTCGATAATAAAGGCCGCCTCTGGGTAGTGACCATGCCCAGCTACCCCCACTACAAGCCCGGCGATAGCAAGCCCGACGACAAGATCATGATTTATGAAGATACTAACAACGACGGCAAAGCTGATAAAGAAACCATTTTTGTCCGTGGTTTGTCGGTACCGGTCGGCTTCGAGATTACGCCGGAGGGCGTGTACGTATCGCAGGGTACCAACCTGATGCTCTATACCGACACCGATGGCGATGATCATGCCGATAAAGCGACCGTCATCATGAGCGGCTTCGACGACCACGACACCCACCACGAAATCAGCGCCTGGACTTCCGATCCGTCCGGTGCCATGTACATGGGCGAAGGCGTGTTCCTGCACACCAATGTCGAAACTTCCTATGGTACGGTGCGGGGTACTAACGGAGGTTTCTACCGCTACGCTCCCCAACTGCACAAGCTGGAACGCGTAGCGCAACTACCGATCCCCAATCCCTGGGGCATTGCTTTTGACGAATGGGGCCAGCAGATTTTTGCCGAAACGTCCAGTCCCGATGTGCGCTGGATGCTGCCCGGTACCGTGAAGCCCATGTACGGCGAGAGCATGGATAAGGGTGTGCAATTGATTCAACCCGACCAGCGCGTGCGGCCTACCTCGGGTCTGGAATTCGTTTCGAGCCGCCACTTTCCCGACGATGTGCAGGGTAATTTCCTGATCAATAACACCATCGGATTTCTAGGCATGAAGATGCATACCCTTAAAGACGATGGCACAGGCTACAAGAGCAATTTCGTGATGGATCTGGTAAAAGGAGAAGACCGCAATTTCCGGCCGGTGGACATGGAATTCGCGCCCGATGGCTCGCTGTACTTTATCGATTGGCATAACATCCTGATCGGTCACATGCAGCACAACGCACGGGACCCCCTGCGTGACCACGTCCACGGACGTATCTACCGCGTCACCTACCCTTCGCGTCCGTTGGTAAAACCCGCCAAGGTAGCCGGGGCCAGCGTGGAGCAATTGCTCGACAACCTCAAACTGCCCGAATACCGGACCCGCTACCGGACCCAGCGCGAGCTGCGCGGCCGCAAGCCCGCCGAGGTACTTCCCAAAATCTCAAAGTGGGTAGCTGGGTTGAACAAGAAAGACCCCAAATACGAACACAACGTACTCGAAGCGCTTTGGACTACCTGGGGCCTCGACAAAGTGGATAAGAAGCTGCTGGACCAGATGCTGCACGCCAAAGACTACCACGCCCGAGCCGCCGCCGTGCGGGTGGTGCGGTATGTTGGCCACCAGATTCCCAATCAGGCCGAACTATTGAAAGAAGCAGCCCGCGACCCGCACGGTCGGGTACGCCTGGAAGCGATTGTGGCCGCCTCATGGTTGGACAAAGACGATGGATTGGCGGTATTGGAAGAAGCAAAGAAAATGCCGATCGACTCCTGGATGGAAAAATCGTTCGAAACGGCCGAAGCGCATTTGAACGGTCAATTCGTGCGGCAAAAGCAGGAGAAAAAGTCAGTGGCTACCATGAAAGCTCCCGAAGTCGATGCTTTCACGAAGGGAAAAGAGATTTACAGCCGCGACGGTTTTTGTGCAACCTGCCACCAACCTGACGGCCAAGGACTTTCGGCCTCCGGCTTCCCGCCCTTAGCAGGTACCAAATGGGTAAACGGCAACGAGGAGCGATTGATCAAAATCGTGCTGAAAGGTCTTATGGGTCCAATTCAAGTAAATGGCAAAGACTACGTTGGACAGGTACCTATGACGCCTTTCGGGGGTATGCTCAATGACGAAGAGGTAGCCGCGGTGCTCACCTACGTACGAAAATCGTTCGGCAACAATGCATCGGTCATTACGCCCGAGAAAGTAAAGCAGGTCCGGGCTATGACCGAGAAAGACGGTACTTTTTACAAACCAGCTGATCTGTTGAAGCAGTACCCGATGGAGAAGTAGTTGACAGTTGACAGTTGACATTGAAGAGTTGATCGTGTTTTTTCTACTGCGCCCCGGATTCATTTCCGGGGCGCTTTTTTTCTTCCGGTCATCATGATTTCTATGTCTTTCCAACCAAATTTTATTTTATCGGCTCATGAAGAAAAAACTTGAAATCATGAAACGAGCTTTGACCTCTATTTTTCTGCTGAGTACTTTAAAAAACTGCGGAAAGGGGGAATATGTCAGTCCTGATGTTTTCAAAACGCCCTGTGTTTTCGAGGATTTGCGACGGCGAGGCGATCTAGTGCAGAAAGCCCCGGTTCTTTTGATCGAGGGCAGGTTCTACTACCTGACACACCTTGACAGCACTACTATGTAAGGGATGCCACGCCGATGCTACCGTGCAACCTACCGATCCGATACCGAAAAGATACCTTGCGGGCGCTGGTAAGCGGCTATCACCTTGCGAATAACATCCTCGAAGTGACCAACATCATCCCGCTTCCTTTTGAACTAACGGACATTGAGTTACAGGAGTAGTTTAGAATGGAAACTTGAATATTTGACGTAACTTTATTCATTAATTTTCAAGAAGAAAAATGTTCCTGAATATCATGAAAAATTCCCGTCCACAACCCTTTAATGCAAGGTGTTTATAATTGGATAGTTTAAGTACTTGGGCTATTCTTTCCTGGTAAGGAAATCTTCCGCCGCTTTTCTGACGAATCTGCTTTCGCTATTTTGTAACTTTCGTACCGTATGAAGTACATCTTCGGAATGTGTGGTGGTACCCCGAAGTACCTGCAGGATTTTAACGGACAGCCACTCCTGCCGGGGATCGAGGTCGTCAGCCAGAGCGTCGTATAGCGTAGGATCAAACTGCCGGATATTCGTCATGGCCGGGAGAAGCTCGATTTTCTGGTTAATCAAAGCGGCCCGGTAGATGGGTACCAGCTGTGTCTGGAACCAGGTGTCGTCGGGGTCGGTGGCAGCCAGGGCTTTCAGGGCCGCGTGGCGGTAGGACGGGTCGTCATGAGCAGTAAGCCCTTCCAGAATCAGCGCCTGAACGGGGCGAGTAATTGTCAGATCACCCTGCCGACTGGCTTCGAGTAAGAAAAAGGGGTACTTTTTGTCGGAGCTAGCCAGCAATGTGGTCAGCAGATCCGTTTCATTGAGATACTGGATCGTGAGCGGCACGAGCTGCTCTTTTTCACCCACGTGTACCAGGTGCCAGAGCGTATGGGTAGTGTACACAGCATCAGCGACGGCCTCGGCCGCAATTTCTTTTTTAGTAGCGCCAGACACGCCATCCACACCCGCCGGCTTATCATCGGTGAGATCGGCCAGGGCATACTCCCGCAGGCTGGACCAGTCGTTGCTCAAAACAGAAATCAGTTTGTCGTAATCAGCAGGAAAAAAATTGCTGTGGTCGGTTTTAGTCAGGTGTTCGCGGTAGACTTCCAGACCCATAAAATCGCCCGTGCAGTACCAGTACAGGCCCACGTCCACGCGCTTGCATTCGCCCGTGAGGCACACCTCGGTGTCGACGCGCCGGTACCAGTAAAGAATACCTTGACTGTCTTTCATAGCCACCACCGGTACCAACTCGTTATCGTCGTCCCGAATAGAATGCTCGTCGGGCAGAGGCGTAAGATTGAGGTATTTCAGGGCATCGCTTCGAAAAAAAACGGGGTCAGCACGCAAAAGAAACGTGCTGACAACCCCGATCAATAACCGCAGAAAATGGGTGTACATAGCGCAAACCCGGTTAGGGTACCTTCTGGTCTTTTAGGAAAAATTATACCTCCACTGCCTTGACCAGCTTTTGGGTCGGGCGGGGGTAGGATAGTTTGGCAACGTACCTTTTCCAGGCATCGGCATTATAGCCGTGATCGGCCTGGCTGAGGGTACGTAGCTCGGTAGCCGCAAACTTTTTAAATGTATAATGAATATCATTGAGGTAGTCGGCCAGCATGGTGTAGCCCGTTTTGGCACCGCAGCGCGCCAGCGCCGCCGCTAATGCTATCTCAAGGTTGGCACCATAGGTACGCCAGCGTACCTGATCGTATTCCTGCGTGCGGTATCCTTTGATGTTTTCGTCGGTCAGCAATTTTTCAAACGCCGCGATAAACTGCGGATCAGGTACCCGGTCGGCGTAGAAGACCAGGCCCAAAATGCGATTGTAAAATGGTACGAATTTCAGGTCGATGCGGCCATTGTAGTAGTCGTTGGTACGCTCGACGAAGCCCCCACCCGAGGCTGTGCGCTCGATAATATGCCGGATGGTGGCGTTGGGTTGGGCACTGCCCGCCATCGCCAAAAGCGCGATATTCTGATTGATACGCCAGAAATGGCCCTCGAGTTTATTTTTCTCCCGCCCCCGGATCGAATCGTAGTCATCGACATAGCCGTCGGGGTAGCCCTCGGCCTGCTCTTCGGTGAAAAGCAGCTGCAACTCCCGCTCGATGAGGTCCACGCCGCGCGCGTCGCCAAACCAAGCCAGGGCTTTAGCCAACAGGAGCTTACCGGTAGGTGGGTTGGTTTTGTCAAAAGATTCCGCAAGTACCGGCAGGGCTTTTTCTTTCGGAATGCGGCTGCATTCGTAGAGGTACTCCGGGGCTCCCTGGGCCAGTGCATCCACCCGGCGACGAATTTCGGCGGCGTCACCGCGCAAATCACCCGCTTTTTTGGTGGCGTAGCGGGCGGGCAGGTGCCCCTGTGCCATCCATTCTTTCTGCAAACGCGATACATCATACCGACGGGGTTCGGTTTGGGTCCAAGCCAGGTCGGCGGCGATCTGACCGGTAAGGTACCCCAGCACAATCAGGTCGGCGGTCATGCGGGTGAATTGCAGGGCGTTGTGGGTTTGGCTGTACCCGCGGCCCGACAGCAACAGCCCGTCGAGGCGCTTGGGCACGAGGCAGCGGTAGGGTACCTCCACGGTGATGTCGTTGGAGTGAGGAAGCAGGAAACCACACTTGGTAAATTCCGAACTGCCGATGTTGTGCGGGTCAAAGTCGCTGCTGGCCAAGGCTATGACATCCTCAAAATGTCGTCCTTCGGCGCAGTCGATCAGATCCAGCACGTGCAGACCCTCCACCCGCCGTGATTCTCGGACCGTCAGGAAAGGGTGGAAGTCGTAGTGGTGGGCTTCGTAGTGCGACAGGAACAGGCCGCGTTGCAATTCACTGATCTTGGTGTTGTCGATGATGTCGTAGTCGCGGTTGGTGGCAGAGGGTAGTTTGCCCGGCGCGGCGATATCCCACTGGCTGTAGTTCTGGGTGTCGCCCAGGCGGGTACTTCCGATGCTGTACTCCGCGCCGGCGAAGGCCGCCACATCGCCATCGCCGGTGGCGTCGATGGTTACGTGGCTCTGGATGAGTTCCAACTGCCCGTGGCGGCAGATCAGCACGCCGTTGACGCGGTTGCCTTCCACGAGGGCGCCGCACAGAATGGAACCCGCTTTGAACTGTCCGCCCGCTTCGCGCAGGCTCTGGAGGTGGTACAGTTTCCGGCCGATCTTCTTGTTCATGTTGGCCTCAAACGCCACGCGTTCGGCCTCGTCGTTGTGTTTTTTAAAAAACGGGTTATCTTTCACGCCGTGGTAATAGCCCATGACCCCGCCCATGGTTTTGGTACCGCCCAGATTATTGAAATAATCTACCACGATGGAATTCGCTCCTTTTTCGGCCGCACCCAAGGCCGCCATGGCCCCGGCGGTACCGCCACCGGCCACCAGTACTTGGCATTGCTCCTTGGTTTTGACCAACTTTTCAAAATCGAAAAGTACCCGCTGCAGCGGAACGGTGAGGCCCGGCTCGTCGATGTCCGAAAAGGCAAGGTCGCCGACGGGAATGATGGAACCGATGGTGAGGAGCGTTTTGGGCCTGGCGTCGGTTTTGGAATACTTCAATTGCCCCACCAGCGATTTGGCTGAGCTTTCCATTCGTTGGATAGCCTCAGGGATTATAGTACTTGAAAACCCGGACAGTAGGTGGTGCCCTTTCAGCTTCGTTTTGGGTAAAGATTCGTCAGCCAGGTACAGTGATGTTTCCAGCGCAAACTGATTGATCTGGGCTTCGTTTAGGCTGGAATCCACCTTTTTAAGATCCCGACCTAATCTGGCCGAAATAAGTTTGGCCTGGTGCTCGATCTCGTCGAGGTTCTGGGACGCTACCGGAAATTCAAACTCCATGAACAACTGATCGGCTGAGCGCTTACCCGGATGGAACAGGAGGCGGTCGTTGTGAAGCCCGAAGTCCTTGGCTACCTTCACTTCCCGCTTTTGCGGGTTGTCGGCCTTCATAACTTCCAGCACAAAACCCGCCCGTGCAATCTGGTACTTGTCGCCCAGAAGCTGCCGACTGAACAGCAGGTTATCGGAAGCGTCGATGAAATTGCGTCCCCTGATGCTGTACAAGCCGTGCTTGCAAGCCACCAGCACACCCTGCACGCTGTCGCTATCGGTGAGTAGCCCGCAGACGTCCGTCATGAGCAGCACGTCGACCTTACTGGCCAGCAGGCTTCGCAACATTTCTTTGCGCACGCTACCCGAAAAAAGAAGTACCTCGTCGCCAAACTGACTGGCTCCATACCCGCTGCCTGCGGTATTTTGCAGTTCGGCTTTTTCCCCGGCGGGTAGAAGTACCTCCGCCAGTCCGGCGGGTAGTTTGGCCAAACCTTCGCCCTGATTTCCCAGACCCAGCCAGAGTTTTCCTTTGCCGGCCAGGTCGTAGCCGGGGCTGGTGCGCTTATCCACGATGAGTACCTTTTTACCCTGGCGTACGGCTTCCAGAGCCGCAAAGTACCCCGACAGCCCGGCCCCGTTGATGATCAGGTCGTAGGTATCGAAGGTACCAGGGCCCGAAAACTGCCGATTGATGTCGCGCAGTGCCTGGGGACTAATGAAGCCCGAGGCAGCCAGCACGGCTCCGGTAGCGGGTATACTGAGGTTTAGGAATTCTCTTCGTTTCATAGGAATGTATATTTAGGCAACTACGTGCTTTCTAAAAATGACTTTGGAAGCTAAGACTGTACTTGGCAGGAGGCAGATGGTCGAGTTTTTTTTCCTTTATAAATAGCCGGGATTCTGCTCAAATTTTGCACCCGTATTGGCGTCTATGACTTTCTGAGGAATCGGCCAGAATCTGTTGAAATCCTGGATCGTGCCGCCCGAAGAAGGTCCGTTGGGTACAGAAGGTTTAGAGTTATATTTCTTTACACGATCTACGAGTCTACCCATCCGGATGAGCGTTCGTAACCGGGGTTCTTCCACCACCAGCTCCCGGGAGCGCTCGTCAAGTATAAAGTCTTCGGTAACATCCGCAGAGGTTATTAATTTCGCCTTGGCCCGGCTCCTCACGACGTTGATGTCATCGGCCGCTTTGGCCAGCTCTCCCTTTCTGAAATAGGCCTCCGCGCGGTACAAATAGGTTTCGGCCACGCGCATACGGCTGAAATCTTTGACCGTGTTTCCACTTAAAACATTGTTGCTGACGGGGGTACCATTAATCTTCCTATAATAGGGATAGTACATGCGGAGCGTGTCCAGTTCGAAATTGGTGATGGTTCCGTCATTTCTAACCGTGTACAGTTTGCCATTCGCTGCTTTTCTGGTGCGTATTGGTTTTCCAAAATATTCCGGATCGGCCGGATTGTTGTAGTAGAATACCCGTTGAATATTGTATTCGGAGTTGCGCATATCGTTGGGATCAATCTTCCAGATATCATATTTCAGATAGTTGGTAGGTGAGTTCACCCCGATACCTCTGCCCAGGCTATCAGAAGGCAAATTAAGCTTAGCATTGGGAGACTGGGTACGGTCATACTCAGGGCCCCAGTACCTTATACTGTTGTTGGCCGAGCCCGCATTAAAACTACCACCAATGGTAAAATTCTCGAACTGCCACGCCCACATGACTTCCTTATTCCCCTGCGACCAGTTGATCTGACCTTCGGCAAAAACATCAGAAAACACATCGCCGGGCTTTGAAGAGGCCGGACCAAAGCGTTCGGTCATGATCTGGTAGTCTCCCGCTTCCTTGCTGATTACCTTCGTGGCGGCGGCAATGGATTTGTCATAAAAAGCTGGGTCTTTTTTCTCCATCCCGAGGGATATATAAACCTCGCTCAATAAATGAAAAGCCGCTGCCCTCGGTATTCTGCCATCGGGTACCTGAGTAGGCAGCAGTTGGCTCGCCATTTCAAGATCTCCCGCCGCAAAGGCCAGCACGTCGGCCCGGCTATCGCGCACGAAATCAAACTTGGGTTCCGTTATCCGATCCTTTACAATCGGTACCCCACCGTAGATATTGGCCAAGAAATTATAGGTATACCCTCTGAAAAACAGGGCTTGCCCCTTGATATTATTCCTATCCGCTTCGGCAATATCCAGCGCAGGATCGTCGATATTCTCCAGTATAAGATTGGCCTTAACGATCATTTCCTTGAATGCCCAGTCCCAATAAATGATGGTTGCGGACAGATTCGAATTGAGCAGACTGTAATCCTTATTTCCCCTCGAATCGTTCCTTCCCCACTGGGTCTGGTCGGTTCCAACGGTCATGTATTCAAAATTGTTGGAGGCAATAATGTGTTCCTGGCGGGCCCCTTCATACAGAGCAACAACTGCTGCGTCGTAGCCTGCCGCACTGGTCAGCAGGTTTTCCGGACTAAACCGATCCAATGGGACCTCGTCAAGGTACGACTCGCTGCACGCTGTCCCGATAAATAAAAGGGAAACTATTAATAAAATACGGTTGATATTTTTCATTTTTTGAAGCATTAGAATGAGACATTGATACCGGCAACATACGTTTTAAGCAAGGGGCCGTTTCCCCCCGGCGACCGTCCTCCCGCGCCAAACTCAGGATCCCAGCCTTTCCAGTTCGTCAACGTTGCCAGATTTTTACCACTCACATAGATTTGTACACTACCCAATCTTGCTCTTTTCGTAATAGTCTCCGGGATGCTGTAAGCGAGTGACACATCCTGAAGCCGCACAAAACTTCTGCTTTGATAAAATCCATAACCCAGCGGGTTGCGGTAATTAATTCGTGGATAGTCGTTAATGGGGTTTGCAGCAGTCCAGTAAGGCACATCTAAAAAATTCATCTGATCATAAAAATTGCTACCAGGATTCAGCATCGAAACGGAGCTATACCCTCCCTGTCTCATGTTCAAGGCAAATGTTAAGCTGAATCCCTTGAAGCTAAGGATATTGGTAATACCCATATTGAAATTTGCCTGATCGTTGTTGACAACGGCCCGGTCGTCGGGGCTTATTTTTCCGTCAGGTATCCCATCGGGGCCGCTTATATCCTTGAATTTAATATCACCAGGTTGTGCTCCCGGTATCAGGCTAAGGTCATCCCCTTCCTGGAATATTCCATCGAAAACATAATCGAAATTCGATCCCAGCGGTTGTCCGATAAACCACCCGCTGGCGATATCGTCATCTTCTATCCCGTCATTGTCCAGATCCCTGCCCGTGAGCTTCACAATTTTGTTGCGGTTGAATGAAAATGCCACGCGGGAATTCCATTCGAAGCCCCCTTTACGGATATTTACCGTTCTCAAGTCTACCTCAAGACCATGGTTTTTTGTTTGTCCGATGTTGCGCAGAAACCTTTCAAAACCATTGGTATTGGGAATGATCTGTTGCAGCAGCAGATCAAACGTATTGCTCTGATAGAAATTGATGGAGGCTCCTATACGGCTTGAAAATGCCTCTATATCGGTACCTATATTAAAGCTCTCCGTAGTCTCCCAGCCCAGATTCGGGTTGGCCAGTGTGCTGGTACTTAGCCCTACCGAGGTCGGGCTTCCGTCGCCAAAGACGTAGTTGCTCTGGCTCACCTGGCTCAGAGAAGAATATTCAGCTACCCCCCGGTTGCCATTCCGCCCCCAGGATGCCCTGAGTTTCATGAAATTAATGGCTTGAATTCCCTTAAAAAAGTCTTCGTCGCTCATATTCCAGCTCAATGCAGCAGCGGGAAAAACGCCAAACTTGTTTCCGGCTCCGAAGGCCGAAAAGCCATCCCTGCGTATGCTTAAAGTCACAAAATACTTGCCCTTTAAATTATACCCCAGCCTTGCCATGCTCGAGATTTGCCTGTTTTGAACCGCACCTGCATCGATATTGAAGTTGTCTCCAATCTCCAGCGCATTGTATCCCAGTGCATCATTGAAAATGTTCTGGCTGGAAAGTTCTGAAAACTGATTTTTGAATTCGTACAGACCGTAGAGCAAGGTCAGATCGAGATGGTGATCCTGCCTAAAATTCTGCTGGTACTTGACGATATTTTCCAACGTGAAATTCTGATTTTCTCCGTGCCTTTTCGAGCCGGAACCCAGTCGGTTGACGGGTTTGTAGGCCGGCGAGTACTGAAAAAGCTTCGAATCCGTCCGGGTATATCCGCCGTTAATCTTGTAGGAGAGCCCTTTCCAGATTACTATGTCGGCAAATATATTGGTGAAAAGAACATTCGTAATCGAGTGCCTTGTGTTCAATATATTCGACATGATCGGACTGGGCACTCCCCCGATATCCATAGGGAGAGGTTTTGGCGACACCCCGTCTTCCAGGTACAACTGGGCGAAGGGACTCAGCTGCGTTACAGCCCCCAGATCGACCCGCACACCCGAATCATCTCTGGAAGAGAAACCGCTGTTAATACCCAGTTTCAACCAGTCCGTGGCCTGCACGCCGAGGTTCAGCCTGCTCGACAGGCGACCAAAGTTATCCCCGCGCACCGGTGATTTCGCGGCCGTGTAAGCACCGGAGAAAAAGTAATTCACGCGGTCGGTTTTGCCTGACACACTGAGTTCGTAATTGGACATCGGGGCGCTCTGCCTGATTTCCTCAAAGGGATCGATGGTACGATTGGCAGCGATATTGGCCAGTTCGCTGGGCCAAAACGGCACGGAGCCACCATCCGCAATTTCGGCGTCTTCCCGCGCTGCCAGGTACTCTTCCGGGGTCAGAAAGTCGGGCAAAAAGGCATAGTCAGAAAAACCCATGTAGGTATTGAGGCCAAACTTCGGCTTACCCGATTTTCCTTTTTTGGTCGTAATTTCGATCACGCCATTGGCCGCCAGGGACCCATAGATGGCGGTCGAACTGGCATCTTTCAGTATATCGATGGATTCAATATCGTTGGGGTTAATGTCGGCCAGGCTACCGCCAGCATAGATAATTCCATCCAAAACGATCAGGGGGGCATTACTTCCTGATATCGAATTGATGCCCCTGATTCTGATACTTCCGTTTTGTCCGGGCCTTCCGTTGTCCGTTACCTGCACTCCTGCGGTTGTGCCCCGTAATATTTGGGTGGCGTTTGTATTGGGCTGGAGTCTCGTGTCTTCGATGTTAACACTCGCAACGGCCCCGGTCAGATCTTTTTTCTTGGCTGTCCCGTACCCCACCACCACGACCTCTTCAAGTGATTTGGTGTCGATATTCATGGTCACATTCAGGGTAGTTTGGTTAAGTACTTCCACTTCCTGTGACAGGTACCCCACAAAAGAGAAGACCAAAACCGCCGCTTCCTCCGGCACGGGGAGTTGAAAATCTCCTTCGGTGTCGGTCGTGGTGCCGCGTTGGGTACCTTTCACAACCACACTCACCCCGGGAAGACCCGCCCCGGTTTCGTCGGTAACTTTACCGCGCAGGGTGCGGTCATCGGTCCGGTTGGTGGCCGTGCCGGGAGTTGTTACCTCCGCGATTTCCGTTTGCTCAGGGTTCTTCAGCGGATTAGGGTCTGGGTCGGAAGAGGTAATATTTTCGGGAGAAAGGTCGGCCTTGGCCGTTTTCTTTGTCTTTTTCTCGGCTAGCACCATGTACGAGCTACTGTTTACTTTTTTGTAGCGTAGTCCAAAGGGACGCAATACTCTATCCAGATTGCTTTCCAGATTCAGATGCTTGCTGACGGTGGATGGAGGTACCGTCAGCCCTTCTACTGTTTTGCGTTCAAACAGAATATCCACCTGAAACTGGTTTTTGAGCTGGTTAAGCACATCTTTCAGTTGCAGCGCTGCCGGTTTTTGGCTAGCGGGTTGTTCCTGCGGGAGTTGCCGGGCCATGGCTACAGTTTGGGCGTAGCCCGGTTGCTTTCCGAGAAGGAAAAGTAAGAGCATAAACCCCACCAGCGGGGCTTTGGGTAGTGGTAGAGACATAATAAAAAAGGGTTTAGAAATAAAATTATTTATCCGCCATTTGAACACGATTTTTCTGCCTTATTACGCTGATGTCCAGCAATTCGGAAATCGTAAGTAAAAGTTCATCGAGGTTTCGGGCCCGGAAGGAACCCATCAGTACGCGCTCGGCGAGGGCCTGGCCTTGAATTTCTACCTGCAGCCCGTAGTTTTCCTGCAAAAGGTAAGCTACTTCCTCGAGCGTGGTTTCTTCAAATACGAAGCGCTGTTCTTCCCAAGCCGAATAGCTGGCTGCTTGCCGGGTGGTCCGGAGCTGTACATTGTTTTGCCGGTCGAAGGTTACCAGGTCGCCGGGCTTCATGGTCACTTCTTTCCGGGTGTTTTCCTGCTGGTAGCGGACCTGTACCTTGCCTTTGCTGAGCACCACCTTGGAGTTATGTTGCCGGGCGTACATGGTAAATTCAGTCCCCAGCACCACTACGTCGATTCCCTTGGGTGTTCTGACAATAAACCGCTGGTTGGAAGGGGTGTGAGTGACGGAAAAGTTGGCTTCGCCCGTCAGGAATACCTCCCGGGTTTTATCGCCAAAACCCCAGCGGGGTACCCTCAGCGATGAGTTGGTATTGAGCTTGACGGTGCTGCCGTCGGTCAGCTGGAAGCGCTGGATTTCGCCGTAAGCAGTCTGGTAGGTTTGGTATTGGATGGAATCCCGAAATATCCAGCCGCCCAGGACCAGCAAGAGCGTGGCGGCTACCAGCCACTGCAATCCCCTCTTTCGAGTTATTTTTGGGCTGCTTCCCCCAAAAGAGTTTTCCTCGGGCGTAAGCAGGGGCAGCGGGTTGGCATCCAGAAATTGTACGTAATTCTTCAGAGCCGAGTCGGTGGGGGCTTCGTACTGCATGTGCTGGAGTTCCCACTCTTCCAGCCAGGCATAGTACTGCTCCTCATTGCTTTCCACCTGAAGCCATTCCTCAATCCGCTTCCTTTGCAGGGGTGAGGTTTTGCGGGCAAAGTGGTGGAATAGCAAGGTTTTGGATATATCTGTTTTCATGCGAAAGATCGAGGCTGTTTACATACTAAGACACGAGCGCTGTAAAAACCCCTTATTGACTGGTGGAGAAAGATACCTTTTCAAGGAAAACTATCTAAAATACGAAGAGAGAGACCAGGCTCCAGATCCAGTAATCTTTGAGCCCTTTGCGCAGAATGGCTAATGCTTTACCGATATGTACTTCCACCGTCTTAATGGAAGTACCCGTTTCATCGGCAATTTCCTGGTACTTTTTCCCTTCGAATCGGTTCATCAGAAAGACTTTACGACACTGTGGCGGCATCGATTCGATAAGTACTTCTACCCGCGCAAACACTTCTTCAAACTGGGTGATGTGGTCGGGCCGGTGGCTCCGCGACGACTCCTGATGCGCAGCTGCTTCCACGCCTTCTGTTTTACGGAATTCCAGTCGGAGGTAGTTATAGGCCTGATTACGAACACAGCGGAAAAGGTAAAAACGGTAGGATGATTTGATGCTTTCGTAAGCCTTGGTTTTCCATAGCCGGCAGAATACGTCACTGACCAGATCCTCGGCGATTTCGCGCGAATACACAAAGCGCACAGCGTAGCTGCATAAAACCTGATGATATCGGCGAAAAAGCAATTCACATCCCTGCCGGGGGTTTATTTCAAATGCCTTCCGGATAAACAACTCCGAATCCTGAACGGTATCCTTGCTCTCTTCGGGTTCGTCCGACACGGTCTTCAGGGGAGGTCGTGGCTGGTCCATCGCCTGCCTTTTGGGTGAAGAATCTGCGGGTAGGGGTACTTGCATAATCTATATTAACCTAATTATCAGGACTATTCAATTGTCCTACTTAGAAGACAACTTCTAAAAAAAATCCCCTTACTCCATTTTAATTATTTTCGGAAGAAATTGAAATAAAAACATACCCGCTTTGTGCGGGTACACGTGATCGTAATGGTTATTGTCATTTCCCCATTTTCAAATTGTTTAGGGTTCTTCCCGACCTCATAGCCTCTGGCATGTAATTTTTCAGGAATCGGCACCGGCAGCCCGGCCTATAAAGCATGTTGACTATTTTTTCATGATCTACCGAATTACCTTTTAAAAAAAACACTTGTCAGCCCAGCTATCGTTTGGGTCGGTTGGCCAATCGCTCCGGCTAACCGGTTGAACGTCCTCGAAGTGGCAGGAACAGCCTACCCTTGTCGCAAGCTCGCCGCCCTGACTCCTAAACCTGCGATTTATCAAAAAAAGTACACTGAATTCAAGGCCTAGAGTGTTTGAGAGTTTTACTCACCAGCATCCGAATATCTCTTGAAAAGTATAAATGAAAGAAATATACGATGAACCGGAAATGCATGCAGGCGGAATTTAGGGCAGTAAATCCTGCTATGCTGATTTTTACTGACTAACCGAATGAATCATTATCCAGCCATGATAAATAATCTCCACGCTCTCCTCTCCCGCATTGCCTGCTTGCTGCTACCTCTTACATTTATGATTTTGATCGATGGCTGCAACGCCTTCGAATTCAGCCCTAACCAGATCAGCGACCGGAATTCGCCCACCGGTCTCAACGCGAAGAATTTGCAAAAACTATTTGCCAACGCTGAGGACGATACCGTCACGATTGGTCTGATTGGCGATTCACAACGGTTTTATAAGTACGTCGATCGTTTTGTGGATAAAGCCAACACCATGCCGGACATCGATTTATTTCTGATGGCCGGCGACATTTCCCAGTTCGGGATGTTGCAGGAATTTGAGTGGATCAACGACCGACTTTCCAAGCTGCGGCAGCCCTATATTGGTATAGTGGGCAACCACGACCTGGTGGCCAACGGCGAGAAGGTGTACAAGCGTATGTTCGGGCCGATGGATTTCTCCTTCGTGTACGACAGTATTAAAATTGTGGCCCACAACACCAATAGTCTGGAATTTAACCGGCCCAACGTCCCTGATATGCCCTGGCTGACCCAGCAGTTGCGAGATGAGCCGGGAGTGAAACACATCATCACAGTGTCGCACGTACCGCCTTTCAGTGACGATCAGTTTGCGCCAGAACTGGCGGTGCCCTACACTACGCTGCTGCGCGAAACCCCCAAACTACTCGTAAACCTGAACGGCCATGTCCATAACCACGATGATTACGTGCGCGATGGCGT
Source organism: uncultured Persicitalea sp. (assembly GCA_964500445.1). GTDB lineage: Bacteria > Bacteroidota > Bacteroidia > Cytophagales > Spirosomataceae > Persicitalea. Next base: position 64,306 of record CAZCOG010000007.1, on the reverse strand, counting down.
CCGATACATCACCAATTTCGCGTTCAACCAGGAGGCTTTTGTGGTACTTAAAATCGTGGACGATGAAGTGTATAAAACAATCGTAGAATATTGAGCCATGAAGATTAATCTCATTCTGAGCATAAGCTTGATCCTGGCCCTAGGGACCGGAGATCGCATTCAGGCTCAAAGAATTGGAGCGTTTATCCCCGATTACGCCACGGTGCAGTACGCTGGCAGTGTTGGTTGGCTGAGCGTGGGCGTCGACTACGATCTTTTCAAGAAGGAGCGGGCACGACTGGGGCTGCTCTATGGTTACGTCCCCGAGAAGCGGGGCGGCGAGCTGCATTTGGTTTCGGCTTCCTTTTTCTACGAAACAATCGAAAAAGATCTTTCGAAGCGCTTATCTATCAACCCATTGGATCTGGGTCTGAAAGTCAGTTACCATTTTGGCGATAATTTCCATACCATCTGGCCAGACCGTTACCCCAGGAACTACTATTACTGGACGACCAGTTTCCTGATTCACATCGCCACCCAGCATGCGCTGACGCTGCAAATGCCCGAAGGCAGTGCGGTGAAAGCCATCACAGGCTACGCCGAATTCAATACCAACGGCCTTTATCTCATCGGTTTTCTTCAGAATCCTACATCTATCGGGCTGACGGATATTTTCAAACTCGGCCTGGGTGTCAGGTTGAAATTTTAAGAAAAAATGGCCCTATTACGGAACAGACTGTGTGAGTTGGTGTAGACTACCCAGCCTTTAATGAGTTCTTTTAGTAAATAGATCATAGTCGCGGACGGCAATGAAATTCTAAACCTCTTTTCCTTTCATTCAATTTCTTGCTGAACCCAGTTGGGCGTAAAGTATTATTGAGGGCTGGTGACTGCCGATCTCTAAATAGCGCATAGCCTGCATAGCTCACTGCTGGCCAGACTTGAAAGGGGTCTTTGCTGCGGAGATTTTTTTATCGAATTTGGGGGATATTCTCCGCAAGAATCCACGATTTCGGCATCCATAACATTATTGCAGAGTAATATCGACAGGTTTTTGACTATTACCGGACCGGAGAACTGGAAAGTGTGGATTTTAGCAAATAAGATATTGCGGGAGCTAGTACTTTGGGCATCAATGGAACGCCATTGCCAAAATTCCTCGCCCGTGGAAGGGAAAGGCGTTCCGAAACTACCAGGCGATTACTGGATTGAGTACGTACAAAACTATCATTTTGCTTAAGCAGCCTTACTGCAATCCAGCCTTCGCTGCTCCTACGACGCTTAGATCATCTACTTTTTGTATGTAAGCAATCACTGAAAGATCGTCCGGCCTGCCTTCGCGGTCGTTGAAAAGTACTTCGCCCGATGCTTTAGCGGGCACCGTAACGAATTGCCGTACCACGTTGTCGCTGCTGAGCGTACGGCCACTATTCTCTCCACGCTTTATGGCCGTAGTTTCCCGTCGGGATACCAGAGCAAAATTTATCCGGGAGTTCTGAAAATCACCCGTCAGCTTGTACTTCACTTTCAATACTTCACCATTTTCGGGCTGCATATTCAAAGTTTCAAAACCAGCTGAGGGTACTTGGCGGGTGGCCTGGTTGAGCGCATTTTTCAGAGCGGTTTCGTTGGAGCCGACAAACTGGGTCGTCCCATTGACGACCATCTGCGGGGTGTATATTGACCGGGCGTTAAAATGTTTGGCGTAGGTACGCTGCCGACTTGTATACGCCTTATCGCTGAACGGATCGGCCCAGCCCAGGTGGTTCCAGTAGTCCACATGGAAAGAAATGGCAAGTACTTTTTCGCCGTTTTCTTTCAAGGTTTTGGTAAGAAGGCGGTCGGCCGCGGGGCAGCTTGAACAGCCCTGCGAAGTAAAAAGCTCCACCACAGCCACGGGTTCCAGCTTCCTATCATTGGCAGAATCCGTGAGCCAGAACGAACCAGCCAGAGCCAGAGAAATCAAGAGAAGATATTTCATGCGTTTAGCGTTGATTACCATTAAAACGCAAAAACCAGGATTTATTCTTTTTTCTGATCGAATTGAACCTCTTTCCCGTTGATCGTCAGACCACTGGAAACTACATCGGTAGCGTGGTTGAATTCGTAAGGTACTTTCACGCCGTTGATCGTAACATTTTCCAGGCGAACATTTTTGATAGGCGATTCTTCGTATCCCTGCAAAAGTATTCCCGTCTTCCCGCCCTGCTTAACGGTCATGTTCCGCACCTCGATGTTTCTGATAGTAGGCATGTAGTTCCCGGTATCTTCGTACAGCATGGTGGCAATGATAGTTTGTTCTTTCACCTGACCAACTTCGATGTCTTTCAGATAAACATTTTCGATGATTCCTCCCCTTGCCGTATTGGTCTTGATTCGCAGGGCCCGGTCCAGTTCTGGACTGTTCATCTTACAGTTACGGGCAAATACATTCCTTATCCCGCCTGATACTTCACTGCCAATGACGACCCCACCGTGCCCACTGGCCATGATGCAATCCTGGATGATGATATTCTCACTCGGAGTATTGAGCCGCCGCCCATCGGCATTCCGCCCCGATTTGATGGCGATACAATCATCGCCCGTATTGAAGTAGCAATTTTTGATCAAGACATCTTTACAGGATTCAGGATCGCAGCCGTCGTTATTGGGTCCGTTGCTGGTGAGGGTCACGCCATCGACCGTCACGTTGGTGCAAAGTACCGGATTCAATAACCACATGGGCGAATTGATCAGCGTGACGCCTTCGATCAGCACATTTTCACAACGGTAAGGCTGGACGAACTGGGGTCGCAGGTATGAGCCTTCCCCAAATTTCCGGTCTGCTACCGGAACACCTTGCTCAGCCATGGCAAACAAGGCCGCCCGTTTATCCTTGTCCAGCTGGCTGGGCGATCCCGGCTTAAAACCATAATGCGTATTTCCTTTCCACGGCCACCAATTGGTTTCATTGGCGCGTCCGTCGAGCGTTCCTTCACCGGTGATAGCAATGTTTTTCTGTTCAAAAGCATAGATCAAAGGCGAATAGCCCATGAGTTCGACGCCTTCCCAACGCGTGTGCACGGCCGGGAGGTAGTCTTCAGGCTGGGTAGAAAAGGAAATGGTGGCGGCCTTTACTACGTGCAGGTTGACATTGCTGAGCAAGTGGATCGCTCCCGTCAGGAAATTCCCCTCCGGCACAACTACCCTGCCCCCGCCCTCCTTGTTACAGGTCTCGATGGCTTTCCTGAATGCGTCCGTACAATCGGTTTGGCCATCACCGGCTGCGCCGAAATCAGTGATTAAATAATCCTTATCGCGGAAAGTGGGCTTTTTTATTCTTTTCTGAATAGCCGCAGCCGTGTCCCAGGGATCGACGGCATTGCGCAAGGCACTTTTTGTACCCGTGGAACAGGCAATCAGACTTAGGGTGGCGAAAAGCATAGTGAAAAAAGTGTGTGTAAAGTGGTAATTTTTCATAATCTGCTAACTGGGGTTACCCTGATTCTTACTGGTTTGACCTCCTGAAAATAAAGCTAATAACCAAAAGTACCTCAGTCCGGCAAACTAATGTTTGAATATTCGTTGCCAGTGAGAACTGTATTTCTAGCCAGGCTTCTAATCCTGACACAGAGCCGATTATCCATAGCTAACGGAAATCTCACTCTACGGTTGGCCGGCTTCCGGCAGTGATATTAGGTGCTCTAACTCATTTTCTGACTGGGTTTTACCCGGAAGGTAAAATATTTTTGTAGCAGGAAATTCAGCGTCAGGACGATGGTAGTTGAAACGATCTTCGCCAGGGTTGGGTACATACCCGTGAACACGATGAGTGCTTTAAGAATCAGGTAGTCACTACCCAATCCCTGCGCTACTACGATAAAATATTTTCCCAGCTGCTTTTTCGCCACATCCGAATCATTCCCGGAATCTTTGAACGCAAAATTCTTGCTCAGCCAGAATCCGCTCACGATCGTCAACAGAAAGGCGATAAAAAGAGCGATCGTGTAGGAAGCGACCAGGTACCCCTGAAAGTACATACCCGGTTGGGGCAGGATAAATTGGTAAAACAGAACGAAGAGCACAATGTTCAGCGCGGTATTGGCCGCCCCCACCGCTAAGTAGGCATATACCTGATAAGGCAGCCATCGACGGAAAAGTGGGTAGAAGGTTTGTAATCCCCAGTTGATCAGTTTGGTTAAAGCAGCGGTCATACCTTGACATGTTTTTGTTTGGTCAAAAATTGAATATGACTAAGGTACCATTGGGCAAGTTCGTTCATGGGTAAGCCACGGGCAGCGGCGTAGTTCTGATCCTCGATGGCGCGGCGCTCATCAGGGTGTTCGATCAGGTACGAAACCGCTTCGGCCAGACTTTCGGCGTCGTCGGTATCGAAGTAGGCTCCGCCGTAGCCTTCCTCCTCAACTACCCTTTCCAGGTCGTCTATCTTGGGCAGAATACAGGCCCGCGCGTAGCTTCCCGCCTGGTGCAGAATACCCGAACTACCCGTCGTGGTGGTATAAGGAAAAATAATAAAAGTACTTTCCTGAAATATATCGGCTACTTTTTCTTCGGGAATATACCCCGTATAGGTTACGTTGGGCAGGTGACTATATTTTTCCCTGACGCTTTCGAGGTAGCCTTTCACGTTGGGGTTGTCGGTGCCCGCTACGGTACTCATAAATTTCAGATCAGGATGTTTCTTTTCAAGTACCTGCATCGAATCCAGCATCACTTCCACTTTTTTGTAGGTACCGAACTTGCCAAAAGCCATGAGGTTGATATGCGGCAGCGGATTGGGCAGGTACTTGCGTTCGGGTAGTTCAAAATTGCCATGGGGCAGCAGAATCACGTTTTCGGCGCGGTACTTTTCCCTCAGAATGTTCACATATTGCGAGATGGTAACTCCCACCAAATCGGCCTTAAGTATAAACCGGGTCAACACCTCCCCTATTTTTAGAAACAGGTCGCCCTTCCATTTGCTGTCGGCCATGCCGATGGTGTCAAGCTTTACCGTTTCGACAATGTTGTGCAGAATCACCACGGTAGGAATGCCCAGGAGTTTGCAAGCCCAGGGCGTGAGTAAGCCCAAAGCGGCGGGAATTTTTCCTTCGCCAAAAGTCATGAACTGCAAATTGAGGATCACGGCGTCCGCTTTGATTTTTTTGAGCTGGTTTCTGATATTCCAGAAATTGAACAGCCCGTCGAATTTCCAGCAGGGAATAATCTCGATACCATCCATGGCATAGCGGCTATATTCACGATCGTCGGCCAGGTGATTCGTCAGGACGTACACCGCTTCCACTTCCGGCTTCCCGACGAAACTACGGATGAGGTGGTAGCCATATTCATTGAGGGTAACCTGACTGGGCGGATAGGGGGAAACAAAGGCAAGTCTCATGGTTGTATTGATAAGTAAAACGGTCTAGATTTCTTTTTCATCAAGTACTCTTATCGCATCGATTCGCCAGTGATCCCCCTGATATAGAAGCACCAGGGCAAGCGTTGAGTAAACCCGTTGTGAACTGCGGTCAGGATAAGTGTAGGTCAATACGGCGTTGCTATCCACTGCGGCACATACCAGGCCATCCCTCGACCAGTTCATAATGTGCAGGTGATGAAGCGAATCGGTTCTGCTCACTTGCGCCTCCTGTTTTCCTTCGTAATGCCTGCACAGCTGCCGAAACCAATCTTCGGTGTAGTACTCTTTCCCGACTTCTACATCGTTGGTAGCATACAAATGGTTGAGGTGCGCCCACAGATCGGAGTAATCATTTCGCAGTTGATCCAGTTGACCTGGTGTTGGTATTTTGCGCGAATGTATAGATACATCTATAGCCGTTTTGTGGGTAGTCGCAATCGTATCTTCACGCAGGAAAATAGGTAGTTCAGCGGCCGGAGGTTGGGATTCTACCCGTACGTAAAGAAACACGCCGACCAACAGAATTAAGGATATGAAAAATAGCCTGAGCATTCAGATAGTTAGTTTTAGGGTTTTGGAAAAACGGTCCTGCACACTCGCCTGAATATCGAATCCTGCAAACTTGCTGGCCGGTAAAGTATGCGACACCTTTCCGTCCTGCAGATTATCCTCCAGATGCCAGACCTTGTCGCCACTTTTCAGCGTCAGGGTTACCAGCGTACCGTCAGCCACCGTATTGCCATAGGTGTCGAGCAGTGGACCTACCACTACTTCAAACGAGTTAATTCCTTTTTTAAAGCCCGCCCGAACCGGAACGTTCACGCAGCTTCCGGGCTCTACGTAATAGGCCGTCAAGGGCCTTCCTGCATCGGCCCGGTACACCGCCACGGTCGGATCGAGGGTTAGTTCCTGCTCCCGAAAGTACCCTGCGCCCGGCAGCTTAATCAGGTTTCGTGATGGCCCTATGACGTGAACAATTTGCTGCTGTACCAGGGCCGAATCGGGATTAACCGTTTTGGGAGATCGGTAATCTTTCTTGGAGCCTGGTTCCTGGCTGCTATTGCGGACCGTAACCGGATAATAGTAAACCTGATCTTCATGGGCCAGCGCTACGCGGGCGGGCCCTTCAATAATACCACCCTGTTCGGGCAGGAGATAAACCATGAGTCGGCCGCTGGCATAGTGAGTACGCAGTTTTAAAGGTTGTATGTGTGTGTATAGTATGGCCACCCACTCGGCGTGGGAAGTATGGAAGTACAGTGTATCCGCCGGAAGCGAAAAAGTTTCAGATTTTGAACTGATCTTCGGTTTCTCGACGGGAGACTGGGTACAAGCGCCGATCACCAATAACAGGCTTATATGCAGCAGGTTATTTTTCATTGGAGGTATATTTCCTGAGCCATAAAACAGTGGGGCAATATCTGCAGGCCGTGGTTTCGGTTCGCCAGCTCGTCCGGTATAGTAGGTAGTACTTTCCGGCGTTGCCCATTGATATAAATACTTACCGGACAGCGGGTAATGCGTTGCGCCTTCCTGCTTATTTTTTCAAATTCAACATCAAAACTACCGTGCAGACCACTGCGAATCGCCTGAGGATACGTAAATAACCGGGCTTGCCAGATGATTCCTGACGAGTCTTTTTCTGCCAGCAGCAGGCCGGGAATCGTCAAATCGGTCGTGAGATCATTATAGTACTCCGCCTTGAGTTTCAGCTGCTCCGCACTCGTAGCCCGCACGGTATAGTTCAGGGCTCCGCCGTGAAGGTAGCCCCGCTCGCTGATGTCTGTTTCGGCGTAAACGGCCATTGAATCTACCCGCAGGGAATCCATCATCCTTGTATTGTCCAGCGCAATTTGAAAAAAAGTACTTCCCTTGGGAGAAGTGTTGTACTGGAATGCACTTCCCGGAAAGTAATTCCTAACCTCTTGGTTATGAAAGTAAATGGAAACTTTAAGGGCGATATTGACGGGAATATCATCCGCATTCAGAATTTCGCCGGTTAGAAAATTTTCCTGCCCCGACCGAATAAAATTCACTTGCTTGAAGGCCGCAAAAGGCTTTTTTATACGGTCGTCCTTCACCGTCGGGAAGCTGCTGATTTGCCTTTTTCCCATTTTGCGAAACAGGGTATACGTATGGCTGATTACCTGCTCTTCGGGTATTTCGGGTTTGAATTCCGCCGGGACGATGTACCATTTCTTTACAACTTTTTGCAGATTCAAAGTATCCGATTTTTCGAGGTACCCCAGTGAAGTACGCCAGCGGGTAAATACCTGCGCTCTTACCGCGTCATCAGCCTTTTCCAAAAGACGCACGGCGATACTGTCCAGCTTGGAGTACGAAGGCCACAAGCCGCCATCGGTCACGGATTTTTCGAGCAAGTAGCGGTCCAGCGAATAGGCGGGAGAAGGCACAAAAAAACCAAAAGCTTTTTCAAATCGCTGAAAATCCAGGTGATTGTAGTAGTTAAGTACCGTATCCTCGGGGGTACCCTGCTCTTTCACCAATAACAGTTCGTAGACCTGCCGGCCAATGAACGCCGTGAAAAACAATAGCGGAAGTAAGGAGGCCGAGTAAAGTATCACTTTGGGGTATCGGTCCGCTGACCTATTACGGGTAGTGTAATATTCCTCTTCTTTATAACGCAGCAGATACAGGCTAGTGAGCAGAATTGCCACGACGAGGGTACTTACGGGCAGAATCCCCCATACTTTTTTCAGCAGCGGTGATAGCTCGGTGGGACGAAGCGGTTTAATGGTCGAAATATTTCCCTTTTCCCATACCATGATGCCGTTTTCCAACCGGATTGTCCGGTTCCAGCCATTGAAGTACAGCAACGGATCGTAGAACCGGTCGTTGCTGAAAACGTACTTGAGGCTGTATTTTTCCGAATAAGTCAGGAAATCATTGAGTGACGCCAGTCCTTGTTCGCCCGAGTACTTTGCATTTTCAAGCCGTTCTACGGGCCGGGTGGTCAATTCAGGTAACCGGCGCGCCGAGTGGTAGTTACCATCTACCGTAGCCGCCAGCGTATTGGTACTTAGCCAGGCCATTTGGTCACCAAAACCGAGGGTTAGAAAGCGCCAGCGCATATGCTCATCACGGTTCAGAAAATTCAGCATGGGTTCGATTTCTATTTCCTTCGGCTGGAGCGGGCGAAAACTAGCCAGGTGAAAGATGTATACAACGAACAGAATATAGACCAGCCCACTCAAACCCGACAGGACAAAATGCGTAGCCGAATCGTATTTGGCTACCCAAAAGTCCTTGACCGAACCAGCGACAAATGAATGAATAAACCGGGCCATGAACGGAATAGCGATGATGGAAGCCCAAAACCCAAACCGATCCAGGGTAAGAATATTAAAAGCCTTTTCGCCCAGCATCAGTTTGGGGATGGGTGTTGTGCCCCCGCTGCCAAAGAGCAGGCAAAGGAAAAATGAAACAGCCCAGCCCAGGTACCTTCTTTGCCGGGTAATGGAGTAAGAAATGGCCGGCAAGAGAGCAATGATCAACGCCAGTGGAATCACGTAGAATATCAACCCGGAAGAGGTTACTTCCAGAAAATTATCCCGCGATCCGTGCGGAATGGATACCTGCGTGATGGGATCGGTTTTACTCCAGTACCAGTAAGGAAATATCAGGCCCAGAGCAAGGGAAATCATCAGGGCGCCAAAAAGCAGAATCTGTTTGTAGCTTCTGAGAGCAGCCAGCACGATCTGCTGCACGAAGCACACCGGATTAAGGCCCGCCAAAGCCGGATTCGCATCGACAAGCGCCATTAATATGGTAGGGGCGATAAAAAACACCATGCCGAAAATCGCGGTCACGTGGTGTGAGCTCACGACCACCGCCAGAATTACCAGCGCCATAACCAGATAAATGGGTTTTTTCTTGACAAAGTACTGGTAAAGAAACGGTAGCGAATTGAGCAGAAATGCCATGCCGGTGAGCGTTGGAGCCTGTCCATAAACGTGGAGAGTCTCTACCATCGAAGAAAGTACCACCGTCAGGATAGCCGCCACACCCGCCGTTGTCTTGCCAAAAAACAACTTACTGAATCGGTAAACTCCCACGATGAGTACCTCATAAATCGTGATGACATAAAGACAGAATGCCACTTTCAGGGGGAAGAGCTTACTGATGAGGGCAATCATCTGGTGCACCAGCGGCGGATAACTAATAGTTAAAAATCCGGTGTACCAGCGATATTCCCACGGTTCGAACCAAAAACGGGCGTAGTGGTCTGCGAAAAAAATATGCACAAAGGCATCGTAGGTTTGCGGCAGGGTAAAGTACAGGATCACCCCGTGGAGAAGCAGCGCTATCGACATGGCTACCAACAGGAGCCTTTTGCCCTGCAGGTTATTCCAGATGTCATATTGCCTGTTTTCCACTTATGTTACTTTGAGTTCCTTCGGGTAAATATATAAGCTGAAATTCAATCAGCTTACTGCCATCTTTTTGGAAAGACGCAAATTTACAGGTGTAGGGCGGCTAATCTTGTCTTCCAGATGGTACTTGTAGTAAAGTCGGCTCAATTGAAGGGGAATCTTGATGGTGTCTTTCAGTTTGAGGCGGGAGTCGCCTACTTCGTCCCATTGCATCAGCGGAAATTCCAGTACGCCATTTTGTAAAGTTGTTTTCCCGAACTTCTTCTGCAAACGCAGGAATATCTCCACGTCGAACAGCCAGGGCGTCATGAATGCCTGATTAAAAAGAAAAGGTACCAGACTCCGGTGAAATATTTTTGCCCCGCATTGGGTATCCTGAAAATTGGCTTTCAGAATTCGGCGGATAATCATTTTTATAATTGCACTGACGAACGAGCGACTATCTTCCCGGTTGATGGCAGCCCCCAGCCGGGGAATACGACTACCGACTACCGCGCCGAAGCGTGGGTACTGCTCCTTATATTTGGCCATTTGCAACCATTCCTCGGGTGTGGTTGCCAGGTCGGCATCCAGAAAACCAAGCAGCGGAATCTGGAAGTTTTCGTGAACATACAGCATCCCCTCCCGTACTGCGGCAGATTTCCCGCCATTTTGCTTCATATTATAGACACAGATATTTTGTGGAGACTCTACCTGAATTCCCCGCAGCAAGGATAACGTTTTATCGCGGCTTCCGTCATTCACAAAACAAACCAGTACTTCGGGGTGTTTCGTGGCAAAATCAAGAAATTTACGATAGGGAAGCCTCTTTTCTTCATTGTAACAAGGCACAATGATGGCATATTTTTCAGTAACTATTGTTGCTTTCTGGTCTGAGGAAGGAGCAAATTTTTCGTAATACATTTTGGTAGAGGTATTTGGATATAAAATTGTTAGATAATAATATGTGTAATGACTTGGGTTACCAAGTTACTTGATAAGACAATTACAATTCAGATACCAAATATTTAACAATCTAATTATCAATTAATTATAATTTTTAAGCACTTTTTTATTCCATTTCCTGGAAAATATTCCCAAAATCGTACTGGCATTATTTCATGTTTAGTAACTTACGCATATTAATTTTGTCCCTCATTGCTTTCGACTAACCAACGAATCGTTCATGGCTGAATATCATATTGTCATTGTAGAAGATGATCCCTGGTATTCCAGGATTCTTGAATACCATTTAAGTCTCAATCCAGATTATAAGGTTACCCTATTCGACTCGGCCAAGGCATTTCTGGCCAACTTGCATCAGCAACCCGATTTGGTCACGCTCGACCTGTCGTTACCGGATATGTCAGGCGCTGCGCTTTACGATAAAATCAGGGAAGTGAATCCTGCGTTGCCCGTTATTGTCATCAGCTCGCAGGAAAATATTTCGGTAGCGGTCGACCTGCTTAAAAAGGGTGTCAACGATTACCTTGTTAAAGACGATAATACCAAGGACCTGCTCTGGAAAAGTATCATTCGTATCAGGGAAAATCAGTCCCTCAAAAGGGAAGTAGAGCAACTTCGTGAGGAACTCGGCCAGAAATTCACGTTTGAGAAAACCATTATCGGGCAAAGCCCGGCCTTAAAAAAGGTTTTCGATATGATGGAAAAAGCCATCAAAACCAACATCAATGTATCTATCACGGGTGAAACCGGAACGGGGAAAGAAGTGGTGGCAAAAGCCATTCACTACAACTCGGAGCGCCGGAAAAAGAATTTTGTGGCTGTGAATATGGGAGCCATCCCTACCGAACTCATTGAAAGCGAATTGTTCGGCCACGAAAAAGGCGCTTTTACGGGAGCGGTCACCAGGAAAATCGGCAAATTTGAGGATGCGAACGGAGGCACCATTTTTCTGGATGAGATTGCCGAATTGAATCTCACCCTCCAGACCAAACTGTTACGAATCCTGCAGGAGCGGGAGGTAGTTCGGGTCGGTGGCAACGAGCGGGTGAGCCTGGACGTGCGCGTAATCGTGGCCACACATAAAAATCTGGCTGATGAAGTAGCTAATGGTAACTTTCGGGAGGACCTTTACTACCGATTGCTTGGCTTACCCATCGAACTACCGCCCCTCCGCGACCGGGGGAATGACATCATTATTCTGGCCAGGCACTTCGTGGACCAATTCGTGAAAGATAACAGGCTGAAAGGCATCAATCTCACACCCGAAGCCAAACAAAAACTGATGCGGTACTATTTCCCGGGGAATGTGCGCGAATTAAAAGCGGTGGTAGATTTGGCGGCTGTCATGTGCAACAATAATGAGATCACAGCCGATGATATTACTTTCAGGTCGTCACGCCCCGACAATCTTAATTTTTTGCAGACTAAGACCCTCCGGCAGCATACCTGTGATATTATCAAGTACTATCTGGAAAAACATAATAACGATGTGGTAGCGACGGCCCAAACCCTTGATATTGGGAAAAGTACCATCTACAAAATGCTGCAGGATGGCGAAATCGCCTAAATGGCGAATTCCAAAATCTGGAAAATCGATCCAAATTCTGGAATTGGAATTTTTATAAAAAATCATAAAGTAATATAAGTCAATGAATTGAAATGCGGGTGAGGCTGAGGAACGGCTTTTGACGTTCCATTTAGATTATGCTCACTATACACATTTCACTTCATGTACGGAATCATCAATAAGTCAATCGAGGAGCTGGTAAAAGCTAATTTTGGAGAAGAGAAATGGGATGAAGTTTTGGAGCGCAGCGGCGTCAAAGCTGACTTTTTTATCAGCCACGAAATTTATGATGACGATGTCACTTTCAAACTAGCTGCGGCCGTAAGCGAAGTCACTGGATTAACTTCGGCGGAGGTATTGCAGGCGTTTGGCGAGTGGTGGATTCTGAAAACCGGTAAAGAAAAATACACGGGTTTGATGGAAGCGGGTGGTAGTTCATTGCGGGAATTTATGATCAACCTGCCCACTTTCCATAACCGCATCATGCTCTTATATCCGAGGCTTACCCCTCCGGAATTCAAGGTAAGCCATGTAACGGATAACAGCTTACATGTACATTATTTTTCCAAGCGTGCGGGCTTGCAGGAATTTGTCCGGGGGTTATTGTTCGGTTTGGGGAAAATGTTCGGTACAGTAGTGGACGTTGAACTGTTACAAACCCGAAACAAAGGAGACTCGCACGAAATATTCAAACTAAAATGGTAACTAATTTTGGAAACGAAATTCTGCTTTGGTACTGATCAGTTTAACCGGATTTTTCCATTTCATATACTAATCGATACCTCGCTCAGGATCGGTTCCTGCGGCCCTACTTTGGAAAAATTATGTCCCAAAATCGTCCAGAATGATTTTTTCTCGCATTTTAGGGTCAGTCGTCCCGAAATAGCCAATGATGACTACCCCTCTCTGCTTTCCCTTTGCAACAAACTGATTATTCTCGAATGCGCAAATGCGCAGAAAACAACCTTACGGGGTCAGTTTGAGTGCATTGACGATTCCAAAGAATTACTATTCATAGGCTCGCCATGGTTTGATTCCATGCAGGAGGTTGCCGAAAACCGGCTTACAATTCAGGATTTTGCGCACCACGACTCAATGCTCGATTTGTTGCATGTGCTCAAAAACCAGGAAATCTCCAACGACGAACTACGTCAGCTGCTTACTACGGTTCGCCAGCAAAGAAACGAACTGAAAGCCGCCGCAGAGGAGATCAACAAGATCGCTCTTTTTCCTATGCAAAACCCGGATCCCCTCATCCGGCTCGATGCGGCAGGTAATATACTTTCGCTCAACCCCGTAGCCCAGAACCTCCATAATTTCATCCTGGATGGAGAGGAATTAAATAGCAGTAGTTTTTGGAGAAAAGTCACACTTAGGCTCAATATGCAGGCTGGTCGGCAGGCTTTTGAAGCCAAAGCCGGTGACATACTTTATTCTTTCGTAGTGATTCCTCTTCCCGAGACCTCCTACTACAATATTTATGGCAGGGATATTACCCGGCAAAAAGAAAATGAGAATAAAATAGAATTATTGTCTCTCGTAGCCAGGACCAACGATAACGGAGTGGTTTTCACGGATGCTCAGGGGGTTATCACCTGGACCAATGAAAGCTACTGCAAATTGACGGGATATGATCAGGAGGAAATAATCGGACGCACTCCGTTAGAGATAGGAAAAGGCCCGCTGTCAAATGAAGAGGTGTTGAAATCAGGGATGTTAGAGCCTTTTTACACCGGGAAAAAATTTAACGTCGAAGTCGTTCACTATCGTAAGGATAAGAGCTGGTTCTGGAGCCGGTGTTCAGGGCAGGCCCTGTTCGATCAGGCTGGACAGGTGACGCAGTACTTTACCATGATTGAGGATATTACGGCCGAAAAAGAAACCCAGCAAAAGTTGAATGAGTTTGAAAGCCGCTTTCGGCTGATGCTGGAAAAAATAGGCGATAATGTCTGGGAGCATGATTTTAAAACGGGTAAGACCGTTTTCTCAAATAGCAACCTTAGTCTGCTGGGCATTATCATCGATAAAGATACGCCGGTTGAAAAAACCTGGTGGTCGAGGGTACTTGAAGAGGATTTGCCACTGCTTACTGAAAATGATCGAAAATATAAACACGGAGAAATTGACCACCACCTACTGGAGTATCGCCTGCGGCACGAGGACGGGGGCATCAGGTGGGTACTGGACCGCGGGGTAGTTATTGAAAAGGACGGTCAGGGAAATCCATTGAAAATAATTGGAACTCACACCGACCTTACCAGGCAAAAAAATGCCGAACAGGAACTGCTGGATACTAAGGAAAGACTGGAAAGTATATTTGACGAAATGTCGGACATCGTCTGGTCATACAACTGGCAGGATTCTGACCTGCTTTTCGTATCTCCGTCGGCCGAAACCCTATTTGGTTCTTTCAACAGAATCGACCCGCTTCACAAAGATTGGTGGGAAAAGTACGTTTATCCCGAAGATTCGGATGCGGTTAAAGTCATCAATAATCAATTAGCCCAAAAAGGCTCTTACAGCCAGGAGTATCGGTTTGTAGCTCCCGATGGTTCGCTCAAGTGGGCCAGTCATAGTGGGCGAATTATCTATAACGACGCTCAAGAGCCTATCAGGATGGACGGTATCATCCGTGATATTACCGAACGGAAAGAAGCGGAAACGACCATTCGGCACCAGGTAGAGCTTCAAAATATTTTAATCGATATTTCGGCGGCCTACATCAACATTGACCTTGATCGGGTGGCGCCTGTCATTCAAAATTCATTGCAGGAACTCGGCGAGTTTGTCAACGCTGATCGGGCCTATATCTTCGATTACGATTTTATTAATGATACTACCTCCAATATATACGAATGGTGCGGTGAAGGCATTTCTCCCGAGATTGATAATCTACAGGATGTACCATTGTCCTATCTTCCCGATTGGTTGGAAATACATAAAAAAGGGGACCCGTTTTACGTTGATGACGTCAATGATCTGCCGGATAACGGTCCTGAATCTTTGCGGCAACTCCTGGAACGCCAGAGTATTAAAAGTCTGATCACACTACCCATGCTCCGCAATGGAAAACTGATTGGCTTTGTGGGATTCGATTCCGTCAGAACGACGCACCAATACGACGAGAAGGAAAAAAAACTACTGTTTCTGTTCGCTCAGATGCTTCTCAATGTCAACGAGCGCCGGGAGCGGGCTTTACAGTTGCAGCGGCAGGAAGAAAAGTACCGCAACATTATCACCAACATGAATTTGGGGCTGGTGGAAAGCGATAGTCAGCAGTTGGTAGTTTTTGCCAACCAGAGTTTTTGTCAAATGTCTGGTTACTCCGTCAAGGAACTATTGGGCAAAAAAAAGGCCGACCTTTTCAAAACAGAAGAAACCGTCGATAAAGCCGGTAATGGAGGCATCCGAACGTTTGAGATTACCGTTAAAAATAAGGCTGGCGAACCCCGCTGGTGGTTCGTCAGTGAAGCGCCCAATTATAACGATAAAGGGGTACTAACTGGTACCATTGGTATTCACCTAGATATTACAGAACAGAAAAATCTGCAAAGTGACCTGACCGAAGCCAAGAATAACGCCGAAGCTTCTACCCGGGCGAAAGAATTGTTTCTGGCCAATATGAGCCACGAAATCCGTACTCCCATGAATGCCATCATGGGTATGAGCAATCAACTGGGCAAAACCACCCTCAGTTCCGACCAGAAGTTTTATCTCAATACGATTAATTCGGCCGCCGAAAATCTGCTGGTGATTATTAATGATATCCTGGATCTTTCCAAAATCGAAGCAGGAAAGCTGTCGCTTGAAAAAATTGGTTTCGAACCAAAGATGATCGTTGGCCGGGCTATGCACGTCATGATGCACAAAGCCGAAGAAAAAGGACTCGCCTTTACCAATTCTTTCTGCGATCCAAAAATTTCGCCCGTGCTGATTGGGGATCCGTACCGGTTAAATCAGATACTGCTTAATCTGATTTCCAATGCAATCAAGTTTACGGAGAAAGGCAGCGTAGATCTTTCCTGCCGGGTTATTCAGGAATCGGACACACACCAGACGGTTCGAATCTCCGTGGCTGATACCGGCATTGGAATGGAAGAGGAATTTGTGCAGAATCTCTTTCAGAAGTTCATTCAGGAAGACAGCTCCATTACGCGCCGATATGGTGGCACTGGCCTGGGAATGAGTATTTTCAAGGAGCTGGTCGAGCTTATGGAAGGTAGTATCGAGGTCCATAGTAAGAAATCTGTCGGCACCACGATTTCATTCATAGTCGACATGCAGAAAGGGCGCGGTTCCGACCTGCCGGTTCGGGATATGCCGTTGACTAATACCGATGTATTGGCCGAAAAGAAAATTCTGATAGTTGATGATAACGAAATGAACCGGTTGGTTGCGTCAACCCTTCTGACCAACTATGGCGCCGAAACCTTTGAAGCCGGAAACGGTTCCAGCGCAATCGGATTGCTACGTCGCGAAGCCATCGATCTGATCCTGATGGATGTGCAGATGCCGGTCATGGATGGTATCGAAGCGACCCGGATCATACGCGACACGATCAGCAAGGAAATTCCCATTATCGCACTTACTGCGTACGCCATCAAAGGCGACGATACCCGCTTTATCGCCAGCGGCATGAACGATTACCTTTCCAAACCATTCGAAGAAAATCAATTTATTCAGGTGATTTCCCGGTGGCTGGGCAACGATAGCTCTACACCTATTCCTGCCAATGCACCTGCAGCCACCAAAGAATTGTTCAGTTTGAATAAACTCAACAGTATTGCCAATGGAAATCAGGACTTTATCAATAAAATGATTACACTTTTCATCGATCAGGCTCAGTTGTCGCTTACTGAAATCAAGGTAGCATTCGATAATCAGGCATACGACACCCTGCGAAAGGTAGCGCACCGGCTGAAGCCTTCAATAGATACCATGGAGGTCGTGAGCCTGAAAGATAAAATACGGGAATTGGAAAAATTCGATGAGCATACCGAGAGCTATCAAAGTCTCGGCCAACAGCTACAGTACCTGGAAAGCATCTTGTCCCAGGTGATTCTCAAACTCAAGCAGCGTTGATATAATTTACTGGCGATACCCCGTCGATTTCATTGAGAGGCTTTTCCAAAAACTGGAAAAGCCTCTTTTTTCTGGAAAAGCAAAAAGATAAAAAGGGCCTCCAAGTGCCAGAAACGCGGTTGTTGTACTTTGGCATTTCAATTGTACCAGTAGGGATAAAACTAGGCAAATATGAAATCTCTCATGGACAAATCAATCTTCATTATCGACGACGATCCCTTTTGGGCTGCTATCCTCACTCAGCATCTTAACGAAATGGGCTATTGCAACATCAGGACTTTCGAGTCAGGAATGCAGGCTAATGCGGAGTTTTCTCTGAATCCTGATCTGGTCTTTCTGGATTTCCAATTGGAAAGTGAAGATGGGTTGGATGTATTACAACGAATCAAAAGCTTTAATCCCGAAATCGGCGTGATATTCTGCACCGGATACGAGGATTTGGGTGTGGCAATAAGTGCCATGGAGTACGGCTCGCTCGACTACCTGCTCAAAGGCAATGCTTCCAAAGAAGTAATTGGAAAAATCATGGCCAGCCTGGCGAAAAACCGGTCTTATCAGGTATACTGATCCGTTTCTTTGCCTAGTCCACAGCCGGTACCATAGCCGTGGTGACAAATTTGTCCAGCCCCGTCGTTTCTATCCATTTCTCAACCGCGGAGCCCTGCCTGTAAAGAAACACCAGACTTTTGTCGGCTTTATTGAGCGTGGCGTTGGAATGGATTACTTCATTGACTAATGATAAGTCAAGTCCGGTAATACCACGCGTATCGAGATAAATCACATCATAATCGCTGGTCACATAACGCTCAATTTCCTGGCGCAGCACTACGGAATCATTTCCCTGTAATTCACCGCTCAACGAAATTTTATAACAGTCCTTTTGATGATCTCTAATCTTGAAGGGTTCTCCCGAAATATTCATAGCATGGTTAGATGTCTTGGTACGTATATGAAAACAAAAATGCACAATTTATACTTCTGTCTGCTAGTTTTTCTGGCTGGTCTCTCCTCTCCTCTCTTCGCGCAGGTTGATTCCACTCAATCGCTCAGTGCCGAAAAGCGGGAGAACTACATTCAGGCAGCATCTCGTTTTCGTCAGGAAGAAAACTACGGCCAGGCTATTCAGCAACTCGACTCGATTCTGCTGGCCAATCCTGTGGATGGACAAATCCTACTTTTCAGGGGTGATCTTATGTTGCAGAGCCGCCGGTTTTCCGAGGCGGTAAGTACTTACGAGAAACTTATGCCTCTGAATTACGAACCCACTATCAGTCAGATCAATCTTTCGTACGCACTATTTATGAACCACAAGCCAGCCAAGGCGCTTGGCGTGGCCCGCAGTGCGTGGGAAGGAAACCCGAAAAATAGCAGCGCGGTGGTGAATTATTTTAACGCCATGCTCTGGAACCGGGATACCCGGAAGGCATCGCGATTTCTTGACGAGCAAAAATCCCTGCTTTCGCCCGATCAGTTGCTGGTACTGCAGGCCCGCCTGCACACCACCTCTGGTGACTATACAGAAGGTCTGATGTACTACAACAATCTGGTGAATCAGTACGCCAACAAGTACTACTTTCAGGAATACGCAGAAGTACTTTTGGGCAAAAAAGAGAATCTGGAAGCAATGGCTGTTATGAAAAAGGGGGATACGCTGTTTTCGGAAAATGATAAAAATAGTTTCCTGGCCAAAGTGCAGGCGACTCAACTCCAGCAGGCAGGTACTGAGTTTGTGTATTTCAAGGACATTGGCCAGAACATTCGGATCGAGAACAGTCTGTGGTGGCAGCAAAGTACCAACCGCGCCTACCAATGGGGCGCCAGAGCCGGTCTTTCGGATATCACGTCTGGCTCGGAGCAGAAAACGTCCGCCCATTTCGCCCAGATAACCCTCAATACCCGGTGGAGCAAAGCCTGGACCGGCCTGGGTGAACTACGCTTCCAAAGTATTACCCCGAAAGGCGAGCCATCCTTCGTAGGCATTACGGGGCGAGCTCTCCTGCAATACCAGCCTAACGACCGGAGAATGGTTGGTTTTACTTATAGTTCAGATATTCTGAACTACACCGCTTCTCTGTTGGGGAAGAATGTGCATAGCAACAATTTCGGCTATACCACTCACCTCATGTTGAACGGTAACAATG
Organism: uncultured Persicitalea sp.; assembly: GCA_964500445.1. Classification (GTDB taxonomy): domain Bacteria; phylum Bacteroidota; class Bacteroidia; order Cytophagales; family Spirosomataceae; genus Persicitalea. The sequence continues at coordinate 44,797 of CAZCOG010000007.1, read as the reverse complement.
GGTTCTTTTCGCAAGGCAGTTTTGGGATGCTGAACGACAAGAACCAGCGCTTACAATTTTTTGGTTCGCTGTACCACCTTTTCCGTACTGAGCCCACACTAAAAGGAGGCCTGAATTTTTCGGCCCTGCATTTTAAGGACAATAGCATCGAAACTTATTTTGCCCCAAATCGATACCTGAGTTCCGAGCTATTTGCTGACTTTACCACCTCGCTTCCTCATCTGGCCAAATGGTATTTCCAGATGCAGGCAGCGGGTGGGATGCAGAAAATCGAGACCGCCGAGTGGAATCCCGCTTATCGGGTGCAGGGTGAGCTCAGTTATCGCACGCTTCATTTTGAAACATCGGTCAAATACCAGAATAGCAACGTAGCATCTTCCACTGGCGCAGGGTATAAGTTCAACTGGCTTACGCTGAAATTGGTGTGGAAGTGGTAAAAGCGAAGTTCTATTAAGCGCCTGAATTTTCCTTATTGCCCAACTCGATAATATCTCGGCCTCCAATCACCTCTTTCTTCACCTTGTTTTTGGCCGCATAGATCATCGCCAGTCCAATCTCTTGGTTTGTACAAAAACCATTTGGAAATAACTTCCTTCCAAGCGGAAACAGCCAATTGATGTATTTGTAGTACTTATTGACGTGCTTCATTCCTTCCATAGGCTTGATGAAACCGGGACGAAAAGCGTACGCTTTTTGAAAAGGTAGTTTCCGCAGATCGTTCTCGGTTTTTCCTTTCACCCGCGCCCACATGCTGCGGCCCTGCTCGGTTCCGTCGGTTCCCGCACCAGACACATAGCAGAAAACCATACCGGGGTTCAACTGAACCAGGGTGTCGGCCACATGCATTGTGAGGGTGTGCGTAAGCCGGAAGTACTCAGGCTCCTTCATTCCCACCGACGACACACCCAGACAGAAAAAGCAGGCATCATAACCGACCAGTTGATTTTCGATAGCCGAGAAGTCAAAAAAATCCTGGTGAATAATTTCGGTCAGTTTCGGGTGCCGGACGCCATCGGGTCGCCGATTGATGACCAGTACTTTTTCGACCGAAGGGTGATTCAGACAGACGTGCAATACGCCTTCGCCGACCATACCCGTGGCTCCTGTTACGATTACTTTCATAGGTAGTTTTTTTAAATGAAGATAGGGTAAAATCCTACGATAGAATTTCTGGACCCATTCTTCGCTGGAATGAAATTTTATTAAAAAATTAATTCACCCCACTTCTCTGATCTGACTCACATGAACAACATTCCCCTGACTGTGCGCCGCTCCATCGAGCTAATTGGCTTGTTCGCACTTGGCTGGCTGCTGGCTGTGGGGAATCAGATCGTGGCCCCCCTGCTGATGGCCTTTTTCATCAGCTTGGTACTACTTCCACTCTATCGCATTTTGGTCAATTGGCACTTGCCCAGCAGCCTGGCCATCAGCCTGTGCATTTTGGTATTGATTAGTTTGGTAAGTCTGGTCGTATGGTTCTTTTACGATCAGGTAGCTGCCTTACTAGCCGACTTACCGGCCATCCGGGAGAATGTATCCAGGCATTTGACCACACTGAGTTCATGGATTACGGCCCGCACCAACTACTCTACGGCAGAGCAAGTTTCTTTCATCAATGAGCAAAGTAACAAATTATTGACTTACACCGGAATGGTACTCAGCGGCACGATTGGATCGGTTACGTCGGTAATCGTCTTCATAACGCTTGTCCCGCTCTACATTTTCCTGCTGATGTTGTACCGGCGAATGCTCCGCCGCTTCGTGCTCATGTGGTTTCAGCCTGAATCGCACGATCGGGTACATGAAGCGCTCGACGAGATCCGATTCGTCGTGAAAGATTACATTATCGGATTGCTCATTCAAATCACCTACATGACCGTTCTGGTGGGCGGTGGTCTTTTGCTTTTCGGCATCAATCACGCAATCCTGATCGGACTACTTTTCGCCTTCCTGAATCTGATCCCTTACGTTGGGGCGTTGGTGGGCAATATACTCGGAGTACTGATTACCCTGGCTTCTTCCCCGGAACTCGGTCCTATTCTAACTGTGCTGATTGTCATCGCATCGGCGCAATTTCTGGATAATAACATCCTGATGCCCCGCATTGTCGGCTCTCAGGTAAGCGTTAATCCGTTAGCCACCATCATTGGCGTGGTCGTAGGCGGAGTGATCGCGGGCATTGCGGGTATGTTTCTGGCGCTGCCGATAATGGCCGTACTAAAAATCATTTTTGACCACAGCGACCATCTCAAGCCTTGGGGCGTTTTGCTGGGCGATGTTGACACTGATTAAATTAGCCAAACGCTAGTTTTTTCCTTTTTCAAAAAAACTACTGATGGTAGTTCGACTATCTTTTCAGGAAACCAAAGTAATCTCTACTCCCTTCCGTAAAGTAGTTTGAATCTCAGCTACTTGGTCCGTATGGCGGATCAATTCTTTGATTTCAGCCGCAGATGCATCCGAAGTAATATGAGCCTGGTATTTAAAATTCGTTCCCGGTTCGCCCTCCGCTCCGAATTCACCGGTCACGTTAATCTCCACGCCCGTTACCACCATCCCGCGTTTGGCGGCTTCGCGGTAGATGTCGTTGCAAAAACAGGTTGCCAGTGCCAGCATCAGAAGTTCGCCCCCATTGACTGCCGAACCGTAGCCCGTTGATTATACGGGAATCGTCAATTCTCTGGTCGAGTCATCAGTACGGACGGTCGCCTCATGCCTATTGTGTCGACTTGTTAGATGGGCTGCGATTTGCATATAAAAGGCTGTTTACATTATTTTCATATTACCCTGTGGTTTAGAGTTACGAAGATATTTTATAGTCAGTTATTATTTTACTAACTAGCTGACATTTCAGTAATTATTTGCCACTTTTTCCAACAGTGCCTGACTTGTTTTAATAAATTTCAAACTGGCAATTAGAATTTGTACTGCGTAGATAGTATGAAATACACTTTACCCAACTTTTGATTCAAACTTCCTTTATTCTCCTTTACTTTAAAGAATGTCTGACTTCTGGAAAACGTATGAAACGCTCTATATTTTTTTTGTTGATCACTACTTGCTTGTCCTTACCGCTGGCCGCTCAGACCGAGTTATGCCAGGGAGCCTACTTCACCGAAGCGCAGGGGGCCGATTTTTTGAAGAATAATACTCCCACCACCCTGGAAAATTGGAAAAGTAGAGCCACAGAAATTCGGGCAAATTTATTGGCCGGTATGGAGCTATTACCGCTGCCTCCAAAACCAACTTCCAAGCCGATCGTCCACAGCCGAAAGGTTATGGATGGCTATACGGTTGAGAATGTAGCTTTTGAAAGTATGCCCGGCATTTTCGTGACGGGCAATCTTTATCGGCCGCTCAAAGCACAGGCTTCATACGCCGCCATCCTTTGCCCGCACGGCCACGGCAACGACCCACGATTCGCCGACCCGGCCCAGATTCGCTCCGCCATGCTGGCCAGAATGGGAGCCATCGTGCTGACGGTCGATATGATCGGCTACGGGGAGTCCAAGCAATGCGAACATAAAATCCCCAAAGCTCTCAAACTGCAAACCATTAACAACATGAGAGCCCTGGACTTTTTGCTGTCGCAGCCAGGAGTGGACCCCGAGCGGGTGGGTGTAACGGGAGAGTCCGGCGGCGGTACCCAAACTTTTGTACTTACTGCTCTCGATGACCGCGTAAAGGTTTCGGTACCCTGTGTGATGGTGTCAGCCCATTTTTTCGGCGGCTGCACCTGCGAAAGCGGGATGCCAATTCATAAAAAAGGTACTTTCCAGACCAACAACGTCGAAATAGCCGCTCTGGCTGCTCCGCGCCCCATGCTTCTGATTTCCGATGGAGGTGATTGGACCGCTAACGTACCGCAGGTTGAATTTCCGCATCTGCAGAAAATATACGCCTTGCTTGATCAGAAAAATAAAGTAGAGAATGCGCATTTCGCCGACGAAAAACACGATTATGGTCCTTCTAAACGTAAGGCCATGTATCCGTTTATGGCGCGTTATCTGAAACTGGATTTGAGTCAGGCCACTGATGCGTCGGGTTCAATCGATGAAAATCTGGTGAAAGTACTGCCCCGCACCGATCTTGAAGTATTCACTGCCAGCCATCCCCGGCCCGACCGCGCCGTAAACGGTGACGAAGCCGTGATGGCGCTTTTGAAGTAGCACGAATTTCCGGCTTTTACTTATGCGAAATTTATATGTACAAGATGCACGCCGCACGCATGTTTTTTCGTGGAGCCGCCTTTGCAATGTTGCCGATTAAATTTGCAAAAATGCGTTTTAGTTTTGAAAATTTACCCTCTTCATTTGCCCTGCCCGGGCATCTATCTCATTCAGAAAACGGAAAACAATCACTATTCAACGATTTTACAAATTTCATCCTGCCCATCTCCACTGGTTAAGTCTCGACGTCGTAGCGGGAGCCTTACTTTCGCATCTGGCAGCCAATCGTTTACCCGACGGTAGAACGCCGGTAAATGCCTGGGTGACGATTATTTTAGGGTTGGTAGTTTTGGGAATTTATACACTCGACCATCTTCTCGATAATTTAAAGGCCGAGCAACCCCGCACCCAGCGACACACTTTTGTTAAAGAGTACGAACCAGTCATCTGGCGCGTTGCGCTTGGCTCTCTGCTTTTGGCTGGTTGTTTATCTTGGCTCATTCCCGAGCAGCTCTGGGAGTTTGGACTCGGAATGGTGGCCTTCGTAGCTCTTTATCTTTGGGGCGTTTCCAAGATGAAGGTCAAAAGTCACCAACAAGCTTTGAAAGAGCCCATTACTTCTCTGATTTATGCGGCGGGAGTTTGGGGAAGTACCTGGTTTCTGGGCGTCGATGTTTCCTGGGAAAGTAAAACGCTGGGGATTATTTTTTATCTTTTAACGGTTCAGAGCTTGCTTCTCTTTTCTCATTTTGAAGCTATCAAGCATCGCGAGGTTTTTAACCTGGCGCAGTGGCTTCAACGAAAAAACACGTTGCGGATTCTCAAAATGATTTCTCTCATCACGCTGGTAGTTTGCCTCACAGTCTGTTACTTAACTGAATACCACTATGTACAGCGGCTGGCCATTATCATGATCGCGATGACGGCCGCACATTACTGGATGATACTTAATCCAGAGAAAGTGGTGACCGACGAGCGATTCAGGATTGCCGGTGAGCTCGTTTTCTTTTTGCCGGGGCTGGTTTTATAAATAATTATAATTCCATTCTCACTCTTCCGGCTTCTCCACCGTGAGCCGCACCAGTTCGATTCTTGTATCCTGCATGGATATTATTTTAAAAGTATAGGGCATCAGGTTAATAACATCATTTACCTTAGGCAAGTCCCCATGAACATGGATCAGTAGCCCGGCCAGCGTATCATAATCGCCTTCGGGGAAATTCCAGCCGTATTTCTCATTCAGGTACTCTACTTCGTGTCGGGCACTGAAAATAAACGTATTATCGTCAATTTTACGCTCTGTCCAGTCCTCAGTAGAATCGTATTCATCCTGAATCTCGCCAAATATCTGCTCTACCACATCTTCTACACTCACCAGGCCTGAGGTTCCTCCAAATTCATCCACTACCAGCGCCAGACTCTTCCGAACTTCCAGGAACCTGAGCATCAGATCGCTGGCCGGCATGGCTTCCGGCACAATTAACATGGGAGTAACAATGGAGGCAATTTCTTTGGGTTTACGAAAGAGTGCTAGTGAATGACAGTACCCTACTACATCGTCGATGGATTCCCGGTAAACGACAATCTTGGAATGTCCGCTACTGATAAAAGCCTGCCGTAAATCCTCGATCTCATCGTCGAGCGCCACGGCGGTGATTTCAGTCCGGGGAATCATGCAATCGCGAATGCGAACATCCTTAAAATCAAGGGCATTGATAAACATCTTCTCTTCCATTCGGTGATCTTCTTCATCAGAATCGTCGGCTGAGGCTGCATCGTTACGGACGTAGTTTGGCAGATTATTAGCAGCCGTGGAGTCACCACGTTTCTGGTTAGACAGGAAGGGTTCTATCAGCCAGTAAACGGGTGTTAACGCCCATTCGGCAAAACGAACCGGGAAGGCACGCACCGATGCAATCCGGGGAAAAGCCCTGCCCAATCGCAGCCAAACTACGTAAGCTATAGTCCAGATGAACGCCGCCACCAGAAAAAGCCCACTCCAATACAACCAGCCTGGTAGTTCATTTAACTGGGAAAGCAATACGAAACCAGCCGCTACCAGAAAGAAACAGCCAAAGGCAATGAGCGATAACCGACTCATGCGCAACATCCGCCGCCAGTAAGCTACCAGCTTCGCCCGACTTTCCTCTTCCAGCGGCTGACGGTCAGCTGTAGTCCGATCTGGATTAAATCTTAGCCAATCGAGGGGTGAATCCAGCAGGATGGCGCGCACTGCGCCATAATATCCGGCCAGGAGAAAAAAGAATAGGGCTAAGGAGGGATAAACGATATTCATTTCTTATTTCTGCGTTTTGGTGGACGGGTAGTTCTCTTTCCCGATTGAGTTTCCGGCTCTTTCGGGGTAGCCTGTGGTTGGGTTCGCAGTCGATAGTATTGATGGACAAGGAGAAATGTTAAGCTGAGCATGAGCAACCAATAGCTATTCCCCAGATCGGTTCGGATAATTTCGAGGATCCAGAGAATGAAAAATCCTAATGCAGTAGCTAACAGTAAAGATTTGATAAGTTTTGGAGGCATCCAACTGGTAAAGTATAATAATTGAGTTTCTTTTTTATCCGGTCGCTTAATTTCGAAGCAAAATCAAAGGTAGCCAGATTAGCCAAAAAATGTTTGCCGACTACCGCTGGTTTGCCATTTATCGGGTGGCTGGTCCCCTATTAGCTTAAAAATTTCTAACTTGCATAAACAGTTCTTGTATACCCTGCTCATTTAATAAATACACCTAATTTTTTCTTGAAATAATTATTAAAACCAACTATGAACGATACAGCAACCCGCTTTAAGCCCGGTGTAGTGACCGGAGAAGGAGTAAGCGAAATTTTCCGTCATGCCAATGAAAACGATTACGCTTTACCTGCCGTAAACGTGGTCGGCACCAACTCGGTCAACGCTGTGCTCGAAACAGCCAAAGCGGTCAATAGTCCCGTTATGATTCAGTTTAGCAACGGAGGCTCTATTTTTTATGCAGGCAAAAGCCTGTCCAACGAGGGTCAGAAAGCCGCTATTGCCGGTGGTATTTCGGGAGCTATGCATGTCCATCAGATGGCTGTACACTACGGGGTTCCGGTTATCCTGCACACTGACCATTGTGCGAAAAAACTCCTTCCCTGGATCGATGGCCTGCTCGATGCGGGAGAAAAGTACTTCGACCAGCATGGCATTCCTTTGTACAGTTCTCACATGCTCGACCTCTCGGAAGAGCCTATCGAAGAAAACATCGAGATCTGTGCCAAATATTTCGAACGGATGGCCAAACTGGGCATGACGCTTGAAATTGAATTGGGAGTGACCGGAGGTGAAGAAGATGGCGTTGACAACACGGATGTAGACAGTTCCAAGCTCTATACGCAGCCTGAGGAAGTAGCCTATGCCTACGAAGAACTCAGTAAGATTTCGCCCAACTTTACCATTGCGGCCGCTTTTGGTAACGTTCACGGGGTATATAAGCCCGGCAACGTAAAGCTGGAGCCGAAAATCCTGAAAAATTCTCAGGAGTACATTCAAAAGAAATTTAACACGGAATCTCTGCCCGTCAACTTCGTTTTCCATGGTGGTTCAGGTTCGTCGCGCGAGGAGATTCGCGAAGCCATCGAATACGGTGCGGTCAAAATGAACATCGATACCGACATGCAGTGGGCTACCTGGGAGGGAATCCTGAAATACTACCACAAAACGGAGCACTACCTGCAGACTCAGCTAGGAAACCCTGATGGCGAGGGATCACCTAACAAAAAATATTACGATCCGCGCGTATGGTTGCGTAAAGGCGAAGAGAGCATGGTCGAGCGACTAAAAGTAGCGTTTGAAGACCTTAACTGCATAAATCGTCTTGCCTGAGCCATTATTTTTATCAGTAAACATGACGAAAATCCAGTCGAATCAATTCGACTGGATTTTTTATTTAAGACCCCAGATTTTTCCAGGTACTTTAATATTCTATTCCGTTATAAATGGTAACCGAGTATCCTAATCGGTGATAACATTCTCAGTCAGTGATAACTTTCACTAAAATGTAGGCTACGGTGCCATCACTTTTAATAAAGGCATTCACTTCCCTGATGCCATCATACTCTGTCCATTGCAAAGTACTTTTCGAAATACTATCTGGTTTTCGATCGGGTAGCCCCAGCAATAATGGAACATGCTGTGCCTCAATTTTCATTTCAGGGCGAATGGTAATCCTATCTGCCATGTCATTAGTGTACTCGATAATAATGCTGTCATTTTGATAAGAGTACTTTTGGCAGTTGGCGCATATCGCGGCTTTGGAATCTACCACATTCAGACTACTCTGCGGACCAAGAATAGTCGTAATGTCTTCCTGAGTTTGGTCGGCTATGTCATAAATATGAATGAGCGGGTGGATTTTCCGGGTACTTTCTGAATCTATTTGCCCCAGAACAACACCATTCATGAGAATGAAAAATAAAATATTACATGTGATTATGTACGCGGCCATTTTTCTACGTTTCAAAAATTATTGAGCTATTCGCCCCTGCCAGCCGGGTACTTTTGGGAACAGAGTAGTTATATTTCATGATAATAACCCTCACACTGGCATATTAACTCACTTAGAAAGCAGAAAGGAATACCAGATTTACTTTTCCAATTCAATTGGGCTTTCAGCAAAGAACCCCCGAAGCATCATGCTTCGGGGGTTCTTTTTCTATCGATGAAGTGTATTCTGACAGATATTACATGTCAGCAATTTCCTTTTTAATTTCGTCTTTGGTCTTACCTACTTTCTGCTGAATTTTACCCCAGGTTTCGTCTTCTTTACCTTCAGCATAAGTCAGGTCGTCATCAGTAAGCTCTCCATATTTTTGTTTCAACTTACCTTTCATTTCGTTCCAGTTGCCTTTCATTGTTTGCTCGTTCATGGTTATTGGGTTTAAGCGTTTGAAAATTTGATCCTAAACATTTGAAGATTATTAAGTCCCCAAACAGTATAGATGTTGCTTAAAATACCGTACCAAGCGCGAGGTTGCTCCTATTGAATCGCAAATATTAAAACCGAGCAAAATATTACCCAAATCAAAGAGTGGCCTCGATTTCCGAAACCTTCCCGGTTGACCCTGTTCAAATTTACATCGAAATCCGGGGCTTCAATATCCTGAGCATCATCGTTGGCAGAGATAGTGGCCAGGTTACCATCGCGGGCCGCACGGTAACAAAGCAAAAAAAATTTGATATCTGATTTATTGCAACAGTTCTGGGTGTTTTGGTGCAGGTTGGAGTAGGTGCCCACCTGCCAGTTGCTTTTTGTGTGTACACATTAATCTGGTAAACGATTTAAAAGCCATCGAGACTGATATGTAATACGAAAGCTTCGGATCTTTCAGCAGCAGATCGGTACGATCCGCTGCATCACGGTATCAGTGCATTCGCCACATACGTACTACTCAAAAATAAAGTGCGCCAAATTAAATCGGCAGCACATCAACCTCCACCTTTAAACGCTGTTTTCCCGAACTGAACAGTATTCCTTTTAAAGGAGGTACATCGGCATAGTCACGTCCCCAGGCGGTGGTCAGGTGTCGCTCGCGGGGGACGACATCATTCGTCGGATCAAAGTCGCACCAGCCAATGTCGGGAATATAGGCCGAAATCCAGGCGTGGGAGGCATCGGAGCCCTGAAGCTTTTTCTTGCCGGGCGGGGGCAGGGTTTCGAGGTAGCCACTTACGTAACGGGCCGGAAAGCCCAGGCTTCGCAAACCAGCGATGGCTAAATGGGAGAAATCCTGGCAAACGCCTTTCTTTTCCCGAAGTACTGTCTTTATAGGGGTATTGACCGTGGAGAATTTGGAATCGAAAGTAAATTCCCGGAAAATCTTTCCACAAAAATCCTTTATGGCTTCGAAAAGGGGCCGATCATCGGGAAAACAATCCCGTGCATAGCGACGAATATCTTCATCCCAGTAGACGAACGGACTGGGTAGTAAATACTGCAAAACCTCGTTTTTCAGTCCAATGTCCGTTTGGAATGCAACAGCCGCTTCCCGGCAAGTGACCGACTTGACTATAGGTAGTTCAGGATTTGAAAAAATACTCTCAATATGACTCCGGGCAATGACCCTGAGTTGCTTATGGGGTTTCTGTATCGAAAAGTAATGCACCGTATTCCCGAAAAAATCCGTTCGTTCGGTCAATTCGGCGGGTTCAGGCGTGATGATCAGGGAAAAATCTCCCAGAATCTGATTCGGCGTAGTGCGCGGACAAAGGCAGGTAATGCTATGATAGCTGCTTACCGGCTGCTTATACTCATATAAAGTACTATGAATCAGATTATATCTCATGCAGATCACTAGGATTTCCTCCCCCGAAAAAAGATGACTGAATGGCTACGTGGCTGAAATAAAGATTGGAAATACTTTCGGAGGCAGTCAATGTAAGGGCTGTGATCTCACTCATAAGCTCATCCAGATTTTTCCGAAAATTGGATTCTTCCTCATATTCACACAGCTCGACTACATCGATTAGTTTTATTTTAGCTGATGCTTCCAGAACCGCTTTCTGGGCGTTGTTCAGTCGCTCGTGGTTTCCGGGCAGCCGATCGAGACATCTACCCAGCGCGTCGAATTGGTATGCGAGCGCGTAAGGCGAGTTAGCCTCCATCAGTACCATATCCAGCGCTGCGCTCAGGCTGATTTGGGAGCGATAGGTATTGCGAAATCTGCCAAGCAAATGGTGGTAGTTGAGCAAAGCTTCCAGCAATTCGTTTTCGACATACTCGGGATTACGAAAGGCGAACGAAGAACGAATCACACTTACGCGCGACAGGATACGCTCGATGAGTTTGCCGCTTTTTAAAAGATAATAAGCATTGTCGCGCGACATGGTTTCCGATACCGTACCATAAAACGTAAACATTCGGCTGTAAAGTCGGTCGAGGTCTTTTTGGATCGCGCGATGATCGGCCTGTTCCTTTTTCAGCGTTTTTATCCTGACCAAACTACCTTCCACCAAATCAATCGCCCGCCAGATTTCGGGATTCCACTGATCGCGTACTGACTTTATAGCGCGCAAAAATCGTTCTACCGATGAGGCAATAGTACCTGCCCGCTTGACATTCAGTACCAAATCGTTGAGCTCGCGAATCGGATTTGCCAACAGAGTAGATTCGGTACCATCGTCTTCCACAAAACCAGGGTAGGTAAGCGTGAGGTGCGTCAACGACCGCAGCAGCCAGGCGATATGTTCGTTTTGCCCGCCATAATTTTGGTGAATATTTAGGGCGTTCAGCACGATATTGATAAAAGCATTGGTGGCAAGTACCCGTTCGCCGTATCGGCCTACCCAGAACAGATTGTCGGCGCTACGGCTCGGCAATGAACTGGCCTTACGGTATTGAGTTGAAGTAGGAAGTACAATGTGCTCCTGAGCGTGCTCTACCTCGTCGCCCACAATCCAGGTATCTTTGGAAATTCCCCCGTACTGGTTGGAAAAAGTAAAGCGCCCCGCCTCGGGTGAGCTCCGCGTCAGTCCTCCGGGCATCACTTCGTAGCCATTTTCAGTACCGATCAGGTAGGCCCGTAAGGCGGCAAAGCGCGGCTCGATGCTTCCGTTGACAAAAGCTGGGGTCGTAGAAAAACTGACCTCTTCCTGGGCCACGAACTGGGTCGGATTGGCCCTGATTTCCCGTTTGAGCTGCTCTAACTGCGCAGCGGATAGTAAATGTCCATAAATAGAGCGGTTCTCGCGGTGGCGATTTACTCTCTTGATTATGAGCCGCTCAAGATTTTCCAAAACAAAATTCAGTTCCTTCCCCTGCCCACACCACCAGGTAGCCACCGAGGGAAGCATCAATTCCTGGCCCAGCAAATGACGGCAGGTATTGTGCATAAAAGCCATGAAAGCATTATTCTCCAGCACGCCCGTACCGGGAGGATTGATGACGGCAACCTTGCCCATCCTTATCGCATGCAGCAATCCTGGCACCCCCAGCCGGGAGTCGGAACGCAATTCAAGGGGGTCGCTGAAATCATCGTCGATACGCCGTAGAATTATATCAACTTTGCGTAAACCTTCGATAGATTTTAGCCACACGAAGCCGCCACGCACCAGCAGGTCGTCGCCCTGCGCCAAAATATAGCCGTAATAAGCCGCCAGGTACGCATGCTCAAAGTAGGTTTCGTTGTTGGGTCCCGGCGTAAGGTAAACTATGGTTAAATCATCTTTTCCTTTTCCGAAATTTCGCGCCAAAGCCTGCTGAGTACTTAGGTAAAATGGCGAAAGTCGCCGCACGAAAAGGTTTTCGGCCAGATCGGGCAGTACTTTGCTCATGACCGTTCGGTTTTCCAGCGTATAGCCCGCACCCGATGGTGCCTGCGTACGGTTGTCAAGTACCCACATCCGCCCATCCGGCCCTCTGGCCATGTCAACGGCATACTTAACCAGTTGATGGCGCCCTGCCAGCTTCACGTCGTGACAGGCCCGCAGAAAGCCCGTGTTATCGTAAACCAGTTCGGGCGGAATAACTTTTTCTTTGACTAGTGTCTTCGGACCGTAGAGATCTTGCAGAAGTAAGTTCAAAAGCTCGGCTCTCTGGCGTAGCCCTCTGGCGATTTCCTGCCACTCGCTCTGGTGAATCAGAAAGGGAATCGGGTCGAGCTGCCAGGGACGGTTGAGACCGTCGGAGCTTTCATAGACACTATACGTGACTCCATTCTCCTGTAATTTGGTGATAATTTCCTGATTCCGAACCCCTACCTCTTTTATTCCTAATTTTTCCAGCGCCGCAAACAGCAACTGCCAATGGGGTTTCAATGCTCCATTCCGATCCAGGACTTCGTCGTAAGAGCGAACTTTTAGGCGGTAATCTTGTAGCAGCGTGGTATTAGTAATCGTCATAGGGTTGATTCAATGGCCAGCCAAAGTTACCTATAAGCCTAGATTATGCCGAAACTATCGTCCCGATTTCTTTGGCTGTACGTGTGGGCAAATTTTCTCTGGGAGTATGTCATAAGGACAATTTGAAACTATATTTACTTTTAAGCTCAGCGACTATATTGCCGACGACCTTCATACCTCCCAGATTACCGAAGCCATGTACATTGCCGCTACATATTATTTTAGCTTTTATCCGAAATGAAAACTTTTATTAAATATATCATTATTGGGCTGCTAGTTTGTTTGTCCTATTGGCCCCTTCCCATTTCGTGTCAATTTGATGGACGCGAACAAGATATGGTAGTTGACAGCACAGAAATTATTGGGCAATCTTTAGATTATATCTTTTTAAACAACCAGTTTGCGCCCACCTACTACTCGCAACCTCTAAGAGTGATAAAATCTATTAATGTTCCTAAGGATTTTAACGTGGTAGTTAACGATAAAAAATGTTTGCTGGTTAAAAGCCCGAAATATCCTGACTTTTTTAAAGATACCGACAAACCGATTCCTTATGTAGAAGTTGAAAAATTAAAAGTTAATGATAATGGATCGGTTGAAATTGATTTAATTTTTCGGGCAACGGGCCATTGGTTTATGCTCGAACTTAGTAAGGACGAAAAATTAGTCTGGAAAGTAATAAAAATGGAAGAGGCGACAATCTAATTCAGTTTTTTCTGCCAGATTTGATTCATTGTGAGAAAAAAAAAAGCTGAAAATATTTTGGAAGGAGCCATAGCTACCGCAAGTTTTTAAATTGAAGGTTCACAGTAAAATTAGTTTCCAATTATCTGTTTCATTATTGAACGCATATTAGCTGAATGCGTACTAAAACACTATATGGACTTTCAGAACCTCGATTTAATGCAGTATATACCTTTTCATTTATTCATTAGCCGTAGTGTAGCCCCTTGTTGGAAAACATATTTATAGTCTCATAACCTTAGCATAGGACGGCTTGCAAAAAACTACTGCCTGGGATCAGATGGGGGCTTTACAAACCCTGACTCTCAACGACATATAATGATAATGGAATTTTCAGAACACCTCGATTTAATGCAGTATATACCTTTTCATTTATTCATTAGCCGTAGTGTAGCCCCTTGTTGGAAAACATATTTATAGTCTCATAACCTTAGCATAGGACGGCTTGCAAAAAACTACTGCCTGGGATCAGATGGGGGCTTTACAAACCCTGACTCTCAACGACATATAATGATAATGGAATTTTCAGAACACAAACCCTCAACGCTATGGTGGACTCTTTGGCACGTCCTGTCTGTAATACAATTTTCATTCTCCTACATATTTTATTCATAAGCTGTTCGTCACATAACACAGAAGAGACAGAAAAGTCACGCGAAATTAATACGAAAGAGCTAGCTGGTGAGAATTTCACTTTTGATTGCGGATATAATCGCAAACTAGGTAATGGGTGTGAACTAGGTGATTGGATATTGGATAGCGTGTACTTTGATCGAAAACAGGGTAACAAACCAATCTGGGCTTTTTTTTACTTCAAAGTAACTGGTGCCGGAAAAGTGGATAGCCTTTTCTATTCTGGAACCGTCAGCAGTGAAATCGCTAATAAGATTAAGGACAATATTTATAAAACTGAGGGTCACTGGAAAATCTCTAGTGATTTCCCGTCAGAAGGTTATCAATGGTTTGTGCTTCCCTACTTTAACTTAGGTGATCTGCCATGTATAAGTAGCCTGTGTACCAAAGAAGATAGCATCTTTCAGTGGTCTATAAGAATGTTAGTCGAGAATATAGATAAAACGCAGGGAATTCTTTCAGAACACCGTGCCAGAATATTTCCTCCTGTCACCATAGATAGTAGATTTCCAAAAATGTAGATAATTTAGGACAAAAATTCATGAGAGTTCCAAATGATATATCTTGTTCGTAGTGTTATCTTTCTTCTAGCAGTTGTTTTGCCGTCAAGCTGTTCGCCTCCTGATTCGAAAAAAAATACTCGAACACAAGAAACAAGTGCGAAGGAAGTAGTTAGGCAAGAAATTACATTTGATTGTGGCTACGGGTGTAGCATGGACGATTGGATGAAGGCAGGTGTACCCTGGAACCAGTCAGAAGGCAACTCGCCTGCGTGGGCCTTCTTTTACTTCCGGGTGAACGGCTCTGGGGAAGTAGATAAACTGTATCACAGGGGCAATCTTAGTAATAAGGTTGCCGACATAATTGGGCAAAACATTCGCAAAACCGAAGGGCATTGGGTGATCCCGGAAGGTTTTGCCTTATCTGACCACTGGTGGTTCGTGCTGCCTTACTTCGACTTGGGTAAAACGCCGTGTTTTCTCGGTACTGACTGCACAAAGGAGGACAGTTTGCTCCAACAGACGTTGATTAGGATGGAAGGAAATATGCATGATCTGCAAAGATCCGTCGCGGATAGCAGCGCCAGAATATTTCCTCCTATCTCCATCGGCGGAGGTGCAATAAGAATGTAGCATACAGGATTCCTCACTATTTGCAATAGCCTTTTTTGATATCTTCAGTTGCAAACTGGCGGTACCAAAAAAGGCAACCCGCTGTTCATTTTTCTAAATGGAGTTGAAATACAGAAACTATCAACGCCCCTTCCACGCTTGACGCAGATCCAGCAAAGTCGGGTATTCCAGGTTAATTAGTTCTACGGGCGTGTCGGGGCTCAGATCCTTTTTGTGCTCTGCCACAAAACGCGAGATCGTGGGCGTGTACTTCTGAGTAATCGGTACTTCCTCATTCTCAGCGGGTGTATGGCCGAAATTCCAGAAACGACTGATGCGGCGCGACTCAGCCTCGTAGCTGTTGACCGGATAGGTATCGAAACTACGTCCGCCGGGATGCGAAACGAAGTAGGTACAGCCGCCCAGCACGCGGTTGCTCCACGTATCCACGATGTCGAATACGAGCGGTGCATCCACGCCAATGGTTGGGTGCAGGGCCGAAGGCGGATTCCATGCCTTGTACCGGATGCCCGCCACGTACTCGCCCTTGGTCCCACTGCTGCGGAGCGGTACACGACAACCGTTACAGACCAGTATGTGTCGGTTTTCCACAAATCCACTCACCTTGACTTGCAGGCGTTCCAGCGATGAATCCACAAAGCGGGCTGTGCCGCTGTTGGAAAGCTCCTCGCCCAGCACGTGCCAGGGTTCGATACCCAGGCGAATCTCCAACTGAATATTGTCGACCGTAATGGTGCCGTAGTGCGGAAAGCGAAACTCGAAGAAAGGATCGAACCAGGAAATGTCAAAGGCGTAGCCAGCGGTTTTTAAGTCGTTGACTACATCAATCATGTCGAGGTAAGCGAAGTGTGGCAACAGAAACCGGTCGTGCAGTTCAGTACCCCAGCGGACCAGCTTTTTCTCGTAGGGCTCACGCCAGAATTTGGCGACCAATGCCCGCACCAGCAGACTTTGTACCAGCGCCATATGCTTATGCGGTGGCATGTCAAATGCCCTGAATTCCAAAATACCCAGCCGTCCGGTAGAGGAATCCGGCGAATATAATTTGTCGATGCAGAATTCCGTCCGGTGGGTGTTGCCTGTGATATCCACCAACAGGTTGCGGAATATCCGGTCGGTCATCCAGAAGGGTACTTCGCCATGCTTGGGGATTTGATCAAAGGCGATTTCGACTTCGTATAGCCGCTCATCCCGCCCTTCGTCGATGCGCGGAGCCTGACTCGTAGGGCCTACGAACGAACCCGCGAACAAGTAGCTCAACGCCGGATGGTGCTGCCAGTAAGTAATCAGGCTGCGCAGCAGATCAGGCCGCCGCAGCAATGGACTGTCGGCGGGTTTAGCGCCTCCGATAGTAACGTGGTTCCCTCCGCCGGTCCCGGTATGGCGGCCATCGACCATGAATTTCTCAGTACCCAGCCGCGCCAGAAAGGCCTCTTCGTACAAAGCGTTGGTATTATCCACGATCTCCTGCCAGGATTTAGCAGGGTGAATATTCACCTCGATTACGCCGGGATCGGGAGATACCACGAGTTTCTGCACCCGGTAGTCGCTCGGTGGCGTATAACCTTCGATGCGAACAGGCAATTGAAGTTTCTCCGCCGTTGCTTCAATCGAAGCGATCAAATCCAGATAATGCTCAATGTAATCCAGCGGCGGCAGGAATAGGTAGATGATACCTTCCCGTGCTTCTACGCACAATGCCGTGCGAATGGTTTCTATCTCGTAAAGCGGGGCTTTTTTCTTCTTATCTTCCTTTTTAACATCTTTTTCATCATCAGCCTTCACGGCATCCGCTTCGCCCGATGCATTGGCTACATCATATGGAGGCTCGATGGTCGGTTGCGTCGTATTGCTATTCGCATTTTCTTCGTAGCGTTCACTTACCGATTCTCCGTAGGTTTCGAGTTCCGGTAAATCTTCAAATAATGAACGGTCCACCGAAGCGGGCGTTTTTTCTTTGGTCACAAAAGGGATGGACTCCAAAGGTAAGCGCATTCCCATTGGGGAATTACCGGGAATCAGGAAGCAGTGATTGCGTCTGAATTCCCAGGGCGCGCTTCTCCAGCCTTCATTTTTGTGATCCCAGGTCAGCGGCAGAACGTAACCTACCGGCTTGTTCAGCCCGCGTTCGAGATGAGCAGCCAGGGTACGCCGCTCTACCGGATCAGACAGGTCCATGGCCAGCGGGTCGAGGTTCACAGGAACTTTACCTTCTTCCAAAGCCCAGTAGAGCGGGTCTTCGTAACCGGGTGAGAGGGCATTGGCATTAACGGCCAGGTACTTGATCAGCTCATCCGAGAACTTTTTGGCATCTTCGTGAGTGAAACGATTGTCCGTTTCCTGGGCAATCAAATCATTATTATTCCAGATCGCTTCCCCGTCGGTGCGCCAGTAAAGGGCATACTGCCAGCGCGGAAACGGCTCGCCGGGGTACCATTTCCCCTGGCCGAAATGCAACAAACCACCGTGGGCAAACCGCTTTTTAAGACGTAGCGCCAGGTCATAGGAAAGCTTACGTTTCAATGCACCGTCGGCAACCGAGTTCCACTCGTCGGACTCGAAATCATCGATCGATACGAAAGTTGGCTCGCCGCCCATGGTCATTCGAACGTCGTGGTACTGTAGGTCATTTTCAACGGTATTTCCCACTTCCATCACTTTCTGCCATTGCGCTTCGGAATAGGGTTTGGTGACGCGCGGATCTTCGTGAATGCGAAAAACCTTATTCTCAAAATCGAACGTTACTTCGCACGGGTCCATCGCACCCGTAACCGGCGCAGCGCTACTGTAATGCGGCGTGCAGCAAAGCGGAATGTGACCTTCGCCCGCAAATAAGCCCGAAGTAGGATCAAGGCCAATCCAGCCCGCACCGGGCAGATACGCCTCGGCCCAGGCATGCAGGTCGGTAAAATCCTCTTCCGGGCCCGAGGGGCCATCGAGCGACTTGATGTCGGGCGTCAATTGTACCAGGTACCCCGATACAAAGCGGGCCGCAATGCCCAGTTGCCGCAGAATCTGGACCAGCAGCCAGGCAGAGTCACGGCAGGAACCGCTGCGGGTAGTGAGCGTTTGTTCGGTGGATTGCACACCGGGTTCCATGCGAATGTTATAGCCGATATCGGCGTTGAGTTGCTGGTTAAGCCTTACAAAAAAGTCCGTAGTCCGCAGCGAGCCTTCCAGCTTGTTATTTGCCATCCACTCCGCCAGTTTTGGTCCCAATTCTTCCTTTTCAAGATAGGGAACGAGTTCTTTCCGCAGACTTTCGTCGTATGTAAAGGGGTATTTCTCAGCGTATTCCTCCACAAAAAAGTCAAAAGGATTGATCACCTTCATCTGGGCGATCACTTCCACTTCCAGGCGTAGTTCGTCCGTTTTTTCCGGAAACACTACCCTTGCCTGGTAATTACCGAAGGGGTCCTGCTGCCAATTAATGAAATGATTCTCGGGAAATACCTTAAACGTATAGCCTTCGATAGGAGTCCGGGAATGGGGAGCGGGCCTTAGCCGAAAAATGTGAGGAGATAGGTTGACTGCACGGTCGAATTTGTAGGAGGTTTTGTGGGAAATCGCAATTTTTATAGCCATTTTGGTATCTCAGCGTTCTTAGTTTTAGGTTGTTTTTTGGGTCATGCAGCCTTTATAAAACCCGTTTATTTTTAAAGTTGGCGAAAATAAATGGTTTTATCTTAGTGAAGACAAAAATTGCGATGATTCGTGCGGTTGAAGAGTAGAAAGGAAGTACCTGGTTACAGAACCATAATTTTCGTTGTCGCTGCAACTTTTTAGCAGGTCGACGCGTATGTAATATTAGTTTTATACAAAAACTCAAATACACCTATCCTGAATGATCAAACCTCTTTACCTACAATTTTTACTGAACCGTTGATTTAACCCAAAACCGATAAAAGAATGAACATAGGTAAGAGATTTAGTTCGGTCGCGTTGGCAATGCTGCTTCTGTTTACGGCCGGCTGCAAGAAAGACAATATTGATCCAACCACTCCGGCTGGCAATGATCAGTTCAGCGCAATAAATTCCTGGGTATACGGAGAGATGAGTGATGCTTACTTTTGGTCAAGCAGCATGCCTGCCCTGGCAACTCTCGATCCCAGTGCCAATCCCGCCGATTACTTCGAAAAACTAATTTATAAGCGTGCTACCGTCGATCGTTTTTCGGGCATTACCGATGATGTGGCGGCCTTACAAAAGGAATTTAACGGAATCAGCAAGATTTTTGGCATACAGTACCAAATCGCCGCTCCTAATCCGAGTTCCTCCAATGTGGGTTTGTATCTGAGCTATGTCGTAAAGGGTAGTCCAGCCGAAGCGGCCGGATTGAAACGCGGTGACATTATCACGAAAGTCGATGGCCAACTACTGACCAGCGCCAACTACGCCACTCTGCTGCGAAACAGCGATACCCACAGCTTTACGCTCGGTACCCTGGACGGAACCACGTTGGTATCTGATGATCTGAAAACTTTCAGTATTACCAAATCCGAAGTAAACGAAAATCCGGTCGGCTTTTCTACAATCATTGATAAGTCCAAATACGGCAAGAAGATCGGCTACCTGGTTTACACCCAGTTTGTCCCCGGCACAGATGCTTCTCCCAAAGCTTACGACGACCAGCTCCGCAAAGTCTTTGGTGAGTTTAAGGCGCAGGGCGTAAACGAACTGGTACTTGATCTGCGCTTTAATGGTGGCGGCTACATCAGCTCTGCCGAGACGCTCGCTTCCTTGATTGGTAAAAACATATCGACTTCCAACGTTTTTTATAAGGAACAGTGGAACGAGAAGTACACCGCTCTTTATAACAAGCAAGGCGGTGCCAATGCCCTGAATCACAATTTCCTGGCCGAAGCTAATAATATTGGTAGCCAACTTGACCGCGTTTTTGTTCTCACATCGCAGGGTACTGCCTCGGCCAGCGAATTGGTCATTAATGGTTTGAAACCTTACATGAATGTGATCACAGTCGGCGATCATACCCACGGCAAAAATCTGTTTGGTACCCTTATCGATGACGATCAGAAGCGCTGGAATTGGGGTATGTACGTGATGCTGGGCCAGACGGCCAATGCCAATGACGAGTCGGATTACGGCACGGCTAACGGGATCGCAGCTAACTACCAGGTGGATGATACCGTGATTCCGTATCGCTCTTTCGGGGATGATAACGAGACGCTCTTCAGCAAAGTACTTAGCGTTATGGGAGTACCTGTCAGCCCCAACGCCCGACTGGGTGCCACCGCTCAGGTGAAACCCATTACCAAAGAATTCTTGAAAGACAATCTGCAAACTACCGAAAAACGGATGATTCGCGAGCTGTAGGTAGTTGTTGCTCAATAACTTTAAAAAGAAGGATCGTTCCCTGAGGCGATCCTTCTTTTTTTGCTAGGTACTTAGAAAAGTACCCAAGGCATAGATGTTTTAGCTATTCCTGACTTTCAATTTACCAATTTCAAATCAATAAAAATGAGCGATACAATCAAGACTGCACTAGTAACCGGAGGTAGTATGGGAATCGGCTACGGCGTGGCCGAAGCCCTGATAAATCAAGGAATAAAAGTGGCCATCACAAGCCGCTCGCAGGAAAATGCGGACAAGGCGGCCGCGTCTCTGAATAAAATAAAGGCCGACTATGCGATGGGAATTGCCGCCGATGTGCGCAGCCTGACTGCCCAGGAAAAAGCCGTGGCTGACGTTGTGGAGAAATGGGGGCGCTTGGACTACCTTATTGCCAACGCGGGAGTAGGTCATTTTGGCAAAATTCAGGAAATGACCGATAAAGACTGGCACGAAACTATCGATATTAACCTGACGGGCGTATTCCACAGCGCCAAGGCGTCACTGGACGCGCTGAAAAAATCACAGGGGTACTTTATCAGCATCGCCAGCCTGGCGGGTACCAATTTCTTTGCCGGGGGGGCGGCCTACAATGCCAGTAAATTTGGATTAGTAGGTTTCACGCAGGCGATGATGCTGGACGTCCGCGACGATGGGATCAAAGTAAGTACCATCATGCCCGGCTCGGTCGCCACGCATTTCAACGACCACGAGCCCAGTGAGAAAGACGCCTGGAAAATCCAGCCCGAAGACATTGGCCAGATCGTGGTGGACCTGATCAAGATGCCCGCCCGTACCCTGCCCAGCAAAGTGGAAGTACGACCTTCGATGCCACCGAGTAAATAATTTCTTTCGTGCAATTATTTTTCCCGTAATCAATATGCCACAAGACGTATCAATAATTGACAAGATGCGGGCGGCTGACGACAAGGCGGTCGTCAGCCGCCGTCGTATCGCCGCCCTCGCTGCCGCCGGACTGGTTGATTTCAGCGTTATTTCCCTTTTTCAGCTAGGCTACATCAAGCACCTGCCCGACCTGCCTCTGAAAGTATTCGACTCCGACAGCGTCAATTCTTCCAAAGATGCCGTACTACTGGGAATACCCGACGCGCCAATCAGCCTCGTGGGGTACGCAGCTACGATTCTGGTAGCCACGGCGGGCAATAGCCAATCGAAGTACACCAAGTACTTCGACCTCGCCCTGGCGGGAATTGTGCTGGGCCAGGCCTTTGGGGGAGCGCACTACCTATATAAAATGATTACCGTTCAGAAGAAAGTGTGTATGTACTGCGTGGCGGGAGCATTGCTCAATTTTGCGGCCTTGAAGCCGTTGTATGATCTTTTTAAGAGTAAGCGGTCCAATTCCTGACTCAGGAAGTACCTGGTTCGCGGAGGAGACGGTTTTTTTTGTTATAACGACTCCGGCACCGTGCATTCTATATTGTAGGCATTACTTCTTTCCAGCATCCTTTACCGTCCGGCATTTTGCACAAAACCGGGAGTTTCCTCTTCATATACGCGTAAATTACTGGCATATACGTGTTGATAATCAAAGAGGAATATTTTTTTCGCAAACTCCATTTATTAATCTATTTTTTAACAAACCCCTATAAGTTATGCGATACTTAAATAACTGGAAATGGGGCATTTTAGCCCTATTGATAATTGGAATATCTTCCTGCGAGAAGGATGAAGACCTAAATTCCGACTTGATTGCATTTTCAGATTTTAAAAACGATGCTGATGGCTGGACGGGAGGTTTTGCCGAATACTCGACTTCGATGGAAGGACAAATGGAGTTCGAACTAAACCGAAAAAATTTGCCTTCCCCGCTCGACCAAAGCCAGATGGCCATGAAAATTGAGGGTCGCAATTTGAGCGACAACATGTTCATGTATATGAAAAAAAAGATCTCTGGCCTGGACCCCAATCAAACCTACGCCGTGAATTACGAGATCGTGCTTGCATCCAACTACCCTGACAACAGCGTGGGTATTGGAGGCTCGCCGGCCACCTCCGTATTTCTCAAAGGTGGAGCTTCGCCTGAGGAGCCCAAGAAGTACCTTGAAGATGATTATTATATGATTAATCTCGACAAGGGCGTACAATCACAGGGCGGAACACAGATGCACGTACTTGGGCATGTAGGTGCGGGCGACGACATCGAGGAATACAAGCTCATCACCCGCAGTAATCCTGACGACCCCGTAGAAGTAAAACCCAATGCCAATGGCGACCTTTGGCTTGTGGTAGGTACCGATTCAGGATTTGAAGGAAAAACAATCCTGTATTATGACCGGATTACCGCCTTGCTACGACCAATCGATAATTAAATATCAGGAAACTCTATAAGAAAAGGGACGATAAAATTGTCCCTTTTTTTTATATTTTTTATGTTTCGATTTGCAAATCGCGAATATTTTATTTCAGGAATAACACAAACTACCCATCCAGCAATCCTGCATCATTCGCCCCCGCTACTTTCCAGGTCAATTCCTTCGTCGGGTCGATGACCAACCATAATAAGCTGCTAATCCCGAGCAAAGTACCAATAATGTACAATGGGTAGTTGTAATCTCCCGCCAAGTCCACGATTTTGCCAAAGAATACGGCCAGAAAAAACCCGCCTAACTGCCCGATCATATTCATGGTACCGGAGACAGTCCCGGCGCGGCTCTTTCCAATATCCACACAGACCGCGAACGATACGGGCAGCGTGAGGTCTTTGAAAAGCATTCCGGCCGAAAGCAGGTAGGCTGCCGTAACATTATCAGACGTGAGAGCCGAAGTCCACATCACGGCACTTGAAAGGCCCATTCCCACCAATCCAACACTGGCCCGACCAATGCGCAGGCCGTAGCGCTTCACCAGCCAGTCGCTCAGAAATCCGCCCGTAAAGCAACCCACTGCACCCGATAAAAAAGGTAGTGTTGAGAAAAGCTGCATTTCGGACTCGGAGAAATGGCGGCCCTCTTGTAAATAAATTGGCATCCAGCTATAAAAAAAGTACGCGCCGTACATGTAGAAATGGAACATAATAACCAGCGCCCAGAGGTTGCGGCTACGCAGCAGCGCCCCCCAGGCCAGCCCGTGCGCCTGGGGACGGAACCGACGACTTTCCTGGATGTAGGCGAGCTCTTTTTCTGAAATACCTTTCTTCTCTCTGGGAAAGTCACGGAACCACCAATACCAAACGGCGGCCCACACTACACCTATCAACCCCATCGCCCAGAAGGAGGCCCGCCAGCCTGCATTGGCCGCTAGGGGTACCATCACGACCGGTGCCAGCGCGCCGCCCAGTCGTCCCGCCCCCCAGATGAAGGCCTGTGCCCGCCCCGTCTCGACCGCCGGAAACCAGCGGGCGATCACAATCGAGCTATTGGGATAGGCTCCCGCCTCTCCCATCCCAAAAAGAAAACGGATAACAATGAGCGCGATAAGCCCAGTGGCTACGCCCGTGAGCGCCGTAAACAGCGACCACCAAAGTACCACGCGCAAAAGTACCCGCCGAGGACCAAGCCGGTCGCCCAATGCTCCCGTCGGCATCTCAAAAAGGGCATAGGCGAGCGAAAAGGCACCAAGTACCCAGCCAAATTCTTCGTTGCTGAGCCCAAGATCACTTTTCATCCGAACACCCACGACCGAAATACAGACCCGATCGAGGTAGGTGATCATGGAAAGCGAGAAGAGAAAGAAGAGAACGCGGTAGCGGTAGAGCAAGATCTGCTAATATAAATGATGAGTGATGAATGAAGAATGGCCGGACCTGCGCTCTGTCGGGCTGGCGCGCCAGAAGTACGAAGCAACGCAGTTTTTACCAGAAAAACACGTAGCCGGGACGCCTTTTACTATCTTTGCGCGGTTGAAATCAACCTTTGAAGTTTGAATTTTAAGTTGCATCTGCTGTAAGTCACTGAATGTTAGATATTAAAAGTCAAGAATTTAGTATCCAATACCCAGATATACAAGCGGACCGGTCCAAAATACAAAATCCCTCTTTTAATGAAAGTTTTAAAGTTCGGCGGCACGTCGGTGGGTTCGGTTGAGAGTATCAAGTTAGTCATCGAGATTCTTGAAAAAAGCATCTCAAAAGGCGAACGAACAGCGGTCGTTTTCTCAGCGATGGGCGGCGCTACCAACCGCCTGATCGAAATCGGCCGCATGGCCGCTGCCGGGAATCAGGAGTACTTTGACCTGCTGAAAGTGGTAGAGGAAAGGCACTTTGCTACTATTCGTGGCCTGATCAACGTGAAGCAGCAGAGCGGCACCTTTGCCAACATCAAAGGTCTTTTTAACGAACTTGAAGATATTCTGCGCGGCGTATCGCTGATTCGTGAACTGACCAACCGCACGATGGACCTCATTATGAGCTTCGGTGAGCGGCTTTCTACCAATATCATTACCGAGGCTTTAAAAAATATTGGGGTCAAAGCGGAGTTCTGCGATGCCCGGCAACTGATCCGTACCAATGATCATTTTGGTATGGCGGAAGTGGATTTCGCTACAACGAACCGTCTGATTCTCGAGCATTTTGCCAAATCCTCCGCGCTGCAGTGCATCACAGGATTCATAGCTGCAACGGCCGAAGGCATTACAACTACCCTGGGGCGCGGAGGGTCGGACTACACAGCCTCCATTTTCGGCGCGGCCCTTGACGCTCAGGTGATTGAAATCTGGACCGACGTGGATGGCATGATGACCGCAGACCCACGCAAAGTACCTAATGCTTTCACAATTCCGGCAATTTCCTACGCCGAGGCGATGGAGCTGTCGCACTTTGGGGCCAAGGTCATTTATCCGCCCAGTTTGCAGCCCGCCTTTGCCAAAAATATTCCTCTGAAGGTACTTAACACCTTCAATGTTGGCTTCGAAGGTACTCTCGTGGACCGATCGGCCAACCATAAACAGTACGCCATTACGGGTATTTCTTCTATCGACGATATGGCCTTGGTCAATATTCAGGGCAGCGGCATGATTGGCGTGGCGGGAATATCGGCGCGGCTTTTCACTACGTTGTCTGAAAACAACATCAGTGTCGTACTGATTTCGCAGGCCTCGTCGGAACATTCGATTTGCTTCACCATCGATCACCAATTGGCCGAGCGGGCGCAGCAGGTATTGGAAGCCGCCTTCGAAACCGAAATAAAAAACGGCGATATCGACAGCATCGCCATCGAAAAAAATGTATCGATTATCGCCATTGTAGGCGAAGGAATGCGGAAAAGCTCAGGGGTAGCGGGCAAGTTGTTTTCGGTTTTAGGCAAAAATGGTATCAATATCATTGCCACGGCGCAGGGGTCTTCGGAGCTCAATATTTCGGTAGTCATTTCTAAAAACGACCTTTCAAAAGCACTCAACGCTATTCATGGAGTCTTTTTCCTGTCCGAGACCCGTTCGCTCAACCTGTTTATCGTAGGAGTGGGGCTGATTGGTGGTACTTTACTTGAGCAGGTAGGTAGTCAATCGGCTTTCCTGAGTGGTCAGAGGTTATTGAAACTTAACGTGGCGGGCCTCTCCAACACAAAAAAGATGCTGCTCGAACCCGCAGGGATCGCCCCGGACCGCTGGCGAGAGGAATTGGCTGACAACGGCGTAAAGACCAGCATTCCTGCTTTCGTCGATCGAATTATTGAGCTAAATCTGCCCAACAGCGTATTCGTGGATTGTACCTCCGATAAGGACATTGTTCGTCACTACGGAAAGCTCCTGAACGCCAGCATTTCGGTGGTCACGCCCAACAAAGTGGCTAACTCGGGTCGTTACGAAGAGTACCAGCGCCTGCAACGGACCGCTTTGCAGCGTGGGGTTAAATTTCTGTACGAAACTAATGTCGGTGCTGGCTTGCCGATCATAAACACCATTCAGGGACTTATGGACAGCGGCGACAAGTTCATCAAGATCGAAGCTATCTTATCAGGGACACTTTCTTATATTTTCAATACGTTCGGTTCCGGCGTTCGCTTTGCGGACGTGGTGCGAGAGGCCAAAGCAAAGGGCTATACTGAACCAGATCCACGCGATGATCTCAGTGGCACGGACGTAGCGAGGAAAATTTTGATTCTGGCCCGGGAAGTCGGCGTTCCGATGGAGCCGGAAGAGGTCAAAATTGCTCAACTCCTGCCCGACAACTGCCTCCAGGCCCCGACCGTGGAAGCCTTCTTTGCCGAACTTGAAAATTCAAATCAATTCTTTGAAGGGCTACTGGATGGCGCAAAAGCCAAAAATGGCGTTCTAAGATATATTGCCACTCTGGAAAACAACCACGCCACCGTAGAACTCCGGGCGGTGGATGAAAAGCACCCGTTTTATAATCTCTCAGGTAGCGACAATATCGTGTCATTTACTACGGATCGCTACAAAGATCGTCCGCTGGTGGTAAAAGGCCCCGGTGCCGGCGCTGAAGTAACGGCTTCGGGTGTTTTTGCCGACATTATGAGTATTAGCAGCTATCTCGGCTAACGAATATTTTGGGTTAAATGTTAAAACGGCAGACTGTTTCGATTTTCTTTTATTAACGATTTATGGCTGCCTACCGTTAATCTTTCAACCGTACTATCACTCCGCAAACCTGCTTTGAACTTGGACTATATAAAAGCTTTCGCTCCCGCCACTGTGGCCAACGTTGCCTGCGGGTTTGATATATTCGGCTTTGCCGTAGATGAACCCGGCGACGTGGTGGAGCTACGCCGCCGGGAGGAACCGGGCATCGTCATTACCGGAATTACCGGCGATGAGGGCAGGCTCCCGCGCGATTCAACCAAAAATGCCGTAACGGTAGTGATGCTGCGCTTGCTGGAGCATCTGGGCAACACCAGTTTTGGTGGTGAGGTAGTTTTGCACAAAAACATGCCGTTGGGAAGTGGCATGGGGTCAAGCTCAGCCAGCGCAGTAGCGGGCGTTTTTGCCCTTAACGAAATGCTGGGCCAGCCGCTCACGCGACAGCAACTACTACCTTTTGCCATGGAAGGCGAGCGTATTGCCTGTGGATCGGCCCATGCGGACAACGTAGGCCCGGCACTTATGGGTGGCTTTTTGGTTGTGCGCAGCTATCAGCCTCTGGATGTCTTCCAGATCCCGGTGCCGGAAGGTTTGTACTGTACTTTGGTAAATCCCGACATTGAGGTGAATACCAAAGATGCGCGCTTTATTCTGCGCAATGAAGTGTCTTTAAAGAATGCTATTTCCCAGATGGGCAACGTTGCCGGACTCATTGCGGGGTTGATGCAGGAAGACTACGACCTCATCAGTCGCTCCATGGTGGATGTGATTGTCGAACCGATTCGGGCCATATTGATTCCTGAGTTCAATGAAGTAAAACAGGTAGCTATCGCCCAGGGCGCACTGGGATGTAGTATTTCGGGCGCCGGACCGTCCATGTTTACCCTCAGTCAGGGACAGGAAACAGCCGAACGTGTAGGTAAAGCCATGCAGGAAAAGTTCGCGAAGGCCGAGATCGATAGTAAAGTGTATATGTCAGCCATTAATACAGATGGTCCAAGGGTACTTGAAAAGAATTAAGTACTTATCAGAATCACTGGCTTAGTCAAGATTCTTCCGGTCCACCATCGGCCAGCTTTCACTGTCCCACTGCATTTCGCTTATTTTTAGTTTTGTCCGACCTCTGTTTGCTTTTACGAATTTCACAGGTGAGCAATGAAAAATTCTGCTTTACTCCCTCACTATTTGCTGAGAATGTGCGTATGATGAAGGCTGCAAGACCTTTGGGTTAAAAAACTATCAGTGGTTTCTTAGTGATCCGACAGAACTGTCCCTACTATGGAAAGTCATCTTCCCGAACTTTCTGTTTCTTAAAAAAGTTAGTACTACTAAATCCCAATTGACGAAAAAGATGGTAACGGTAACTGAAAAAGCTAAAAATAGAATCGAAACCCTGCGCCAAGAAGAGGGCCGCACCGACGAAAACCACATTCGTGTGGGCGTTGAGGGTGGCGGCTGCTCCGGGCTCATGTATAATTTAGAGTTCGATACGAACACCCAGCCCACCGACATGGTCTTTGAGGACAAGGGTATCCGGATTGTGGTGGACAAGAAAAGCATCCTGTATCTGGCGGGTACTATCCTGGATTTCAGCGATGGACTCAACGGTAAAGGTTTTCAATTTGTGAATCCCAATGCTTCCCGCACCTGCGGCTGCGGCGAGAGTTTTGCCGTTTGATTTTAGTGTATGGTTTTGGTTAAGTGAGAATGATTAAAGCGTCGCGAGCTTCCACGCGGCGCTTTTTTTGTTTACAGGCCCCGCTTTAATCCCGATTCCTACTTTTGTAAACCTGATTTTTACAAAAAATTAACGTCTTTTGTGAGTGTAGTAATGAGGTCGGCCTGTCGAGAGCGTCAGTAAATATTCACTCATTCACTCATTCACCCATTCAAAATTGATAAAATGAAACCCACATTATTAATCCTCGCTGCCGGCATGGGCAGCCGATACGGCGGTATTAAGCAGCTTGATCAATTTGGTCCCCACGGCGAAACCATTATCGACTACTCCCTTTTCGACGCCATTCGCGGCGGATTCGGCAAGGTAGTTTTTATCGTTCGGGAAGAAATCAAGGATGATGTGGAAGCGACATTCGCACCGCGGCTTCGCGGCAAAATCGAGTACGATTTTGCTATTCAGGGCATTCAGTCTTACGTCCCCGAAGAGTTAGGTACAGTCACGCGTGCCAAGCCCTGGGGAACGGGCCACGCCACGCTTTGCGCCTGGCCGCAGACCCATGAACCCTTCGCGGTGATCAATGCTGATGATTTTTACGGTCGTGAATCTTTTGCAAAAATGGCCGAATTCCTGGCCACTGATACCGATGACACGCAACATGCCATGATCGGGTACGAATTGAAGCGCACCTTATCCGAGAATGGCACAGTGTCGCGCGGTGTGTGCATCGTGAAAGCCGACGGCAATCTTTCGTCTGTCACTGAACGTACCAAAATTTTTCCTGATAAGGTTGGTAATATATACTTCGAGGAAGACGATATTCTCACCGAGCTGCCGCCTTACACGCCTGTTTCTATGAATTTCTGGGGTTTCAAACCCTCTGCCTTTCCGCTCATGGAAAAGCAGTTTCAGGATTTCGCCCGTAAGAATGCCGACAATCCTAAGGCAGAGTTTTATATTCCTTTGATCGTCACCAATTTAATTTACCATAATCAGGGTAATTGCCGCGTGTTTACCAGCCAATCCGACTGGTTTGGTGTGACCTATCCAGAAGATAAACCCACCGTGCAGGCAGCATTGAACGCCCTCCACGATGCGGGGGAATATCCTGAAAACCTGTGGAGCGCTTAGTTTTGAAAGACAGAGTGATTGAACGATAGAGCCAGCAGCTTCCAATTATCCGTACCTCCCCTATTCAGTTTTCGGGAGTGCCTGTGGTTTCTTGACAGGAACTATGATGACATCATGCATAAGGTGACGGAGAATTCCGTGATCAAGCCATTTCGTATGGGCGAGCGGGTCGCATTATTGGAAATATTCCAGCAAAAAGAACAATTAGTAGTCGAATTCCGGGGGGGCGATTTGGTGGAAGAAAATGTGTTGCGCAAACAGGTCAGTGATTTATTTGATCTGGAAACTGACCTTACGCCCTTCTACGAGCACCTCAAAGCTGACGCCGATCTGGCTTTTATGACCACCGATTACTATGGTCTGCGGCTAATGGGTATTCCCGATTTGTTCGAAGCTCTCTGCTGGAGTATCATTGGGCAGCAGATCAATCTGACTTTTGCCTATTCGCTGAAACGAAGAATCGTGGAGTTGGCAGGAGAAAAGATCATCTATAATGGCTGCTTGTTTCACGCTTTCCCTCCCCCTGCACGCCTGGCAACTCTTACCGTCGAGCAACTGCGCGCTTTGCAATTTTCAGGTCGCAAGGCTGAGTACCTGATCGGGGTAGCACAGGCTTTCGAGTCGGGCGAGATTTCAAAAGTACTATTGATGGCTTTGCCAACTACTGATGAGATGGTGCAAAAACTAACCTCGCTTCGCGGAGTAGGCGAATGGACTGCCCATTATTCATTGATGAAATCTTTGAAAATCCCCACTTCCATTCCTTACGGCGATGTTGGCCTTTACAACGCTTTGGCAGCCTTAAAAGGCTTACCAAGGCGCCCCACTCGGGCCGAAATAGCCAGCGTTTTCGACCACTTCAAAGGATGAGGCTTACCTGACACTGTACCTTTGGCGGAGTTTGGCAAACCCCTAAGATATTGGTTTTCATCCCGAAACCTCTCGGGCCAACAGCGCGTGACCTATTGGTAGCAGACATAATCAATCTGCTTTCCGATAAAAGTACTTCATGATCGCAAAGTAAGTTAAGAACCCCAGGCCTGCCACAATAGCAAGTAATCCAAAAATAACGGGGGCATTGTGGTCAATGTTCAGGTCATTTATTATTACGAGGCCTATTCCTACACTTACAAGCAGTATGCCGTATTTCAAATTGGAATACGTATCAGCAACGCTCGCAGTTTTTTGGGTTATCCACTGTTTGTCGGGTTCGAGGTGCCCAAGTTCTACCATTCGTGCCTTTATTTTAGAATCTTTTGTAATACGGAGAATATTAATGATTCCCCAAAACAAAATGAAAGTAGTAGCAATTGGAATTGTTACAGCGATGATACCAGCCATGATTATAAAAATTTAATTGTTGAAAATCGTTTGTCCCCCATTGGACGTCGCCGACTTTTGAAAGGTTGCAGTTTTTTTATTTTTACAGAAAATAATTTTTTCTGCAACCTTACACCCATTCTGTGCGTCGAACCGAAAAGCATGATAGACGACGCAACCCTCATTAAGCGAATCCGGGCGGGTGACCGCCATGCCTTCCAGTGGCTTATCAAGTCCAACGAGCGGCTGGTATACGGCGTTGTGTGGAAGATTGTCCGAAATGGGCCAGATACTGAGGATATTGCTCAAGACGTTTTTTTGAAAGTATACGAAAAGCTGGATACCTTCAACCTAGACTCCAAGCTCTCGACCTGGATCGCCAAAATTGCGTACAATCAAGCGTTGAGTCACTTACGGAAACGTGATATATTACAGAATTCTGCTGATGTCCAGGATGAAGTACTTAACGATACACTGACAGATTTCAGCGTAGCGACACCCGCCAACTATTTGGAAGAAAAAGAGTTAAAAACAGTAGTTCATGAAGCAATCGAAAAATTGCCGTTGCCGTATCGAACCCTGATCGATTTATTTCACATTCAGGAAATGAGCTACGCTGAAATCGTGGAAATCAGCGGCTTTCCGGAGGGTACAGTAAAAAGCTACCTTTTTCGGGGCCGAAAACTACTTAAAGACGCCATACGTGGTAGTAAACACCTATTACAATAAGTAAATCTGTGAAAGGCTGAATTTAGCTATTCACTAAATTTATGAAAGACCAATGAAAAAATGGACCGATGAAGAGTTGCTGGATTTGTTTGAGAAGGATCCGAAGGCATTCAACGACCTTGCCCAAACTAACGAGGATGCGCGACTGTATGCCCTGCTTTTCGCCACTTTCCCAAAGCTTGATACAGTTGAAGTTCCGGTTGATTTTAGCAATAAAGTACTAGCCCAGTTGGATGTGAAGGAAGCGAAGGCTAAGAAATGGCAAAATCTGTTGCTTGTGTTCGGCATCGGCATTACCGTTTTGGTTGGATTTGCCATGTCCTGGATTTTATCGCCCGAAATGGCGAAATCATTTTATGGTATTAGTACTTACCTGCCCTACATGACGGCCGCAGTACTGGTCTTTTTCGGGATAGAAATGCTGGATAACAGAGTGGTGTGGGGAGATGAAAGGGAAAAATTCCCTTCGAAGTAGACGGTCTTCTTATTCACTCAGCCCATTTATCCAATAGTATAAATCTAAAAAAGTTCTGCAGGTATTTATCTAAAACTATAGTTTTCAATAAATACCTGCAGAACTTTCTCAAAATCTTCAATAGAAGCACTCTACTCTTTATATACTGTACCGTTCTTCATCACGAAGGTCACGTTTTGTAACGATTTGATGTCCTGCAAAGGATTCTCTTTTACTGCGATTATATCGGCGTATTTATTGGTTTCTATCGTGCCGATTTCGTCACTCATGCCCAGGACTTTGGCGTTGGTAACGGTGGCAGACTGGATGGCTTCGGCGGCGGGCATTCCTCCTTCCACCATATATACAAACTCCTTGGCGTTGTAGCCGTGCGGATAAACGCCCGCGTCGGTGCCAAAGGCGATATTGACGCCGGCTTTATATGCTTTAGTAAAGGTCGCCTGGATTTTCGGGCCAATAGCCAACGCTTTGGGCGTAACGAGTGGCGGATAGTACCCCATGATTTTGGCCGAGTCGGCAGCAGTGCGGCCGGCAATGATGGTTGGTACGTAGTACGTGCCATATTCTTTAAATAATGCAATAGCTTCATCATCCATAAGAGTACCATGCTCTATGGTCTGTACTCCCGCGCGGATGGCGCGCTTCATCCCTTCGGCTCCGTGGGCGTGAGCTGCTACGTTGAAACCATAATCTTTGGCGGTCTGCACGATGGCTTTCATTTCTTCATCAGTGAACTGCGGCCCCTGTCCATCCTTGGCATTGGAAAGTACCCCGCCCGTGGCGGTAATTTTGATTACATCCGACCCATCCTTATAACGCTGACGGATGGCTTTACGGGCATCGTCTACGCCATTGATCACACCTTCCATCGGACCGGGATCGCCCATTAGATCGCGCCGGTACCCGTTGGTTGGGTCTGCATGGCCTCCCGTAGTAGCAATGGATTTTCCCGCCGTTATTATCCGCGGACCATCGGCGACACCCCGATTGATCGCATTGCGCAGGGCGATGTTAACACCGCTTCCGCCAAGATCCCGTACAGTGGTGAAGCCCGCCATGAGGGTGGTTTTAGCGTACTTTGCGGCCTGGAAGGCAACATCCGGTGGGTTCTGAGTGAAACGGTCGTAAGAGCCTCCCCGCCGGGTTTCACTTTCGAGATGAACGTGCATGTCGATAAGGCCGGGCAGCACATAGCTATTCTTCAGATCGATAACATTATCACTTCCCGAAGTACCTGAGTAGCCTTTTTCCACGGCGGTGATCCGGTTTTTTTCAACCACGACGGTCATCTGCGGCTGCATAGTACCTTGCCTGGCATCGAAGAGGTTGCCACAATGAATCACAGTGCGTTGAGCAAAACTCACATTTGCAGCCAATAGAGCAATAATAAAGAGGAGATTTTTTTTCATAAATAAAAAAAAGGATAAGTTGTAAATACTAGGGCAAGATACTGTAAATACTTGGTTTACCAGAACATACACTCCTTCCGCATTTAGTTTTTTAAAACAAAGTATTGTATCAATCCCTTAAATTTGTTTAGGAATGGCACCGACATTTAACAATCCTATATCGTTGATTTTCAACCCAAAAACATTATCAATCAATTATCTCCTGTTTATGGATAAAAAATTGTTAATCCAAACCACTATCCGGCTACGTATATGAACCCGGAACAGAAGTTTGAGCGGTACCCTCGCCCTCTGCTCCTTATCCGTAAATCGCCTTATGCGAAAGGCGACTCACGGTACATCTAATCAGAAATGGAAGAAAGCAGGCCTGCGATTCTATTTTCTACAGGTGAAATGCCTTCGGAAAAATTAGATTTTTCGTAAAAATGATTAGATTGCCCCTCTCCATAAAAAAACGTTTATAACCCTTGGCGACCCAAAAACCCAACTATTCGGAAGAAGACTTGGTGGATTCGCTGAAACAGAATGACCGGGTAGCGTTCGAGTATCTCTACGAACATTATTCAGGCGCTCTTTTCAGTGTGATAACCAAAGTCTTACGAGATAATGAGAAAGCGGAAGACGTCATGCAAGATGCCTTTCTGAAGATATGGAAGAACATCTCGTCGTATGATCCTGATAAAGGGCGGCTCTTTACCTGGATGCTGAATATCGCACGAAACAGCGCGATCGATGCAGTCCGTTCGGAAAAGCGCAAGCCCGGCATGGATGATATTTCAGAGAATCTTGACCGTACCGATCAGAACGCCACATATCAACCCTCCCCCTCGACGCTGGACTTGAAAGCATTGGTGGACACATTACGGCCTGAAAGGAAAATTTTATTGGACTTGGTCTACTTCCAGGGCTATACCCAGGAAGAAGCCTCGAAAGAACTCGACGTACCTTTGGGCACGGTCAAATCACGCATCAGAACCGCGTTGAAGGACCTTAAACATTATTTTAAAATATGAACATCTCAGCCTACATAGATTCAGGAATCCTGGAAGAGTACGCGCTGGGTTTAGTCTCTCCGCAGGAAAAACAGGAAGTCGAATGCCTTACTCGGGTATATCCCGAGTTGAAGGCAGAACTCGAGCTAATTGAAAAAGCACTCGAACAATACGCTCTGCAACACGGAGTACCAGTACCCAGCCGGGTGAAAGACAACATTTTCGCCCAAATGAAATTTGGTCCGTTAGCTGCCGCTACGGAAGCGGCAGCCGGAATAACCGAGACTTCGCCTGAGGCAGCTCGTGACAACGAAGTTCAGTTCGTTCAGCCGCAACCTGCGGCCACTCGTCCTCTGTGGGCGATGCTGGCGGTAGCTGCCTCTGTCTTACTGGCGATTTTCGGAGCCTGGGCCGCTTACCAGTATGGGGCAGCCCGCGACATAAACGAGCAACTTGCTTCCCAGGTAGAAAACCTGAATGAGCGAACGAATACTTTGCAGCAAAGAGCTGAATACAACGAAGCCCTGGCCGCCAACTACCGCAATCCAGACGTTAAAATCGTGAAGATGCCGGGTCTGGAAAGTGCTCCTGAAAGCGAGGTAGTTGCTCTCTGGAATCAGAAAACCAACGAAGTACTGCTGGATGTGCAGAATCTACCAGCTCCGCCCACTGGAAAACAGTATCAACTATGGACAATCGTGGATGGCAAGCCCGTGGATATGGGCATGATAGACGATGACTTCCGGGGTAAATTGCTGAAAATGAAAAACAGCTCGCCGAATGCGGTGGCTTTTGCCATTACGCTGGAAGACGATGGCGGCAAACCGAGCCCAACCATGGATGCGATGGTAGTGATGGGTCAGGTGTAAGTCTAGCGAATCATGATGCGCTGAGTTTGCGTAGTCTGATCCGTCTTTATTTGTAAAAAATACAAACCGGGTTGCACCGCGGGAGACACCCGCAGCATTGGCAAGCCAATAATCCCGCTGTCCGTCAGGTCAGCGGGAATTTTTTTGCCCTGCACATCGGTAAGCATGAATTCGAATTTCTGCGGAAGATCGACGCGCAGGTATATCGGCTCACCAGACGGGGCCGGGTTGGGGAAGGCGGTAAGAGCCGGCGGATTATCGCCCTGAAATACGGCAATTGTCGGTGAGTATTGTATTTGTCCTGCCTGGTCACGCAGCCGAAGGCGGTAATAGGTAGTTTGGGGCAAAGGACTGGCATCGGTGAAAGTATACAGGCGGGATGAGTTCTTATTGAATGAAAGCGGAATATCACCTAAATCCAGAAAAGCTTCCCTATCCTCGCTGCGCTCGACAGTGATCTGGACAAGATCAGGGTGTGCAGCTAATAGCGCATGGACTTCAAGGCGCTTTCCGGCAATTTGCGTTTCGATCGACTTCACCAGTTGCGGTGCGGGTAGTTCATTCCTTACCTGAAATAGTTCGGAGATATTGCCGGGCATCGTTGGATTCTGCGCCACAACGCGCAAACAGTACCTGCCTTCCGGCAGCGTATCAGGCAAAGTCACCCTTAGCGGATTTTGTGAACCAGTACCTATAACGGCCAGAAAATCTCCCTGGGTACTTAGTAATTGAACCTCGGTTTGAAAAGTATTGACACCTTGTGCATAATAAGGTAATAAGAACGACTGTCCGGGCGAGGCCGCACGGGGAACTACGCCTGTAAACAAAAAGCCGTCGGATGTATAGGCAGGCGACTGATTAAAAAAGGCGTCAGATAAGCTGCGATTCCAGGCTTGAGCCATTTGAGTAAGTCCCTGCGTCCCGCCTCTTACGTTTTCGAAATGACCATGGGCGGGACGAGGTACCTGAATCGTATCGGCATAAGGTCCCTGCCACACCCGCAGGCCGGGCGTGTCGGCCAATTGAGCCTGCGCTTCAATCACAGGCAGATACGGGTTGGGCGCATTATAACTCACGCTGCAAAGCGCGATAGCCCAGCCAATCGCCCGCCCGAAATCCTGGTTTGTTTTCTCAATCAGCCTTCGGATGTTCCGATAGTATTCTTCCTTCGAAATTTTCAGATGAACGGCATCATTCTCACCATGAAACCAAAGTACCGACCGCAAACCGAGCCAGGAGTGATAATAGCGAAGCGTATTTATAAGATTACTGTACGGCTGGCGGTTGGGCCAGTTTTTGCCAACATACACATTCTGGGTGTTCTGGCCGTCAGCCGTTTCCCGCCAATTGACCGAATTGGCGGCCGCCCAGCCTGCGTTCATGAACAATACCGGTACGCCCAGCCGCGCCACCAGCATGGATCCTAAATCACTCCAGTACCAGGCCGACTCACCGGAGGGAAAAATACGCTGGGTTGCTTTCAACGGCTCGAATGTCGGCGCCGGCATAGGCGCATCGGGAGCAACCGTAATGTTTTCAATGCTAAGAAATTTATTAAGCGCATCGAAGGAAACTACCTGGTCTATGGCATCTTTGGCTCCCAGGTTAGGAAGCCCCATTGCGTTGGAATGCCCGGCCACCAGAAAAACTTCCCCTATACCCAAAGGCTGGACCGAAACCGAATCAGTAATTTGCTCCCCTAAGTACCCTCTGATTTCCAACTTGTACCAGCCGCCCCTGGCTTCGATCGATCCAAAGAAAATACCCTGCCGATCGGGAACACTCAGCGGAATCCACCTCTCGGCATTATCTCCGTTTCCGGCCAGGGCAACCAGCCTCGCCTCCAGTTTGTCATAAGGCAGCGTAAGTACCCCGCCGATCCTCAGCGTTCCGCGGTCGTTCTGGTTTCGCTGGATGACCGTGTTTTTTGTGGGAAAAGAAACTGAAATTCCGGCATTAGCGCTTTCTGTACTTATAAACAGCAGGCAAAAAAGCGCGAAAATTCTGTTCATACGAATTAGTTGGTTGACGAAATAGGGTAGTTTTCAGGTACGAAAAGCCATGACGATCAGCTCAAGGACGGCCATTGCCAACAAGCTAACGACCATGTATGAGTCAAGTATGTATTGGTAAACGCTTTTGAATTTACTTTCCCTGCGGGCGGCCTTTTGCAACCAGAAATACCCACCGACCTGAACTACGATTAACAAATACAGAATCATAAAGTTTGTGAAGTCCATATAATTCTATTTTTAATTTGTACTTAAACAACATTAAATAAAAGTAAAGCAGAGACAAAATTCAAAGCTTATATTTTTTTAGTGCTGACGGGAAACTATTGTCTAATTTAGGTGTTTCAACATCTATCAACTTATTGCTTGCTATAACCATTCGGGATTATAATTAACTACTTACTAATCTATTATAATCTATAAATAATATACATAAAAGCACTCTACTCTACATCACTTTTTATTTTTATACGCGTATTCATCGATGGTCTTTTTTTGTCTGGAATCCTGTTCCGCCCTGTTCAAGCCCAAGGAAATTTTGCCGACTCATTGGATTCTTCCGCGACACTGGAAGAGTGCATTCAATACGCGCTGGCGCATCAGGTAGATATCCGGCAGGCGCAGCTCGACGAACAGATCGTGGACCGCACCATCAAGAGCCGCCTTGCCGACTGGTATCCACAAATTGGACTGACTTACAACATTCAGCATTATCTGCAACTTCCGGTGGTACTTTTCCCCGACCTCAACGATCCTACCGGGCCGAGGCGTGAG
Source organism: uncultured Persicitalea sp. (assembly GCA_964500445.1). GTDB lineage: Bacteria > Bacteroidota > Bacteroidia > Cytophagales > Spirosomataceae > Persicitalea. The sequence continues at coordinate 6,011 of CAZCOG010000007.1, read as the reverse complement.
ATCAGGACCGGTGTGGCGAATTCGTCTACTGCGGCACTGGCCCTGAACCAAACGATTTTTAACCGCGATGTGCTGTTAGCCAATCGCACGGCCCGGGATGTACTTTACCAGGCCGCGCAAAATACGGTCAATCAAAAGATAAATGTGACGGTAGAAGTCAGCAAGGCGTTTTACGATTTGCTGCTCACGCGCCAGCAACAGTCCATTCTTCAACTACAAATTGATCGTCTGGCGCGTAACCTCAAAGATGCTACCAATCAGTTCAAAAGCGGGATCGTAGATAAAACTGATTATAAGCGAGCCACCATAGCCCTGAATAACGCCACCGCTCAGCTCCAGCAGGCTCGTCAGCAGGCAGTGGCTCGTGAAGCGGTTCTGAAAAACCAAATGGGCTACCCGGTGGATAAGCCACTTGAAATCACCTACGATAGTACACGTCTTGAAGCGGACGCCGCGCTGGATACCAACCAGGTAGTTAGCTACCAAAACCGTATCGAGTACCAGCGGCTGCAAACGCGTCGCAGCCTGCTGCGCTCGGAAATCGACTATGCCCGCTGGAGTCTGTTGCCGACGGTATCGTTTTTCCTGAACTACAATCTTAACTACCAGAACCAGGAGTTTGCTCAGTTATACAGCCGCTCGTTTCCGAACTCACTTTTCGGGCTGACGCTCGGCTATCCGATTTACCAGGGCGGCAAGCGGCGGCAGAATATTCGTATCGCCGAGCTCCAGTTCGAACGCTCCGACTGGGACGTAACCGGCTTGCAAAATGATATCGACACCGAGTTTCAGCGAGCACTGGCCCAGTACAAAAGCGACTGGATCAACTACCAAACCCTGAAAGAAAACGTGGATCTGGCCCGCGAGGTCTATGATGTGATTCAGCTGCAGTATAAGTCGGGCGTAAAAACCTACCTCGATGTACTGATTTCGCAGACGGACCTGCGGACGGCGGAGTTTAACTTTATCAATGCCCAGTACCAGACCATCAGCAGCAAAATTGACGTAGAGCGGGCTTTGGGATTAATTGTAAATTAACAGCTGTCACAAGAACGACTCCTTTTTTCCGTAACAGCCAGTATCATTCTGCGGTCATTTGAACAGGACATACCCAATAATTTTTTCATGAATAAACAATCAATACTCTTTCGACTATTGTTTTTGGCCAGTATCACCACCCTTGGAGCGTGTGGAGGCAAGGGAGAAAAACCAAAACCGCCCGCTGAAGTACCCGTGGCCACGACCAAAGTGGAGCAAGGCGAGGCCATAGCCTACGATGAGTATCCGGCCACAGCGCAGGCTTTGAAAGTAGTAGAAGTGCGGGCCATGGCCAGTGGCTATGTGACGGGGATGTACTTTGAGGATGGCCAGCACGTGCGCAAAGGGCAGCGGCTATACCAGATTGACCAGCAGCAGGTGCAGGCTTCGGTGGATCAGGCAACGGCTAATCTGCGCGTGGCAGAATCCAACGAGCGGCTTGCCCAGAAAGATGCTGAACGGTACATAGAGCTGGACAAAAACGAAGCCATTGCCAAGCAAGTACTTGATAACTCTCTGGCTCGCCTCGAAAACGCCAAGTTGCAGGTGCAGGCTGCCAAGGCCACGGTACAGCAGTCGCGCTCGGGCCTGAAATATACGACGGTTTCCGCTCCGATTTCCGGAACGATTGGTATTTCCCAGGTACAGTTAGGGGCACTGGTTACCTCCAATCAAACCTTGCTTAATACGTTATCCACCGACGATCCGATGGCTGTGGACTTTGGGGTGGATCAAAAGGAAATTGTGCGCTTCACTAAGCTTCTGGCCCATAACAAAAATCCGCGCGACTCGACTTTTCAACTCACCATGCCCGATGGAAGCAGATATCCGTTTGTGGGCAAAATCGAGCTACTCGACCGCGCGGTGGACGCCCAGACCGGAACGATCAAAACTCGTCTAGTTTTCCCAAACCCGAACGGAATGCTCAAAGCGGGCATGACCGTCAACGTTCGCGTGAAAACAGATGGTAGCGGTAGCTCGCTGCTGATTCCCAAAAAGGCGCTGGTTGAGCAAATGGGCGAGTACTTTGTGTACGTCGTTCAGGGCGACAGCGTTATCCAGCAAAAAGTCCAGACCGGAACTACGATTCGTGACCGGATCGTCATTAGCGAAGGCCTGGAAGCCGGCGCCGAAATCGTGACGGAAGGAATACAGAAGTTGAAGAATGGTAGTAAGGTAGTGAAAGGCACACAGGCACAAAGTTCCAAAGGCACAAAGTGAAAAGTACTGCGTTCCTCCCGGCGTGGGTCGTCCCATGCCGGGAGATTCATACTTCGTTTTCGGGCTCCTGAACCGGTTACGTAGAACGCTGAACGAAAATACCCTGAACAATATAATATGTTTGCAGATAGATTTATAAACCGCCCCATTCTCGCCATCGTCATTTCGCTGGTAATTCTTCTGGTGGGCACACTGGCGATTATCAGCCTACCCATCAGTCAATATCCCGACATTACGCCGCCAACGGTTCAGATAACGGGTACTTATACGGGCGCTGACGCCTCTACAGTAGAGCAAACCGTGACTACGCCCATCGAGACCCAAGTCAACGGGACGCCGGGCATGAGCTATCTTTCCAGCACCAGCACCAACGACGGCCGGACGTCCATCAACGCGGTCTTCGAAGTAGGAACGGATGTAAACATCGCCGCTCTGGACTTGCAGAACCGCGTCAGCGTGGCGGCTCCCCAACTACCCAGCGAGGTGACACGCCTGGGGCTGATCGTCCGCAAGCGAAATCCCAGTATTTTGATGCTCGTGGCGATGTATTCGCCCGAAGAAACGCACGGAGTTAATTTTATTAACAATTACGCCAATATCTATGTCAAGGAAGCCCTGTTACGGGTGAAAGGGGTGGGTGACATTTTCAGCCGCGCCGACGATTTTAGTATGCGGGTATGGCTGCAACCCGATAAAATGGCGCAGTTGGGTATTGCTTCCGCCGAAGTGATTTCGGCTTTGCAGGAACAAAATCTGCAGGTTGCGGTGGGTTCCGTGGGTGCACCACCCCAGAATGACGATCAGACATTCGAGTATACCGTTTTCACCAATAGTCGTCTTTCGTCAGCAGAAGAATTTGGTAACGTAATCATCCGTACGCGCCCCAGCGACGGCTCGCTGGTGTACTTAAAAGACGTAGCACGAGTAGAGTTGGGAAAATTCAGCTATAACAGCAACTCATTCGTCGATGGCAAGCGGGCCAGCTACCTGCTGGTGTACGAAGCCCCGGGCAGCAACAGTCTCGAGACCGCGCAGGGTGTTTATGATAAAATGGCGGAATTGAAGGCATCTTTCCCCAACGACCTCGACTACATGGTACCTTTCGAGGCTGTATCGGTGGTAAAAGTGTCCATTGAAGAGGTAGTCGAGACTTTGATCGAAGCACTTCTGCTGGTAATTCTGGTCGTGTTCTTATTTCTGCAAAGCTGGCGTGCGACGCTCATTCCACTGTTGGCGATTCCGGTGTCGATCGTTGGTACTTTCATCTTCTTCATTCCACTTGGTTTTACCATCAACACACTGACCATGTTCGGCTTTGTACTGGCTATTGGTATCGTGGTGGACGACGCCATCGTGGTCGTAGAAGCCGTGCAGCATTACATGGATGAAGAAGGCATTTCCGCGAAGGAAGCGACCAAAAAAGCCATGAAGGACATTTCGGGTCCGGTCATTGCTATTGCCCTGATTCTGGCGGCGGTGTTTGTCCCGGTAGGATTTATTCCGGGCATCGTTGGAAGACTTTATCAGCAATTCGCCATTACCATCGCCATTTCGGTAGCACTTTCGGCGTTTGTGGCCCTGACGCTCACGCCTGCCCTGTGCGCCCTACTCCTGAAACCCATGCACCTCAGCGAAGATTCGCGAGGCTTGAATAAATTCTTCTATAAGTTCAATACCTGGTTTGGCCGGGTGACGGACCACTATTCCGAAGGGGTAAAGAAGTCAATTCGCAAGGCACCCCTGGTCATAGTCGGGTTGATTTGTGTGTATCTGGTGACGGGCTTTTTATTCAAAACCAAACCCAGTGGCTTTATCCCGCTGGAAGACGGCGGGCGGATTTTCCTGACCTACGAACTACCCGAGGCGGCTTCCACGAGCCGTAGTATTGCTACGCTGGATACTTTGATGACGATCTTGGATAATACGCCTGGCATCGAGCACTACGCTGCTTTGGGCGGTCTAAACGTGGTGACTTTCGCCTCAAAGTCCAACAGTGGCACTATTTTCTGCCAACTGGAAGACTGGGGTAATCGCAAAGAAGATTCTCTGAAAATTGAAGGGCTGGCCGCGACGATCCGCAAGAAAATCGGAGGTCTGAAAGAAGCAAATACGGTGGTCATTACGCCGCCTGCGATTCCCGGTCTGGGCCGTACGGGTGGTTTTAGTTTCGTGATCGAGCAGCGCGAAAGTAACGACGACATCAAGCAGTTTGAGCAGGTAGTCAAAAACATGACCGCTGCTGCCAACCAACGTCCCGAGATCAGCGGTGCCTTCTCCTTTTTCACCGCCCAGACTCCCGGCTATCAGCTGGAAGTAGATCGCGCGAAGGTGAAACAGTTGGGCGTTTCGTTGTCGGAAGTATACAGTACTTTACAGACGTACCTGGGGAGCCGCTATGTCAACGACTTCTCAATTTATGGCCGGAATTTCCGCGTTGTGGCCCAGGCTGACACCAACTTCCGGAAGAATATCGACGCATTAGGTAAGTATTATGTCCGCAATCAGGGCGGACAGATGGTACCTGTCAGCGCGTTGGTTACGCATAAAATGGTAGAGAGTGCGCCGCTTATTTCGCACTACAACCTTTTCCGCTCTACGGAACTCAACGGTAACCCGGCCCCCGGTTATAGTAGTGGTGAATCGCTCGAAGCGTTGCGCGAGGTGGCGGCCAAAGTACTACCCGTCGGTTACGGTTATGAATTCACGGGGCTGAGTCTGGAAGAAATCAATGCCGGATCGAGTACCCTGTACATTTTTGGGCTGTCGATCCTTTTTGTGTTTTTGTTCCTGGCCGCCCTTTACGAAAGTTGGTCGGTACCTTTCGCCGTACTGCTGGCTGTGCCGATTGGTGCCTTTGGAGCTATTGTCACGCTTTCCTTATTCAAGACTCTCTCCAACAATATCTACGCCCAAATCGGACTACTTACCCTGATTGGTCTGGCAGCCAAAAACGCCATCCTGATCGTGGAATTCGCCAAGGAGCGCGTCGATCAGGGCGAATCTATCCGGCAGGCTACGATGGAGGCCGTGCGGTTGCGCCTTCGTCCCATTATTATGACTTCTCTGGCCTTCATTCTGGGTGTATTGCCTCTGGCTTTTTCAAGTGGTGCGGGGGCAGCGGCCCGCCAGACCATCGGCTGGACGGTACTTGGCGGCATGGTCGCCGCAACGCTGCTGGCCATTTTTGTAGTACCCGTGTTATTTTCAAGCATCGGAAAGTTGGCGTACGAACGGAAGGATTTGGATGAAACGGGAGCGGAAGCATAGTCGCGCTTGCCGGATATTTCAAAGTTGGGAGTCGGATATTTCAAAGTCGAGGGCTGGATATTTCAAAGTTAGTGTACAAGCCCTTGCGCCGGAAGCAGTAGGGAGCAAAACACTCAAAGTATTTGGTAAAGGGTTGGAGGTCGGTACAAGAGTAGAGCAGGTCAATAAAAGCGCCATTCTCACCATCCGGCAGGAAGTTATCGATAGACCACATTCAAGAAACGGGATAGACTATACGAAAAGCTAATTCTGAGCCACCCGAAGGTACTTTCTGATATGAAACAGGACAAGAAACAGCCTGTCGGCAAATGCTGACAGGCTGTTTGCACTATACACACACTATATTTACTGATGAACATCAGTTCATGATTACCGGGAACTTTCGTCACTAGGGCAAGGAAATTCGGGGACGAAAGATAGCAATAATGTGAAGAGGGGATTATGTACTAAAAGCCAGGAGAAAACATAGTTGAATACAATTATAA
>CAZCOG010000006.1:0-169242 GCA_964500445.1 uncultured Persicitalea sp. | reverse complement strand
TGACCTGCGGAACTACGTCAAGAAAAATGGCCTTGCTCCCGGAAAAGCCACGGACGACCAGGGCCAACTTTTTCGCCGTGCCGAGTTCCAGAATTACGTGATTCTGGTGGGCAGAAACGCCAAGAATAACGACCTGCTCACCCAACAATACGCCCATAAGGAAGACCTGTGGCTCCACGCCCGCGACGTCACTGGCTCTCATGTCCTGATCAAACACCAGGCGGGCAAGAAATTCCCGGCTCCGGTCATCGAGCGCGCCGCCGAACTGGCAGCCTGGTATTCCAAACGCCGCACCGACAGCCTTTGTCCGGTGATCGTCACGCCCAAAAAATTTGTGAGAAAGCCCAAAGGATTACCGCCGGGCGCGGTGGTGGTAGAGAAAGAGGAGGTAATAATGGTGCAGCCGTTGGGGGAAGTAAACGTGGGTTAAAGGGCAAAAGGTTAAACGCAAAGCGCTCCGTTTTGAGCTTTTAACCGTTTGACCCAAAATCTTCCTTTTCCTTCAAAGGTGGTAAAGACTCTACCTCCACATCCAGGTCCCGGTACGCCGAATACAGTTCGAGCATTTTCTGGTTTGATTCGCTGAGCTCCATCTGCACCTTCCAGTTCATGCTGGCGGCGAGTTGGTACATCATCAGTTGAATTTGGTTGTTGGCAATGCGGGGCAGATCGCTTTCCATCGCTTTTTCGTTCATGACCTCTTTGGCCTCCGAAAGGATATTGGTCAGATCGTCGGTTTTGAAGCGGTTGATCCAGCCTGACTCGATGTCATAGAATTTGTACTCGGTATCCATCGACAGAATTTCCGGGGCGGGAAAATACTCAACCACCAGTTGACGGCTCTCGCCCTCCACGCGCCAGCGTACTTTGGAAAAATCGAAGCCGACCAGTACTTTGGCTTTGGCAATGATGAGCGCCTTTTTTTTATCTTTGAAAAGGTGCCAAATATCCAGGTCGTGCTGGTAGTTGTATATTTCGGTGAAGTACCCCTCAGCCATTACTACTTTGAATACTTTTTCGATGCGATCGATCAGGACGGAGGCTTCCTTGGTAGGTTGCGGCTTTTGGCGACTCCCGCCGCCGAAATTATTGTAAAACCAAATACCGCCTCCTGCCCCCAGGCCCAGCAATAGTAGTGAAGATAGTAAAGTGGAAAATTCCATATTTAATTTTTAAAGCGACAATATTCCAAAGCCACAGTTTTTTTTGACCAGATTGTATCTAAAAACAGAGAAACAATTTTTTAACCAATCAACATCAATTACACGATTATACAGTTCAGCAAATCAACAAAAAACCTCATCGTCATCGCCGGTCCTACCGCTGTGGGTAAGACGGAACTTTGCCTAAAGTTAGCCAAAGAATTGGACACCGAGATTATCTCGGCGGATTCGCGGCAGTTTTTCCGTGAATTGTCCATCGGTACCGCCAAGCCGACTCCGGCAGAGCTAGGTCAGGTACCGCACCATTTTATCGACTCGCATTCCGTGGCCGAAACGTACAGTGCGGGCGAGTTTGAGCGGGATGCACTGGACTTGTTAAATAAACTGTTCCAGGAAAAAGACTGCGTCATCATGACGGGCGGCTCGGGCCTGTATATCAAAGCGGTTTGTCAGGGGCTTGACGACCTGCCCCGACCCACGCCGGGACTGCGCGAGGAGTTGATGCGGCAATTGCGGGAAGATGGTTTGGAGTACTTACAGGCCGACGCGCTGCACGTCGATCCGGTGTTCTCGGCCACGGACGAGTTCCAGAACCCACAGCGCGTCGTGCGGGCGTTGGAGGTTTTTTACAGTTCGGGCAGACCGATTTCGTCTTTCCAAAAAGAAAAGCCCCTTGTGCGCCCCTTCAATATTATTTCCATCGCGCTTGAACGCGAGCGTGGTGAGCTCTACGAGCGCATCGAAAAAAGGGTAGATCGCATGCTGGCCGATGGGCTGATCGAAGAAGCCAAGAGTGTCGTTGCCTACCGCGAGCATCACGCCCTAAAAACGGTGGGCTACAAAGAAGTATTCGGATTCCTGGACGGTGATTACGACGAGGCCGAGATGATCCGTCTACTGAAACAAAATACCCGCCGCTACGCCAAGCGACAGTTGACATGGTTTCGGCATCAGGGGAACTTTACCTGGTTTCAGGCGGAGGATTATGCGGGGGTTAAAGAAAGAGTTGCTAGCGAAATGAGAGACGACTTAGTTGTTTAGGGAAAGTATCTGTAAACAAACAACTCACTCTAATTAAACCTCAATCTTCCTCTTCTTCTTCCTCCATTCGGCGGTAGGCCAGAATGCCCCCCGTGACGTTACGAACATTGGAAAATCCGTTGGCAATCAGGTACTTTTGAGCATTGCCACTTCGGGCTCCCGAACGGCAATGGACGATAATTTCCTCATCTTTCTTGGCTTTCAACTCTTCGAGTTTATCGGGCAGACTACCCAGCGGAATGAGCGTGGCGCCGAGGTTGTCTTCTTCGTATTCGTGCTCTTCGCGCACGTCGTAGAAGTTCATTTTTTCGCCGTTATCCAGGCGTTCTTTTAGCTCTTGTACGGTAATATCCATGATAGTGATCGGGGGAGATGGCGGAAATGTTTACGCAATAAGGTACTTAGCCGCCGTTTTTAATTACTTTTTTAACAAAATCTTCTGACTAACTACCCGCACTCCGTCCGTTAGACGCAAAATATAAAGTCCGTCGGGGAGTTCGGACAAGGAAACCTCGTGCTCTCCTGCGGCGGGTAGGACAGTTTTGGCCTTAATACCTTGCACCGAAAAGACATCGATCTGGTGAATTGCGTCATTGTCCCAGCGGAGCAGGCCGTTTGTCGGATTAGGAAAAACCTGTACTCTAAGGGTTGGCAACGGTTCAGACCCTGTGATAATTCCGGTAGCTTTACCACCAAAAAAAGGCCGCACCATTATACTCCCCTGGAGCTCGGTATTTAAGGCCCACTCGGTGGAAAGGTTGGAGAAAAGCTCCGAAGTACCCAAGCTGGAATTCCGGTCGAAACCTACAGCCAGGCCGTCTGCGCTTATTTGCAGCCAGCCGACATAAAAGGTGTCCGTCACGGCTACTCCTTCATTGAACTCGTAGGTCGTGAACTCGTTGCGCGCCGCGCCATAATTTACAGGTACCGACTTCTGGTAGAGTATCTGGTCGGGCCGACCGTTGCGGTTGCTGTACACTTGTATGGTAAAATTTTGCCCGCTCACATCCTTACGAATCGGCACAAGGGCCATCCGCATGCCGCCCAGGGTATCAGGGGTTTTAGTTATGAAGCGTACGACGGTGCGCCCCAGCCGCTGGTTCATCCGGACGCCGAATTCCGCACTGCCGTCGTCGTAGGCATAGTAGTCGGCCAACTCGGCGGTAGCGCTGATCGTGTCATTGCGCCGCAGGTTCACCGTCGGGATGGTCGGGTTCTGATCGTCGGTGGTAAGCAGGTCGAACTTATAGCGCAGCAGCATCCGCTGGCCCGTTTCGGGCTTAGTAATCGGCTGTACCGGAACACTCTTAGGTTGGGTTTGCTGTGCGGCGATGATTTGCGAAACGGGTTCCTGGTAGCGTTGAATCTCCTTGCCAGTCAGCAGATTGGTAATCGTAAAAGTGAAAGACGTGAAGTTGAAATTATTGAATAAGTTGACGATGTCGGTGCGGACGCTGTCGGCGGTCTCGGCAGCGAGATTGGCGAAATAATGCTTGAACGGCATCGCAGTATATCGCTTGAAAAGCGGCGTAAGCGGCTTCCTCACGGCAATATCCTTAATAAAACGATCGGAGATCGAGCGGTTTTTATTTAAATAAATATAATCGAGATGCCAGGTGTCGAACGCGCCTGACGAGCGGCCAAAAGCTCGGAAACGGAACTGGAAATTGGCGTGCAGAAAGCTGGGATCTTTGATAGAAAGGAACGTCCGCCGGAAAGTAGTGTCCGGGTCACCGCCGCTGCGTTTCCACACCGCGATCCAGTCGCCCATTTGATTCAGAAATTCCAGTCGAAAAGTATCCGCGCGGTCGGGTAGTTCGCCAAGCCCCTTGGGTTGGGTATAAAAACTGAGGTACAGCGAATCGCCCGCCACCAGCCCGGCCAGGTTGATCGGCTGCGAAATCAGGGTATCGGAGTCGCCCTGTGCCTGCTCACTCACAAAATTGTAGGGAACTCCATCGGCTTTAAGGCCGTCGAAGGTGGCTATGTTAACCGATGGCTGGTTAGTCGTGAGGGTGTTATTGATATACACGCCACTGCCAGGTACCCACAGTTCTGGGTCGGGTCGGGTGAAAATGGCCGTCGAAAAATCATCGAAAAAGGGTAATGCCAATGCCTGTAAACGGGCGTTTGACGCTTGGTTATTTTTATTTGAAACCTCCGACCTTGGTGCCAGTGGTACCAATTCGAGCTGCGCCCGAACGGTCGTCGCTTGACTCAGCCAGAGAACCAGGCCGAGAGAGAGTGAAAAAAAACGGGAGAAGCGGCTAAAAATTGGTCTGAGGTTCATTCGAGTCATCGAGCGGGCGGATAACCCACAGGTCAATTACGTCCCCGATGCGTACATTATTGTTCGCCTCAGGATTTTGTCGCGCTACGGTACCGGGAGCGGCGTCGCCATACTTGGCTTCATCCGGTTCCACTTCCATAATCTGGCCAACTTTCAAGCCCGCGCCCACGATCTGAAATTTTGCCTCGTCGAGCGTCATCCCGACTATCTCCGGCATGTCAAAGCGTGTTTCACCCAGGCCGTCGCCAACTTCCAGGTCAATCTTGGAGCCTTTCGGAATGGGTTGGCCAGGCAAAATTTCCTCGCCCTTGAACATTTGCTTCAGTACTGCGCCCTGCGCCAGATCGGGAACGTATCGTAAATTCCCGATTTCCAGGCCCGAACTTTTAAGCAGCATTTGGGCACTGCGCTGTGTCATGTCGGTCAGCTTGGGCATTTTGACCAGCGGTGCGGTGCGATAAACTACCGTCACGTAAATTTTCCGACCTTCCTTCACTTTGGAGCCCGGCTGCGGGTACTGCGATATGACCGTCAGCGGGGGTACTTTTGGCACGAACGTACAGTCGCTCACCTCGTAGCGTAGGTCGCGCTCATCCAGAAAATCTTCCAGTTCCTCGGCGTTCATCTTGCGCAGATCCGGCACGGTGATCGATTCCCCGTGGTTGGTACGCATGGGTAGATACAAAAAGAAAAAAGCGAGAAAAAGAACGGTGACGAGGGAGAGGATAATCCCGATGTGGATAATTAGATCGGTTCGGGAGTTGGTACTTATCTTAGCCATGTATCAGCGGGGGCATTTCGTTTTTTGAACGGTAAAAGTAAAATTAATATTTCGCCCCGCCAATTACATTGTCAGGCTGAGTATGCTTGTCAGGCTGAGCGGACCGGGCTGGCGTTCCAGCCGAAGCCCAGAATGCGTTGCACGTATTTTCCCAAAACGTCGAATTCCAGATTTACCACACTATCCTCTCGCAATTGGTGAAAGTTGGTATTTTCGTAGGTATAGGGGATAATCGTGACCCGAAAAGTGTTGTCAGTGACGTCAAAAACCGTCAGACTCACACCATTTATGCAGATCGAGCCTTTTTCTACCAAAATATTACCTAAAGAAGCATCAAACGCAAAATCGAAGAGCCAGCTGCCGTCCAGTTCCTGTACTTTCGTGCACAGGCCGGTTTGGTCCACGTGTCCCTGTACGATGTGGCCGTCGAAGCGGCCATTAGCCACCATGCAGCGTTCCAGATTGACCAGACTGCCGATTTGTAATTGCCCCAAATTGGTTTTTGAAAGCGTTTCTTCCACTGCCGTTACGGTGTACGCGTCGCCCGTCACTGCCGTGACCGTCAGGCAAACACCATTGTGGCTCAGGCTTTGATCTACTTTCAACTCGCCCGCCAGGGAAGAATTTAATTGAAAAGTCAGGTTTGTTCCTTCCTGCCGAATGTCTGTGACCTGACCGAGGGATTCTATGATTCCAGTGAACATGTATTCAATAGTAAGTTTTAAAGCGGCAAAGTAAGAGGTACTTTCGTAGGAAAAAACCTTTAAGATCGCCCAGGCAACCAAGCCCGACGGCCAAAAGGCGGCGCAGATTTGCTATTCCCCCCCTAACATCGGAATTTTGCAGAACAAAAATCGCAACCATGTTCAAAAACAAAATAATCCGATACAGCACCCTGCTAATGTTCCTGGCTATCGTTGCCTACTTTCTGGTTGAAACCTTCCAAAAGCCCGCCGAAGTTCCGGGGCTGGCCACGATGGAGGAAATTCCTGAGGAACAATATGCTGCTGATCTGGCGCAACAAAGAAAGCAAAAAGACCAGTTGTTTCGTACTTCTGAGGACTCACCAATCCAGGATGTGAAGCTGTTCAGCGGTCTGGCATACTACGAACCCGACCAGGATTATCGCGTTCTGGCTAAGCTTACACCTTACGACGGGCCCGACAAAGAGCTGAAACTACCCTACACCGACGGCACGACCGCTACCTACGAACGCATGGCCTACGCCGATTTTACCGTGAAAGGAGTGCCGCAAAGGTTGCTCCTGCTCAAAAATGAAGGTACCATTTCGATTCTCTTCCGCGATGCTACCTCGGGCCTGGAAAGCTACGGTGGCGGACGCTACATCGACCTGCCTGCCGAAAAAGTACAGGGTAATTCCCTCATCATTGACTTCAACGAAGCCTACAATCCCTACTGCGCCTATGCGCCCGACTACGCCTGTCCGCTTCCCCCGGCCGAGAACACAATGACCGCTGCGATTGAGGCTGGTGAAAAATTTGACGCAGAAAAGCACTAATTTTGTTTTTTAGTTCAGCTTTTAGTTTGGGCTGCCTTTTACCATACATTTCCAAAGCCTCTCAAAAAATAGTCCTTGTTATCAGGATCTGTGAGTGTCGCTGGTTTTACTTCCAAACTAAAAATGCTGAACGCCGAACGCTGAATCTTTTTTAAGTGAAAATTTCTTACAAGTGGCTCAATACGCTGCTACCCATACATGAAAGTCCCGAAGAAATCGGGAAGTTACTGACGGGCACCGGCCTGGAAGTGGAAGGAATCGAGGAAGTCGAAACCATCAAAGGCGGCTTGCGTGATGTTGTCATTGGCGAGGTACTGACGTGTGAAAAGCACCCCGACGCCGACAAACTCAGTATTACCACAGTTGATGTAGGGAAAGAAAACCCGCTCGACATTGTCTGCGGTGCGCCCAACGTGGCGGCCGGACAAAAGGTGGTGGTGGCGCTGGTCGGGGCGACGCTGCATCCGCAAGGCAGCGAGCAACCGCTGGTCATCAAAAAAGCCAAAATCCGGGGCGCGGTGTCGGAAGGCATGATTTGTGCCGAGGATGAACTGGGCTTGGGTACTTCTCACGCCGGAATTTTGGTGCTTGATACCGATGCGCCCAACGGTACTCCCGCCGCTGGGTACTTTGGCGTAGAGTCCGACCACGTTTTTGAAATAGGCCTGACGCCCAACCGCGCCGACGCGGCCTCGCACTTCGGCGTGGCCCGCGACCTGCGGGCCGTGCTTGATCGGGAAATTATGCTACCGTCGGTTGATGAGTTTGAAATAATGAATCACAACCTGCCGATGGGGGTAGTTGTGGAAAATTCCGCCGCCGCGCCCCGGTATTGCGGCCTTACGGTGAGTAACCTGACGGTAAAGGAATCGCCCGAATGGCTCCGGCATCGCCTGACGGCTATTGGTGTGAGGCCCATTAACAACGTAGTGGACATCACCAACTATATCTGTCACGAACTAGGCCAGCCGATGCATGCTTTCGACGCGGCTGCGGTGACTGGAAACCAGGTTATCGTAAAGACGTTGCCGGAAAGTACCCCTTTCACGACTTTGGACGGTGTCGAGCGCAAGTTGGGCGCCGATGACCTGATGATCTGCAATGCCGAAGAACCCATGTGCATCGCGGGCGTTTTCGGCGGGACCAAGTCTGGCGTTACGTTCAGCACTACGGCCATTTTTCTGGAATCGGCCTACTTTTCGCCGGACTGGATTCGTCGCACGGCCCAACGGCACGGATTGAAAACGGATGCCTCGTTTCGTTATGAGCGGGGGACCGACCCGAACATGCCACTTTTCGCGCTGAAAAGAGCGGCCTTGCTGCTGAAAGAAATCGCGGGCGGGGTAGTGTCTTCCGATATTGTCGATCTCTATCCCGAGCCGATTGCCGATTTTGTGGTACCTGTGAAGTATCGCCACATTACTCGTCTGATCGGAAAAGAACTGGAGCGATCTTTGATTAAATCAATCCTGGAAAAGCTGGACATCCGGGTTGAAAACGAAAGCGAAGAAGGATTCACGGCTATTGTTCCGCCCTACCGGGTAGATGTGCAGCGCGAAGCTGATATAATCGAAGAAGTACTTCGAATTTATGGTTTCGACAACGTGGAGCTTTCGCCCGCTTTGGGTTCGGATTTTCTGTCGGATTTCCCGCTCAATGATCCCGATAAGCTCAGGTTGCGCTGCGCGGAAACATTGGTGGCCAACGGTTTTTTTGAAATAATAAACAACTCGCTGACCAAACCCGAGCCCCAAACTACCCTGGCGAACGAGTTGCCAGGTGAGCCGGTGAAGATTTTGAACTATTTGAGTGAGGACTTGTCGGAAATGCGTCAGACAATGCTCTTTGGAGGATTGGAGACGTTGGCTTATAACATCAATCGTCGGCAAACTGACCTGAAACTCTTTGAGTTCGGAAAAACTTACCACAAAAAAGACGGGAAGTACGTAGAAAAGGGACATCTCTGCGTTTTCATGACGGGCGACGTAAGTGCCGAGAGTTGGTTTGAGAAAAGCCAGGCCGTGGCGTTCCACGATTTGGCCGGAGCCGTGCAGCGGATTTTTACCGCCATGAAAGTAAAGGAGACTCAAACGGATAAGATCAGTAACAAGATTTTTCAGTCAGGACTTGAAATCTCTTTGAATAAGAAAACTTTGGTCAGCTTTGGACTCGTGCAGTCCGCCTTGACCAAGAAGGCAGGTTTGAAAAAGCCTGTCTGGTACGCTGACTTCGACTGGGACTACCTGCTGAAGCAATACAGCCCGGTGGTGCAATACGAGGAGGTGACCCGCTTCCCCGAAGTGCGCCGGGATTTGTCGCTGGTGCTGGAAAAGTCGGTCAGTTTTGATCAATTGAAACAAATTGCCCACCGCACCGAGAGAAAATTGTTGCGGGACGTCAACGTGTTTGACGTATTTGAGGGTGAGTCGCTGGGAGGCAAAAAAGCGTATGCACTGAGTTTTATCCTGCAGGACGAGCAGCAAACCCTAACCGATAAAGTCATCGACAAAACCATGCAGCGGTTGATGACCTCGTTCGAGAAGGATTTGGGGGCGGTGATCCGGAAATAGGGGTGGCCCGCAGGGGCGGTTTGGCTGTTGCACAATTTCAACTCTCCATTTTATACACTTCACTAAAAGAAGATGGCTGTTTTTCCACTTGATCATATAAATAAAAAGATAAACGACATCAAGGAGAAGTTGGGGCACTTGATTGCGATCAACAGTAAGCAGAAATGGGACCTGGCGAAACTCGAACGCGAGAATGCCGAACTCAAAGCGGCGAATCGCCAACTGGAAGAAAAGATCAGGCGAATCCGAAAAGAGAATATTATAATACAGAAAGATTTTAATAAATCTAAAAATTTTGCTACAATTGTCAGAGATAAGCTGACACCCACAGACGGTTTAGCCGAACTGAAAGAATCAGTCGAACAATATATAATTGAGATAGATCGGTGCATTGAGATGCTCGAAGACACCATGTAATGGATAAGAATCGGCCTGAACCGCAAAAAAGCGTATTTATAAAAATTTTTGACAAAGGCTTTAACCTTAGTGTACCGGCCAGTCAAGAATCATTCTATATAGAAGGATACAATACGTTTATCAAAAAGGTGGAACACCATAGGAAGACCCACTTTCCGGAAGAGGCTGTGGCTCTTGCTGCCATTGAATGCATAGTTGCACTTCAAAAATCTCAGAATAACCTAAGAGATATGATAGCTGCCCTCGAAGTACAGATGGATGACCTGGATGCCACACTTTTGGAGGCTTTATAGATTTTAGTTTTAAACTCAAAATATTTGTTTCGACGATATAGTTCGGTATTCAATTGCGTGTGGGTGGGCAGTATCGTAAACCACCTAACAGGAAATGAATATGTCAGATTTAATAGTGTTAATATTCACGGCAGTCGTTACGGGCGGCCTTGGATTTTATTTAGGTAAATCACTTTACCAGAAAGCCTCCGAAAAGAAAGAAGCGGAAGCGAATGCCCGAGCCGCCGAAATACTGCGCAACGCCGAAGTGAGCGCCGAGAATATCAAGAAAGACCGCATCCTGGAAGCTAAGGAAAAGTACTTGCGCCTTAAAGAGGAATTCGAGGAGGAATCCAATCGTAAAAAGAACCTGCTGCAAACCAACGAGCAGAAGCTGAAACAACGCGAGCAAACCATCTCGCAGATGATGGAGCAGAACAAGCGCCGCGAAAACGATCTGGAATCCCAGAAAGCCAACCTGGCCCAGCAAACCGAAGCTGCTATCAAGCGACGCGAAGAAGCGGAGCGGATGCTACAGCAGCAAGTATCACAGCTGGAAAAAATTGCAAATCTCACCGCTGCCGAAGCCCGCGACCAACTTGTGGATGCTCTCAAAGCCGAAGCCGAAACCAAGGCTGCTTCGCACATTAAAAACGTGATGGAAGAATCGCGGCTTACGGCTACGAAAGAAGCCAAAAAAATCGTCATCGAGACTATCCAGCGCACTGCCGCCGAGCATGCCATCGAGAACTGCGTGTCGGTCTTCAATATCGAAAACGACGATATCAAGGGTAAGATCATCGGGCGGGAAGGCCGAAACATCCGGGCGCTCGAAGCCGCCACTGGCGTAGAAATCATTGTGGACGATACACCGGAAGCCATCGTAATATCGGGTTTCGACCCCGTTCGCCGCGAGATAGCACGGCTGTCGCTCCATCGGCTCGTGCAGGACGGACGCATTCACCCGGCACGCATCGAGGAGGTAGTTGCCAAAACCCGTAAGAATATTGAGGACGAGATCGTAGAAATTGGTGAACGTACCGTCATCGACATGGGCGTACACGGGCTACATCCCGAGTTAGTAAAAATGATCGGGCGGATGCGTTTCAGATCGTCTTATGGCCAAAACCTTCTGCAGCACTCGCGTGAAGTGGCCAAACTCTGCGCTACAATGGCCTCTGAACTCGGACTGAACGCGAAGCTGGCCAAGCGGGCCGGGCTGCTGCACGACATCGGCAAGGTATATCCCGAAGAATCCGATATGCCGCACGCGCTGCTGGGAATGGAGCTGGCTAAGAAGTACAAAGAACATCCTGAGGTACTTAACGCCATTGGCGCCCACCACGACGAAATCGAAAAGACCAGCCTTATCTCGCCCATCATCCAGGTATGTGACGCCATCTCCGGCTCGCGGCCAGGCGCGCGGCGCGAGATGATGGAGTCTTACATCAAGCGCTTGCGTGATCTGGAAAATCTGGCTACTGCCTTCGATGGGGTGGACAAGTGCTACGCTATTCAGGCTGGGCGCGAAATCCGCGTGATCGTAGATGCCGAGAATGTAAGCGACGAAAAGGCAGGGCTATTGTCCTTTGATATTTCTCAAAAAATCGAAAAGGAGATGCAGTACCCCGGCCAAATTAAGGTGACTGTGATTCGGGAGATGCGCTCTGTGGCTTATGCCCGTTAATGCAGGATTGATTTTTTTAGAAAGAAACCTACGGCCTTCGCTGCGAAAGTCGTAGGTTTTTTCATTCGGGTACTATTGCCTCTGTATTTATCATCTCCAATGTCCCTTACTCTCCAAGTCATACTCATTACGGGTGCCTCCTCGGGCATTGGCAGGAGTACGGCAGAGTACCTGGTAAAAAAGGGGCACCGGGTATTTGGAGCCAGTCGTAGCGAACCTGAAGGCGCAGTAGATTTTGAGTGGGTTCACATGGATGTTACCAGCCAGCAGTCGATTGACGAGGCTGTGGGTCAGGTACTGGAAAAAGCCGGGCGTATCGATGTACTTATCAACAATGCCGGACTAGGTATAGTAGGGCCCCTGGAAGAAACTACCGATGAACTCATTCACACAGTATTTAACACCAATGTAATGGGTACACTGCGTGTCTGTCGTACCGTGATTCCCCTTTTCAGGGCGCAGCAAAGCGGTCTGATTCTCAATATCAGTTCCATTGCTGCCGAAATGGGCCTGCCGTTCCGGGGAATTTACAGCGCTTCAAAGGCGTCGCTGGAAATTCTGACTGAGTCCCTGAGCATGGAATTGAAGGAATTTAATATTCGGGTATGCAGCCTGTTGCCCGGAGACATAGCGACGAGTATTAATCAAAACCGACTGGTTGTCAATCTCCGGGAAAACTCGGTGTACGCCGACCGTTTCAAGAAGATTCATTTCCAGATTAACGAAGAAGTCACTCACGCCGCTCAGCCCATCGTCATTGCCAGGGCGGTAGCCCGAATTATTGAGAAAAAGAAACCGGAGCTGCATTACACGGTCGGCCCGTTTATTCAAAAATCTGCCATACTTCTACGCCGTATTCTACCACAGCGTACTTTCGAGCGACTGTTAATGTGGTTCTACGGTATGTAGCGGCAAACCATTTATTATCCGGCCTTGTTAGGCTAGGGCGGTCAATCGGGCGCTCTTTACTTATTCCTTCTTTTAAAATATTACATGAACTACGCCGATCTCAATAAAAAGCAATTGCTGAGTATCAATACACTTGGCGAACTGAAAGCCACTGGATATAATCCCAAAACAATTAAGCAAGAACTTCGTGACAATTTAATTGCCAAAATTCGCAAAAAAGAAGAAGTGTTTCCAGGCATCTGGGGGTACGAAGATACCGTTATTCCCGACGTGGAGCGCGCCATTCTCTCGATGCATAACATCAATCTGCTGGGTTTGCGCGGTCAGGCCAAAACCCGGATTGCCCGGATGATGGTCAACCTACTCGATGAATATATTCCTTACATAGCAGGTACTGACCTGAACGACGACCCAATGGACCCGCTATCGCGTGTGGCCAAGGACATTGTGGCTGAACACGGCGACGATACACCCGTAGCCTGGATGCATCGCTCCGACCGCTACACCGAAAAACTCGCCACACCCGATGTATCGGTGGCCGATCTTATTGGCGATGTTGACCCTATCAAAGCGGCTACCATGAAACTACCCTACTCCGACGAGCGGGTGATCCACTTTGGTCTGATTCCACGCTCGCACCGGGGAATTTTTGTAATCAATGAATTGCCCGACTTGCAGGCGCGCATTCAGGTTGCTTTGTTCAATATTTTGCAGGAAGGCGATATTCAGATTCGCGGCTTCAAACTACGACTGCCCCTCGATATTCTGTTCATCTTCACGGCGAACCCTGAGGACTATACCAACCGGGGGAGCATCGTGACGCCTCTCAAAGACCGCATCGACAGCCAAATTGTAACTCACTATCCGAAAAGCCTGGAAACCGGCCAAAGGATTACGGAGCAGGAAGCCATTGTGAAGCCTGAGCAGAAAGGTATGGTGAAACTGAATAGTCTGGTCAAGACCTTAATTGAGCAAATTGCTTTTGAAGCCCGGGAGAGCGAATACGTGGACAGCAAGAGCGGCGTCTCGGCCCGAATGACCATTTCGGCCTACGAAAGTCTGCTGAGCGCGGCTGAGCGGCGGGCACTGATGAATAGTGAGAAGGATACCTACATCCGCATATCGGATTTGTATGGGGTAGTTCCGGCTATCTGTGGGAAGGTCGAGCTAGTATATGAGGGTGAAGTAGAAGGGCCGGTCATCGTGGCGCAGAATCTTATCGGCAAAGCCATCCGTACCCAGTTCCTGAACTATTTCCCCGACCCTGAAAAGGCCAAAAAATCTAAACGGAATCCCTTTGCCAAGATCGTGGACTGGTTTGGGGCCAACAACGAGATGGACTTGATGAGTGACATGACCAATCGTGAGTACGAAGCCCGCCTGCGGACTATTGATGGGTTAGACGATTTTGTGGATGAGTTCACGCGGCGCCTGCCTAAAGAAGAAAAACTGTTCATGATGGAATTTGCGTTGCACGGCATGGCAGAGTACTCACTCATTGGTAAGCAGGCACTCGACAAGGGGACGCACTTCAAAGATTTGGTCAGCAGCATGTTCTCCGGGCCGGGTAGCGAGGGCGATGATGATTATGGCTTTGATTTTGACGATGATGACGATGGAAAACCATTTTAAGTAGTTTTCGGCTGTCAGCCTTTGGCAATTATAAATTTCTTTACCGAACAAAAAAGCCCCGCAATTTTGCGGGGCTTTTTTGTTCGGTATTGGGTACCTCAACGGCTACACTACCTTGTCGACCACTTTGGCTGATTCTTTGGCGTCTTCGTTGGGTTCACTCATATCTTCCAGGGCTTCGGGATCGCCACTGACCTTGGCTTTTATTTTGGTTTCGAGTTCCTCCATCAATTCGGGATTGTCTTTAATAAGCGTCTTGACCGCATCGCGACCCTGTCCCAGACGATTGCCGTCGTAGCTGAACCACGAACCCGACTTCTTAACGATGTCCAGTTCTACCGCCAGATCGATGATTTCGCCTGCCTTGGAAATGCCTTCACCGTACATAATGTCGAACTCGATCACCTTGAAAGGAGGCGCGAGTTTGTTTTTCACAACTTTCACCCGGGTGCGGTTACCGAGAATGTTATCGGCGCTCTCCTTGATAGCACCTACACGCCGGATATCCAGCCGCACGGAACAATAGTACTTCAAGGCATTACCACCCGTCGTCGTTTCGGGGTTACCAAACATGACACCTATTTTCTCACGAAGCTGGTTGATGAAAATACAGCAGCAACCTGTTTTGTTAATAATGCCGGTCAGCTTTCGCAGTGCCTGTGACATCAGACGAGCCTGTAAGCCCATCTTGCTGTCGCCCATTTCGCCTTCAAGCTCTGCCCGAGGAACAAGAGCTGCTACGGAGTCGATAACGATAATGTCCAAAGCACCGCTACTGATGAGGTGCTCGGTAATTTCGAGAGCCTGTTCACCGCTGTCAGGCTGCGAGATAAGCAGGTTTTTTGTATCAATGCCCAGCTTCTCGGCGTAGGAACGGTCGAAAGCGTGTTCGGCGTCCACGATAGCAGCCAGGCCGCCTTTTTTCTGAGCTTCGGCAATGCAATGCATGGCTAGGGTAGTTTTACCGGAGGCTTCAGGGCCGTAAATTTCAACAACCCGGCCCCGGGGCATGCCGCCAATTCCCAGTGCCAGATCCAAACCGAGCGAACCCGTCGAAATTGTCGGGACGTCCAGTACTTTGCTGTCACTCAGGCGCATGACGGTGCCTTTGCCGTAAGTTTTGTCTAATTTTTCTAGGGTAGTCTGCAGCGCTTTCATTTTGCTGTCTGCATCACTTGCTTGTGCCATAAGGAGTATTTGAGAAGTTTGTTAAGAACAGAATAAAGGCGGCGAAAGATAAGCTTTAACCGCCTTTTTCTTGTAATTGAATTATGGTGTAAATATATGTTTAATTATTGACATAGGCAATTGATTTTTATATCATAGTCAATAGTTTTTGAATCTTGCGGGCATCCCGGTAATTTTTAGTTGTTTCGCGTTGTTAAACCCAGACACACAAAGTCCCTCGAATAACCGTGAGCAAACAAGCTGCGGGCAGGGCCAACCAAAATTCTATGCTCAAAAAACTCGCCTTCTGGGCCTTAATTATAATATTATTAGTTGCGCTTTTTTATCGCGACGAACTCCGGTATGGCTGGATGCAGGCTTCGGGCCAAATCAGTATTCTCATGAAAGTAGCTGACGTGGAAGATGTACTGGAAAGCCCCAGCATGCCCGATTCGTTGAAGGATAGGATTCGACTGATCGAGGAAATCAAGCAGTATGGTGTGGACTCGCTCGGGTTGAACCCGTCGGACAACTACACATCCTTTTACGACCAGCACGGTAAGCCGATTCTGTGGGTCATAACCGCCGCGCCGCGTTATGAGCTGGAAGCGAAGGAATGGAAGTTTCCTATTATTGGTACCTTTCCTTATAAAGGTTTTTTTGATGAAGATAAAGCCAAAGCCGAAGAAAGTACCCTGATAAAAGAAGGCTACGATACCGATATCAATCAGGTATCGGCCTGGTCTACATTGGGATATCTTAAAGATCCGATTTTATCCAGCATGCTCTACCGTTCTGAGGGTAGTTTGGCCAACCTGATTCTGCACGAACTGACGCACGGTACGCTTTTTGTCAAAGGCAATCTTGAATTGAACGAGAACCTGGCCAGCTTTGTCGGAGACTGGGGCGCGGTGCGCTTCCTGACCCAGAAGTACGGTGCGGACTCGGAGCAACTCAGGAAATACGAGTTTTCCAAAAAATATAATGATGCCTATGCCCAACATGTGTTGCGCGGAGCAACCCAGCTTGATAGCCTGTACGCGACTTTTACCGACCAGAAAGTGGAAATACGAAAAGATACGCTGAAAAGGAATTTGATCCGTCGTATAGTCAATTCCGCCGATACACTACTCGGCGGAAGGGTGTCGTTCAGTAGTGGTGCGGACAGCACCAGCCGGGCCGACACTACCCGCCGTGTTCCCGCTAAGCCGGAAACCAAATTGCCCAATAACGCGTATTTTGTTGGGTATAAGACCTATAAATCCAAGCAGAATGAATTCCGCCGGGAGTTTGTAAATAAGTTTGGCGGCGATTTCAAGAAATACATGGCTTATCTGAAAGAGAAATATCCCTCTTTGTAGAAGGCCATCATTAGCCAAGAAAAGATGAAACACAACCTCAAAAGAGTCACCTTATCGTTATTAGCAGTATTCATTGTCGTCCTGGGAATCACCGCTTTCCGGGCTGTCGATCCCCAATCACTGGACCGCTACCGCCAGATCCCGAATGATAGTTTTGGCAGGGGCGAGAGGCTGGAGTACCGTGTTCACTACGGCTTCATTAATGCGGCCGAAGCCCGGGTTGACGTTAGTAATTCTATTGTGAATGTAAACAATCGCCCCTGCTACCGCGTCAATGTATTTGGCCGTACTGTCGGGGCTTTCGACCTCGTTTCGCGGGTACGCGATCAGTGGCGTTCTTACATCGACACCTCGGCTATCCTGCCGCAAATGTTCAAGCAGGAAATAGAAGAAGGCAAATACCGCAAGGAAGAAACCGTTCTGTTTAACCACGGCAGCAATGTGGTCTATTCCAGCGTAAAGGACGAGAAAAAGTCCTTTAAAGTACCCAATAATATCCACGACGTTATCAGCGGGTATTATTATCTGCGCACTTTGAATTTCGACCGGATGAGCGTGGGGCAGATGATTGAGGTGCCGACGTTTTTTGGCGGCGAAGTCTTTCCGATGAAGGTCAGGTACCGTGGTAAGGATGAAATCAAGACTAAGTTTGGCCGGATTAAAGTACTGAAACTGAATCCGATTATGCCCAATAACAAATTTTTTAAAGGCGAAGAATCCATCAATATTTGGGTATCGGATGATGCCAACAAAGTACCTGTGAAAGTGGAAGTGGACCTGTGGATCGGCTCATTGGATATGGATTTGAAAAGCTTTAAAGGTCTGCAGAGCGAGATGAATTGGATGTAAGAATCTGCGTTGGCCGGCAATGTTTAGCCAGAAGGATCTGCTAATTTACCCCTTGGTCAAAAACCATTTTCTGAAATTTTGAAGCTGCCGCAGCGGAAACGGCAGCTTATTTTTTTTGATGGAAAAAAATGGCTGCTTCTCCGCCCCAAAACTTTCGTAGAAAGCAGAAATACTTTCTACTTCGGGACTTTCAAAATCAAAGGTTTGTAATTGCCCGGCGGCTTCCCTGAAATACTGATCGAGCAGAAAAGTGCGGGCATTTCCTGTGCGCCCTACCGCATCAGCGGCATTAAAAATATAGATTCCCCTGCCGTTTTTTTCTAAAACCATAACTCCCGCGTGAATTTCCGGGCCAATACTCGCGTAACAGATGATGCCTGATTCCTTTTCAAGTACCAGAACTGACAGGTCTCGTAACAGCTGGTAAGCGTTTTCCTTTACATTCTTGATTTCAGGAGCATGATTTTTTCGGAAAAGCGTAATCAATGGCTCGGCATCCCGGGATTCAATCCACTCCCAACGGTACTTTTTGGATTTTTTCAAATTATTCCTTCGATCACTATTGTAGTGAGCAGCCACTTTTGGGTAAGGAATATTCAGGTTCAACCAATGCGTGGTTTTTTCTTTTATTTCAAAATCGGGTAGGGTGTAAATTATTTTTCGCAGAAGCGGCGTGTTCCGGGGATGGAAATCATAGCTGGAAATGTAGGCGAAATGGCGACTCAGGCTTTTCAAAAAGGCAGCCGTTGCTTCTTGTGAAATTTCAGCTTCCGAAAACAAACCGAGATATTGACAAAACAACGGCTGCTGCACGACCGTCCAACCCCACTTTTTCCTGACGGGCAAGGGCATCACGATCTCATAGCTACGAGCCGAAGGCCAAACCAGGCATTGCCAACCGGGCGAGACGCAGTCCAGGTACCAGGTATAAGCATAGATGACCGGGTTCATTGAACGTTCGATCAGGGCATTCCAGGCTTGGTCGTCGATTTGGTGGCGTTGTAGTAAAGCGGGCGGTTGCACTTTACTTAAAGTAGCTGCGGAGTTTCTGTACGGTTTCATCCACGTCAGGGTCACTGCCCATCAGCTCGTTGATACTCTGGATGGAGTGAATTACCGTGCTGTGGTCGCGGCCGCCGAAGTGATAGCCAATAGATTTGAGCGGCAGGTCGGTATATTCTTTGGCCAGGAACATGGCCAGTTGGCGCGGGTAGACATTCTCCTTCTTGCGGCTTTTACTCTTCATATCGGCGATGGCGATTTCGAAATGATCCGCTACGATCTCCTGAATCGTGTCGATGGTCACTTCCTTTTCCTCGTTCATCACGATATTCTTGAGCGTGTTCTTGGCCAGCTCCACGTCGATGGTGCGCCGCGTGAGCGAAGCCTGGGCCATGAGCGACACAAGTACCCCTTCGAGTTCCCGTACGTTGGAATTGACGCTGTGGGCCACGTACTCGATCACCTCACTGTCGATGAAAATTCCTTCGGCCTGCAGTTTTTTCTGAATAATGGCGATGCGCGTCTCGAAATCGGGTGTCTGCAAGTCCGCCGTAAGTCCCCACTTAAAGCGTGAGAGCAGACGATCCTGCAAGCCTTCCAACTCACGCGGCGGGCGGTCACTGGTCATGATTATTTGCTTGCCCAGTTGGTGCAGGTGGTTGAAAATATGGAAGAAAGTATCCTGCGTTTTCTCCTTACCCGATAAAAACTGTACATCGTCGATCACCAGCACGTCCACCTTCATGTAGAAGTCGTTGAACTCCTGTAGTACATTGTTGCGGATCGAATTGATGAACTGATTCGTGAACTTCTCCGACGACACGTACATCACTACCTTATCGTCGTAGTGATTTCGGATGTAGTTACCAATGGCCTGTACCAGGTGTGTCTTGCCCAGACCCACACTACCGTACACCATCAGTGGATTAAAGGAAGTCAGGCCAGGCCTTTGCGCCACGGCAAACCCCGCCGAGCGGGCCAGGCGATTGCAGTCGCCCTCGATAAAATTATCAAAGGAGTAGCCTTGGTTCAGGTAAGTATCGAGCTGCAGCGAATCCTGATCTTTGGGCGGCGTGGAATTGAGCCGGGGATCGTTCTGGAAATTGTCGGGACGGGAATTTTGCGGCGTTTTGACCGTCGGCATGCTAACCGTCAGCGGCTGGTGGCGCTCAGTACCGGGGTCCACGATGATCGAATATTCCAGCATTCCTTCGCGCCCCAGCGAATAATCCAGCGCCTGCCGCAGTAAATGCACGTAGTTATCTTCCAGCCACTCATAGAAAAACTGGCTAGGTACCTGAATCGTCAACACCTTGTCGTTCAGCTTGAAAGGTCGGATTGGCTCAAACCACGTTTGAAAACTTTGTGCAGGAATACTCTCTCGGATAATCCGAAGGCATTTTTCCCATACAATGTCCACTTCGCGCGGAGGGGGCACTCTTTCCAAGGTGAAGTTTAGTTGATTTGGTGTCATCGTCGATTTTCGGGGGAGGCAAAGGTAGCAAAATGCTTGGGCTGTACCTTGAAAATTGCTCCTGAAATTACCACCAAAATTTTCGTAAATCAAACCGCTCGCGTAATCTAGCGGAAAAGTACAATACCCTAAAAGGACAAACGGAAATTGGCCTATTCAGCGATAAAAAAAATGTAATATCAAATTCGTAGCTTTGTTTAACTCGAAAAAAAGGACCTGTTTTTTATTAAATTTTTTTTGTATGGAGCCTTCATTTTTTGCCGAATTTCCCAGAACCGATAAGCTAGTTTGGCGCAGTCAGCTGGAAAAGGAGCTAAAAGGACGCTCCTACGAAGATGTGCTGCACCAGGTAACAGAATCCGTGGAGATGGAGCCTTATTACGTGGCGGAAGACCTGGAAAATAAGGCTGATCACCTGGAAATCCAGAATGCCCAGAGACAGATACCCGGCTGGCTGACGGTCCCCGTGGTACTTTTCCGCACGCCCACCGATACTAATCTGCATATTCTGCGCCAGCTTGAACGCGGGGCCGATGCCGTGTGGCTTGAGTGCGGCGAAACTCCAATCGTTCACCTGGAACTGGTAAAAACTCTGCACACGATCCGCCTGACCGATACACCCGTTTTCTTGGACTCGCCGGAATCTGCGCCTGACATCATCAAAGAACTCACGAAGGGATCGAGCTATTACCTGAAAGGAGGAATCGTATACGACCCATTGGCCGACTGGATGCGAACGGGGAAAGGATACAGTACTGCTTTCGACGCCATTGCGGAAGGTATAGCGCTGACCAGAGCCATGCGCGAGTTTCATTCGTACAAAGTAGAGAGTCATCTGTTTCACGAAGCGGGGGGCGATACCGTACAAGAGCTGGCCTATACTCTGGCGTCTTTCGTTACCTATATGGATGAACTGACCGAACGCGGCGTTGCGCCACTGCTGGCGGCTAGCCGATTTGTGTTTTCTATCTCGATCGGTACCGATTACCTGACTGAAATTGCCAAACTGAGGGCGTTAAGGTACCTGTACAGAAAAATTACCCGCGTTTACGAACTACCCGACAAACTATGCCAGCCCTTTATTCAGGCGCAAAGTTCACGGCTGTATCAATCGGCCCACTCTCCGCATAATAATATCGTGCGCCATACGTCAGAGGCTATGAGTGCCGTGATGGGTGGTTGCGACGCGCTGAGTACTTTACCCTACGATGCTGAATTTGTGGAGTCAGACAGTGAGTTTTCTGAACGAGTAGCGCGGAATATTTCTTTGGTTTTGAAAAACGAAAGCTATCTCGACAAAGTAGCCGACCCGGCGGCCGGTACTTATTATCTGGAGATGCTCACGATAAAACTGTCCGAAGCTGCCTGGAATCTCATATTGGCAATAGAGCAGGAAGGCGGTTTGCCCAAAGCCTTTGAAGAAAGTATTATTCAGAATAGCCTCGAACGCTCCTGGAATACCAAAATGGCGGAATACCAAAATGGAAAAGTTATGGTGGGGGTGAACAAGTACCGGGAAAAAGAAGTGGAACCCGTTTTTGAAGATCGGGCCGGGTCCGAAGCCATTTCTCCAAATTGGGAGTATGCGTTATTGCAGAAAAAATCCTTTGAAGAAATCGCGCCGATAAAGCATTGATATGAAACCTGACTTTAATAAAATAAAGACGATTGACGGCGGCGCTGAGTCTGGTTCAACAGAAAACGCTAAATCACACCCAACCTCCGAAGGGATCAAGCTGAAAAGCCATTACGGGCCGGAGGACGTGACTGATGCGGCACAAATTGGCTACGCGGCAGGCATTCCGCCTTACCTGCGCGGCCCCTACGCCAGCATGTACACGCAGCGGCCCTGGACGATTCGTCAATATGCAGGCTTTTCAACCGCCGAAGATTCCAACGCTTTTTACCGCCGCAACCTTGCCGCCGGACAAAAAGGTTTATCTGTAGCCTTTGACCTGGCTACGCACCGGGGCTACGACTCCGACCATCCGCGGGTAGTGGGCGATGTGGGGAAGGCGGGCGTCGCCATCGACTCCGTCGAGGATATGAAAATCCTGTTCGATCAGATTCCGCTGGACGAGATGTCGGTGTCCATGACTATGAATGGGGCAGTGATTCCGGTAATGGCATTCTATATAGTGGCCGCCGAAGAACAGGGGGTGGCACCGGAGGCTCTGTCGGGTACGATCCAGAACGACATCCTGAAAGAGTTTATGGTACGGAACACTTATATTTATCCGCCGCTGCCTTCAATGCGGATAATCGGAGATATTTTTGCCTATACCGCACGCTACATGCCGAAGTTCAACTCTATCAGCATCAGCGGTTATCATATGCACGAGGCAGGGGCGCCGGCCCAGCTCGAACTTGCCTATACCCTGGCTGATGGCTGGGAGTATCTGCGCACCGGGTTAGGCGCGGGCCTTGACATCGATGGTTTTGCGCCCCGTCTTTCGTTTTTCTGGGGCATTGGTATGAACCATTTTATGGAGATCGCCAAGCTGCGGGCCGGGCGGGTACTTTGGGCCAAGATTGTAAAAGAACTCGGCGCGAGGGATGCCAAGTCGATGGCCCTGCGGACGCATTGCCAGACCAGCGGGTATAGCCTTACGGAGCAAGATCCGTTCAACAATATTGCGCGCACAGTAGTAGAGGCCACGGCGGCAGTGCTGGGCCACACGCAGTCGCTGCATACGAATTCGCTGGATGAGGCAATGGCGTTGCCGACTGATTTCTCTGCCCGTATTGCCCGCAATACCCAGCTATTTCTGCAGCACGAAACCGATATTTGCGCCGCCGTCGACCCCTGGGGTGGTTCGTATTATGTCGAATTTCTTACGAAAGAATTGATCGAAAAAGCCTTGACATTAATCGAGGAGGTCGAAAACCTGGGCGGCATGGCAAAGGCCATCGAAACGGGTCTGCCCAAAATGCGCATTGAAGAAGCCGCCGCCCGCAAGCAGGCCCGAATCGACTCTGGAAAGAACGTCATCGTTGGCGTGAACCGCTTCCGTACCGATGAAGAAGAGAAAATCGACGTTCTCGACATTGATAATCAGGCCGTGCGGGAGTCGCAGGTTAATCGCCTGAAAAAAATCAGGAGTACCCGAAATTCCGAACGAGTCAATGCCGCTTTGGAAGCCCTCACTGCGGCCTGCAAGGAAGCGGGCGGCACCGACATGCGTACCAATTTACTGGCGTTGGCTGTTGATGCTGCCCGCGAACGAGCCACTTTGGGCGAAATTTCTGACGCCATGGAAACTGTTTTTGGGCGTTATAAGGCTACTATTAGATCCATATCCGGCGTGTATAAATCCGAAGTATCTGACGACGAAAATTTTCAACTGGCCCGACAGATGGCCGACCGCTTTGCCGAACTCGACGGACGCCGCCCCCGCATTCTGGTCGCTAAAATGGGACAGGATGGCCACGACCGGGGTGCCAAAGTCATCGCCACTAGTTTTGCTGACCTGGGTTTCGATGTGGACATCGGCCCACTTTTTCAGACACCCGAGGAAGTGGCCCGCCAGGCCACCGAAAATGACGTACACGTGGTAGGCGCATCCAGCCTGGCCGCCGGCCACAAAACGCTGGTACCACAACTCATTGAGGAGTTGAAGAAACTGGGCCGCGATGACATTATGGTCATCGCGGGTGGTGTCATCCCGGCGCAGGACTACCAGTTTTTGCGGGATGCGGGCGTGAAGGGGATTTTCGGTCCGGGCACCGTGATTTCTGTTGCGGCGCAAAAGATTTTGGAAGAATTGATGGAGGAGTAAAAGATATTGTTAGAATGTTCTACCACGAAGTAAAAGGAGTCCGGGTGCGCTATGCCGATACCGACCAGATGGGCTATGTTTATTACGGCAACTACGCCCGCTACTACGAAATCGGCAGGGTGGAGGCACTGCGCAGTCTGGGGTTTCACTATAAGGCGATGGAAGACGCGGGCGTGATGATGCCCGTATATGAAAACCGTTCGCGGTATCACCAACCCGCTCGCTATGATGACCTGTTGACAATTATGGTGCGCTTGCCTAAACTACCAACCGCCCGCGTCGTTTTTGAATATGAGATTCGGAATCAAACGGGTGAAATATTGAATACGGGCGAAACGACACTGGTTTTCCAGCGGCGCGATACCGGGCGACTCTGCCAGGCTCCGGAAGGCTTGCTCGAAAAGCTGCGTCCCCACTATCAGGATCAGATTCCCAATTAATTTCTCTCACCTAGGTTGGTTACCTTGCTCCTGGAGTAAGGGTTTTTAGTTTCCAACTATCCACAATTTCAATGCTCGAAAAGCTCCTGGAACATCCCCGATTGCAACGGTTAGGCCATTGGCTGAGGGGAACTACCTTGTTCCGGGGGTCCGTATCGCTGTACGACGTGCTGGTGAATCTTATCGACAAGCTCATCGTCTACGATATCGACCAGCGGGCCACCGCAGTGGCTTTCAGCCTGACATTGTCGGCCTTCCCGGCGATCATCTCTTTCTTTACGTTGATCCCCTATATTCCGGTCGAAAATCTGCAGCCGCAGATCATGGATTTCCTGCGCGAAATCATGCCAACCAGTATTTACGCCGAAGCACAAACTACCATCATGGACATTATCAGTCGTCCACGGCGGGGCATTCTGTCCGTAGGTTTTATCCTGACCATCGTGACTTCCACCAACGGCATGGTATCGCTCATGCGTTCATTTAATATTGTCTACCGGGACGAGGACACGCGCGGATTCTTCAAGACGCGGGGGATTGCACTCATGCTCACGCTGTTATTAGCTCTGATTATTTTTTTATCAGTAGTACTATTGATCGTCGGTGACCACGTCATGGAAATCCTCAATGACTGGCAAATCGTTCGGGATGCCTGGATCATTGATCTGGTTAACTTTCTGAGGTACCTTACTACCCTGGCTGCGCTGACAGTCGGCGTGTCGCTGATCTATCGCTTCGCGCCAGACCGTGAGGTACGGATGTCGTTTTTCAATGTGGGAGCGTTCATTGCCTCAGCTCTGATCGTATTGGCTACCTATGCTTTTTCTTTTTATCTCTCCAATTTCGGTACTTACAACAAGCTCTATGGTTCTATCGGCACCATGATCGCCTTTATGATCTGGATTTATCTGATCGCTTTGTTGTTGATTTTTGGCTTCGAGATAAACGCCAGCATTATTATGGCGCGTGGTGAGGAAGAGGAGGGAGAACTCGGCGAGGATGTTGGTGCACAATAAATGCCGACCCGTAATGGATCGGCATTGTATACATTACCCTAACCCATAAAAATCAGTATTTAATATTCTCCGTATTAAATACTGATTGACCTGCTTACATCGAATACCGTGCCAATTTTTGTGAATGATGAGTTAGGAGTGATGAATGATTTTATTAGCATGCTGCCGTAGGCTCATTAGGTAGTCACCGTTTAGTGTACGGTTAGTCTTAACGTTGCTATTCTGGCTACATTTAGGGCAGCAAGTAAGGCGGGCTTCGGCTGGTGCGCTCAACCTGACAGGGGCGACGGCATTTATCACTCACCATTCACCATTCATCGTTTGCAAAAGGTTTCTGTCATCTGCACCGCTTACAACCATGAAAACTTTGTGGAGGAAGCCTTGCGCTCGGTGGTGCAACAAACTCACGATGACGTCGAATTGATCGTGATCGACAACGCCAGTACGGATACCACGGCTCAGAAAATACGCGAATTTTGCAGGCATAATCCTGGCATTCGTTTTATTTCCAACGCCTGGAATAAGGGACTCTGCACTGCTTTCAATCAGGGGCTACACTTTGCTAGCGGTAAGTACATCATCGACCTCTCTGCTGACGACGTGTTGCTGCCAGAACGTATTGCGCGACAGGTGACATACTTTGAAAGTTTGCCCGACGACTATGGGGTCATTTTTTCAAACGCCCAATATCTCGACGCGCAAAGCAATCCGTTACATTACCATTATGCTACGGACGAAAACGGTAAGGCGGCCGAAAAAATACCTGAAGGCGACATATACCTCGCGGTGTTAAAAAGGTACTTCATTTGTACGCCCACGATGATGATGCGTCGCTCGCTGTTGGACCGGCTGGGGGGCTACGATGAATCATTAGCCTACGAGGATTTTGATTTCTGGGTTCGCTCAGCCGTGATTTGTAAGTATAGTTATCAGGATGAAGTACTTACGCAAAAGCGCATCCTGCGCCGTTCGCTTTCTACCCGGAGTTACGAGCCCGGCAGCGGAATGCTCGAATCGACCTACGTGGTTTGTAATAAAGCCTACGACCTCAATCGGAACCAGGCCGAGTTCGATGCCTTGGCACTCCGCATCCGCGCCTACATCCGCAAATGCTTTTATACGCAGGAATTCGAGTTGGCCGGGCGTTTTCGCCAACTCCTCAACTACATTGAAGATCCCGGACTTGCTACCGAATTTATCGTGCTACTTTGTCGGTTGCGTCTGCCTTTTAATTGGTTGTACCGGGTTTATTATGATTGGAAAATCAGAATGCCCCAGCGGCGAAGCGGAGCGATAGCTACCGGAGCGGCTGAAAGGTAGTTTTTCATTGAGCGCTTTGCCAGCCGAAATCCACCAATTCTTTACAACTACCAAAACACCGATGCTTAAAGCTTGAAAATTTAAAACCGAAAGCTAAATTTGGGTTTATAAAAACTACCTTTGAGAAACAGTGGTTTCAAAAGCCTAACATCGAACGAAGTGCTTGCCGAACTCCTCCGCATCTACCCCGATAATCCCGACCCACGCCGCATCCGACAGGTGGCCGACTGCCTGCGTGGCGGTGGCCTGGTGATTTATCCTACCGACACCGTATATGGTCTGGGCTGTGACATTCATAATGCTCGTTCGGTCGAGCGGGTGGCGCGCATCAAGGGGATTAAGCCTCAAAAGAATGATTTTTCGTTCATCTGCTACGATCTGAGCCATATCGCCGACTACGCCCGCGTAAGTAACGCGGCCTTTAAGCTGATGAAAAAGGCGTTGCCTGGTCCGTTTACATTTATTCTGGAAGCCACCAACAATGTTCCCAAACTCCTGAACACTAATAAAAAAACGGTGGGAATCCGGGTGCCGGACAATGACATCCCGCGTAACTTCGTTCGGGAACTGAATAACCCAATCATCACGACTTCTATCAAGGACGATGATGAGATTATAGAGTACTCGACCGACCCCGAATTAATTTTTGAGAAATTTCAGCACCTGGTCGACATTGTCGTGGATGGTGGCTATGGCGGTAATGTCGGATCTACGATTGTAGATGCTACGAATGATAATTTCGAGATCATGCGCGAAGGCCTGGGGGATTTATCGCAATTTCTTTGACATTCTGCCGTGCCTTTACCATATTGAATAATGGTTGAAGATCAAGCACGAGAATCAGCAATTTCCGAGGTTTTGGTTGAGTTGCAGTTTCTGCCCTGCCTGGAATATTTTGTCTGTATCTTACAGCACGAAAAGATAAATCTGGAAGCCTGTGAAAACCTACCACGCCGTAGCCCTCGAAACCGTTGCCGTGTCCTGACCGCCAACAAGGTTGACACGCTGACTGTCCCGCTCATGGAAAGCCGCCGGGCATCACCGATTCGTGATGTTAAAATAGATTATGGGCAACCGTGGGGGCGCAGGCATTGGGGATGCCTGCAATCTGCCTACGGAAAATCACCGTACTTTGAATACTACGCCGCCGATTTTCAGGACATTTATCAGAAATCCCCTATTTTTCTGTTTGATTTTAACCTTGAACTTCTGACATTATGTCTTAGATTCCTGGGATGGGAGAAAGAGGTTGCGTACACTTTGTCATACCAGACTGACGTTGAAAAAACAGTTTTTGATGCCAGATCCCTCATAAATTCCCGAAAAAGCCAGGAAACAGGACTTTTTTACCAAAGTGTACCGTATTACCAGACCTTTGGCAATGATTTTGTACCAAATTTAAGTATTATTGACCTGCTGTTTAACAAAGGTCCCGAATCTCCCCTCATTATCAGACAGTCGTCTATCTTGCCCGAAACGGCCTGAATGAACAAAGCCTGACGAAGATTCGTTGTAAAAAATATCAGAAGATACTCTACTATTCAGACTATATATGGAAGCCAAATTCTCAAATCGAGTAAAAGAAGTGATCACCCTTAGCCGGGAAGAGGCCCTACGACTGGGCCACGACTTTATCGGCGCGGAGCATTTGCTCCTTGGGATGATCCGCGAAGGCGATGGTGTAGCCATTGGCCTTTTGAAGAAGCTGGGCGTGTCCCTGGAAGAGGTTCGGCTCACCATCGAGCAGGCCACGAAGGGATCGGCCACCAACAATGTAAAAAACCTGCAGAACATTCCGCTGACCCGTCAGTCGGAGAAAGTGCTGAAGATTACTTATCTGGAAGCCAAGATATTCAAGAGCCCGCTTATCGGGACGGAGCACCTGTTGCTATCGATCCTGCGCGATGAAGACAACGTGGCAACCCAGATTCTGCATCGGTTCAATGTCAACTATGAAGTCATTAAAGAAATGTTAGAATACCAATCATCAGGTACTCCGCCTCGTATGGGTTCCGACACCGACGACGGCGACGACGACCCACGCTCCGGCATGTTCGGTAGCGGAGGCTCGTCAAGTAAAGAATCCAAAGGCGGCGAAAAATCCCGCACTCCTGTGCTGGATAACTTCGGTCGTGATTTAACCAAACTGGCCGAAGTGGGAAAACTCGACCCTATTGTGGGTCGGGAGAAAGAAATTGAGCGCGTGGCCCAAATCTTGAGCCGCCGTAAGAAGAACAACCCGATTCTGATCGGCGAACCCGGCGTCGGTAAAACGGCCATCGCCGAAGGGCTGGCCCTGCGCATCGTGCAGAAGAAAGTCTCCCGGGTACTATTCGGCAAGCGCGTTGTCACGCTCGACCTTGCTTCACTGGTGGCAGGTACTAAGTACCGGGGGCAGTTTGAAGAGCGCATGAAGGCTGTAATGAACGAATTGGAAAAATCACCCGACGTGATTCTGTTTATCGATGAGTTACACACAATCGTCGGCGCGGGCGGTGCTTCCGGTTCACTGGATGCCTCTAATATGTTTAAGCCTGCCCTGGCGCGTGGCGAAATTCAATGCATTGGAGCTACGACGCTGGACGAGTACCGTCAGTACATCGAGAAGGACGGTGCTCTGGCCCGTCGTTTCCAGATGGTAATGGTGGACGCTACTTCTGTCGAGGAGACGATTCAGATTCTGGAGAATATTAAGGACAAGTACGAAGACCACCACCACGTTAACTACACCGAAGACGCGCTGGAATCGGCGGTGAAGCTTTCGGAACGTTACATTACCGACCGCTTCCTGCCTGATAAAGCCATCGACGTGATGGATGAAGTGGGCGCTCGTGTTCACATCAGCAACATTACCGTTCCTGAAGACATCCTGAAACTTGAAGAGCAAATCGAGAATATCAAGCAGGAGAAAAACCGGGTGGTAAAGAGTCAGAAGTACGAAGAAGCCGCTCAACTTCGCGACCGTGAGAAGAAGCTTATCGATCAGCTCGACCGCGCCAAACAGCTTTGGGAAGAAGAAACCAAGCAGAAACGCTATACTGTCACCGAGCAAAATGTGGCCGAGGTAGTTGCCATGATGACGGGTATCCCGCTGACTAACGTGTCGCTCGACGAAGGTAAGAAACTGCTGCACATGGCCGATGAACTCAAGTCCAAGGTGATTGGCCAGGATCCACCCATTGAGAAATTGGTGAAAGCCATTCAACGAACCCGCGTCGGTCTTAAGGATCCCAAGAAGCCAATCGGTTCCTTTATTTTCCTTGGACCAACCGGCGTAGGTAAAACCGAATTGGCCAAAGTACTTGCTACGTATCTCTTCGACAAAGACGATGCGCTCGTTCGCATCGATATGAGCGAGTACATGGAGAAATTCAGCGTCTCGCGTCTCGTGGGAGCTCCTCCGGGCTACGTAGGTTATGAGGAAGGCGGTCAGTTGACTGAGAAAATTCGCCGCAAACCTTACAGCGTAGTACTGCTGGACGAAATTGAAAAGGCCCACCCGGATGTTTTCAATATTCTGCTGCAAGTACTGGATGATGGTATCCTAACTGATGGCTTGGGCCGTCGCGTAGATTTCCGTAACACCATCATTATCATGACCTCCAACATCGGAGCGCGTGATTTGAAGGACTTCGGTAGCGGTATCGGTTTTGCTACCAAGCGTAGCGAAAATCAGGACGAGGTCATGCGTAGTACTATTCAAAGTGCGTTGCGTAAGGCGTTCTCACCCGAGTTCCTGAACCGCCTGGATGATGTGATCGTATTTGGTTCTTTGCAGCGCGAAGATTTGCATCGTATCATCGACATCTCGCTTGACAAACTGTTCAGCCGTGTGAAGGGTCTGGGTTACGAAATCGAACTGACGATTCCGGCCAAGGACTTCCTTTCCGAAAAGGGGTACGACCCGCAGTATGGAGCTCGTCCGCTCAACCGGGCAATTCAGAAGTACCTTGAAGACCCGGTCGCCGAGGAAATTCTAAAAGGTGACCTGCGCGATGGTGACGTGCTGGTAGCCGACCATGATGGCGAAGCCGAGCAACTCAGCATTACGGTGCGAAAAAAGGCAGAAGAAGTCACCAACAATTAGTATTTAGTTTTTGAAAACTGGAACTGACTTCTGAGTTTTGATATATTTTCGGAAAAGACCGCTTTGATAAGCGGTCTTTTCTGTGTTTTTGGAATAATTATTGCCACTCCTCTCTCGACAAGCGAATAGCTTATCTTTGACTTGATGCTTATTTAGGCTAAAGATAGCTATTAAGAATTGGAGGGAAGCGTATTTGTAAATTGGCAACCGAATGGAGCAGCCCAGGAGAGAACAAGAGAATAACCGAATTGTAAGGAGTAAAAAGCAAAGCAGGGGCAAGAAAGGCTACGCGTCCAACAAGCCGTGGTGGCTGGTAATCTTCATTGTCGTCCTGTTAGCGGGATTCCTGTTTTATATCAAATGGCTTAATTCTCCGGCGTCTAAAGAATACCAAAGCTTTTGGGCTTATTTGGTTGGCCCAAAACTTACCGAGGTACGATCGGATTCACCGATTGCCCCTGCAGATGATATCGCCGCCCTTTTCGGCACGGACTCGACTTTGGAGGACAGTAGTACAAGCCTCAACGACGATTGGGCCGAGACTAGCCCACCAACTGCCTCCACGACTTCGGACAATGAATTTTCGGGTGACAGCAGCCCAACTCCTGAAAATATACCGGTACCTACAGCGCCTTCACCCACACGTCCGGCTGCTGCTCCAACTCCCGCAGCAAGTGAAGGAACTGTTTACGTCAT
The DNA here is from genome assembly GCA_964500445.1 of uncultured Persicitalea sp. GTDB lineage: Bacteria > Bacteroidota > Bacteroidia > Cytophagales > Spirosomataceae > Persicitalea. The sequence goes on along the minus strand of CAZCOG010000006.1, from coordinate 137,770 downwards.
AAATGCAGGAGAATTTAAGAGTAAAGGATCGGCCCAATCCCGTATCAGCGAACTCCGGCAGGGAAACTACGCCGCCCGGCTCATTGAGCCTACTTCTGAAGGAGGGATGTACAAGGTAGTTGTTGGAGAATACCAAAACGAAAGTACTGCGCGAAGTGTGGCGCAGTCTATGAGTTTCATCCTGGAAATCAGGGCTTCGGTGGAGGAGAAGCGGTAAGTGGGGCTGGAATATTCGCAGAAGCCTTTCTTTTTCGCTGCAAGGTCTGAAATGGCCTGACCATCTGCCCCACAAAATCTTTGGGGAAAGCTTCTTCGTCGGGTAAGCCCACGGGCAGGTACTCGTCGTTTTTGGGCCAGTAATTGGTACGGAACAAATAATCCCAGACACTTAGCGTAATCCCGTAATTAAATCCCATCGGGTGCGACGCGGGCATTTCTTTGGCATGATGCCACAGGTGCATTTGCGGACCGTTCAGAAAGTACTTTACCTTTCCCAATGGAATGTACAAATTGGCGTGACCCAGTTGTCCTGTCACGAGCGTGAAAATGTGGACGATGAAAAAGTCTTTAATCCCAAAACCGATCATCGCCAAAGGCAGATATTCCAGCGTGCGGTAGATGATATTTTCCACAAAATGGTAGCGTAGTAGTGCCCCAAACCCCATTTCATCCACACTATGGTGTACTTTGTGAAATTCCCACATCCACGGTACTTGGTGCAGCAGTCGGTGGATATTCCACTGCATGAAGTCGCGCAGCACAAAAATCAGAACCAACTGCAGCCAGTTGGGTAAGGATGCCACTTCTATGGCCACCGTGTTGGTAATCCCAAAAAGGCTGAGGAAATCGTTGAAAAGTTCTACCCCTACCATCGACAGCGCATTGTAGGCAATCAGGGAAAACAGGAAGTAGTTCCAGAACATATAAAAGGCGTCCATCCAGAAATCCTGCCGGACGAGCGGCTGATTTTTGCGCCAGGGAAATAGTACTTCCAACAGCCAAATCACCACTGAGGCACCAAAAAGCCAATAGAAGTAGTTGTGCCAGCCAGGGTTCAGGATCTCGTTTTTGAGATAATCCCAATAACCCGAATAGGCACCGCCGATAATGTGCAGGTACTTGGTCATTTTTTCTCAAAAAGGTAGCTGCCGAACTGATAGACTACAAAAAGCGCAAACACGATCAGCCCGATCCCCAGCATCAGTACCAGCACGCGCGAACCTTCTTCCACAAAAGTACGGGGCGTGCCATCGGCTTTGGTTGGATTCTGGAAACGGACTTTAAAAAAGCCGATCGTATAAGCCAGGATGCAGAAAACAATGATTCCCAGGATTATTCTTGACATGCTATTCTATTATGTTCTGATAAGAATACGGATTGCGCTTTGAAAAGTTCAAAAACAGCCTTGCTCAAAGGCCGATGACAATTTACGAGAAGTTCAGTTGATCCTAATTTTGCTCCCAAATCTCCAAAGCCGTACCTTCGCCCAAAATTCAAATCACAGAACCAAGGAATTCCCTCAATGAAACTTCTGGAAAATAAAACTGCCCTGGTTACGGGTGCCTCGCGGGGTATTGGCCGCGCCATCGCTATGAAATTTGCCGAGCAAGGAGCCGATGTGGCTTTCACTTTCCTTTCGAGTGTAGAGAAAGGTAATGCGTTAGTCGCGGAATTGGAAGCTTTTGGCGTAAAGGCCAAAGGTTACCGGTCGGATGCTTCTGATTTTCAAGCCGCCGATCAGCTGATTACCGATGTGGTGGCGGATTTTGGTAAACTGGATGTTCTGGTAAATAACGCAGGCGTAACGCGCGACGCCTTGTTGATGCGCATGAGCGAGGAGCAGTGGGACACCGTAATGAATGTCAATTTGAAATCGGTTTTCAACCTGACCAAGGCGGCCATCAAAACCATGATGCGGGCCAAGAGTGGCTCGATTATCAATATTACTTCGGTGGTAGGTATAATGGGTAATGCCGGACAGGCCAACTACTCGGCTTCCAAGGCAGGTATCATCGGCTTTTCAAAGTCGGTTGCCTTGGAACTTGGTTCGCGTAATATTCGCTCCAATGCCGTAGCGCCGGGCTTCATCGAAACCGAAATGACTGAGGCTCTCGAGGCCAAAGCGCTGGAAGAGTGGAAGCAATCCATTCCTTTGAAGCGCGGCGGCAAGCCGGAGGAAGTCGCTGACGCCTGTGTATTTCTGGGATCGGATATGTCGAAGTACATCACTGGCCAGGTACTTCAGGTCGATGGCGGAATGCTTACTTAGTACTTAAATAGAGGGGGATCGGGCAGGATTATGGCCCGCGCTAAACCATTCCTAGGGTTTTCGGCGTTATGATTGTATCTTGACCGTTTCCGGTCCCTGAACCCACTATACGAGACTCACGCTTCGCCCATGCGATCCGAACTTTTCCTGCAAACTTCTCCCTGGTTTATCTTGCTCTGCCTCTTGGCGGGATCGGCCTACGCTTTTTTCTTGTACCAGCCCGAACCATCCTGGGGTAAACGGCTCAATGCTCTTCTGGCCATTCTTCGGGGTACTTTGGTGTCGGTGCTTTGTTTTTTGCTGCTGGCTCCTTTAGTGCGAACTGTGCAGACAACTACTGACAAAGCCAAAGTTGTGCTGGCGGTCGATAATTCGCAATCTGTAGCGGAGGCAGGGGCCAGGGCTATCCCGGCGCTGGAAGAAGCACGGCGGCAACTCACTGCCGAAGGGTACGAGGTAAGTATCGAAACGCTAAACGCTGACACGCCCTCAACGCAGGCAGAACTCGATTCAGTAAGATTCGATGGCACCCAGACCGACCTGGCCTCCATGCTGAGTACGGTGCGTAGTAATTTTGAGGGACAGAACCTGACAGATGTTATTTTGCTTTCGGATGGGATTGTCAATCAGGGCCTATCGCCCGTTTACGGCAACTATCCCTTTCGGGTCCACACGGTGGCCGTCGGCGATACCATCCCTAAGCGCGACATTCTGCTGCGAAACGTCACGGCTAACCGCGTGGCCTACATGGGTAACGAGTTCCCGATTCAGGTCGATGTGGTGGCGAATGGCCTGGCCGGGCGAAGTACTACGCTCACGCTGCGGCAGGGTGGGAGGGTAGTTGCTACCCAGAACGTGGTACTTAATCGCGACGATTACTTTCAGTCGTTTACCTTCACTACTTCTTCCAATCAGAAGGGCGTCCAGCACTTTACAGTGGAAGTAGGTGGCATTTCCGGCGAGTCAAGTACCCGCAACAACCGCCGTGAGGTCTATATTGACATTATTGACGGACGGGAAAAAATCTTACTGCTTGGCCTGGCCCCTCACCCCGACATTAAGGCGCTTCGTAGCATCATCGAGCAGAATGAAAATTACGAACTCGATGTCAAACTACTGACGACCGCCGGCAACCTCAACGACCTGATGGACAAAACCTACGACCTCGTTATTTTTCACCAGATACCCGACGTTTCAGGCTCCGGCAGCCAATTTATGCAGCGGCTGATGGCCAGAAATACGCCTCTGTTTTTTATCTTGGGAAATCAGTCGGCCATTGGTGCCGTCAATCCGCTGAACCGCACCGTGCAGATTGCGGCTAATCCGGGACAGTTCGATAAGGTGACGGGGCTTTTCAATGGTTCTTTTCAACTACTCAACCTGGACAATCAGCGGCTGGATATTCTGGCAAAACTACCTCCGCTGTCGGTACCGTTCGGTGAGTATCGCCTGTCGCCCGGCAGCGAAGTTGTCCTCTACCAGCGCGTGGGCAGTGTAGCTACCACCAAGCCGCTATTGGCAATCTCTACGGAAGGCGAGCGCAAAGTAGCTGTGCTCACGGGCGAAGGCATCTGGCAATGGCGGCAGGAGGAATTCGCTCTGACTGAGAAGCAGGATGTAGTAGATGAACTCTTTCAAAAAGTCATTCAACTACTCTCCGTCAAAGAAGATAAGCGGAAATTCCGGGTCTATCCCGTCAGCGCGGAATTTGACGCGGGCGATCGGGTGACGTTCCAGACAGAGATTTATAACGACATCTACGAGAAGATTTACGGCCAGGACGTACAGCTGGACATCACCGATGAGAAGGGCAAAATCCAGAATTATACCTATACCTACACGGCCGAGAATCCCCGCTTCGAGATCAGCGGATTACCGGAAGGTGTTTATAAGTACCGTGCCTCTGCCACGCTCCGTTCGGGACTAGAGCAGGTAAGCGGACAGTTTGTGGTGACCGATACCGACCTGGAAGCCCAAAACACCACAGCCGATTTCGGGCTGCTGCGTGAACTTTCGGAACGAACGGGCGGCCGTTTCGTGCAACCCAATACGATGGCTAGTTTAGTACAGATTATGACCAATAATCGCCCGCCGGATCGCTTGGACAGCTCGGAGCAAATGGCCGAATTGATTCAACTTAAATGGCTGTTTTTCCTGCTTTTGATCCTTGCATCGCTCGAATGGGGACTGCGGAAATATAGCGGTAGCTATTGAGCGTAGTAATGAAGAGGTTCATACTCTCTACATTCGCCGCTCTGTACTTTACGGGCCTTTATCCCAATCCTGGCTTTGCTCAGGATAGCGAGGATGTGGACAGTACCCAAAAGCCCAACTATCGTTTACTGCACGGAATGTTCGCTGCCCAAACAGCGTTGTACGCCGGGACAATTTATGGTTTGAGTAAGGCTTGGTACAACGACCCGCTCACTGATTTTCGGATTGCCGATGACTCGCACGAGTGGAAGCAGATAGATAAAGTAGGACATTTGTTTTCGTCCTATCAGATCTGTCGTCACACGGCGGAGCTTTACAAGAAAACCGGCATTACGAAGAAACAGGCAGTTATTTACGGGGCCATATCAGGTTTCTTTTTTCAAACCCCGATCGAAATTCTTGACGGGTTTTCACCCGGTTATGGTTTCTCGCCGGGCGATATGGCGGCCAATCTGATAGGCCCTGTCTTATTTGTGGGGCAATACGCGCTTTGGGATGACGTCAGAATTGTACCCAAATATTCATTTCATTTTACAGAACTAGCAGCGGCGCGGCCCGAGTTGCTCGGACGAAAGCGGTCGGAGCAATGGCTCAAAGACTATAACGGGCAGACCTACTGGTTTTCGGCAAGTCCGCGCTCGTTCGCACCGGAATCAGGCTGGCCAGCCTGGTTATGTTTTTCGGTGGGATATGGTATTCAGGATATGGTCGCCGCTGAAATCGACCAAAGTATTGAACTGGGTTATCGACCCTATCGACAATATTACCTCTCGGTCGATATTGATTTTACTAAAATAAAAACCCGCAGTCGCCTCGTCAAGTCACTGGCGTTTTTGCTCAACTCGTTAAAAATTCCGGCTCCTGCCATGGAGTTGTCTAAAAAGGGAATAGTGTTTAAGCCTTTGTATTTTTAGGGGTTTATTCAGGTACTCAAGGCTCAAAGATTTTATCGATTCAACAACTCCACGACTAAACTCTAAACAACTAAATAATCACACAAAACTCATGAACATAGGCGATAAAGTAAGACTGTTGCGGGACAAGGAAGAGGGAATTGTTTACGCCTTTTTGCCCGGCAATATCGTAGAAATAGAAATTGAAGAAGGCTTTCGAATTCCTGTGCTTCGCTCGGAGGTAGTTTCGGTTTCACCGATGGAGAGCCAGCGAATGAAACCTACGGAATCGGCGGGAGGTAGTTCTGCGAAAAAACAGGAAGAATTTCCAACGTTTAGCCGTAAATCTCCTTTCGCCGAGAAAGGAATTTACCTGGCTTTTGTACCCGTCAACGACAGAGAACTCACAGTGCACCTGATCAATAACTCAGATTGGGTCATGCCCTTCGTTATGTACCAGGAGTTGGCCGGAAAGCAATCGGGACTGGCGTCGGGGGTACTTAGCCCGCGTACCAACCACCGGCTAACCGACCTGCTGACGAAGGACATTGAGCAATGGCCCATTTTTGAGCTGCAAGCGCTCTATTTTCGGGAGGGAAACAGCGCGGTTAAGCCGCCTTTTCATAAAAGACTTCGTTGCCGGGTGCAGTCTTTTTACAAAAAGAAACAGCAAGTACCGGTTCTGGCAAAGGAAGGCTATGTTTATCAGCTCGATGAAGAAAACGTGACCGGTACCGCTGCGCCGCCAACTTCTGCGGGTATTTCGGCTGCTGAGCTACGCGAGCGGATGCTCTCGCCGGAAACAACTACCTCTCATAAGGTAGAAACGCCACAATCGGTGGTAGATTTACACCTGGAAAAATTGAGTCCCAATCCGGATACTTTGTCAACCGCCGACAAGCTTAAGCTGCAACTCACAACCTTTGAGCGGCATTTGGAAAGCGCAATTGCAGCAGGACTGGACGAAATTACGTTTATTCACGGGGCCGGAAGCGGCGTGCTTCGTCAGGAAATTCACCGCCGCCTGAGCCAGCACCAGAACTTACAGTTTTTTGAAGATGCGCAAAAAGAGAAGTTTGGGTATGGTGCCACTTTTGCCAAGATAAAGTAATTAAGTGAAACGATTTTTGCCCTTACATCCCGGCCTGTACTTACTTTTAGGTTTATTGCTGGGTCAATGCCAGCCCGCTGCACCGGACCAGCCTGCTGCCCCCAAAGAAAAATACCTCTACTCCGATATGCAGCTACAGGACGAAAAACACCTTTCTTCGATTAACATTCCGGTCGAGATGCCGCTGATCGAACTCGAGAGACAACTCAATGCGCAGTTGAACGGTTTGATTTATGAGGATAATAGCTATGATGATTTCGACACCGATAACCTGAAAGCAAAGGTATGGAAGATGAGTCCGATCAAAGTACAGGCCATCGACTCCACTTTTCTGTTTGAGGTTCCATTGAAAATCTGGGTAAGCGTCCGCTACGAAAGCAGCCCATTAGGATTCAAAATCTCCGGTACCAAAGATACCGAATTCGCGCTGCGGCTTCGCTTTCTTTCGGACATTGGCGTGTCGCCCGACTGGCTCGTAACTACCCACACCCGTGTGGACAGTTACGACTGGATTAGCGAGCCCAGTGTTCGGGTAGTGGGGCTAAATATCCCCATAAAGTCGATGGTGAGCCGGATGCTGGGGCGGAATTTTGAAAAAATAACGAAAGCCATCGACGAGCAGGTAGCCGGGACGATTGAACTGAGAAAATATATACGTCAGGCCTGGGATTTAGCCAGGAAACCAGTACTAATGTCCAGAGAATACGACACTTGGTTAGTGGTAGTACCTACCTCGGCAATGATGACTCCATTGCTGGTAAAGAATAATATTTTGCGGACGAGTATCGGGATCAGGGGCTACACGCAGACTGTAACTTCGGCAGAAGAACCCGAAATCAGGGGCGAAAGCCAGTTGCCTGATCTGCTGGTTGTGGATAAAATGCCGCAGGAATTTAAGGTGGGGCTTATTAGTGTAGTTCCTTACAAAGAAGCTACCCGGCTGGCAAAGGCAAAGTTTGTGGGGGAGAAGTACTCTTTCAGTAATGAGAAGTATTCTGTGGAAGTAACTAATCTCGAAATGTACGGCCAAGACGAATTCCTTATAATTAAGGCGGGATTAAAAGGTAGTTTGAACGGCATTATCTACCTAAGAGGTATACCACATTATGATCCCAAAACTAAAAACCTTTCCCTGAAAGATCTGGATTATGACCTGGATACCAGAAACGTGATTTTTAAAACGGCTAGCTGGCTTTTAGAAAGCAAGTTTAGTAAAATGCTGGAGAAGCAATTTGTATTTCCGGTAGGTGGCCAAATCGAGGAAGCACGTCAGAGTATTCAGAAAACTCTGCAAAACAATGCGTTGGCAAAGGGCGTGGTCCTGAACGGTACTATTTCGGAAATAGCGCCGGACCGCGTGTATCTCACGCCAGAAAATATTTACGCCGTCGTGTTCGCTAAGGGACGCGTTGCTTTAAAAGTAGAAGGATTACTTTGAATAATGCCGGGAATGGCTTTTTTACGAAGAATTCAGGCGTTGGAATTTGGTATTTATACCAGGCTGTCTGCCTTTCAATGCAAAGTATTTCTTAGCTTTGCGCCAACCGAAACAGGGCAAGCCGTCCTATCGCTCCGGCAGAAATGCCGGGGAGGAAAGTCCGGGCAGTGTAGGGCGCCGTACTTCCTAACGGGAAGGCGGCAGACGGGTGACGGTCTGCCGACAGCCAGTGCCACAGAAAAGATACCGCCTGGCATAATATTTATGATCGGGTAAGGGTGAAAAGGTGGGGTAAGGGCCCACCGTCTCACTTGGCAACAAGGGGAGCGAGGTAAACCTTACGGACTGAAAGACCAAATAGGTGCCGGCCAGGGGCGGCCCGCTTCGGTTCCGGCTCGTTCGGAACGTCGGCATGGGTAGGTCGTTAGAGGCTGCGGGTGACCGTAGTTCGAGATAAATGATAGGAGTTTCGGTCTCGTGCCGGAAAACAGAACCCGGCTTACAGGCTTGCTTTTTTTCGGTTTTTTATTTAAAAAGAATTTTGTAAAATTTGGCTTTTAATAGAATCACATCAACTGGTGTTTCCCATGAGTAAGAAAAACCTTTACATTTCCCTAATCTTATCGGCGTTGTGCTTTTCGTCTGCTTCTGCTCAGAACCGCAGCTACGAAGGCCCCAACAAAATGAACACCTGGTCCATTACGGGCTACGGCGGAATTACCCGCTTCTTTGGTGACCTGAAGCAGTACGACTTCAAGCGTGGGCCGGGAGAAGAGCTGACGGGTGGTTTTGGTCTTTCTCTCAATAAGCAGTTGACTCCTATTTTTGGTACTCAGATCACAGCCTGGAACGGTTGGTTGCAGGGTTCCAAGTTGGGGTACCAGAGCCAGATTACGGGTGATATTCGTGATCTCCGATTCGAAAGCCCTTCCTTCGTACAGGTAACGCTGGATGGAACGATGAACATTAACCGGCTGTTATTCGGCCCCGACAAACTACGCCGCTGGAAATTTGACGCTCGCGGTGGGTTTGGAATCATCTATTATCATACTGAGGTATTTGACCTTAATAGTGGTGCTCTTCTGCTGTCTTCCAATACTGAGGGAAGCTCCAAAACGGCAGGAACCTGGGAGCGTAACGGTTCTATCTACACCCGCGAATGGGTAGTGCCCTTGGGCATGGATATTCACTACGAACTATCTCCCCGCATTGACTTAGGTCTTTCCTTTGCTATTAACCACGTACTTACTGAGAAGCTTGACCTTACGGCCAGTAGCCTGACCAACCACGCTACCTCCACGGGCATATTTACTTTTATCAAAGGTGACTCAGAACTGGACAAATGGGGGTACGGTGCTATTGCGCTGACCTACAAGCTGGGCAAAAACGCTGTAATGTCCAAAGATGGTAAGTACGACGCTTCAAGCGGCCGTTACCACCTGCGTTGGGCTGATCCTAAGAAGTTGATTCCGCTCCCTTATAATCCTACCATGGATGATGCCGATTCGATTGCCAAAGCCAATATGCCCAAGCCCGTCGATCCCCGTCTATATACTGATTCTGACGGTGACGGCGTAGCTGACCTCTTCGATAAAGAACCTAACACTCCTGCCGGTAGCGTTGTGTCGGGTGGTGGCGTAGCTATGGACATTGATAAGTATATTACCGATGCTATCAAAAATAACCTTCCTAAGGACGAGTGCGAAGCGCTGTTCAGTAACATCGAATTCGATACCGATAAAGCAACCATTCGCAATGCCTCGGAAGAAACGCTCCGCAAAGTGGTTGAACTATTGAATATGCGTCCTAACTGCCGGATCGTACTGGTGGGTCACGCGGATGCCCGGGCTTCTTACGGATATAACATGAACCTGTCACGTCGTCGCGTCGAGTCCGCCAAGCGTTTCATTCTGCGGGCTGGCTTGTCTGACCCCAGTCGCCTACTCGTAGAGTACTTTGGTGAGTACCGTCCACTGGCAGAGAACACAACACCCGAAGGACTTCAGGCCAACCGTCGTGTTGAAATCAAGATTATGCCAAACAACACCCTGCGTTCCACTTATCCTGCCGGGTTTAGAAGATAATCTTTCAGACTTTTCTATAAAAAAAGAGCGGAGCCTAGCTGGTTTCGCTCTTTTTTTGGTCAAATAAAAAATTGTAGATAAAAAATGCTAAATTTGCACCCTATTTGAAACGTAGGGACGAGATCCCTCACTTAAAACCATACAATTGTAATGGCAGTAAAAATTAGATTAGCGCGTCGAGGACGCAAAAAGTTAGCGATGTATGACATCGTGATAGCGGACGCCCGGGCTCCCCGTGACGGCCGTTTTATCGAGAAAATCGGTACATACGACCCTAACAAAAATCCGGCATCGGTAGATTTGCAAACGGATCGGGCCGTGGATTGGCTGCTGAAAGGCGCTCAACCTACCGACACCGCCCGCTCAATACTGCACCACGAAGGCGTAATGCTTCGCAAGCATTTGCAGGTTGGCGTAATCAAGGGAGCGGTAACGCAGGAAGATGCGGATGCACGCTTTGAAGAATGGAAGAACATGAAAGCTGAGAAAACTGCTGCCAAGGTAGAGTCTCTCAGCACGAAGAAATCTTCGGAAAAAGCCCAGAAACTCGATGCAGAACGCAAAGTGAATCAGGCGCGTGTCGAAGCGATCGTCAAGAAGAATACTCCGCCTGCTCCTGAACCCACCGAGGAAGAAACTCCCGCTGCGGATGAAGTAGCTGCTGAGGAAACTGCACCCGTAGCCGAAGAGAGTACTCCGGCTGCCGAAGAACCTGTCGCAGAGGTTGAGGATAAGAAAGAGGAGGCTCCGGCTTCTGAAAAGTCAGAATCCCTTATCGACAAAATTTCCGAAGCTGCAAGTGATGTAGTTGACTCAGTTAAAGAAACTGCCACGGATGCTGCTATCGCGGTAGCCGAGAAGGTTGCGGAAGTAACGGAGGAGGTCAGCGAAAGCGCTGAAAAAACGGCAAATAAACTAGAGGCTTCCAAAGAAGAAGATTCCTCCAAAGAGGAGGGTACTTCTGAGGACGAAAAGAAAGCCTAAGGCTTCTCAGAAAGCGAAGCAATTCCAGACTATTCCCACGAGCCTGTCGGTTTTCCGCGCAGGCTCGTGGTCTTTTACGATCTTATTTTATATTTATAACAAATATCGAATTGACACAGGACGACTGTTACTTACTGGGCTATATCGTGAAAAGCCACGGTACTAAGGGCCAACTCGTGTTTCACCTGGATGTGGATTATCCCGAGGAGTACGAAGATTTGGAATCTGTATTTTTAGAAATAAAAGGAGAACTGATTCCTTATTTTGTGGAAAGTTTCAACCTGCAGAAAAAAGGCCGGGCCATCGTTCAACTGGAAGGATTGGATACAATGGAAAAGGCTCTGGCTTTGGTAGGTACGTCTTTGTTTATGCCCCTCGAAACGCTTGAGGAACTGGAAGACGACCAGTTTTATTACCACGAAATTCAGGGATTTGAGGTCTTGGACGAAAACTTAGGTACCCTCGGCACGGTAAGGGAAGTTTATTCCGTAGCTACCCAAAACCTTATTGCCCTCGACTACCTGGGCAACGAAGTACTTATTCCAATCGTGGACGGCATTGTCCTCAATGCGGACCGCCACAATAAGCAAGTGCGGGTCAACCTTCCCGAGGGACTTCTGGAAGTATACACGGGGGGAGCCGACGAAAGTGAGAAGGACGGAAATGATGAGAATTGACATTGTTTCGGTAGTTCCCCGGCTGATGGAGAGCTTTTTTGCCCATTCTATTCTGAAAAGAGCGAGCGACAAAGGTCTGGTGGAAATACATATGCACGACATTCGTGACTACGCCACCGGAAAAAATCGTCAAGTGGACGACTACGCATTTGGCGGCGGGGCAGGCATGGTACTTCAGATCGAGCCCATTGCCCGTTGCCTGCGGTCGTTGCTGGCAGCGCGGACGTACGATGAGGTAATATATCTAACTCCCGATGGTGAACGTTTGGCCCAGAAAGCTGTCAATTCGCTTTCTCTTAAAAAAAATCTGATCCTGCTCTGTGGGCATTACAAGGGTGTGGATCAACGTGTACGCGACCTATTTGTAACAAAAGAAATTAGCATCGGTGATTATGTTCTCTCCGGGGGAGAACTTGCGGCGGCAGTACTGGCCGATGCTATTATCCGGCTTATTCCCGGTGTTCTCAATGACGAAACATCCGCTCTTACTGATTCTTTCCAGGACGATCTGCTGGCACCGCCCGTCTATACCCGACCCGCTGAATTCGAGGGCGTTGGTATACCTGAAGTACTGCTGTCGGGTCATGAGGCCAACATTGAGAAATGGCGGATGCAGCAGTCACTAGCAAATACCCGGAAAAAAAGACCCGATCTTCTGGGTGAAGAATGATCTCTTCGACGAGATGACACAGTTGTTCAAACCTGACTTTTCGTTTATGTGCCAGAGCGATAAGAGCTGTTAAAGTCGGTTCATATGAGGATTTTCCTTAAATTGGACTGTCAACACAAAACGCTTGGGTAGTCTCAACCCAGGATGGCAACCTAGTACACCGCTATCACACACTAAAGATGGAAACTACCACTTCTCCGATTTTCTATGTTAAGAATACTGAGTCGATAAGCAGAAGGGTGGAGCTGTCGGAATTTTGGCTTTCTCAGAGCCGATTATCAAGAGTCGTTTTTGTGGCTCTGGGATTTGTAATTCTTACCCATTTGCAAGCCTTTGCCGCTAGCGTGGGTGGCTATGTGTATTGCGACAATAACCAAAATGGCAGCTACGATATTGAGGAAGGCTTACAGGTGCCTGGCCTGGAAGTTAAATTCTTTCAAAAGAACTCAGACGAACTGATTACGTCCTCTACCACTGATAATACGGGAAAGTACATAACCAACTCTGTACCCGATAACACCGATATAGACGTCAAGGTAGTTTATCAAGGTGCCACGTACCTGGCAACCGACTTATCGTCATTGTCAGCCGTCCATATTAAAGTGATATGCACATCGACCAGCTGTGGGGCGGCTCCTGTGGTTTTGGTAAGTAAAGAAGGAGATCTTAGCTGCGCCCAGACTTCAATCAAAATTACAGCATTAGCATCGCCTAATGAAGGTGCCAACTACGATTGGATTATTCCTAATGGTGCGACCGATCCCGGAGACACGGATTCGTTTTTTGCTTCGGTTGCCGGCGTCTATATCGTTACGGTAAAATACAACAACAGCGATTGCATTGCATCGAATAGCATCACCGTAGCGAGAGACGAGACTGAGTGTTGTCTCACGATCACAGACCCTGACCCAAGCGTCCCCAAATCTATTTGCGAGGGAGAAAGCGTCAGATTTTCCGTAAAAACTAACTCTCTGCCACCGGTGGAAATAGGCTGGGTGCGATTTGATTCCGAGGTGGACGATCCTTACATAGCTGAAGACAACGGCAAAACTTATCTTGGTTCGACAAAGCCTTCCGATGGCTTCGCCACAGTGACTTCCGATAATTTTCCAGCAGAGGAGGGCAGCGTTAGGACTTATTACGTTTATGCCTGTTTCAAATATGCGTCCCCCTTTTGTAAGGGTTTCGTGAAGTACCAGGTCAATGTTTTGAAGCCGAAAGTCACCGCGACAAGTGGCTTATTCTCTTGCCCGACCTCTTCGGGGCAGGTGACAGCTGTTGGTGTTCCGAGCGAAGGCATAACGCCCTCATACAAATGGACTGGTCCCGGTAGTTTTACCAGCGGTTTACAAAATCCAACAGTGTCGGTAGCTGGTAGTTATGAGGTCACTTATTCGGTAACCAAAGATGAGAAAACCTGTGTTGTCTCCGATACAGCGGTTGTTGAATGCTGCCCGGTTAATATCTGTGTTCCAGTAATTATTGCAAAAACCCATTCTGGCAAAAAATAGAAACCGGAACTATCAGAGAAATCGCAGACTGCTATCATTTCTGATGACAGTCTGCGATTTTTGTAGGTTCAAGATGTATATTCCGTCTCATGCTTTTTTCTAACCTAAAGAACTCCATGAGTAGATATTCTTTCCTGTTAATAATGAGTCTGCTAAGTCTGGAAAACTCTTTTGCTCAACCTCTGAGAGTTCAGGGTGCCCGAACCGACAAAGTACTTACACAAAAACTCGTTGCTGCTATAAAAGATTTTCACGGCGATGTAGGTGTGTATGTACGCAACCTGCGGACTAATCGTACCGTAGAAATCAACGCCGACACTATTTTTCCCACTGCAAGCATGGTCAAAGTCCCGATTTTATGTGGCGTTTTTGATAAACTACATAAAGGCGAATTAAAATATGATCAAGTCCTGACCTATCGGGATTCGTTGCATTACGATGACGGAGTAGTTGGATCTTTGCGCGACAGCGCACAAATCCCACTGCCTTATGTACTAATGCTTATGGAGACGCTTTCGGATAACACGGGTAGTTTGTGGATGCAGGCTCTGGCCGGTGGCGGTGAAGCGATTAATGAGTGGCTGTCTACCTATGGCTTTAAAAATACCCGTGTCAACTCCCGGACTCCCGGCCGGCAGGATGCCTGGAAAATTTATGGCTGGGGCCAGACTACCCCTCGCGAAATGGCCGAACTCGTCGCCATGATCCGCGCCGGAGAGGTCATCAGCCCCGACGTGAGTGAACGAATATACCGCCTACTGGGGCGGCAGTTTTGGGATGGGTATGCATTATCCCAAATTCCGCCCACCATTCAGGTGATTGCAAAAAATGGGGCGGTGAATCGAGCCAAATCAGAAGTGGTACTGGTGCACGCTCCACACGGCGATTACGTTTTCTGTATCACTACAAAAAATCAAACCGACGAGCGCTGGAAACCCGACAACGAAGGTTCGGTTCTATTACGCACCCTCTCGTGGCTGATATGGAACCATTATGAACCCAAATATGACTGGAAACCGCTCAAAGAATCGGCCAGATGGCAGTATTGATTATGATATGGGCGGCCCGCCTGGCTAAAAACAAAAACGGGCGAGCCGCCCGTACCACATTAGTCTTTCCGCTTCGCGAAATACTCATTTACATCTTTATACCCTTCCTTGACATCGCGCTCATGGGTACTCAGGCCTGCCTGATGGAATATTGCGTGGTAGGCTTTTTTTGCCGCTTGCCCGGCGGCGTCATTGTCAAACCAGAAGCATATTTCAAATCGCCGAAAAAGTTTGGCCCATTCTTTCTTGAACATCGTCACGCTCCCCAGGCTTACAGCGGGCATTCCCTGCTGCACCAGCGTAATACAGTCGAAAGCCCCTTCGGTGAGATACACGATCTTTCCGGTTTTTATTTTGGGCAAAAGGTCACTGTTATAAAGCGGAATGGGTACTCCGCTCAAAAACTGGTAGCGGGGCGTCCGGTCTACGGGAGTACCGATGATTCGGCCCTGCAGAAACACGACTCGCTCTTTTTGGTAGTACGGAATGATAATCGGATGTTTGTAAAAAACGAGGTTGTCTTTTTCGTTATACAGTCCGCTCTCGCGCAAATCCGCCGCTGCAAAACGGGTCCGCATATAGTGGTTGACGTTGTGATAGTCTTTCACCACAAAAATCCCGAAGTTGCGTAGTGTATAGTCCGTAAAACCACGCTCTTTCAGATAAGCACTAGCTTGCTGCGAAACCTCCGACTCGCCCTGCGAATTGCAGTATTCCTTAAAGGCCTCGTAAATCTCGGTGTGAACTTCGTGATACTCATATTCCTTGGTATCAGGCAAATTATCAGCAGGAATTTCGGGCCTTGGTGTGAACTCCCGCGGAGGAGGGGTTGCTCGCCTTACGTAGCCTGGCACATAATGGAATGCCAATTCGTGCATGGCTTTTGTGTATTCCAACTGGCAGAAACCAGCATAGAAATGAATCACGTCGCCATGCTTGCCGCAACCGAAGCAGTAGTACGTATTGGTGTTGGGATAGAGATAAAGCGAAGGCGTTTTTTCCGCGTGAAAGGGACAGAGAATTTTCCGATGTTCCTGAATTTTTATGCCCAGTCCCTGCACGACTTGTAAAATGTCGACCTTGCGCGTTTCCTCCAAGATGTTCATCATGGGTATCTCAGGCTTTGAAAACAACTTTCGTTTAACAAACTACCAAATAAAAAAGACTTCGCCGCAATGCAGCAAAGTCTTTCTAACTATTAAGATAAAAAGTAAAATCTTTAATCTGTTAATTCAAGTTTCAGTTCGTTCAGGCGGCTTTTCAGAGAGGCGTCGATCTGGCGGTCGCCCACGCGCAGAATATAACCACCGATGAGTTTTTCATCTACTTTTTCTTCAAGTTCCACCGTCCTGCCCGTAGCATCGGCCACGATCTTATTGAATTGTGCCCGCAGATCAGCGTTGAGGGGAATCGTGGTGGTAATTGTCGCTTTCTGAATTCCTTTGTACGTATTGTACTGGGTGATGAATTCTTCGGCAATTTCGTCGAGAATGGATTCCCGGTTTTTACGGGTAATAATCTCGAAAATAGAGTACGAAACGGGATCTACTTTTTCCTTAAATAGAGCTTTCAGAATTCCCAATTTCTTTTCATGGCGTACCACAGGGCTTTTCAGAGCCAGCATCAGGCCGCGATTGGCTTTAGCCGTGTCCCGGAATAACAGCATATCCTGGTATACGGTTTCTACCACTTTTCTTTCCTCGGCCAGTTCGATGAGCGACTTGGCGTATCGGGCGGCTACGGTTCCTACTGACATTTATTTAGGGGAAAATGGATAGTTGACAGTTGATAGTGCAGTGAGGTTTGACAAGCAAACCCATTTAGTTTGCTTAGTTCAAGCGGGCACTTGAGGCCAGGTCGGCAATTAATTTTTCCTGCGCAGTCTTATCTTTCAGTTCGCGATGCAGCACCTTTTCAGCAATCTGGAGCGAGAGGGTAGCTACTTCTTCTTTCATTTTGGAAATAGCAGCCTGCTGTTCATTATGAATGGTTTCTCGGGCACTGTCGATCATTCTCTGGCCTTCGGCTATTGCTTTATCTTTGGCTTCCTGCACCATACGCTCAGAGGCTTCCTTGGCTTCACGGATTATCTTGTCGCGGGCAGCGTTGGCTTCGGCGACCATGTTGGCGTTGTCGGCCTTCAACTTAGCCATTTCGGCTTTGGTCTGTTCGGCCAGGTCCAATGCGCCCTGAATTTCGCGCTCGCGATCATTCAGGCCATTGATAATGGGTTTCCAGGCAAAAGTGCGGAGGATGAATACAAGTAGCAGAAAAACTACCAGCATCCAGAAAATCAAGCCGACGGCGGGGGTAAGTAGTGACATTGCTTAATGATAAATGATGAAAGTTGAATGATGATTGCTTACTTCCGGTTTTCAATTCAACCCAAATTCTCAATTACTTTTTTCTAATCTTTCTTTCAAAAATCCGCAGGAGCCTATCGCTCCTGCGGGGTAGTACTTTGAACCTGTTCCGGTAGCCTAATGCGTGAGGAAGTCAACAGTTCGGGATTGTGTTTTGCTAATCTTTTACAGCTTGAAAGAGATCAGCAGACAGATTACAGCAGCGAACAGAGCCACAGCCTCGATCAGGGCCGCGATGATCAGCATCGCAGTCTGAATACGGCCAGCCGCTTCAGGCTGACGAGCGATACCTTCCATCGCGCTGCCACCAATGCGGCCAATGCCCATACCGGCACCGATAGCCGCCAGACCAGCGCCGATACCGGCACCCATAACAGCTAGACCTGCACCACTCTGTTCAGCAGCTTGAAGCAAAATTTGGAGTAACATAAATTAGATTGTTTAGATATATATAATTGAAAAAAAGAATTGCAAAAACTGGATTTTGGTGATTTTAATACAGCATTAAATCACATTCCGTGATCTGCCTCATGGTTGTCCTCGATAGCACTACCAATATACATAGCCGAAAGCAACGTGAAAATGAATGCCTGAATGAATGCGACCATGATCTCGATAAAATTCATGAAGAGTGCAAAGGCTGATACCACGGGGGCCACGAAAATGCTTTTGAAAATAAAGATCAGCCCGAACAGGCTCAATAATATAATGTGGCCCGCTGTCATGTTGGCGAAAAGCCGAATCATCAGTGAAAAAGGCTTCATGAATACGCCGACAATCTCGACCGGAATCATGATTGGCAACAGGGCCAAGGGTACACCCGTTGGTTTTACAAGGTGCATCCAGTAATGTTTGTTGGAATTGAAATGGACGATCAGAAACGTGATCACGGCCAGCGTCATGGTGATGGCGATATTGCCCGTCACGTTGGCAGCACCGGGCAGTAAGCCCAGCAGGTTATTGACCAGAATAAAGAAGAACAGCGTCAGCATGTACGGCAGGTACTTCTGGTAGTTAGGGCCAATGTTGGGCTTCACTACTTCGTCGCGGATGAAAAGGATCAGTACTTCCATCGCTGACTGGAAACCGCGAGGTGCCTTACCCTTGCGATTGTTATAGGCACTGGCCACGCTGCCAAAGATCAGTAACAATATAATGGCACTTAGCAGCATAGAGGCTACGTTCTTGGTAATCGAAAGGTCGTACACGGTGCGACTCTCGTCTGCTGGTACGATCTGTTCCGAATCGCCGTGAATAAGGTGATAACCCTGATATTCGTGGTCGTTGTTGTGGAATTTGGAAGACATAAAGACTTCCAGGCCACGGTCAGGTGAATAAAGAATGACGGGTAAAGGCAGCACGACACCATGGGCAAATTCCCATTCGTGGGAGTCGGCGATGTGGTGCATAATCATCTCACCGATGTTGAAGTCTTCCTCGTTCTCTTCCAGCCGATGTTCAAGATCATGTTCGGCGGCGTTGACTTCTTCGGCCAGAGTGTCGTGGTCGGTTTGGGCAAGGCTTCGTAATGGGCTGGAAATCAATAAAGCAGCAACGAAGACGTAAGAGAAAAAACGGCGAATGGGTGTCGACATAAATAGCATAGGTACGCAGGGGTCACGAATCGCGGCGCAAGGTACGATATAAACCGTATATTTCAAAAATCGTGTAAAATAAATAGAGTGCAAAAAAGTTGGCAATGAAGATCGGGGCATTATCGACGCCGAAGTAAAAGGCAACGGCTACGAACGCAATGCATAGTAAAAGCCGCGCTACAACCGTAGATAAGTAAAATTCAACGAATTTGTCCCTTTTATTCCTGAAACCGAACTCCATCAGACGATGAATCAGAAAGGAAATCGCCAGAAAAAAGAGAAGCATGTACTTTGCCCAGGGATGAACATAAAAGCCGTAGCCGTAATGCTCGACTAAGAAAAATGCAATTCCAAGAAGTAAAGTTAGTAGTATACTGCGAAGCATAGCGAGCGGACGCGCCCATCCGTTTTTTGCGAGGGCAAAGGTATGGCTTTCCCGCTAAAAGAGAGAAACGGAACTCACTCTTTCGTTACTGACCTTATAAATAGGTACAACGACCCGGCAATGGAGAGGAGAGACAGCACCAGCGTCCAGACAGGAATTTTGTTTTGCTGCCACTCATCTAGTTTATAGCCGCCATAGGTAAACAATATTATGGTGCCCAACATTTGGAAGGCAAGGCCAGAGTACTTGGCGTAATTATTGGTGTTTTTCATTTTTTGAGAAGTGACAGAGCGATAAGGCTATAAAGTGACAAAACAACAAAGTACCTGTAAAAGCGGAATATTGCTCAGAACGGATTTCCCACTTTGGGCCTTTGTCCCTTCTTTTCAATACGGATAACGCAACTTTGACGTTTTATCACTAAAATTGACCCCTGTTTATTGTTAAGTAAGACCTCCTTTGTGCCGAAAATACTATTCTTATATATAGCTCGCGGAAGTTTTCTGCTATTGCCGATGGTCATGCTGTGGGGTTGCTCACAATATAGCACCAATCCCGGTAGCATTGCCTTTAATAACCTTACGGCCAAATATAACGCCTATTACATAGCCCGTACCGAAACTGAAATTGCCGAGCGGGCTATGCGGGAAGCCTATGAGGAGAACTATAACCAGATTCTCCCTATTCTGTTACCTCTGGATTCCACGTTGGCGATGAGCGTCAGGCCGCAGCTGGAAAATGCCATCGAAAAAGCATCCATCGTCGCCGAGCGTCACCAGAATAGTAAGTGGCTGGACGACAGCTATACATTGATTGGAAAAGATCGCCTATATCTGGGGCAGTTCGACGACGGCGTGGAGGCGTTACGCTACGTTTTTACGAATGGGCGCGATGAAGATGATAAGAATAAAGCTCTGATTTGGCTGATGCGAGCCTATACTCAGAATGAGGATTATTCCAACGCTCTGAATGTAGCTGAATACCTTAGTCAGCAGCCCCTCAATAAGGAAACTACCCGCGATTTTTATTTGGCCAAAGCTTACGTGCACCAGCGGCAGGGCGAGTACCTTACAGCGGTGGCCATTCTCGAACAGGCTTTTCCCTTAATAAAGAGAGGCAGCGAAAAGGCTAGACTGCACTTTACCGCCGGACAACTTTATGACCGCATCAATCAGTACGCGCTGGCAGCAGATCATTACCGCGCGGTGGGCCGAAACCGTCCCGATTATGATCTGTCTTTTTACGCCGACATGAGTTCGCTTCAAAACCGGGTGCTGCTCAATCCTAACGTTGATTTGTCGAGCGTAGGATTTGACAAGATGCTTCGTGACCGTAAAAACATCGACCTCAAAGACCGGATTTACTACACGATGGGCTTACTGGCCGAACGCCGCGGCCGCTATCCCGATGCCCTTAAATTTCTGCAAAAATCCGTGGCGACTGCCGGGGCTAACATCGAGCGGGTGCCTTACACTTATCTGGAATTAGCCCGCATCAACTACGACCGTCTGGAAAACTACGAAAATGCCCAGGCCTACTACGATAGTGCGCTCGTTTCGTTGCCGCCCCAAACCGAAGAATACAAAACGATTTCAGACCGTAAAAAAGCCCTCGACGAATTTGTTACTCAAATGACTATCGTCCGTACCGAAGACAGTCTGCAGGCCCTGGCTCAGATGAACCCGGCCGCGCTTGATCGTAAACTGGATGTAATCATTCAGGCCGAGGAGGATGAAAAGCAAAGGTTGCTGGCCGAAGCTCAGAAGGCACTGGAAGCTTCCAACCAGCCATCGGCGGCTGATGTCGGTACACCATTTATCAATGGTAACGAACGCCGCTGGGAACTGTATGATCCTCTGTTGGTCAATCAGGGCAAGGTCGAATTCCGCCGCTTGTGGGGTAATCGGCCACTCGAAGACGACTGGCGGCGCTCCTCCAAAGAGAATGCTTCGTTCAACTCGGGAACGCAGATAGTCGGTAGCCAGCCACTTGGTACCGATGTTACTGCCACTACTACCCCTCCCGGCGTTCCGCCGGGGCCAGGCCTTGAAACGGGCATGGTCAATGGCTCGGCAGCCTGGATGGCGCGGCGCGACGAACTTCGCAAAAACGTACCAATCAGCGGGGCGGATTTCACCGCTTCCGAGCGGCGGGAGGAGGACGCATTATATAACTTAGGCAAAATCTACCGTTTTGATCTAAAGGAACCCAATAAGGCGGTATCCACTTTCACGCGGCTCCTGAAAGATTTTCCCAAGAGTACTTACCGTGAAGAAATTTATTATTTGATTTATTTATCCCTGGAAGAGGGAGATAAAAACCGGCCGCTCTGGAAAGAAAAACTCCTGGCCGAATTCCCGAACTCAACCTACGCCCGGCTGCTCAATCAGGAATTAATGGCCGGGAAAAGCGGCGGAGTTTCCGGCGGCTCGGCCTACGAAACATATGACAAATTGTTTGGCCTTTACTCGGCGGGCAATTACACAGAAGCGCTCGCCCAAACAGAAAACGCCCTGGCCCTTTACCGCGATAGTCCGCTGGTGGATAAGTTTGCACTATTAAGGATTTTCTTGGTAGGCAAAGTCCGGGGGCGTGACGACTACCTGCAAGCCATCAACGAGTTTATCCGCTTGTATCCCGATAGCGCACTCCTCCCTCGGGTGCAGGAAATGCTTGAAGTAACGGGCCGCGCCTCTATACGGCGTTAGTTTTTCGGGAAA
Organism: uncultured Persicitalea sp.; assembly: GCA_964500445.1. Taxonomy (GTDB): domain Bacteria; phylum Bacteroidota; class Bacteroidia; order Cytophagales; family Spirosomataceae; genus Persicitalea. The sequence continues at coordinate 115,807 of CAZCOG010000006.1, read as the reverse complement.
GCGGTATCTTTACGGTCAATTTTGAACTTGTGATTGAGTGAATTAGTGAGTTGATATTTTCTTTAATTATTCACTGATTCATTCAATCTTCCAATCACTCATTACATAAATGCTCGAATTAAAATCTGGTAAATACAAAAAGACCATTGTCCGACTATGGCGGTTCGCTGCACTGGGCGTGGGATTGTTTATCCTGTACATTGTGGCCGTTAGCTTCAATTTTTTCTGGTTGTTCGGACCGATGCCTGACTTGAAGACGCTGGAAAATCCTAAAAGTGAGGTAGCTTCCGAACTGATCTCGGAGGATGGCAAGTCCATCGGCAAGTATTTCTTCGAAAACCGTGCCCCCGTTGAGTTTGACCAAGTTTCGCCAAATCTGGTGAAAGCCCTGCTGGCTACCGAGGATGCCCGTTTTGTCAAGCATTCCGGTATCGACCTGCGCTCCTTATTTCGGGTAGCAAAAGGAGTGGTTACAGGAAATTCCGGTTCGGGAGGGGGTAGTACCCTGACGCAGCAGGTAGCCAAAAACCTTTTTGAAACGCGGTCTGAGAAATACTCGGGTGCCCTCGGAAAGGTACCATTGGTGCGTACAGTAATCGTGAAGACCAAAGAGTGGATACTTTCCGTAATTCTGGAAAGGAAATACACGAAGCGGGAGATCATGATGATGTACCTCAATACCGTATCGTTCGGGAATAATACCTACGGACTGAAAGTAGCGGCGCGCACGTACTTCAATAAAGACACCTGGGATCTGGATGTCCACGAAGCGGCCCTGCTGGTGGGAATGCTGCAAAATCCTTCGCTCTACAATCCGCGCCGCTTTCCACAGAACGTCCTCAACCGCCGCAACACAGTACTGGATCAAATGCAGAAATATGGTTTTATTTCGGCGGACAAATATGCTTCTGCCAAGGAAAAGCCTTTAAGCCTGAATTTCACTATCGAAAGCCACAATACAGGTACTGCCCCTTACTTCCGCGAATCTATGCGTGGCTATCTGAAAGAGTGGGTCAATCAGTATAACGATGAAAATGGTACTGACTATGATTTGTATACTAGCGGGTTGCGAATATATACGACCATAGACTCCCGCATGCAAAGCTATATGGAAGAAGCCGTGTGGGAGCACATGAAAACCCAGCAGGCGCTATTCATGGAGCATTGGAAAGGCCGCAACCCCTGGATCGACCAGAATGGTAAGGAAATTCAAGGATTTATAGAACGGGCCGTTCGGGTTTCGCCCCGCTTCATTAATTTGAAAAAAGAAGTAGGGGAAGAAGAGGCCTGGAAAATCATGCGGACGCCCTACAAAATGAAAGTATTCAGCTACGATGGCGAGAAAACGATGACCATGAGTCCCATCGATTCCATCAAGTACTACAAGCACTTCCTGCACACGGGTATGGTATCTACCGACCCGCGCAACGGACACGTAAAAGCCTGGGTAGGTGGCGTGGACTTTAAGTACTTCAAGTACGATCACGTGAAGCAAAGCGCGCGGCAGCCGGGCTCGACCTTTAAGCCATTCGTATATGTCTCGGCCCTTGATCGAAATTTCCTTACTCCCTGCGACCATGTCGTGGATCGCCCAGTCACATTCACATTGGCCGATGGTGTTCCGGGCGGCTGGACCCCCAAGAACGCCAATGGGCGATATTCGTATGCCTCTCTTTCGTTGCGTCAGGCCATCGGAAAGTCAGTCAACTCCGTGAGCGCTTACCTGATGAAACAGGTTAAGCCAACTACCGTCGTGGACTACGCGCACAAACTGGGTATTACCAGTGAGTTGGATGCCAAGCCTTCGCTGTGCCTGGGAATCAGCGACGTGTCTGTGTACGAAATGGTGGGAGCTTATTGTACTTTCGCCAACAAAGGCCACCGGACTGAACCGATGACGATTCTGAGAATCGAAGATCGTTTTGGTAACCTGTTGCAGGAGTTTTTCCCAAAAGCCAATCAGGAGCTGAGTGAAAATATGGCTTATACCATGCTTTATCTCATGCGTGGTGCAGTGGAAGATCCCGGCGGAACAGCCGGGCGGCTGCATAGCTACGGCGTGACCAGCGGCAACGAAATTGCCGCCAAAACGGGTACTACCTCCAACTACTCCGACGGATGGTTCATGGGTATGACCTCCAATCTGGTGACAGGGATTTGGGTGGGTGGCGAAGACCGCAGTACTCACTTCCGCACCATGGCTTATGGACAAGGCGGCCGCATTGCGCTGCCTGCCTGGGGTTTGTATATGCAAAAAGTGTACGCTGATCCTACTTTGGTCCAATACCGGAAGAGTACATTTGAAAAACCCGTCAACTTCCGGCTAGACTGCGGTGGCGTGTATACTGATAGCACCAATACGTATGTACCGCCATCTTTGTCGGATGACGAAGGAGTACTTTTTTAAATGAAAATCCTGCTCGCTCCCGACAAATTCCGTGGTTCGCTGGAAGCAGACGAAGTCTGCGCGGCGATGGCGGCGGGAGTGTTGCTGGCTTTTCCTGAGGCCGAAGTAGTTTCGGTACCACTGGCTGATGGCGGTGAAGGGTTTGCCAAAGCCCTCACACTCAATTCAAGCGGAGAATTTATATCCCGATTGGTACAGGACCCACTGGGACGGTCCATCACTGCAACCTACGGACTTTCTGCTGATGGACGAACGGCCTTCATTGAAATGGCTGCCGCGTCGGGACTTGCTTTCCTTCACGATACCGAGCGCGACCCGACTGTGACATCTTCGTACGGTACCGGGCAACTCATTGCCAATGCCATGGATCGTGGTGTTTCCGAAGTAGTTCTGGGCATCGGCGGCAGCGCCACCAACGATGGTGGTGCAGGTATGGCGGCGGCGTTGGGGTTTCGTTTTTTGGATGAACACGAAAATGAAATATTTCCCAGCGGAGGTACTCTTGCCAAAATTCAATCCATCGACGCCTCCAGCGCTCATCCGAAACTACCCGCTACAAAAATTACCGTCGCCTGCGATGTGACAAATCCTTTGTACGGAGAAAATGGTGCGGCCTTCATCTATGGCCCCCAGAAAGGCGCGTCGCGGCAGCAAGTTGAATTGTTGGACAATGGCCTGCGCCACTTGGCCCAAATTGCCACCAAAACTTTCGGGCGTGACATCAGCCAAACGCCCGGCGCAGGGGCGGCGGGTGGAGTTGGGGCGGGGGCATTGTGGTTCCTGAACGCCTCGCTCGAATCGGGCGCGGCCATCGTTTTTGAACAAACTCAACTGGAAAATCAGATTCGCAATGCCGATCTGGTCATCACGGGGGAAGGAAAAATGGATCGGCAGACGCTAAGTGGCAAACTGGTAATGGGCGTAGCTGATATGAGCGCGCAGCATAACGTCCCGGTGGCGGCAGTATGCGGTACACTCGCGCTCTCTGCCGAAGAAATCAAAGATTCGAACATCACTTTTGCAGTGTCAGTTATTGATCGCCCACTTTCTCTAGAAGAAGCCCAGCGAAATGCCTTCTCGCTGGTTCGGCAAACAACTTTTAATCTGGTACGGTTGTTTTTTAGCCGTAGCTGAACTACTATGGGTGCTGATCACCCGCACTTTCCACGATCAATTATCCACTATCCGCTTAAAAAGTGGCAAAATTTGATTCCAAAACTGAACTTGCCCGCGTGCCGCACGAGCCGGGGGTATACCGCTACTTCGACGAGAAGGACGAGGTGATTTATGTTGGCAAGGCTAAGGACTTACGCAACCGCGTGGGAAGTTATTTTGCCAAAACCAACCAGCACGACCGTAAGACCAAACGGCTCGTGAGCCAGATTCGCCGGTTAGAATTCACCATCGTTCCCACCGAGTGGGATGCGCTGTTGCTGGAAAATCAACTCATCAAGCGGTTCCAGCCCAAGTACAACATTCTGCTGCGCGACGACAAAACGTACCCCTTTATCTGCATCACCCACGAGCCTTTCCCACGGGTCATTACCGTGCGGCGGGTAGACCGGCGGCTGGGTACTTACTTCGGCCCCTTTGCCAATTCGCGGGCCATGTACGCGCTGCTGGATATGTTCAAAGAACTCTACACGATCCGGTCCTGCCACCTGAACCTGACGCCCGAGAACATCGAGGCGGGTAAGTTCAAAGTGTGTCTGGAATTTCACCTCGGCAATTGCAAAGGCCCTTGCGAAGGTCGCCAGCCAATGGCGGATTATGACGCCGAGATCGATCAGATCAATCATATTCTGAAAGGAAACCTGGCCGTGCCGCAGCAGTACTTTAAAGACCAGATGCTGGAAGCCGCCGAAAAAATGGCTTTCGAGCAGGCGCATGAGTGGAAGACGAAGATCCAGTTACTGGACAATTTCCAGAGCAAAGCCACGGTCGTCAACCCGCGCGTCGGCGATGTGGATGTGCTTACCGTGATTTCAGACGAAGAAGCCGCATACCTGAACTACATGAAGGTCAAGAATGGCTACGTGGTGGCTACCCAGACGTTCGACATCAAGAAGCAGCTCGAAGAGAAGGATGAAGAGATTCTGGCTCTGATTATCCTGGAAATGCACGAAACGTATGGGTCCGACGCAAAGGAACTCATTTCCAACATCACGCCCGATCTCGACATGAAGATCAACGTCGTGGTGCCGCAGATCGGCGACAAGAAAAAGCTGCTGGATATGTCGATGAAAAACGTCATGTTCTTCCGCCGCGAAAAGGCTGAGCGCCGCGCTGTCGAAGCTTCCGCCGCTACCTCCAAGAAAGATCGGGTACTTATTAAGCTTAAAGCCGACCTGCAGCTCAAGACCCTGCCCCGCCACATTGAATGTTTCGACAACTCCAATATCCAGGGTACCAACCCGGTGGCGGCGATGGTGTGTTTTAAAGATGCCAAACCTTCTAAAAAAGACTACCGTCATTACACGATCAAAACTGTGACGGGGGCCAACGACTTTGCTTCGATGAACGAAGTAGTGGGCCGCCGCTACGCCCGACTACTCAATGAAGAATCACCGCTCCCCGACCTGATCGTGGTGGATGGCGGCAAGGGGCAGCTCAGCGCGGCTTGCGACGCCCTCAAAGAACTGGGAATTTATGGCAAAGTACCCATCATCGGCATCGCCAAGCGACTGGAAGAGATTTATTTCCCCGGCGACTCGCTACCGCTTTACATCGACAAAAAATCGGAATCGCTGAAACTCATCCAGCAGATTCGCGACGAAGCCCACCGCTTCGCCATTACCTACCACCGCGACAAGCGCAGCCGGGGTAGTTTGGTGAGCGAACTGGAAAACGTGGAGGGCATCGGCAAGAAAACCGCCTCGGTACTTTTAAAGCATTTCCGGGGCATCAAGGCCATCCGCGAAAGTACCCCCGAGCAATTGGCCGAGGTAGTTGGGCCAGACAAGGCAAAGAAGGTTAAGGCGTACTTTGAGAAGATGCTGGTGGAGTGATTTTCTGGGGCGATTCCAACCTTTTCTTCATTAAAGTAATCTCACGGAAGAAGCTGGATACTCAAAAAGCGAAAAGTGTATGAAAAATCTGTCTCTCTTTCTCTGGTTACCATTCATCTTGTTTTCAGGTTGTAAGTCCCAAGACCCCCTTCCGGCAGAAGTCTGGTCCTCTGACTGCGTCGAGTTGGCCCCTTTCGAAGGTGCGTACCGCCTGACGGGTGTGTGCTGCGAGTACGTTTTGCTGCCAGCCATTGAAACCAATAAAAAACGATCTTTCAAGGTAAAGGGCAGTTATCATTCTTTTACCGGAGCAGGCTACACGGATATACCCATAGAAATAATGGGTAATCTGGCTCCAAATGATACGACGCTTACTTTGAGGTATTCCGTGAATTCTCAGGAAAGCGTTTTTGTGCTGAATCCGGGAAAAGCAGAAATGAAATGTCAATGTTTTTGCTATTGAATAGCGGCAATTTGAACCAAGCTAGCTTGGTAAACCGTACTTTTGAATACAATGAGAATAAACTACGCCTTACTCTTTATAATACTGAGCGCAACCTTGGGGAAAGCGCAAACAGAAACCAAATCTTTGGAAGAGCCTAGTTCTTTTCATCCCAAAGATACTTGGCTGGTAGGAGCGGGTGCTACTTACCTCGGACTGACTGCCAAAGGCGGTATGTTTGCTGCCGACCAACTTTGGTTAGGTGCAGAAGCCGAGATTACCAATTTTCTGTCGAAACGCCGGGAGGCAGGTTTATTTTCGCGATATTACGTAGGAAAAGGCATGATGCAAGGATTTGTAGGCGCTGGCGTTTCCTATGGTTATTTCAGGTTTGGCTCTTGGGATATCGATAATCCCAGACCGACAAGAACTTATTACAGCTTCAAACTGAATGCTCTGGCGGCGCGGAAATTCACCTAACCCAGCGCGTCAGCATTGAAGGAGTTGTCAAAATGGGAAGATTAACCGAGACCAGCGGCTTTTGGCCTGGCGTTCAGGGTTCGGTCAATGTACTTTTAGGCAAATAGCAGCCCAAAAACTACCTCATCTTCGAATGCTTCACCAGATAAGCCGTCAAAATCGGATCGAAGCCTTGGGCGATGTCGGCCTCAATGAAGTCGATTTTATACTGCCCGCATTTGAGTTTGAGGTCGTGGTAGAATTTCTTGACGTATTCCTGATACTGATCACGGACCTGATGCGGCTGTACCTTCACGCGCTCGCCCGATTCCAGATCCACGAATTCGTAGGGACGATCTTCGAAAGCAAATTCTTCCTCCGTGCGGCGGTCGGTCACGTGGAAGAGAAGTACCTCGTGCATATTATGGCGCAGGTGCTGCAAGGCCGAAAAAAGCTCCTCGCTATGTTCCAGATCCTCGAACATATCGCTGAAAAGTACCACCAGCGAACGCTTGTGAATTTTCTGGGCGATCAGGTGAATGACATCGGCTACCGAAGTCTTCCGCAGCGGGCGCGGCTTCTGAAGCAGTGCTTCCAATTCCAGCAGAATCTTATGGATGTGCGAAGGCGTGGATTTTACCTGCGTCTGCGTTTCGATTTCTTCCGAAAAAGTCGTCAGACTCACGGCGTCCTTCTGACGCTGCAGCAAATGCGCCAGGCAGGCCGCTGCCATGATGCTGAACGTGATCTTGCCGTAGTTTTCCTCGGGGTAGTACATCGAGGACGACGTATCGAGCAGCAAATGGCAGCGCAGGTTGGTTTCCTCTTCGTAGCGCTTCACAAAAAGACGGTCGGTCTTGGCAAATACCTTCCAATCCATGTGGCGGGTACTTTCCCCCGTATTATATAGGCGGTGTTCGGCGAATTCGACGGAAAAGCCGTGAAACGGGGATTTGTGCAGCCCCGTGATGAAGCCTTCTACCATCTGCCGGGCCAGGAACTCCAGATTCCCAAACTCTCTTACCTTCGCTAAATCCAGTGGGCGTTTGTTCATTGCTTTTTTTGTCAAAATCTAACTCCCACGAATATACGAAGCAAATCGGTATGTTCGGCTCAGTACAGAAAACCTTCGTCTTCCCCAGCTACCAGTGTTTCGCGTGCCTGATAATCGGTGGGCAGATTCTTGCGGAGCAGCCGTTTTTTGGGTAAATTCATTACCAATCCGTCGGCCCCGATGACTTTCAGCCGTACTTTGGCAATGCCGCTCTGGATCATTCCTATTTGGTGGGCGGCAGATTTGCTGATGTCGATGATCCGGCTTTTGGAGTGTGGCCCCCGATCAGTCACGCGCACGTTTACTTTGCGGTTGTTTTTGAGGTTTGTAACCTCAATCAGGGTATTGTAAGGAAGGGTAGGGTGGGCGGCGGTGAATTCTTTGTTGTTGAACAGCTCTCCGTAAGAGGTTTGACGGCCGTTAAACTTGGGGGCATAGTAGGAGGCAATCCCGGTTTCGATTTTTCCCATGTACTCCTGCATTTGTGGGGAGGGGTCGGACAGGCTGACCATGAGGAAAATGTAGAACGCTTGTAAATTCATACCAAAGATTTTAGATGAAACATCTGGCCCGATGGATTTCTTGCTTAGGGATATAACAGCAATGAAGCGGGCCGCTACTGGTAATTTTCGACAAAGGTAACGGAATGATTCAGAGTACAAATATAGAGTGCCTAATTAGTATAATAAATTACTGGCAATGTTATATTTCATGGTGCTCAAACATGTGACTACTGCTTGAAATATTTGTTCAGAGCAATAAACTTTCTATTTTAGCGTTCGATTTAACTTTTAACTACTAAATAGTGGAAGACAGAGAGCAGATCTACTCCAACCGGGTCAGGGCCGGGAAACGCACGTACTTTTTTGATGTTCGCGCCACCCGCGCTAACGATTACTACCTCACAATCACCGAAAGCCGTCGCCACACTGATGGAGAAGGCTTTAGCTACGAAAAACACAAATTGTTTTTGTACAAAGAGGATTTTGACAAGTTCATTGAAGCCTTGCAGGATACAGTCGATCATGTAAAAGAAGAGCTGCTGCCCGATGTAGACTTCTCACAATACGAGCCTAAGGAGGAGGAAGAATCGCTCAACGGCCATGCCGACAAAACCGATTTCAAACTAGACGAAGGATCAGATCTGAAATGGGAATAATCTACTTTGATTGAACGTGGAGAGTAATCTTGTTTTGTAAGAACGCTCCAACAATTCATTGTATACAGAAAGTACTTTGTCAGCCTTCGGAATTCATTCCGGAGGCTTTTTAGTTTTTCGCCCGTTAATCCGTACTTTTGCGCTTTGTTTCATGAAACTTGTAAAAAGCTTGTTTCAAACATAAAGCGTTGACAGCAAACGCTCTCAACTCTTCACTATCAACTATTCATTAAATAAATGAGCTTACAATGCGGAATTGTCGGGTTACCCAACGTCGGGAAATCCACACTTTTCAACGCCATATCGACGGGTAAGGCAGAGGCAGCCAACTATCCATTCTGTACTATTGAACCCAACGTGGGCGTCGTGACTGTTCCCGATGAGCGGCTGGAAATACTGACCGGATTGGTCAAGCCCCAGAAAGTACTGCCAACGATCATTGAATTTGTGGATATCGCCGGACTCGTGAAAGGTGCGAGTCAGGGCGCAGGACTGGGCAACAAGTTTTTGGCCAATATCCGCGAGGTAGATGCCATTGTTCACGTCATCCGTTGCTTTGAGGACGAGAACGTCGTGCACGTCGAAGGGCGGGTCGATCCGGTGTTCGATAAAGAAATCATCGATATTGAACTGCAGCTCAAAGACCTGGAATCGGTCAATAAAAAAATTCAGAAAGTAGAGAAAAGCGTTCGGACCGGCGATGCCAGAGCAAAAGCCGAGTTGCAAATCCTGCAGGATTATAAAGCCGCTCTGGAAGCGGGCCGCAGCGCCCGGACATTACCTTATTCAAAAGAAGAGCGCGAAGGCGCCATTGGTGACCTGCAATTGCTCACCGTGAAGCCTGTGCTGTACGTGGCCAATGTGAATGAGGAGTCGATGCTCACGGGTAATGAGTACTCTGAGAAACTTCGTGAGGCGGTTAAGGACGAAAACGCCGAAGTAGTGGTACTTTGTGCTGCCATCGAATCTCAGATTGCCGAAATAGAAGATCCCGAAGAGCAGGAAATGTTCCTGACGGAGTATGGTTTGAAAGAGGCCGGTCTGGACCGGCTTATCCGGGCTTCCTACTCGCTGCTGGATCTGATTACTTACTTTACGGCGGGCGTAAAAGAAGTGCGGGCATGGACCATCCGGCGCGGCTGGAAGGCCCCACAGGCGGCGGGCGTCATCCACTCCGACTTCGAGAAGGGCTTTATCCGGGCTGAGGTAATCAAAATCCCTGACTATCAGCAATACAAAACCGAAGCGGGGGTAAAGGAGGTAGGTAAAATGGCCGTGGAGGGAAAAGAGTATGTAGTTCAGGATGGCGACGTGATGCATTTCCGCTTTAACGTCTGACCACGGGTAGCTTGCTTTCCTCTTGCGGGCTAAGTAGTTGGGGAATAATGTATCCGGCGGACTACTTAACTACTTCACTCAATAGTTCAGGAACGTCCCCGGCGGAAACTGGTCGTTGGGAAGAGAATCGGTGCCATGCATTACCGCCCGTAGGGTGCGAGCCATATGAATGAGGTCATCTACCCGGTAGTGAGCTTTCTTCAACGTGGCAGGACTGTACCCCTGCTTAATGAGCTGGACAAACAATTCGCGTAATAAGTGCAGCTCCTCGACGTGTAGCGAGAAATCGTTTACGACAAACATCTGAAATCCGCGATCTTGCTCCTGGTGAAAATAGATTACCAGGTGAAAATCGTTGCCATTGAAAAAACTGCGGACGTGGTCTTTGCCAAAATCCTGGGGCATTTCCTTATGGTCGACCAGCAGGTCGATAATCTCGGTTTCGCAGCGGGTGACCAGCAGGTCAGGCGAAATTTTAAAACTCTCCGGACGGTGTGACATATGCATTCCTTTTTTTAGTTCGGGTCAAGACAATTTAAGGCAAAAATTCCACAAAATCAACGGCGTCGATTCCATTCTACGGTGCGGTAACCCACGAGTTTGTCGGCGCGGGCAGCGGGCGGGCGGTTGTATACCAGAATATCGTAATCGTTTTCCGTTGCCGCGAAATTTCCCTCGATCAAAGCTTCATCTGCCTGGTTGGCGCTCCCCTGTACTACGGTATAGTCGTAGTTGACCACGCCCTGTTTGAGTAAAATTACGGCCTGATAAGCCTGTAGATCGGCATTATAATTCATGCGGTTAAGATCATCAAGCAGCCACAAGTGAAAGCTGCCGTTTACATACACTGCCGCATTGGCTATTTCCGGCATTTTTAAGGTGAAGACGACGGGCGTATAGTCGGCCTCGTCGCTTCCCATGCCCGACTCGCGCTGATCTACGATATACTGGCCGTTCAGGTCATCCATCTGAATGTAGGCCCCATAGGCCCGGGGCTTATCGGGCGAGAGAATCAAGCGGGTGAACTCACTGAGTCGTTCAAGCTCGTATACGCCAAAACCCCGCGCCGAAAGCGTCCGGCTGTCGAAATAGCGGAATTCGTTGCCGCCGGGGAACGTATTTTCCAGGTTGAAAAACTGGTACTCCAAAACTGAATCGAAGGGCCTCACGTTGGTAGGCTTGAAATCACTTTTCGCTTTATCCCAACGAAAATTCTGCCGCATGACTACTTTCAAGTCCGTCTGTGGCGCCACGACCTGATAGCCTTTATAATCAAGGCTGAAGTCGATTTGCTGGTCGGTGCGCTGCTCACGGATACCCTGCGAGAAACGCGCCTGCGCCGCAATGCGCACTTTGTTTTCATACACCATAAACCGCCGCGTAAACATCACCTGCCGCTGCCGCTCGGAGTATACCACCAAAACATAGTTGCCCGAAACTTTCAGGCGCGGTATCTGAAAACGATAATGGTAGTAAGGTACTTTGGTACTGAACGACTGCTTGAATTCTGTGATAGGGTAGTCATTGTATTCATAGGTAAACTCGATGTCGTTCAGTACTGACTTGTTCCAGTCGGCATTGCAGTGAATGAGTTTGGCACGGAAGCCGCGGTAATCAGCTGTCATATCGTCGAATTCCAGCGTGAGCGGGCGGTCGCCGTCAAGCGGAATCACCGCCGGACCAATCAACCGTCGGGGGTCGTCGGGATTATAAGCCGCGGGGTAAAGTAAGATTGTTTTTATGTTTTCCTGATAAATAAAATCTTCCAATCGAACATCTTCTGCCCGCGGTTGAGCGAAGGTTTCCGGAAATGAATAAATAAGCAGAAGCAGTACTGGTAGGCAATATTGACGCATGAGTGAAGGGAATGAAACGTATAGGTTTTTTTAAAAACCAAACGAAAAGTATACCAGCATCGCCTAATTGTCAGCGGATTTATCGGGATTACCTTAGGAAATCGCTATTTTTGAAAAAAAGAAGCTATGACCATGACCGCCCAACCTAAGCAAAAGTACTCGCCCGAAGAATACCTGGAGCTGGAACGCGCGGCTGAGTACAAAAGCGAGTATTACCAGGGTGAGATATTCGCGATGGCCGGAGCCGGACTAAATCACAATCAGATTACGGAAAATCTGTCAATAAATATAGGGTCTTACCTTAAAGGAAAACCCTGCCGGTCTTTTTCCAGTGATATGCGTACACATATTCCGGCCAATGGTCTCTATACTTACCCTGATTTTCTGGTCGTTTGCGGAAAAACAAATTTTCTGGATGAACAAAAGGATACCTTGCTAAATCCAAAAATTATCATCGAGGTACTTTCCAAAAATACCCGTAGCTATGATCGAGGGGATAAATTTGAAATGTACCGAAGTATTCCCACGCTTGAAGAATATGTTTTAATCGATTCTAATCGAATTAAGATTGAAATGTGGAGAAAGCAGAATGGGACATGGTTTTTGGCCCTTGAAACAGAGGACCTGAAGTCGGGCATTGAGCTGTCTGCTATCGGGCTTATACTTTCAATACGCGATATTTACGACCAAACCGAAGGTTTGGGGGTTCGATGGGATTAAGTGAAATTTCCTTCACCCTTCTAATTCCTCCGCTTCCAGCATCGCCACTTCCCAGGCTTTCGTCGCGTCAGCGATTTTCTGGCGGGTATGGGAGTACTTCTCGTTCAGCTCGTCCAGGTTTTCCTTTTCAGCGTAGTTAGCCGGGTCGGCGAGTTGTGCTTCCAGTTTTTTCTTCTGCGCTTCCAGATCGGTAATCGTCGCTTCCAGTTCCTCTACCTGTTTTTGGGCTTGTTTCAACGCCCGCTGATTTTCCGGCCGGGGCGATGATTCTTTTTTCTGACCATTGGAAGGAGCGGGAGCCGCGGTACTTTTGGGCGGTGGGGCGCTGCTGACAATGGCCTTCTCGCTCACTGCTGATTCAAGGCCGCGTTCTTCCAGCCAAAGCTCGTATTCAGCATACGTACCGGGATATTCTTTGATTTGGTGGTCTTCGATATACCAGATTTTGGTGGCAATATTCTCGACGAAATAGCGGTCGTGGCTCACCACAATGTAGCTGCCTTCGTATTGCTGCAACGCCTGGATAAGAATATTCACCGACTGCATATCCAGGTGGTTAGTCGGCTCGTCAAGAAGCAGGAAGTTAGCCTGCGACAAAAGTACCTTGGCTAAGGCTACCCTCGATTTCTCACCTCCCGACAGTACTTTGATTTTCTTGAATACATCATCATTGGTGAACAGGAAGCAACCCAGTACCGTCCGTAGTTCGGTTTCGGTCTTATTGGGATTAGCGTACTTAAGTTCTTCGATCAGGTTATGCGCCACATTCAGCGACTCCAATTGGTGCTGGGCGTAGAAGGTGAACGACACATTGTGCCCCAATCGTCGGACACCCTTATGCTTCTCGGTACCCGCCACAATGCGCAGCACGGTAGATTTCCCTCGGCCATTGGCCCCGATGAGCGCGATTTTGTCGCCGCGCTCCATGCTGATGCTGGTATGGTCGAGGATGAGTTTGTCGCCGTAGGCTTTCGAGGCGTCTTCCAACTGGAATACGTGGCGTCCGGGCTGGGTAGTGAACTGGAAACGGAAATGTACTTTGGCGTTCTCGTCGATTACCTCGTCCACGACATCCATGCGGTCGAGTGCCTTCACGCGGCTTTGCACCTGCCGGGCCTTGGTAGCTTTTGCTTTGAACCGTTCAATAAAACGCTCGGTCTGGCGGATCTTAGCCTGCTGATTTTCGTAAGCGCCGCGCTGAATTTCGTTGCGGAGTTCCTTCTCCTCTTCATAGAACGAGTAGTTACCCGAATAAAGATTCAATTTGCCACCCGATACTTCAACGGTTGTATCTACCACATTATCAAGAAACTCACGGTCGTGTGAAACGACGATCACCGCGCCTTCGTAGTTTTGAATATATTTTTCCACCCATTGAATAGAAGGAAGGTCGAGGTGGTTGGTCGGCTCGTCAAGCATGAGCAGCGAGGGTTTTTGCAGCAACAACTTCGCCAGCATAACCCGCATCCGCCAGCCACCCGAAAACTGCCGTAACGGCTGGTTAAGATCTTCGGTCGAGAATCCCAAACCTTCCAAAATAGCTTCTGCCTTGGCCTGAATGGAATAGCCGTCCAGCGCCTCGAATTCGTCCTGAGCGCGGGCGAGCTTATCCACCAATTCATCGTGGTAGTTGGTTTCCATCTCATGAAGCACTTTGTCGATCTGCGCCTGAAGTTCATTCTGCCGTTCGAAGGCCTGCATAGCCACCGAAAGAATGGATTCATCGCTCTGGTAGGAAAGCAAATCCTGGTTCAGGAAGCCGATGGTGCAGTCGCCGGATTTGGAGATACTGCCCTCGTCCGGCTGGTATTCTCCGTCGATCATACGCAACAGGGTAGACTTCCCCGTGCCGTTCAGACCAATAAGACCGATTTTTTGCTTGGGCTTAATATGCAGCGATGCGCCGTCGTAGAGGGCGCGGTCGCCGAGGTAGTAGCTAAGGTTCGTTATCGCAATCATGCCGCAAAGGTACGGCGAAAGCACGAAAATCGGTAGCCGTGAGGGGCGCTTATCCGCTATAATCAGTTAAATTTGAATTTCTGGTGTTACATCCTTCGAAAAATAAATTCTCAAATTTTGAATAACCTGTTCCCCATATTCCTGAAACTTGACAATGATGACCTGCATTTGCTCATTGTAGGCGGCGGCTACGTGGGCCTGGAAAAGATCGAGGCTGTGCTGGGAAACTCACCCAAGGCTAACATCACGTTGGTTGCGCCCGAAATCCGGGAGGAAATCCGGGAAATTGCTTCTCAAAAACCGAACGTGACTCTGGTATTTCGTGCTTTCAGCGAGTATGACCTGGACAATAAGGATTTGGTCATCGTCGCTACTAACGACAAAGCAGAAAATAAACGGATCAAGCAGTTGGCCCGCGCCCGGCACCTGCTTTGCAACGTCGCCGACACGCCCAATGAATGCGATTTTTACCTTTCCTCCATTGTCAAAAAAGGTAATCTGAAAGTAGCTATTTCAACCAACGGCATGTCGCCGACTCTTGCCAAGCGCCTGCGCGAAGTACTTACCGAAGCGCTACCCGACGATCTGGAAACGGCCATGGAACAACTGAAAGCCGTTCGCGACCAACTGCGTGGCGATTTCGAGTATAAGGTGCAGGAGCTAAATCGGATCACGGAGGTGTTGGTAAAAAGGGGAGAAAAGAAGGAAGGGTGAGAGGAATAAAGGAGACAAAAGAGGAAATTCAATTGGCATCGAACAGACTTCGCGGACTGGTACTTAGCGGCGGCGAGAGCCGCCGAATGGGACGGGATAAGGGGCTGATAGCTCAGGATTCTACGCTTTGGGTAAATCGCGCGGGGAAGCTATTGCAAAGCGTGGAATTACAAGTAAGCGTGATGATTAGACAAGTACAGCGAACGGCGTACGAGAAAGTAGTTCTGCCGGAATTTGAATTATTGACTGATTTGAACATTCCCGTGGGTGGGCCGCTGAAAGGTCTGTTAAGCTTTCATCAACTTTATCCGGAAGATGATGTTCTCGTCCTACCCTGCGATATGCCTAATTTGACGCCTGGTTTGCTGGTGGAATTGATCGGATTTTACCATAGAAAACCTGATTATGAAGCCTGGATGTTCAAAAACCAAAAATTTATGCAGCCATTTCCCGGTATTTACTCTGCCCGGCTTCTGAATCATACTTTGGACAAAATTCAAAAGAAAGTACTCTTCCGACACGGACTGAAATACTTGCTAAGTACTTCAAAAACAGCTTTTATATCGGTTGATAAAGAAGCGGCTTTCCGTAATTTCAACAGCCCCTCGGATCAATAATGTTGCGGCTTCGAAGTACCAGTTCTTTGCAATAAAGAAAAACTACCCAAGCCCGAACTCCACTAACGCTTTCGGAAAGTTCTCTCCTTCGTGTCCCGAACGGCTCAGTTTCACGAGGGCGAAGCGTTGTAGCAAGTCCAGCCCTGCCCATTGCGCCAGAGTAGGCGGGGCACAGTTCCATTCCTCCGCTTTTTCCTGAACTTCCAAAGGTACCTGACCAAGGTTCAGCCACGTTGCGTCCACACCGCCCAGGTCTTTTACGACTTTTTCGCTTCGCTCCCAGACCAGTTTGTCCAGGTGACTGCGATACGCCGCAATTTCGTCGGCCGACTCGCAGGGAATGGTGGCCAGCGTTTGTTTTTCCTCGGAGGTGAGGCGACCCCATTCGGCCAGTTGAAGTTTTTTATCGGCGATATCCAGCTTATAGCGCACGATCATGGGAATGCAGCGGAGCGAAGCCACAAAATCATTCTCGAAAGCAAAAAAAACAGGTTTCACAAAGTTCGAGTACATAGTGATATGGCGAATTTAGTAAAATCAAGCCACAACTTTTTTGGTTTCCAGCTTTTCGAGATCAGCCTGACAGGAAGACAATATGTGTTACAACCGTAATGGTAATCCTTGGCCGTTTTCTGGTTCGTGTAGTGACATACCAGGCAGGGATCACAGGTCAGGATAGGAAAAATATATTATCCACAGTTAAAATATATTATTCTTCTAATAAATCATTATTAAGTGATAAATTTCAAAAAGAAGGCAATTGGCCAAAAAAATGATTGAAAGAATTGATAAAGAAGAAATATAAAGTTAGGAATTCATGGAATGACCTCTTAATTTTGATCTGCACGAGGTAGAGATCTAAATGATATTTTCCCTGAATAGTACAAAAAAAGTGCAGGGTTTTTCTAAATTGCTAGCTACTATTAACTATGAACGCAAATAAAACCAGGCGTGCCAATGTAGTAGACAATAATATCGAAGAGGAGATATTTTGCAAAAATCCTTTGAGCGATGAGGCATCCGGCACCGAAAGTCACATAGGTTTCGATAGTCTGCTTTTGGGCGGAAGTCTGCGCGTGGCTCACACGCTTTATTTTATTTTCGGTGATAGCCACCAAATTCTAGCCTTAAGGATTCCTATAGCAGTTGGGTCGGTTGCCTATGCTGTCTCGGGTCAATCGGTCGATTTATTGGGTAGTAGAATTTTTACAGTCAGCACAAATAATGCGTACTGGGTGTTTACAGTACTGTATAGCAATGAGGTAGAAGCCTTCGTGCCGAATATTTCGGTCGTTGGAAAGGAAGTACTTGTATTGATCGCGTAGAAGGCTATGAATCCTCTCGACCATCAGGTAGCGCATCGTCTCACGCAGTACTATGTTCTGGCACTTTCACTAGTGGCAATCCTGACCATTGGGGCCTTGGCGGTAGTAAAAAGAATTTTGCGTGACCTTGATGATGACGGACGGGTAGTCAATGTAGCCGGACGGCAGCGAATGCTCAGCCAGCAACTGACCAAGCTGGCGCTATTGCAAATCCAGGAGTTACCCTATACCGACCGGAGTGATTTCGGCGAGTTGCTGGCATTATGGAGCGAGAGCCATAAGCAACTGGAAGAGGGAAAACTACATATGGAAAAAAACTACGTCGTGCGCAAAAGTGCGGTGCTGGATAGTATGTTCAAAAATATGCAACCCGTCTTTGATTCTATGTATGAGAACTTGGCAGTCATCGACTCGGCAAACCTTTCTACCGAAGCAAAAAGGGCCGCTTTGCGTGTGGTGTTAGCAAAAGAGCCGATATTTCTCAGACAAATGAACGCAATCGTCTTTCGCTTCGAAGCGGAAGGTCTGGAGCGGGTAAGATACCTCGGGCGCGTGGAGTTACTGCTGGCCATCGCCACGCTTATCGCGCTTTTCCTAGAAGGGCTTTTCGTGTTTCGGCCCGTGGTGGAGTATACCGAACAGGTAGTACGTAAACTTACCGACTCGGAAGGGAAGTTGAAACACATCAATCTGCGCCTGGAAGAGACTAATAAAAAGCTGGTAAGGGCTCAGAAAAAACTGGTACGGACAACCCGGGAAAAGTACGAGTTGCAGTTGGCCGAAGAAGCAGTGCGGTCAGCGGCGCTGCTGGAAGGGCAGGAAAAAGAGCGTAAGCGCTTTGCCCGTGACCTGCACGACGGGATCGGGCAGATGTTGACGGGCCTGAAACTACACGTTGAAAAAATCAGGCAAGTGCCTGCGGAAGACGAAAAACAGAGGCAACGTGTGGAAGACCTGCGTGATTTATTACAGGAAACGATACAAAACACCAGGGAGGTTGCTTTCAATCTCATGCCTTCCGTATTGGGCGACTTTGGACTGCAAGCGGCCCTAAAACTACTGGCTGAACAAACTACCCGCTCCTCAGGAATTGTAGTAGGGTATAAGGGCACAAGGGACTCCTCCCGGTTGACCTCCGTGCAGGAAATCGGGCTATACCGGATTGCTCAGGAAGCACTTAACAACGCCGTCAAGTACTCGGAAGCCGATCGGATCACTATTACCTTTAAGAAAAACAGCTCCGAAATCTGCCTTGCCGTAAATGATAACGGCAAAGGCTTCAAAGTGGCAGAAACTCCCAGTGATAGCTATGCCCTGACCCAAAACGGGATAGGGAACATGAGAACAAGGGCACGGCTATTGAACGGAAGCCTGAAAATCACTTCCAGAAGCAACAAAGGCAGTAAGGTAGAAGTTAAAATTATTTGTAACTCGCTATAAACCAAAGCTATGCTGAATGACAGACCGATACGTATTTTAGTGGTGGATGATCATTCGGTGGTTCGGAAAGGACTGCTGAATTTGCTGGAAGACGAAGAGGATATTGAAATCGTAGGCGAGGCTACTGATGGCGATGAGGCCCTTGAACTTATTCCTGTCCGTTCGCCTGATGTAGTTCTACTGGATATAACTATGCCCCGTATGTCGGGCATTGAGGTGACCCGAGAAGCAAGCCGCTCTTATCCCACGGTGCGGATTTTGATATTCAGCATGCATAATAACCCGGATTACATCCTGAATGCCGTGCAAAATGGGGCATCCGGGTACATTTTGAAAGACACGGGACAGGAAGAAATTCTGAAAGCGATCAGAACCGTTAATAACGGCGACCTATACTATCCGCCCAATGCTTCATCAGTGATAATCAGAAATCTGGTTGTCCAGAGAGCGATCAACCGTAGTACCGATAATGGACCGATTTCCAACTCTTCGACCTCGATCTGGCATCGGATTACCAGTCGTGAACATCAAATCCTGCAATGCCTGACCGAAGGTATGAGTAGTAAAGACATCGCCCGCCGCTTCGACGTCAGCCCGCACACTGTCGCCAATCAGCGGGCAAGTATCATCCGTAAAGCAAGAGTGAAAAACACGGCTGAGCTGGTAAGCCTGGCTTTGCGGGAGAAGGTTTGAGTCTTTTAGAGAAACAAAGCGACGAAGCTGTAAAGTAAAAGAGAAAAAAGATTATTTGTCAGCTCTCTCTTTGATCCTTCAAAAGCTTTGTCGCTTTATGCTATCTGCCCTAATTCTTCAAAACCTTCTTCCGTACACTGAGGTCTCCAACAACTACCTCCACTATGTAAAGCCCCGCCGCTGAGCGCCGAATATCCAGTGTGTGGCTCATCTGATCGGTGTCCTTTAGAAAACTCTCCTGTCGAACGGCCACGCCGTTGAGGTTATAGACCGTGGCCTGTACTTGGCCACGCAGTTCGTTATCCAGCTTTATCTCCACCAGGCCATTATTCGGATTGGGCGAGAGTTGAACACTGTTTGCAAGCAGCGTCTGACGGGTCGGTTCGTTGCCTAGCACCTGAATGTTCCGTACATAAATACTGGCCGAGGCGGTACTATCGCCGCAAACTTCGACCCCCGAACCCCGTACTGAGTAAGTAATCGTCTGGCTCGGACGGGCAATCACCTGTGGACCCAGCGTAGTATTCAAATTCGTACCTGGTGTCCAGGTGTAAATACTCGCGCCATTGGCCTGTAAAGTCACAGCTTCGCCGGGGTTAACAAATTGCGCCGAAGCCGATATCAGCACGGATGGCTTCATGCCCGGCCTGACAGTAATGTCGTGGGCTATGTTCAATCCCGTGCGGCGCAGGAACAAATCCCACTCGCCCTCGGCGTTTTGCTCCCAGGAAGTACCCTTCACCGATTCACCGTTTTTAGTGGTGAATAGTGCCACAGAATCGCCATTATAAACCAATTGCAGCCCGACATGATACCCCTGTCCGAAAAGCGGAACCTGACGGTCGAAGGTAATATCGGTAGCCCGGTTGTTGGCTAAATCGCTCACAATCCGGCGAAGCGGTACTTCTTTCTCTTCCAGAATAGCTCCCGGCCCGCCCTGAAAGCCGCGGGCATTCCAGACGGTGACGAGTACCGTATTTTCCGTGTCGGCCCCGCCGGCAGCAAAAGCCCGCCCGAAGCGCAACGTGACGCCGCCCAGATTGGTGTAGCCAAGAGGGTTGTCAAATTGCTCGGAAATGGCCATGATCTTCCGCCCATTGTGGCCAGAGACATAGCCAATCCGGGTCGTATCCCGGATGAGCGTGCGAGTACCGTCGAAGTTGGTCTTCTCGGCGCAGAGTCCTGAGCTAAGTACCTCGATGTAGGCCTCGCGTTTCAGCGTATCGGATGTACCCAGACTATTGGCCGCCACCAGCGTAACCCGGAATTTCCCTGCCTGGTTATACGTGACCGTCGGGTTTTGCTGCGTAGAGTTAGCGGGAGAACCGCCTTCGAAGGTCCAGTACCAGCGGTTGGGGAAATTACTGGAAAGGTCGAAGAACTTTACCTGCGCGCCTAGCAGTACCTGCTGGGTTTCGGCCCGGAAGTTGGCGCGGGGTGGTCCGGCGATTGTGGTGCCGCACAGGTTCGAGGTGGTGAGCGAATTGCGCCGCGGGCTGATGTCCATGACGGTGCGCATCCGGGATTTCTGGCCTTTGGTAAAAATATTAAAGCAGGCGTCGTCGGAGTAATCCATGTAGTTTTGCACCATGTTGACGGCCCCGCAGGAAGTACGGCCTACCTGACAGCCCCGGCTTTCACTGGCCTGAGGGGGCGTGTCATCCACGAAGTCATTGCCGCAGTTGGCGTCGCCCCAGATATGCCTTAGACCCAACCAGTGACCCGTTTCGTGGGTAAGTGTTCGGCCCTGATTATAAGGGGCCTGCATCACCGGAAAGTTGCCTTTGAGGGCATTCCCGAAACTCCGGTAGGCAATCACTACACCATCGGTGTTCCGGGGGCTGTTGTCAGGAATACCTGCCAGGGTAGACATGCTCGGGAACTGGGCGTATCCTAACAACTGGGCACTGGCGTCAAAGTCAAGTACCCAAATGTTAAAGTACTTGTCAGGGTCCCAGATCGTACTCGGTTTGAGGACGTTTTCAATGTCATTTCTGGTCCAGGTGGTACGGTTACCATTATAGCGATCAATGCCCGGTTCAGCCATCGGGCTACCCTGCTGATTCAGCTGGGCCAGGCAGAACTCAATTTCAATGTCGGCTCCCCGAGGATCGTCATTGAAGCCGGGTGTTCCGGGCTTACGGCGAAAATCCTCATTGAGTGTTTCGATCTGCGCCTTTACCTGCGCCTGGCTCAGGTTGCGCCCTACGCCTACCGCTTCACCATTATGTACGATATGAACGACAATAGGAATCGTGAGTACCTCGAGTGTGACCCGCCCACTTTTCTGTAGTTCTTCCCGTTGCTGAATCTTTTTCTGGAGCAGCATTTCAAAATCCTGCAATGATCCCATGCCGGGGTACTTGGCCCGCAGCAGGCTATCCATCTGCATGGTTGCGCAGGGTTCGGTTGCGTTCAGTCGGGCTGCATTCAGCTGTGATTTTGCCTCAAAGCCGCACAACAAACTTATCGAAAACAGAAAAAGCAGGTAATAACGATTCATTTTTCAGTAGGCCAGGCTGTGGATCGGAATAGGTAGTTTAAAATAATGCCGAAGTAAGATCATCAACCGAAACGCTGATTATTTGTTTGAGGAGGTAAACACGAAACGGTAACTGGCGTTGACATTGTCAAGGTCGTCCAGGTAGATTTCCAAAGTCATGCTGGTTTCGGTAAGTGATTTGACGATGTAAGGTAGTCTGCCCGAACTGAGCAGCGGAAACGCAAATTCCAACGTGGCCGTGGCATTGACAAAGCTCCATGTATCGGCTAACAACACGTCAGGTTCGCTGCTGGAGCATTTGGTGGGACCATTGGTATACTCATACTTTCGCTCTGGATTAGCGTAAAACACAAACTGATCGTCGGCTTCACAGTTATTATTGAAAAGTTGACTGGCCGGCACAGGGCCCGACGCCTCGCCACCATCAATCACTTCAAAAGAAGTAAGCGACCAGGTTTTCTTTTCCGTACCCGTAAGTAGTTGCGTGTAGGTAAGAGGCTTGGGTTCGGTAGTTTCCGAACAGCCCGCCAGGGTCAGCGTAATCAGCCCGAAAGCTATGGTGAGTAAACGGTTGGTTATCATGTCAATGATTTTATTTGTTGAGCTTTTTGCAATGGCTGCCCCGCGATGTACAGCTGTTGTTAGGTTTATCTGAATGAATCGATCGCCGCTTTAATTCCGGGGTATATAAGTAAAAGGTACAGATAGGACTGTGTCTTTAGTATCGTCAACCGGAAGTTTTATTTTGATATTCAGCGTGATGGCGCGGGTCTGAGGGTTCCACAGCCCAGTGCCTCGCAAGGTGTCATAGGGTGAGGGTAGTTCTGAAGTTACCTGGGTAGGAATGGTGAGCGTATTATCCCCGTTATCGATAAAATCAATGGGAACCTGCCTGGCGTTAAAAGTAAATAAACCCAGCAATCCAATGTTCCAATTGGCCACGGTGTAGGTTTCACAATCGAGGCTGCTGATTTCGATGTTCTGAACAGAATTATTGTTTCCGAATCGGCCTGTATAAAATCCGCTCAGCAGGCAATCGTCCTGGATGGTCAGGCGAAAAGTTTTGCCCATATTGCCTTTACCGAAACCAACCTGCAAATCCTGACTGGCGTTGACGTCGGTGAGAGTAAACACAATGTCCTGTGAGCCCAGAATATTGTTGGCATTGTTGATCAGGCGAACGATAATAGTGCCGAAATACTGACCCGCTGGGATAGTAACAACTCCCTTGGTACCTTCTATAACGTAATCGCGACCCTCACGCGCATTGCCGCTCACCGTGTAGTTGACCGATACCGCCTGAGTAAGCGGCTTGCCCACCACATGAACTTTCACTTCAATGGGCTGGCCGAGGCTTTCTTTATAAACCTCTGATGAGTCCGAAAACCGCACATAGTCCGGGCCTTCAAAAGTGATTTTCTGTTCCTCGCAGGAAGCCAGCGCCAGCATAGCCAGCACAAAACCGAGTGAAAATATTTTATGGGTTGATTTCATTTTTATCAGCTTTATGCCAAAAAAATAATAAGATTTTCAGTAACAGTACTGGCAAAGCGCACAGCCCAGAGGTCAAAACCAGCGCCTTTAATACCCCGGATTTTGCGATCCTTTCAGGGCATCATTCCGCTGGATCTCGCTTTGCGGTATAGGCCACAGTTCAAATTTCTCGTTCCAGTTGGGCGAGAAAGCTGTCATTACGGTCTCGATGCGTCCCGTACGCTTAAGATCGTACCAGCGATGTCCCTCGAAAGAAAGCTCATACACCCGTTCCTTCTCGATGGTCAGCAGTGCATCGGCTTGGGTCGTAAGGCTGGCATTGGGCGCTTTGGCACGCTGGCGTAACACGTTAATATCGGCCTGGGCGCCATTCGTGCCCACGATACGCCCCTGCTGGGCGCGGGCTTCGGCCCTGATCAGGTACTGCTCGGCCAGACGGAAAATCGTGATATTATTGTTGGCTTCGTCGGGCGAACCATACTTCACGACCGACCAGCCATTATCACGACCGCGCTGCCGGGTAGGATCGAAGGAGATTGTCTGGCGGCGCTCACCTGCATTGGGCTCAAGCATGGTAAGAATGTAGGTATTGGCCGGAATAACCTCGCGTCGGCCCCGCAGTACATCGTTCAGGCTGAAAGTACTGGTGCCGGGATCATCGCTGGAATTATTGGCGTAAGCTACCTCGAAAATCGTTTCGTCATCAACTTCCTGAAAGAATACAGCAGCGACATCTGCGGGAAGAGTTTGTAGCCTGGTAGCTATAATCTCGGAGGCCAGTTTCTCGGCCTGTGCCCAGTCTTTTTGGTAGAGATAGTACCTGGCCAGAGCAGCACGCACCGCGTTCTTGGTGGCAAAAGTCTTGGCCAGCGTTTTGTTGGTGTTGGTATTCGGTAAGTCGGGCA
The DNA here is from genome assembly GCA_964500445.1 of uncultured Persicitalea sp. Taxonomy (GTDB): domain Bacteria; phylum Bacteroidota; class Bacteroidia; order Cytophagales; family Spirosomataceae; genus Persicitalea. The sequence goes on along the minus strand of CAZCOG010000006.1, from coordinate 91,714 downwards.
ACGCAGCGTTATAGTCGGCTAATACCGAATTCAAAATCTCCTCTCGGGTAGCCCTGGGTATATTGCGATTGGTCTCGATGGTCGTCGTTGTTACTTTCGGAATCCCCCCGAATGTGTAAGCGCCCAGAAAATTAACGAATCCGCGCAGAAACCGTGCCTCGGCCAACACCTGCTTCTTCTCTGCTTCTGTCACGCCCGGCACGGTAGCAATGCGTTCCTCGATGAAGTTGGCAATGTAAATGGTACTATAAATGGAGCCCCAAAAGGCTCCGGCGGCGGCATTGGCAGCCGTAATTTGCTTATTGCCCAGCTCGTTGTAAACCGTGAACGTACCGTTGTGCTGGATGAAATCGGCCGTGAAAGACCCGGCGATCACCATTGGTGAGCCAATCCCCCGAAAGGCGTTATACAATCCCAACCGGACAGGCTCGACGTCGGAGGCCTCGTTGAGTACCAATTCGTCCACCAGAAGATCTACGGGCGGTGGTTCGAGAATTTCGCGGCACGAACTGAGCGAAGCCATAAAAGCCAGCATCACACTCAGTAAGCGTAGTAAGGTACTTTTATTAAAAAGGAAGGAATTATTCATAGGGTGAATAAAATCAAAAGAATACTGAATTAAAACTTAACCGTTACGCCTCCCATAATGGTTTTGACCTGAGGAAGGGTGAAGAAGTCGATCCCCTGCGCAACAGTCGAACCGTCCAGCGTGCTTACCTCAGGATCCGGTCCTGAATAAGCAGTCAGTGTCCAGAGGTTGGTAGCTGAGGCAAATACCCGCACACTGCCCACCTTGGCCCGAGTGACCCAACGAGCGGGTAGATTATAACCGAGCGAAATATTTTTCAGACGCAGGTATGAGCCATCTTCCAGAAACCGGCTGCTGTGAAAACTATTGTAGGTGTTGCCCAATACATAACGTGGAATATCCGTCACGTCGCCTTCCTGCTTCCACCGCCGAAGGGCCGCGATGCTTTGGTTGTCCTGAATATCCGATCCGGTGTTAAGAAGTGAGGTATTGGTGAAATTGAGGATTTTGTTACCATACATAAACTGGAAAAACACACTCAGATCGAATCCCTTATAAGAAACACTATTGGTGAATCCACCAAATAATTTGGGCTGGGCGTTGCCAATCACCTGACCGTCCTCGGGCGAAATGCGGCCGTCGCCATTGACATCTTCATAAATAGCGTCGCCGGTAGCGGGATCGACGCCCATGAATTTCAGTCCCCAGAAAGTACCCAACGGCTGTCCCTGCAATACGGCGTTGGTTCCGCCCACGCCATTGCCCGAGTAGCCCCGGAACAAAGTATCCTGATTGGCCAGCATGTCCACGTTGTTGACATTATGAGTCAGGTTCAGGTCGGTACTCCAGCGAACTTCACGATCCACGTTTACGGAAGAAAGTGTGAGTTCTACGCCCTTGTTTGAAATTTTGCCAATATTGCCCTGAATACTGCCGAATCCAGTCGTGAGGGGGATCGGCTCAGCGAAGAGCAGGTTGTCGGTAAGATTGCTGTATACATCGGCCGTGACCGAAAAGCGGCCATTCCAGAAAGAAGCATCAAAACCCACGTTGGCTTCACGGGTACGTTCCCACTGTAAGTTAGGATTGCTGAGGTTGTTAGGCCCCACACCCGTAGCTCCGTTGTAGGTGGCGCTGGCCCAGGTACCCAGGTACTGAAAATTACCGATGCGCTCGTTACCCGTGAATCCAAAACTACCACGTAGTTTCAAGTCGCTGATAAAGCGCGCATTTTCCATGAATTTCTCCTGCGAGACCCGCCAGCCCGCCGAGGCCGAGGGGAAAAGTCCGAAACGGCGGTTCTGGCCAAAGCGCGAAGATCCATCATAGCGGGAGGTGAAGCCCAGTAGGTAACGATCATTGTAGTCGTACTTTACTTCTCCAAAAAATGAAAGCAAACCGTTTTGGCCAAAGAAAGATCCTCCGGCATCCACGATACCCGCAGAGTTGATATAGGTAAAGTCGTCGCTTGGAAAAAGGCGCCCCGACACGTTAGATGAACGTCCCTGCGAGTGGATGATCTCGTTGCCCAGCAGTACATTGAAATGGTGGTTTTCGTTGAGGGCCAGGTAGTAGGTCAGTACATTGGAATTGATAAGCGTATAGGAGGTATTGGTGATATACACGCCATACCCTTTTCCACCTACACCCTGCAGAAAGCCCCCGATAGCCGTCCCTGACGACTCGTACTGATCTTCCTCTGAGTTGTTGTAGTCCATGCTGAACTTCGTGCGGAAGCGCAGGTTTTTGATGATTTCATAATCGGCGTTCACGCCGATTATCATTTTCAGGCCGTGGGTTACGAAGCGCGGTAACACCGCCTGGGCTACCGGATTGAAGTTAGGGAAGCCCGCGTAGCCAATGCTGTTTGGGCCGTAAAGCTGACCCTGCTCATTGAAAGGTGCGTAATAAGGCAAACTCTTGATAGCTCCCGAATAAACACCATCCAGAAAGTTATCGCCTTTTACGCGGTTGTTTTTGCTAATGGCCATGTTGATATTGGCACCAAAGCTCAGTTTCGAGGTCGCTTTATGATCCAGGTTGAGCGCTCCGCTGTACCGCGTAAAGCGGTTGTTGAGCTGTACTCCTTCTTCGTCGCGCACGCTGCCGCTCAGGTAAAAACGGGTACGGTCATTGCCCCCGGCAGCTGAAATCTGGTATTGTTGTAATACTCCCTGCCGAAGTACCGCATCGACCCAGTCGGTGTCTACGCCATCGGTTACGCCCGCAATGAGACCCTGCTTGTCCGGGTCCTGGCCGGCATTGATCACGGCCTCCCGTTGCAGTTCGATGAGTTGGGAAGAATTGAGGAGTTGGGGGCGCTTGATAATTTGGGTAACGCCCCGCTGCACGTCGGCGGTTATAGTAGTCTTGTTGTTCCTGCCGCGCTTCGTGGTAATGATAACCACACCGTTGGCACCCCGCGAACCGTAAATCGCCTTGGCCGAAGCATCTTTTAGTACTTCCAGCGATTCGATATCATTGGGATTAATGATGGCTAGTGTATTGTCGCGCTGACCACCAAAATCCCGGCCCGAAACTGCCCCGACCTGTACCGGAACGCCATCTACAATGAATAAGGGGGTATTGGAAGCCGAAATGGAGGTATTACCCCGAATACGAATAGATATGCCACCGCCCGGTGTACCCGACGACTGCGATACCTGAACTCCCGCCGCCCGGCCCTGTAAGGCCTGATCGACACCTACCACGGGTACATCCTTATAAACATCGCTCTTGATCGAGGCAATCGAACCAATGACATCCTTACGCTGAGTCTGATTGTATCCTGTTACCACTACCTGATTCAGCTCGGTAGCACTTTCAGCCATCTCGACGTTGACCACCGAGCGGTTATTACCCACGGTAATTTCCTGGGTTTCGAGTCCGATGAAGGAAAAAGATAGCGTAACTGTGCCGGAAGTGGGAATGGAAAGGCGATACTGACCTTCGGCGTCGGCACTAGTCCCATTGGTAGTACCCTTAACAAGTACACTGACGCCAGGAAGGGGGGAGCCATCGGCCACCGAAGTGACCTTACCCGTGATCACCCGCTGCGCCATCACACCAAAGGAGACAATTGTAAGGAGAAGACAAAGCAGCCAAATTCGACCGTAGTATTTCATCATGTGGTTAGTAAAGATAGCAGGCGATAGATTTATGGGTTATCTCTGGGGCTTGTGTAAAAGCTTGTTTTACATAACTACGCAAAATAAGCCCTTTTCAGTTGCGGACAAAAGAATATTTAGTGTCAAAAGGCAATCGTGGGCTAAATAACGACAGATAAAAGGATTTATTGGAATAATAATGAAGCCCGATCCATTAGGATAATCGTGGTATTGGCATAAAACCAGAGAAGCACTCCATTTGTATAATGAAGTGCTTCTCTGGTTTTGAAGTCCCTGACTGTTACGGCTTAACTTTTCTGATACTTTCCAACACTCAATATCCGGGATTCTGGGCCAGATTGGTGTTAGCGTCGATTTCGCGGCGCGGGATGGGGTACACTAGTTTGGGCGAGTCGAAGGGCAAACTACCCACTGTTCCCTTGGTGCGCTTGATGTCGTGAATCAGATGGCCCTCGAAAGCCAATTCCAGGTGCCGTTCTTTCAAAATAGCCCCGATGGTGAGCGAAGCCGCCGGGATGGCCGGTAGCCCGGCGCGGGCGCGAATCAGGTTGATATCGGCTGACGGGGCAGCACCAATGCTGCTGTCGTTACGAAAGTTGGCCTCGGCACGGGTAAGGTACATTTCGGCCAGGCGCAGGATTTTGATATTGCCGTACTGATTTATCCATTTTGAAGTATACACGTTGCCATTTTCTCCTACATAGAAAAGGTCGGCTCTTTTGTCACCCGCCTCATACAGATCCAGGTGAGCATCTTCGATCAGAATATCGCCGCGCCCACCAGCCTCGGCGGCTCCATAAAAGGTATTCAGCGAGTTGAGACCATCCTGAGAGGTAATTTGGATAGCAAAGATATCCTCCGGCGTATTGATCCCATTCTGGTTAATGCGCTGGTCGAATACATCCTCTGTATTGACCAGCGAATATTTATTGGAATCGATGACCCGGGTGGCGGCATTAGCCGCTTCGGGGTACTTTTGCTGCATCAGGTACACCCGTGACAACATACCGGCCGCTGCGTACTTATTGGCAAAGAAGCCATTACTTTCGGGCAGCTTGGCCTCGGCTTCGGTAAGGTCTTGAATGACCTGAGCATACACCTCACTCACCGAATTGCGACTCACCTTGGCCTCTTCGGTGATTTCGACGGTAGGTTGCAACACTAGTGGGACACCGGGATTGGCCGAAGGTGTTCCGTCGGTCCAGGCTTTGGCATACTTCCGAACCAGCTCGAAATATAAAGTACCCCGAATGAATTTGGCCTCGCCCTCCACGCGATCCCGGTCCCCTTCGGTGACTACGTCGAGATTAGCCAAAACATTATTGACAATATTGATCGCGCGGTAAGAATCCAGCCAGGTAACCTCAGCCTGATTGTTGTTGACAAGCAGACTTTTACGAAAAATCTCGTCCGGTGCCACGAAAGTACCATCGAAGAAAATCTCGCCGTTGTCACCTAGCAGGTCTGCGTCGCGCTGGATGTTGCCACCGTATACGTCGGCATCACCGAGAGCGTCGTAAGCTCCCACTAACAGGGCTTCAACGTCGCCTGAAGTGGCTACTGCCGACCCGGCGTCAATGGTATTGACGGGTTTCACGTCAAGCTGCTGCGCGCAGCCCCCAAGCAACAACAGGCCGCCCGTGAGCGCGTAGGGAAGAATATTTTTAAATAAATGAGTCATTTTTTAAATAATAAGTTATGAATGATGAGTGATGATTTATCATCCTGATTTTTAGCGATTAACCCTGAATCTGTGAGTAGCCAGGAGCATCTGCTCACATTTTCCACTGTCCACTAAAACCCTAAGTTGATGCCGACGATGATCGTCTTCGCCTGGGGAGCGGAATAAAAATCGTTGCCCAGCCCGATGTTACCCGCCAGATAATCGGCGTTTACTTCGGGGTCCCAGCCCGTGTACTTGGTAAAAGTCAGCAGGTTCTGGCCCGTTACATATACCCGCACGCGATCCATTTTAGCACGATTCGTGATTGATGATGGCAGCGTGTAGGAGAGGGTAGCATTTTTCAGCCGCAGGTAATCGCCGCGCTGCAAATAACGCGAGGATTCAGCCGTACCGTTGGCCCCGAAGAGCCTGGCCTGGGGTACATCCGTTATATCGCCCGGCTGCTGCCAGCGGTCGAGTTGATCTGCTGTCTGGTTGTCAAAGAAATCGCCATTGGCCGATTGGAATTTGCCCCCTCCGTTGTAAATGTCGTTGCCCGTCTGACCCTGAAACAAAATATTGAATTCCAGTCCTTTGTACGCAAAGCTGTTGCTCAGGCCACCAATAAGCTTCGGATTGGGATTACCGATCACGACGCGCTGAGCTTCGTTGGGGTTGTTGGTGGTCGTGCGGTCGAAAGTACCATCGGGCCGCTCGTCGTTTCGGTAATAGAGCGCGTCGCCATTGTCAGGATCCACGCCCGCGTACTCGATGCTAAAAAACGAACCGATAGGCTGGCCTTCTACCGCGCGGTTGATAAAGCCTCCGGTAATGACCTGTCCGTCGAGGTTTACAATTTTATTTCGGTTCGCCGATAGGTTCAGCGATGTATTCCACTTGAAAGTCCCGGTAGTGTTGTCAGACCGCAGCACAAACTCCCAACCCTTGTTTTCCAGATTTCCGATGTTGCGAAGCTGAGTACTAAAGCCCGAAGTACCCGGGACATTTACGTTTAGCAGCAGATCGCGCGTATTTTTGATATAATAATCGATTTCGCCCGAAAGCCGTCCCGAAAACAGACCGAATTCCAGTCCGATGTCCGTCTGGGTAGTTTGCTCCCAGCGCAGGTCAGGGTTTTCGATCTGCTCGGGTCGCTGGCCCGGTACACCGGCGTAGCCCGCGTCGCCCCGGTAAAGGCCATAGGAGTCGAAGTTACCGATCTCGGCGTTGCCCGTCAGGCCATAGCTGGCCCGCAATTTGAGTAAGCTAATGGTAGGTATACCTTCCAGGAACGATTCCTCCGTGATAATCCAGCCCACCGAAGCCGCCGGGAAAAAGCCGTAACGGTTATTAGCCCCGAAGCGCGATGACCCGTCTACGCGACCACTGACGGATAGCAGGTACTTGTTTTCAAAGCGGTAGTTAGCCCGCGCGAAATAAGAAAGGAAACTGTAATTGCTGCCCGATGAACTTCCCGCCGTGATGTTGGCCGCCGAAATAATCTTGGTATAGGCATTGGATGGAAATTCCTGCCCTGTGACGGAGTTATACGAGGCTTCTGATTTCTGGAAAGTCATGCCAAGGGTAGCATCCACGTCATGTTGCTCCGCAAAAGTATGCCCCAGGGTGAAAAAATTGTTGGTAGTGTAGTTGGTAACCTGTGCCCAGGAACTGAAACCCAGGCCGTTTGGCGCTCCGGTATTGCGGGAAGTCTCCTGGCCAAAGTACTGGTCTTCATTCAGATTGTAAATATCGGTACCCAGCTCGGAGCGGAATTTGAGCCAGTTAGTGAATTGATATTCTGCAAAAAGATTTCCAATAGTTCGGTAAGAAGTAGAAATATTGGACGAAAAGTCGCGGTTGAGCAGCGGATTGAAGTACAAGGTATAGTTGCCGCTCAGTTCGTCGGTGCGGGGATCGATAACGGGCGTTATGGGGGGCAGCGCTACAATCTGCAGAGGAGTCGAGAAGGCGTTGTCGTTCGACAGGCGGCCATTCAGCGTACGGGCCAGGTTTACATTCACTCCCAGTGTGAGGCGGTCGGTAGCTTTATGGTCCAGGTTGACGCGCCCGCTCAGGCGTTTGAAAGAGTTTTTGATCAAAATGCCTTTTTGATCCAGGTACTGCGCCGACACAAAGAAGCGGGTCTTGGCATCGCCGCCGCTGGCGCTGATATCAAACTGGCCCATCGGGGCTTTTTGGAAAGCTTGTGCCTGCCAGTCGGTATCGATCGTGCCATTTTCCCAGCCAGCCCGGTCACCGGCGGCATAGCGCGTGAAGCGGCTGTAGGTACTGCCCGTCAGGTAGGAGGCCGGCAGATTACCGGCGTCGATTTCGTTCTGAACTGCTTCCGAAAACAATTCTACATATTGCTCGGTATTGAGCCATTGCCGCAGGTGTGTGGGCTTGCTGCTTCCCATCTGGTAGCTGACATTGAATTTTGTTTTTCCCGATTTGCCTTTTTTTGTCGTAATCAGCACCACGCCGTTGGACGCCCTCGCTCCATAAATAGCGGCGGCAGAAGCATCTTTCAGGATGTCGATCGACTCAATGTCATTGAAATTAATGTCCGCCAGTGGATTCTGCGGCGCCGAACTCGTGCCCTGGTCGCGGCTCGTGAGCGGGATACCATCCAGCACATAGAGTGGCTCGTTGCTGGCGGTGACCGACGATGAACCACGGATGCGCATCTGCATTCCCTGCCCCAGTTTGCCGTTGAGTGAAGTCACCTGTACTCCGGCGGCGCGGCCCTGTAAAGCTTGCTCGAAGGTAGTTACGGGGGTGTTGGCGATTTCGGCTCCGCTCACTTTGGCAATATTGCCCGTCAGGTTACGCTTCGACTGCGTGCCGTAACCCGTCACCACTACCTCGCTCAGCGAGCGGATGTCGGCCGCAAGCTGTACATTGATGGTACTGGAATTTCCTACATTGATTTCCTGAGGGACAAAACCCACAAAGCTGAAAATAAGCACCGCGTTGGGCGAAGCCTCGATGGTATATCTACCCGCAGCGTCGGTTTGAGTACCACGCTGTGTTCCTTTGATCTGCACACTTACGCCAGGTAGCGATGAAGCCTCCTCGGCTGAGGTTACCGTGCCCGTCACAGTCATGTCCTGGGCCAAAACGGCTGCGCAGCAAACAAAGCAACAAAAAAGAGAGAGTAAACTGATTTTTCGCATATAGAACTATGATTTGGTTAATTGTAAAGTCTAATTTCAAACAAAATTTCCGACCTTCAAAGCAATTGCTTCAAAGTCAGGCGGATTATTCAAATAATTGTATGGAAAGTGAAAGATACACTGGAAAAGCAATGAAAGCAGAATATTGTTTTGTTATTACGCGTTTTTAAAAATAAAACTCATACCATTTTGAAGATAGATTTTGCTCTGTATCGTCTGGCCCTAGGCTTTATTCTTCTGATTTCGGCGGGAGGAAAACCAGTGGCGCATCCCATCGAAGCTCCCAAATGTATCGTTTGGCTTTTTCTGGACCCGGAATGCCCGATTTGTCAAAACTACACCCTGACGCTAAGAAAAATGCATGAAGAATATGCCGGTCAAGGGGTAACTTTCCGGGGTGTCTATACGTCGCCCGTCATCAGGAAGACCGAAATCAAAGATTTTCATAAGAAATATAAACTACCGTTTCCCGGCGAAATTGATAAGAAGTACACGCTCGCTACTCGCTGGAATGCCACCGTTACCCCCGAAGTGATCGTAACCAGTCCCATAGGAGAGGTACTTTATCGAGGTGCTATCGATAATTGGTACTATGCCCTTGGGAAGAACCGCCCGGAACCTACCGAAAACTACCTGAAGAACGCGTTGGACGCAATTCTGACAGGAAATTCTGTCCCGAAAAAGAGAACGGATGCCATTGGTTGTCTGATCAACCGGTAGAAGCTTATTCAGCTCCGCAAGCCAAACGCTACTTTCTCCTGAAGTACTGCAGTGCTACCCCTGTGGCAGTCCGCCTTTCGCTAAACGTAAAGTACCCTTTCATTTCACGATCGAAGCAAACCGCTTCACCCTGCGGTTCGAGTGCGTAGGGGACAGGCTTCGTGGCCTCACGTAACAATGTTTGCCCGATGGTCTCGCCTGCCTTTCTCTTCCAGTAATAGATATTGGTGTAATTACGCACCAGAACTTCCTGCCCGTCCGCCGAAATATCTCCACCCGTAGCGAGCAACAAAGAAGGTACATTACCGATCAATTCGGCAGTAGTCGTTTCCTCCGTCGATTGTGGATAGGAGAGTCGGTAGAGCCAGGCGTTTTCCAGTTCTTTGGTAATAATAAAAAGATCGTTTGTGACAGGGTCGAGGAGCAGAGTTTCGGCATCAGGCGAGCCATCGGGGTAGCGGAACCTGATTCGGGCGACTTTCTCCGGTGAGAAACTTTCGTCCAGATTCTTCAATTCCGGAATTCGGTAAATAAAATGTGTATCATAGACCGAATTGGCGTCGTTATTACCGATATCAGCGACGTAGAGATAGCTGACGTCCTTTTCCGGACCGCCACCTACTGCAATGTCCTCCCAGTCGCGGTTGGTGATACCAGGTGGCACGTAACGGCGGACGTCTTTGCCATCATGACTGATCAGAAACAATTCAGCCGCGCTGCCTGCGTCCTCGTGGGTCCACAAATAGCCTGCAATGGTGCGGCTGTCGGCCAGCCCCGAGGCTTCGTCGACCAGGCCGGGAGCCACCGGGAAGCGTTCGGGGACCGTCTGAAACTCATCTGATTTGCTATCAGGCGAAACGGGTGCTTTCTCCCGGCAGGCAGCGAGTGAACCAAGCAAAAAAAAGAGAGAGAGTGTAACGGGGAGGGACGATTTCATAATAAGAGGATTCACGGTAGATTTGGTAAAATTACGTACTTTTGCCCCGCAACTGCCCGGACAGCCGGGAAAAATTGAATTTATTATTGACCATGCTGAGAACGCACAACTGCGGAGAATTACGCTTAGAACATAAAAATCAAGAAGTTACCCTCTGTGGATGGGTGCAAAGAACTCGAGATAAAGGCGGTATGCTTTGGATTGATCTAAGAGACCGCTACGGCATCACCCAGCTACTTTTCGAGGAAAGCGACGCCAGTAAGGATCTGCTGGATCACGCCCGCACCCTGGGCCGCGAGTTTGTGGTAGCTGCCAAGGGAGAGGTTATCGAGCGCTACTCCAAGAACGATAAAATGCTCACGGGTGATATTGAAGTGAGGGTCCATGAGCTGGTAGTACTTAATCCGGCCAAACTACCGCCCTTCCTGATCGAAGACGAGACCGACGGCGGAGAAGACCTGCGCATGAAGTACCGCTACCTCGACCTGCGCCGTTCGCCGATTCGCCAGAATCTTATTTTGCGTCATCAAGTGGCGCGGCATACCCGTCAATATCTTGATAACCTGGATTTCATCGAGGTCGAAACGCCTGTCCTGATCAAATCCACACCCGAGGGGGCGCGCGATTTCGTGGTGCCCAGCCGCATGAATCCCGGTGAATTCTACGCCCTGCCGCAATCACCGCAGACCTTCAAACAACTGCTCATGGTATCGGGCTTCGACCGGTACTATCAGATTGTCAAATGCTTCCGCGATGAAGACCTGCGGGCCGACCGCCAGCCGGAGTTCACGCAGATCGATTGCGAGATGGCTTTCGTGACTCAGGAAGACGTACTGAACACTTTCGAGGGGCTGATTCGGCATTTATTTAAAAATGTAAAAAACATCGACCTGCCCGAGGTGCCGCGCATGACCTATGCGGAAGCCATGCAGCGTTATGGCTCCGACAAACCCGACATTCGTTTTGGCATGGAGTTCGTGGAACTGAAAGGCGCCGCCCGCGACCTGACTTCCGGCAAAAATTTCAATGTATTTGACGCAGCCGAGCTTGTGGCAGGAATTCGGGTTCCCGGTGCGGCCAGCTATACCCGAAAACAGTTGGATGAGCTCACCGAATGGATGCGCCGCCCTCAGATAGGGGCCAAGGGGCTGATTTATATGCGATACAACGAGGATGGTACTTTGAAATCCTCAGTGGATAAATTTTACGACGAATCCAGCTTGCAACAATGGGCAGAAGCCTTCGAGGCCGAGCCTGGAGATTTGTTGCTATTGATTTCGGGCGAAGCCGATCAGGCCCGCAAGCAACTTAGCGAATTGCGCCTGGAAATGGGGAGCCGGTTGGGCCTGCGCCCCGCCAACGAGTATCGTATGTTATGGGTAGTGGATTTCCCGCTCCTTGAATACGGTGAAGACGAGCAAGATGCAACGCAAGGCCGCTGGTACGCCATGCACCATCCCTTCACCAGCCCTAAGCCCGAGGATATTCCATTGCTGGGGACTGACCCCGGTAAGGTACGGGCCAATGCTTACGATATGGTGATTAATGGGGTAGAAGTAGGCGGAGGCTCGGTGCGAATCTTCCAGAAAGAACTACAAAAGAAAATGTTCGAAATCTTGGGTTTCAGCGCTGAAGAAGCGCAGGCTCAGTTTGGGTTTCTTTTGAACGCTTTTGAGTTCGGTGCGCCACCTCACGCGGGCATTGCTTTTGGATTCGACCGCTTGTGCTCCCTATTTGGCGGGGCCGACTCGATCCGTGACTTTATCGCTTTCCCCAAGAATAACTCAGGTCGCGATGTGATGATAGACTCTCCCTCCGTCATCGCCGATCAGCAATTGAAAGAATTGAATATCAAAGTAGCAGGTATCTAGTCTGCCTACATTACGATCCTAATTTTCCTTACATTGACAACGAAACTCGACCGAAAAAAGAACCTACTGCGCTGTGTAATGGCGCTGCTCTTTACAAGCCTGATGCTGGCAGCTCCATCCTTTGCGCAGACGCCGGTTCCCTCGCAAATGTCGACCTCTCAGATGCTCAGGTACTACCAGCAGGCCAAAGCCAGCGGGATGTCCGACATGGAGATCGAACAGGCCGCACTGGCCAGAGGATTTACGCTGGACGACATTGCCAAGCTGCGCCGGCAGCTGGAAGGAGGGATGCAGAGTGAGACGGGCAATCGAATAGGTGGCAAACGCGACACGCTGGGCGTGACCCGCAGCCGCATCCGTACGCGCCCTACGGAAGAGCCTGAGGATCAATTTCAGCAATACCCTGAGGATCGTTTCGGAAATAAAAACCAGGATCGGCTCAGAGAAGACGATAGGCCACAACTTTCCGAAAAGCAAAAGCGCATTTTCGGGGCGCCGATCTTCCAGAATGCTTACCTGGATTTTTCGCCAAATCTTCGTCTGGCTACGCCCAAAAACTACATTTTAGGCCCTGACGACGAACTGATCGTGGATATTTACGGCAATTCGGTAGAAAGTTTTCGGTTGAAAGTAAGCCCCGAAGGCACGGTAAAAATGCTGAATCTGGCACCGGTTTTTGTGAGCGGATTGAGCATTGAGGCGGCCTCTGAGCGTATTGTCAGCCGTTTGCGGCAGGCTTTTTCTTCTCTGAATCGACCCGGCAGTGGTACTTACGCCAATATCACCTTGGGCAACATTCGCACGATCAACGTGATTGTGACCGGCGAAGTCACCCGGCCCGGTTCTTACTCGGTTTCCTCCTTATCTACTGCTTTTAACGCACTTTATGCTTCGGGTGGTCCCACCGAAAACGGCTCCTTCCGCAAAATTGAGGTGATTCGTGACAACAATGTCGTGGCCAAATTTGACCTCTACGAATTCATTGTAGACGCTAATCTGAAAAACAATGTTACGCTTCAGGATCAGGACATCATCATGGTGTACCCCTACCAGGCCCGGGTGGAAATAGTGGGTGAAGTAAAGCGCGAAGGGATTTTTGAAGCCAGCCAGAGCGATACGTTTCAGGATCTGATTCGGTACGCGGGTGGATATACCAGCATGGCATACACCGCCGCTATCCGGTACCAGCGCAATACCGGGAAAGAATTTAAAGTTGGTCTGATCAGTGCCGACCAAGCTGACGAATTTATTCCCAAGGATGGAGACCTGTATGAAATAGGCGAAATTCTGGATCGCTACGAAAACAGCGTATCAATCGAGGGGGCCGTATATCGCCCCGGTCTTTATGCGCTTGAAGAGGGTAGTATGACAGTCAAAGACATTATTGGGAAAGCTGAAGGTTTACAGAAAGATGCTTTTCTGAATCGGGCTATCATTAATCGTAAGAACGACCTGCTCCAACCTCAGGTATTGTCCTTCGATCTGGGTAAACTTGTACGCGGTGAAATTCCCGACATCACGTTACAGAGTGAAGACGAAGTAGTCATTAAGTCTGTCAAAGATTTAAAATCGGAAGAAACGGTATCTATTCAGGGTGCGGTGAACAACGGTACTTCCTTTCCTTACGCCGAAGGAATGACCGTATCGGACCTCATCTACCTCGCCGGGGGGTATTCACAAGGTGCTACTCCTTACCGTATTGAAGTGGCCCGCCGCGTAAAGAATGACTCGGCTACAAACGACGCTACCGAAACGATTAAAATTCTCACTTTCGATATAGGGAATGAACTACAGATGTTGCCGGAGAATAGCCAGTTTGAATTGAAGCCATTCGATATAGTATTTGTTCGAAAAGCACCAAACTACGAAGAGCAAAAAACCATTGTACTTGAAGGAGAAGTCATGTATCCGGGGCGTTATGCCATTCTTAACAATGCCGAACGTATTTCTGATGTCATTCAACGCGCCGGAGGCCTCAAACCCAATGCTTACTTAGCCGGGGCACGATTGACCCGGGAGATTACCGAAACGGAGGAAAAAGACAGCCAGGTTTTGGAAAAAGCAGCTTTCGATAGAGATTTATTTAATAGTAGCGACGCCTCCACTTTGACTGCGCGCCAAAGAGATCTAAAAGCCGACTCTTTATTGACCCTGAATACGCAGGGTGTAGAACGGCAACTCGTTGGAATTGACATGGTCTCTATTCTAAACAATCCTGACCAGCCGGCCAATATTCTGGTCCAAGAGGGCGATTCAATCATGATTCCCCGGCGCGTGGAGACCGTCCGTATCATGGGAGAAGTACTCAATCCGTCGATGGTCAACTACGATCCTTCGTTCAGCTTCAACGACTATATTTCCCAGGCGGGTGGCTACTCTGATAATGCCCGTAAGAACAAGGCATTTGTTTCCTACGCCAATGGTCGGCTCGATCGCACGGATCAGTTTCTTTTCATTCCCATCCGCCCCAAAATTTCTCCCGGCACGACAATCAATGTACCAGCTAAGCTGGTCAAAACAGGTCGTGAAACTACCCCCGGTGAGCGTATTGCAATTTTGTCTCTGTTAAGTACGTTGGCCATCACGGTTATCCGACTATTTTAAATATTTTCGATTATGCCTGAAAATGTATCTGTTCCCTCCAGCGGTATCGTCGAGGTGAGCCTGGCTGATATTTTTATTTTTTTTAAGCGGTATTGGCTGATACTATTCCTGGCGGGTTTGGTTTCGGGGGGCGTTGGCTACGGGCTTTCGTGGCTGGTACCTGAGGAATATGAAGCAACGGCAAAGGTGCTACCCGAATATTCCTCTGGCTTAGGCAGTATGGGAGGATTGAGTGATCTTGCCAGTATGGCGGGTATTTCGTTAGGAAAGAATAATTCGGAAGCCATTCGCCCCGATTTGTATCCCAGCATTTTGGCAAGTATGCCATTTCTGTTGAAATTGATTTCTACCCCTTTACCTACCAGGGACGGAGAAAAGGTTGATCTTGTGACTTACCTGGAAAAGGAAGCTCAGCCGCTCTCGGCTCATCAACTCAGCCAGGGTGATACGCTGATATTACTTAGTAAGGAACAGGAGCGTGCCTTAAAAAACGTGCAGGGCCGCGTTACCGCCGGAATCGACAAAATGACTGGGGTACTAACCGTGCAGGCTACTATGCCTGATCCTACACTGGCTGCCGCTTGCGCAACACTTAGTCTGAACTATCTCAAAGCCTTCGTAACCGAATACCGGGGCGGGAAGAAAACGGAGAAGGTAGCTTTCCTGCGCCAACAAATGGTAGAAGCTAAGGAAAAGTACCGCCGTGCCGAAGTAGCGCTCAACGCCTATCGCGACCGCAACCGAAACGCTTATACCAATGTGGCTAAAATTGAAGAGCAGCGGTTACAGAACGATTATCTGCAAGCTCAAACGCTTTACGGAGAACTGGCTCGCCAACTTGAAGCCGCCCGACTTCAAGCACTTGAAGACGCTCCGGTAATTAAAGTGCTGGAACCTCCCATGGTCCCCAATTGGCGAAGTAGCCCAAAACGTAGTCTCTATGTGTTAGGTTTTGCTGTTTTTGGGGGATTAGTGACCCTATTATTTATTTTGTTTCAAAAGGAGAAAATTCACCACAGCTTTTAACTAGGCAATTTCCGAAAGAGTAGAGTTCATCTGTTGCTTTTTTTACCAAAAAGGCTCCTTTAGATAATTTTCCTCTTAACTTTTTGGGATTAAATACTTACCTTAGAAGCATTGTTTTGATTAAGTGTGAAACATTCCTACCAATTCATATTATGAAAAAGAGATTTACTTTCGTCCTATGCCTTCTGGCGACCGCCCTAGTGAGTGAAGCCCAAAATCAAATCACCACGCCTTCCGGGCAGCCCCTGGTTATCGGCAACCAGGGCGTGAAAATGGCTAATCTTAACAGTAATTCCCCAACCCAGCCGGCCAACGGTAAGGTGCTTTCGGTGGACGCGACCGGATTGATATTCCTTGCTCCAGTTAGTGGAGGAGCAGGTGGTTCTAGCCCCTGGACTACCTCCGGGTCTAACATTTCTTTTACCGATGGGAGTGTGGGTATTGGGACCAGCACCCCGCTGCAACGACTGGATGTGAATGGCGATATCAATCTTCCGGGCACCAACGGAATACGGTTCAACAATACAACGCTATTTAAAGCCCCCGGAGATAGAAATATCGCCATCGGGGTCAATGCGGGTGCCAATATCACCACTGGATTCAATAACGTTCTACTGGGTCAGGATGCTGGAATTAACATCACTGTAGCAACAGGGAATTCATTTTTTGGCATCGGAGCCGGTACTAGTGCCACTTCAGCTTCTGGTAATACATTTTTTGGGGCTAATACCGGATATAACACCACCACAGGCATCCGTAATGTTTTTCTGGGCAATGGCGCAGGGCTTCTCAACACGACTGGCAACGAAAATACGGCAATCGGTAATGGAGCCAATATAGGCACGGGAAATTTGACAAGAGCCACTGTTATAGGTGCCTTTGCGACTGTCGGATGCTCCAATTGTCTGGTGTTGGGTGACCCAGGAGTTAATGTAGGAATAGGCCTATCTACTCCGCAAGAAAAGCTCCATGTTAGTGGAGGAACTATTCGGATCAATTTTGCTGACATCCCAACTGCATCAGGCACAATTTATGGTCTATATGCTGATGAAAATGGGAGAATTGTGAAGAATGCTGCTTCTACGACTGCTCGCATGTCGAGTGAAAACCTATCCGCCCAGGACTGGGGTAAATACGAAAATCACTTGTATAATCTAAATAGCGGAGGAATTATCATAGGGGCTGGCATCGACAGATTGCCTGACAGCTACAAACTGTTTGTTTCAGAAGGAATCCTAACGGAAAAAGTAAAAGTAGCTATTAAAAATTCCCGCGATTGGGCAGACTATGTTTTTGATAAAGGCTATAATCTAATGCCCCTGTCTGACATTGAGACCTTCATCGACAAGAACAAACACCTACCGGAAGTGCCCTCCGCAGCGCAGGTGGTTGAAAACGGCCTGAATTTGGCCGAGATGGATGCCGTTCTGTTGAAGAAAGTAGAAGAACTGACCCTGCACATGATCGAGCTATCCAAGCAGGTGACGACTCTTTCAACCGAGAATTCGATCTTAAAGCAAAAAGTTGCCACTCTGGAAACGCCGTCAAGTGTTAAGTAACTAATTTATCATTCCTTATAAAAAAGCGGTGGGGGGATTATTGCTCCCCGCTGCTTTTTTCGTACCAGGTATTCTTGAAATAGTAGCTAGGTGAGAATCGATAATCCGTTATTTCTATCCAATCTAAGTTGGGTTTCGATCTCCTCAATTACCAATCAAATTGTAAACATCTGCTTCACCCTATACGCAAGCAGGCTCGTTTCTCCATCTGAATATGGCATGTTCGCTGTGCTGTTGGTAATAACCGGTTTTTCGGAAATACTGACTACCGCCGGATTTTCTTCCTATTTAATCCAAAAAACAACCATTGACGAAAAAACTTACTCGACAATATTTGTTGCATGCCTCATCCAGGGTGCTATTATTGCCATTACCCTCATTATATTTGCAGTCCCCATTTCGCATTTTTTCGACCTGCCATCGCTATCTCAATTCCTCCGGCTCTCAGCAGTAATTTTTATTTTTCTTCCCTTCAGAATTGTCCCTTTTGCTCAATTGAGCAGAGTCTCTGCTTTCAAGAAAATTTCCTTATTCAATCTTACCGCAAATGGCCTTTCTATACTTACTGCAGTGTTATTGCTCTGGTATGAATGGAAAATTGAAGCATTACTTGCAAAAATCATTGTCCAACTCACCGTTAGTTCTGCCCTGTTTTTTTTCCTGAGCAGTGCACGCTTCCCAAGATATTTCGATTATGGCATTTTAAAAAAAGCCAGTTCGTTCACCGTCAATCAAACGCTAGCTGATTCGATTGGCTATTGGTCCCGGAAAATTGACGATTTTTCAATTGCCAAACTCATCGGCGCTACGGGTTTGGGTTTGTATGCCTTTGCTTACAATTTCCTGATGCTTCCAAACCTCTTAATCAAAAACCAATTCGTTCAGTTGATTTTTCCCCTATGGGCATCCCTCAAAGAGGATGAAGAACAGATCAGGTTCACGTATATTAAACTCTCGAGCGTGTTGGCATTCATGGCATTTCCGCTCCTGTTTTTGATTTTTTCCATATGCGAAGAGGCTGTATTGGTGTTAATTGGCCAGAATTGGTTGGCAAGCGTCCCGATCATAAAGCTATTTTGCATCAGTGCCTTATTTGAAATTACTATTATTCCAGGTACCCTGTTCAAGGCACTTAGCCGAGCTGACCTTAATCTTCAATCAGTCGGAATAACCAAACTGATTACCTTGGTGGGTATTGTCATAGCTTCCTTTCAAGGAAGCATTATTCACGTAGCTCAATCCATCGTACTGACGAACTTTATCAATTTTTTTATTTTTGGATATTTCGTTAAGCGCATAGCCCACATTTCTGTCATGGAGGTCCTGAAGGCAAATTTCCTGGAATTGGTTGTGAGTATCCCCATATTGCTGGTATCTTTGGGCATCGAGCAGTTCAGTGTCTCGCTGCTCAACTCAATTTTTTTGAAAACTTTACTGGGTGTATTGGCATGGCTCTCGTTTTGTATTCTTTTGAAACCATTTCCCTATAGGTACATCAGAAATAGGATGAAGTACAATAATGCCACAAATAATGAGGAGTAGATTAAAATCTGTAAGGAACAAGTTAGCATTAAAGTTCTTGGGCCTGGATAATTCACTAGTAGTCAATGCTTTTGAATTTCAAAAGATATCGAAACTCTTTCACTCGCTATCAAGCTATTATCCCTACACATCTTCTGCTCTTGATCCCGCAAGTCTGAGCCTAGTCATCAATGATGTAGTTATCAATAGTCGTAAGAGCATTCTCGAGCTTGGATCAGGTATCTCAACCATCCTCCTTGCTCATGTTTTGAAGACTAATAGGATAGAGGCTTCTTTCAACTCCATTGAAGAGAATGCAGAATGGGCGAATTATATAATGGGTTGCCTGCGCAGGGAAGGGCTCGATACCTTTTGTACGGTTCATGCTGTCCCGGTGAAAACCATGCCTGACAATCAACAATGGTATGACCACAAGGCCATGGAAAAGCTGAAAAAAGAAATGGGTTCAATTGACTGCCTGCTTATTGATGGCCCAATCGCACACTCCCAGGGCAAGCAACTCATTCGTCAGGGGGCTGAATACCTCTTTGATTTCCTGGCTGAGAATTACTCGATTTTTCTAGATGATACGAATCGGACTGGTGAAAGAGGCATTCGTAGCCAATGGGCAAAAAATCATGGGTGGACCTTCAATGAAAGCCATTCCATTTCGTATTATATAAAAGGCAAGCACTTTAATATTAGTTAATTTCGGAACAGAATCCCGGTTTTCATCCTGGCCCTGAGCTTCCACAAGCATGATTTTGAAAAATCTTCTGTCAAAACAAACAGTGCGGGCACTAAAATTCGATTTGCTGAGGTTCAGAGCTCGATTAAAGAGTTCACTCATCTCTAAAAATTCTCTCCCTGTCAAGCTTCATTTTGGCTGCGGAAGCCGGTTGCTTCCCGGATGGTTAAACGTTGACCTGATCAATTCAGACTATGACGTCGATCTTTCTTGTGGCTATCTTCCTTTTAAGTCCGATCATTTCGAGATAGCCGTTTCCCAGCACGTAATAGAACACCTGGATATAGCTTCAGAACTGCTTCCTCTCCTGAAAGAGATGAATAGAGTCATGAAATCAGCTAGTGAACTTTGGCTATCCTGCCCCGATATGGAAAAAATCTGTAATCAGTATACGATTGATCGAGGAAATGGACTGCTGGAAGATAGACAGAAGCGTTTTCCACATTTTACTCTGAATGACATGCCTGTCCAGCAGATTGTAAATGATCTCTTTCATCAAGGCGGAGAACATAAAAATCTATTCGACTTCGAACTTCTCAAGCACATTCTCCTCAAAACCGGATTTCATACGGTGAAAAAGCGGGACGAAGAAGCGTTTCTCCGGCGATTTCCAGAGTTCTCCCATAGAGACGATGATTTTGTATCGCTCTACGTTTCAGCCGTAAAGTAATTCCAAATTGCAGACCTAGTACAAGGGGCAAAGGGCTTTGTTCTGGATCACCTACTACAAATTTATATTTTTCCCGATATTTGCCAGTTATTATTGCGGTAAAACGGCAGGCGGGGTTGGTAGCATAACATTGGGGAGGTCAAGGCTAAGCC
Source organism: uncultured Persicitalea sp. (assembly GCA_964500445.1). Lineage (GTDB taxonomy): Bacteria > Bacteroidota > Bacteroidia > Cytophagales > Spirosomataceae > Persicitalea. The sequence continues at coordinate 71,407 of CAZCOG010000006.1, read as the reverse complement.
AATGGAAAATCGTAAGCATGGATAGCGGTAAAACCAATATACTATATATACATCACGGCAACCACCGTGCAGGAGCACCTCTGAGTCTGCTTTACACGATCGTAGAGGTTCGTAAGCAGGGATACAATCCAATAGTGGGACTGGCGGTTCCTTCACCCGAACTGAATAAATTGTACCTTGACCATGGTATTAAGACAATAGAAATGCCATGGATAAAAATGCTGTACTTTTGGAGTGCCAATCGGATGGAATGGTGGAAACCCAGTACCTATAAGGCGCTATGGAACATATTGATCCATCAGAGGAAAGGATTAAAGAGGACGCAGGCATGTATTGACACCCTTTCAATTCAAATCGTGCATTTAAACTCGGTATCATTGGTAGCGCTTGTGCCCTATCTGCTTAAAAGGCGGATAAAATTTGTTTGGCACATTCGGGAGCATGGTCCTGAGTACAAAAGCTTGCTACGGTACTATGTTAGGAAGCTAATGCTTAGGTCGCCCGATGTAATATTCCTTTCCAAGGCAGAGCAGTATTCCTGGATTGGCTCGTATAGGCACGGAAAGGTAATGTATAATTTTGTTGATAAAGCAAAATTTGATTACTCCATTGACACAGATGAATTAAGAAAAAAACTTGGCTTGAATGGTGAGAATCAAATTATCCTGTATGCTGGCGGAGCCAAATATCATAAAGGTATTACCATACTGATAGAGGCTTTAAAGATCCTTGCTCCCCATCACCCCACGATTAGATGTATCATGCTGGATTTTGAATTTCCGAATAAGAATAAGACGAACCTATCTAACTTAAAAAGGAATGTGTCGAAATTTTATAATTCAAGGTACATCGACATTGAAAAATTTGCTAATGATCAAATCAAAGCGTACAACTTAGATGAAATATGCATCAGGCTTCCATTTGACGCCGAAGCACAGCCATACTATGCCCTCGCCGATTTGGTAGTTTTCCCTGCTACATGCCCTCACTTTGCAAGGCCTGTGATTGAGGCAGCCATGATGAAGAAACCAGTCGTTGTCACTGATTGGCCTATACTTAGGGAGATAATTCTGAATGGAAAAACGGGTTTGACATCCAAACCAAAAGATAGTGTTGACCTAGCTGACAAAATGGCCACAATTATTTTCAATAAAAAGCTGGGTCAAGAAATGGGCGAGGATGCATACGCATTTGCAATGAGAGAGTTTACACCCGAAAATCAAATGCCTGTTCTATTAAAAATGTATTCAGCTCTCAGTGAACGAAAATATTGCTACGGGTAAGAGTAGAAATCATATTTGAATTACATTGGAAATCGTCTGATGCTAAAAATTGAATAATGTTGTAATATACAATAAGTTAGAATATATCATTAACAAATATTTCTAACAGACAAGTATTTGATATATTTCAATTATTATTATCAGAAATAACACAATTAAATAGAATCCTGCACTTTATATTTAAAACAACTTAGAATAATATGATTTCTATAAAACAGATTTTTGATAGAATAGCAACAAGATTTGTAAGAAATAGACTGACAAAATCTCTAAACAAAATCAAAGGGGGAGAAATCTTTATTGAGATAAATGAGTTTAAAGGGATATTCAAAATGGATGCAAGATCCCACATTTTCAAAAGAGTATTAATCTTTAACGATTTTGAACCTAAAAATGCTATTTTAGTCAATAAATACACCAACGGAAAAGATTTTATTGATATTGGTGCAAATGTAGGCCTATATTCAGTTTTATTTTCAAAAATAGCACTAGACGAAAAACAAAAAATTCTATCTATTGAACCTAATCCATCAGCAATCAATTTTTTAGAACTTAACATCAAAAATAACTTCAATAACCCAAATAGATCAATTATATATAAGGGTATTGCAACAACTTCAGAAGGGATTTATAATTTAAATTTTATCGAGGGGCTTTCAGAATATTCAAGTGTAAATAAAATTGCCCATCCAACCGTAAAGGACGAGAAAATTATACAACAAAACGTCCCAGGAAATACAATAGACAATTTGGTTAAACAATATAACTTACAACCCGGATTTTTAAAAATCGATGTTGAGGGAGGGGAACAAGATGTACTGAAAGGATCTTTCGATACTATTGAAAAATACCGACCAATCATTCTGATTGAGATTAATGACTTCGAATCTTTAAATGAGAGTATTAGTGCGTTTTATATAGAATTTTTTAATAGAATTAATTATAAATTATTAAACTTAAATCTAAGCAAAGCAAAAATGCCTTTGGTAGGAGATTTTATTTGCTTACCGAACGAGTACGAAATTACGTAATGCTTAGGAAAGGTATCTATAATTTGTTAGGACAATTAATTAGAATTTCAATATCACTAATTAGCATACCCATACTAATCAATTTTATGGGCCTGGAACTATATGGCCTGTGGAGCTGGTCGACCACAATTCTTACAGTTTCTCAGCTTTCAGAAGGTGGGATGAGTGCAGGTTTCCTTCATTATTTATCAAGAAATCATAGTTCCAGACTTGAAATAAATATTTTATTGACTTCATGCATAGTTTTACTGATTATATCAATTACAGTCCTATTTATTATAATAATATTTATTTCCCCACATCTGTTATCTTCGGTAGAAAATATTTCCGAAAGCCAAAAATCAGAATTATTAATTGTACTATACGTCGGCGCATTTCTGGTTGTTCAGCGAATCATCCAAAGTCTATTTTGGGCAATCCTTCAATCAAATCAGCAGTATGGATTATATAATATACTAAGCTCTGTCCAAGTAATTCTAACAAATATTTCATGGATGATTTTAGCCTACAAGCAGTCAAGCTATCTTCCCAATTATATTTATATAGGTATTATTGTTACGTTTTTTTTTACGATAATTCTTCTTGCAATTACCAGATCATATTTCAATAAATTTCAATGGTTTTTTGATTCAAAAAATTTTAAGCAACTATCAAAATACAATATGGGAGCATGGGGGAGTAGCTTGGGATCTGCCATTTTTACACAAGGCGACAAACTAATCATTGCAGACGTTCTTGGTCCTGCTCCTTTGGCAATTTATGTTGTATTCACCAGTATCTGCACTCAACTGAATGTATTGACCGCACAAGTAATACATCCGGTCTTCCCTACGGTCAGTTCGTTTATCAATAGTAAGTCAACCGATCGTCGAGAATTCATTCAATCGATAGATAACCTGTTTCTAATGAATGTCTACCTTTCACTTGGTGGCATGGCTGCACTAGTGACCTTCTCACCTGAAATACTGACATTTTTTCTAGACGAAAATTTTACTGATGTATATATAGTATATTTTTGTTATTTGGCATTAATCTATGGACTTTATACATTATCAGTGACTGGAAACTATATATTATTAGGACAGGGTAAAAGTAATAGAGTAATGCAAATCACGCTGTTCAGTGGATCCATAGTTTTGGTTGCTGTATATCTTTTGAGTTCTGCTTATGGTTTAATAGGAGCTGTATGGGGTAACGTATTTTATTTACTAATCCTAATATTGTTATTTAAAGGAATGAATTATATATATACGTCAATTAGAGGGTGGATATTTCTTGTATTGAAGCCTATGTTTATTGTTTTAGTGTTTTTTGTATTACTCGTCATTATTCAGCCAATACTTTTACTAAGGATCACAACATTTATCTTATTGGCAATAATTTTGCTATATAGTTTTTTCAAAAGATATTTATCACCAACATACCGATGAAGACAACGATATTACGAATAATAAATAAGTTGGGGTATAATATAAAAAAATACCCAGCTACCGAGCATCGTAGAAGAATTAATTTGTTACAAATTAACAATATAAGTACAGTTATTGATATCGGTGCTAATGTAGGTCAATATGCTAAGGAGTTAAGATCATTAGGTTATAAAAATAGGATTGTATCTTTTGAACCACTTTCAAAAGCATATGAACAGCTGCAGCTGGCAGCAAGCAGGGATCCGCATTGGGAGGCAGTCAATTTGGCTATTGGTAACGAAGATGAGAAAAATACAATAAACATATCCAGTGCGTCCGCAAGCAGTTCTATTTTAAATATGAAGGGAAATTATATAAGTGATGCAGCAAAAGAAGTTTACTATATTGGTTCTGAAACAATAACCGTTAGAAAACTCGACACTATTTTTAATAAGTATTTTAATTTTGAAAAGGAATCTATTTTTCTTAAGATCGATGCACAAGGTTATGAGAGTAAAATTCTGGATGGGGCAGAAGAATGCATTCGTTTTATCAAAGGGCTTCAAATAGAGATGTCATTGAAAGAATTATATGATGGAGAAACACTGATAATTCCAATGCTAAATAGGCTTTATGATTTAGGTTTTGAGATGAAAGGAATAGAACAGGGCTTTTTTGACCCATCAACTATGGAATTATTTCAAGTAGATGGAATTTTTTATAAAAAATAATATATTCTGACGTTTTTTTGAAGTGAAACCTAAGAATTATCAGAGGAGCGAATAATTAAATACATTTTATAAATTAAAACTGGTATTGTGCTTAATAATAAATTAGATGTCAGAAATCCTTACACTAATTAAAAATAAGATTGAGGCAGAGAAATATCCTGTTTCCTTCGATGTATTAAGAGAATTTGAAGATTCTCTATTGATTAACAATGCAAATGTCAATCAAATATATAACAAAAATAAATATACATCTCTGCTATATAAAATCATTTTTACAAAAGCTGGCGTATCATTACCTACTTTAAATTATAAACAGAAAAGAGATAAAATATATTTTAGTATACAAATGGGACCAGATTTTGGCAAGGTGCTTCCATATTGTATCAGCAATAAAAATACTTTTGCCTATTTTTTTGACATTTGGCCACACTCATTTGATCAGATGAGTTGGTTTCTAAAAAATAGTTCAATCAATCATATATTCTTATCTTCTCAATATGCCGCAAACTTTTTTAATATAAAAGGATTTCATAATATTTCGTGGATGCCAGAAGGAATAGCTGCTTATGAGTATAATTTTTTACCATATGATTGCAAGGATATCGATGTACTTGAATTAGGGCGTAAACATCAATTGATACATAAAAGAATTTCTAATGAACTTGCACAAAATAAAAAGAAACATCTTTATGAGAGATCGATAGGCCATATTATATTTCCAGATCGTGAAAGTTTCATTCAGGGAATGGCTCGAAGCAAAATTTCAATTTGCTTTCCAAAAAATGAAACTCACCCACACCTTGCGGGTTCAATTAGTACTATGACAAATCGGTACTTACAATCAATGGCCTCTAAATGTTTAATTGTTGGATCAACACCCCATGAAATGAAAGAATTATTTGGATATGATCCAGTGATACAAATTGATCATAGTAACCCAGCAGAGCAGTTGTTAGATATCCTAGATCATTACGATCAATATTATTCGTTAATTGAAAAAAACTATCAAAATGTACTTATGCATCACACATTGTCGCATAGATGGGAAAGAATATTAGAAATTACAAGATCAAAGATTAAATAATTAGTAGAATTTCTTGTTCATTTTATTAATGCAGATTTGTGAACTTAATGTAACTTTTAATTTTAGAGTTGTTACTGTTAGATGAATAAAGTGGTAAAAATTAGTTAATGGAAGAAAAGAATGAAGCTCCAAAATAGACTCACAATCTTTTCTGTTTGTCACGATTACTGAGATGCCGCCTTGCTGATGCTCTTTTTTACAAACTATTTTATCTATTAGTAGGATTCCATAAGTTTGCATTGGAATGAAAATATTTATATTTTCAGCATTGAAACCATATCTAATCAATACAGAAATTCCTATTATTACCGAGATTATATTTTATCAATAATGAGAGTTACTTCACAAAAAATATCAACTGAGTCTGTTTTTCTCATTATTATATTATTTTTTTGCGTTTTTGGGAGCGCATTAAGTATTGATAAATTCAATGCAATTCCAATCGACCTCTATATATACTATTTGATTATACCACCAGCAATAGGTATTATTTTGTTACGCTATCCAACAATAAATATCTATTTTATATTAGTCTCTTCACTATTTCTAATTATAGGAGTATTTCATGTTATTAAAGGAAATAATTCCTTTGGTTCCTTTTTTAAGAACTTTATTGGTACATCTGTTGTGTATTTTTTTTATTTTCTAGTATGTAAAAATTTTCAAACAACTAAAATTATTAAATATTATTTGTATTTGTGTATTTTTTGTAGTTATGTTGCTTTATTTCAGTATGTATCGTATTTGATTGGCTTTAAAGCTGGATATGATTTTAGTTGGGTTTTTCCTCGCATCCCTTTATCATACTCAATTAATAATTATTTTAGAGCTTCCTCGATCTTTTTAGAGCCTTCACACTTTGTATTTGTACTTTCTCCTGCAATTTTTATTTCTATCAACCGACTGATAAGTGGTAATTTATATAATGATGTAATTAGTAAGAAGAATTGCATAATCATATTATCAAGTTTGATACTTGCCAATTCTTCTACGGGTTATATGGCAGTAGCTTTTTCATTATTATTAATTATGTTTTATGTGTTTAGTATAAAGAAAGTATTTTTTTCAAGTATATTATTTTTTGCTTGTTTCTTTTTTCTCTACAATTATTCCATACAATTTCAAAGGCGCCTTAATAATTCGGTTAAATTGTTTTTTAGTCAGGATTCCGAGATTGATGGTTCTATTGATTTATCCAGTTTCACGCTCTTTAACAATGCTATTGTAGCTTTTTCAAACTTACAAGCACACCCCCTAACAGGTACTGGAATTGGATCACATCCTACTGCTTATGACAAATATTCGCTAACCAATTTAAATCCAAATTTGCAATCTTGGCTAGCAAAGGAAGAATTGAATAAAGAAGACGCAAATTCTTTATTGCTTCGATTGATATCGGAAACTGGTATTCTTGGTTTAATTTTATATTCTATCTTTATAATTAAAAATATCGTTTACGAAAAAGATTCAGATGATCAATATTATTGGCTCATCAGCAATGCGTGCTTAGTCATGGTTTTAACAGCGCTTCTTCGGAATGGGCATTATTTCTTAAATGGCATTCCTCTTTTTATGATGTTGCTATATTTTAACAAGAAGCAGTTTTTGTATTCTAAACTTCCATAAGGTTTAAAACTACACGCTGTATATAGTTAGCTTATGAGTCCAAATCCTTTTTTTTCTATTGTAATTGTTAATTATAACCACGGAAATTTTATTGAGGATGCTATAAAGTCGGTTCTTAATCAGGATTGTGACGATTATGAGTTAATAATAATAGATGGCGGCAGCACAGATCAAAGTAATTCTGTGATTTCCTCTTATAAGGAATACCTAAGTACTTACATATCAGAGAGAGATAAGGGACAGAGCGATGCATTTAACAAAGGGTTTTCTATTGCAATCGGGAAATATTACTTTTGGCTAAATGCTGACGATATTCTGCTTCCCGGTACTTTAAAAAATGCTAAGTCCTATCTGCTAGCCAATCCAAAATGCCAATGGCTAGCCGGAAATACGGTTGTTTTTAACAACAATATGCTTATTGAATGGTTTATCAGAGGTCCTGTCTTTAATAAATGGCTGGTTCGTTACGGAACAGTGTATATATATGGTCCATCATCATTTTTTCATAAAGATTTATTCAAGCTCTCCCGAGGTTTTGATCTTGATTTACACTATACTATGGATACAGATTTATGGTATCAATTTTTGAAGTTAGGTTATAAATTTGATAGGCTTGATTATTATTGCTGGGGCTTTAGAGTTCATAACGAGTCTAAGACTTCCCATGCGTTACTTGGAAGAGCTGATTCTGCATTCGAAAAGGAAAAAAAGTATATACAGTATAAAAATAATCATAAAATTTTAAAAGTTGTTGAACTACTTCAATTATTATTTAAAATTCTAACTGGCTGCCTTGTCATCAGACAATGGCACAATTGGAAATATAAGGGTAAAAACGTTTATGAAGTATTCAATGTCTAGTTTGGCTCAACTTCAATATATATTTATAAAAGCATAAAAATTTATGCGGATACTTCACATAATTGAAAGCCTGGCTAAACACAAAGGAGGATTACCCAAAGCTCTTTCTCTTATTCTCAAAACAGAATTTTATATTGGTTATACAAGTTCTGTCTTGACAATTGATAATAATGAAGATTCCATATTGGATCTTTCTATTCCACAAGGCAGGATTCATAGTTTTAAACCTTCCTTCCCTTCTCGCTTTCATAATTCCGATCCTGCCATTAAGTGGTTGGCAAATCATGTTAATGAATTTGATCTGGTAATTATTCATTCAACTTGGTATTTATTAGGGTTTAGAGCAGCTCTCTGGCTAAAGAAAAATTCATATAAGTATGTTTATTGGAGTCATGGCTCACTTGAAACTTATGATTTGAAGAAAAAAAAATATTTAAAATTACTAATTGGAAATATTTTTTTTTCCAAACTACTTCAAAGCTCACAAGGTGTTATCTTTACCAGTCGGCAGGAAAAAGAAGAATCAAAAGATTATGGAATCAATATTCCTTTTTATATTCTTCCATTTGGATTTGAATCGGACCGTTTATCTGTTCCAACCCGAAGTTCATTTAGAAGAAATTATGGTTTTGAAAAGAAATCATTTATTTTTTTATTTTTATCCAGAATTCACCCAAAAAAGCAATTAGAACTAATACTTCATGGGATTAGGCATCTTACACTCGATGGCTTTGATGTTAGATTAGTGATTGCTGGAAAAGGTGATGTATCAGGTTATGAAAAACGTATACAGCGCCTGGTGATAGATTTGGATATCGGGAGATATGTTACTTTTACGGGTTGGTTAGATCAGAAGGAAAAAATGGCTGCCCTTGCTGGTAGTGACTGTTTTGTCCTTCCCTCAATAATCGAAAATTTTGGAATTGTCGTGATTGAATCTCTGTTGTCAGGGACTCCGGTTCTTATATCTGACAGAGTATTTATCCATAACGAAATTGCTGATCTTGGGGCGGGTTGGATATGTAAACCTACTTTAGAAGACACCTTAAAAAAGATGCAAGTGATTGTTACCAATACTAAGGATTATAATGATAAAAAAGATGCGACATCGGGCGCGATTCTGGCTTATGGGCTAGCTAATGTTTCCTTACTCTACAAAGAACAGTATGAAATGATCGTACAGGATAATAAGGTTTTTAGCAACTAGTAAAATAATGCTGTAATACGATTGTGTATTTAAAGTATAGAAACGGTAGCCGATATAGTTTTAGACCCGATCTATCGGGAGAGCGTGGCCCTCTTGAGTTTGCGGATATCGTTCGTATTTGTTTGTAATTTGAGCCTAATAACTCTGCAAAGGATTTAGTTATTATTCAGTCTTAGGACTACGATGTTGCTCAGCGAGTGTTTCAATGATAGGCATCACTGAGTAATAATTCACGTGAACATCCAGAAACCAATGTTTGATCAGGTCTTAATTATGCATTAAGTTTGACGGTTGATCCCAAGTATGTGAAAATAATCACCTCTTAATGGTGATATTCATCTGGTTGATATAGGATCTCCTCTTTGTACTTACCTATTATGAAAGGATGAATATTTTTTGGACTTTATATAGATTAATTTCACTTTCTGCTGAAAAATCTGCCTACGAACAGTTGTTTCGGCACAGACACATATCTGTCTCCTCATTTTTCATACTAAAGAGACTTCACAATATTTTACCCGGCCTGAAAACCATCATCGATGTGGGTGCAAACCAGGGACAGTTTTGTATTGCTGCCCGTTACAGGTTTCCTGACGCTGCTATTCATTCGTACGAACCTGTACCGGATACTTTCAAAATTCTAGCTTCCAATGTAGGAAACAATTCCCATATCAAACTCTCCCAATTGGCATTGGGAGAGAAGGAAGGAGTCATTCAGTTTTACCAGAACAAATATTCTCATGTCAGTTCTGCCCTGAAAGTAAGCTCTACCAATACCCAAGAAAAGTACAATCTGGGAGTTGAGAAAGTCATTGAGGTTTTGGTAAGTACTCTGGACAAGGAGTTTAAGAATGCATCTCTCGAAGGTCCCGTGCTTCTTAAGCTTGATGTACAGGGCTATGAAGAGTCGGTGCTCAAAGGAGGGAAAGAGTTTCTGAAGAGCGTCGATTACATCCTTATCGAATTACCCTTTGTTCAACTCTATGAAAATCAGCTGTCATTTACTGAAATCAACGTATATTTGAACTCCCTCGGCTTTATGCTCCACCGGCCTATGGACTACAATCTTGGTCAGCAGAGCCAAATTATCGAGATGGATGCTTTGTACGGGCGTTCCTCGAATGTCTGACAAGCAGAATCAGTTGCTTACAGTATATGAAAAAAATATTAATCACCGGGGGGTCGGGATTCATTGGCACCAACCTGGTAGAGTACTATCTGCAGCACGGGTTCCAGGTAATCAATATTGATAATATGCCACCCCGGAATCGCCACCACCAAGCTCTATGGAAGCCATGTGATATTCTTGATAAGGCCGACTACCTCGATATCACATCAGACTTCTCGCCCGATGTTTTCATTCATTTAGCCGCCAGGACTGATTTGGATGGAAGTACGCTAGAAGCTTACCGAGCTAACACGCTCGGTGTTGAAAATACGATTGAAGTGATTCAAAGAACCAAGTCAATTGTCAAGGCTGTGTTTGCTTCGAGCAGAATGGTTTGCCGAATCGATCATATTCCCAAGGATGAGTTTGATTATTGTCCGCCTAACCCCTACGGCGAGAGCAAAATGATCGGTGAACGATTGGTCAGGCAAGCCCACCTGAACTGTTCCTGGATCATCGTACGTCCCACTTCTATCTGGGGCCCGTGGTTTGATGTGCCTTATAAGATTTTTTTCAATACGATCAGGCATGGTAAGTACTTTCATCCCGGCTCCTTCGATCCCAACAAGTCATTTGGTTATGTAGGCAATACAGTCTACGAGATCGACAGGATTGTGAGCCTGCTGGATGAGCATAACCAGGGGAAGACACTTTATTTATGCGATTATCCAACGATCAACGTTAAGAAGTGGGCCAATCAAATAAATTCTGAGTTCGGTAGGCCACCCATCAGGTCGGTTCCCTATGTTCTGTTAAAGCTGGCAGCAGTAGTTGGGGATTGCCTTTCCTTTATGGGAATAGAAGGCTTTCCCATTACTTCGTTTAGGCTAAACAACCTTATCACGACCATGGTTTATGATACATCGGAATTAGAATCGATCTGTGGTCCACTGCCATTTTCTCAGCAAGAGGGAGTAACAATGACCGTAGCGTATATGCAGCAGACTGAGCCTATTCATTCTGTACAGCACGAAGTACGATCCAGGCAATCATGAAGTATTACTTACGAATTATTGTATTTTTTGTCTTATTGGCACCGGCAGTGGAGGCGCAGCAGACGGGTCTGAGTGCCTATGCCGAAGCAGGTGGCTATGCTTCGAGCAGCGACCGTACCCCCTTTTGGCTTCGTGCCAACCAATGGGGGCGGGTTCCGGTGGAAGCGTCTATTGGTACGGCACGGCTGGGCTTTAACTATCAGTCGCCCGTCACTTACGTTGATAGCACTCGTCGCAAAGCACGGTTCAATTGGTCAGCGGGGGTAGAGGGAGTAACGAATATCGGTACCAAGCCACAAATTCTACTGGCCGAATATTATGGCTTGATGCAATGGCGATGGCTGGATAAAGGGGTTAATAATAATGATAAAATCCAGTTTTTACTCCCTGAAGCATACGGCAAGCTGCGTTGGCGGTGGCTGGAACTCATGGCCGGGCGTGAAAAGCAAATGATCGGCATCGTTGATTCTACCCTATCGTCAGGTTCCTACTCTTGGTCGGGCAATGCCCTGCCGATCCCCATGGTACGGTTGGGGTTGCCGGATTATGTGCCGCTGGGTTTCTTAGGTCGGTTCGTTTCAATCAAAGGTACTTTCGCGCACGGTTGGTTCAACGTACCTTACATTAAGAACGCTTATTTGCACCAAAAAACTATTCACACTCGATTCGGCAAGCCGGAGAAGAATGTTCATGGCTATCTCGGCCTCGTACACCAGGTACAGTGGGGTGGCGAAGCGGAGTATCTGAAGGCAGGGGATCTTTCAATAAACGGAAAACTGCCTACCGATTTTTACAATTATATGAGAGGTGTTGTGTTGGCTCAACTCACCTCAAATTTAATTAACGACCAATACAACTACTTCGACGGTTTCAACCGTATTGGTAATCATATAGGACACATAGACATGGCAATAGACTGGCGTGTTAAGAAGACAAAGTTTTTGCTCTATCGGCAGCATCCGTTTGACGATGCCTCGAGTTTGCAATTTCAGAATTTGCCAGATGGCCTGTATGGTCTAAGCTTGCAACGAAACACAGGGGCGACGTCTTCTTTTGCTCTGAAAAGATTAGTACTAGAATATTTTGATACGCGTGACCAGACGCATTATGTACCGGGCAGCCGCTTCAGCGCAGGTGATAATTACTTCAACCATGCTCAATACCGGGAGGGATGGTCTTACATGAAACGTACGATTGGCAATCCGCTTCTTCCGACGGCACTAGAAACGAGAAAAGGTTTCCCTGATGATAACGGATTTTTTCCTGCTAATCGCACGGTCAGTTACTATATGGGGCTAGAAGCGGTGATTGTGCAAAAAGTCAAGATGGTAACCCGGATATCGCAAGGTCATTATCTACTGCCAAGTAACAGTAATTATGGCTCAAAAGTCCGGCAATTCTCATCCTTGCTTTCCTTCGAGGCGCCGCTGTCACATTGGGGTGATACGCGAATAAAGGCTGCGGTTGCCTATGATAAGGGCGGGCTATATACCGAGTCGCTAGGGGGGTACTTAGGGATAAAATCTAGTTTTAGGAAAAAGTAGCCATATCAGTGCGATTTCTTCTTTACAGTTATAATTTCTCCCCTGAAAAGACGGGAATAGGCAAATACAACGGCGAATTGGCCGAGTGGTTAGTAAGGCGAGGTCATGAGGTCGATGTAATCACCACTAACCCATATTATCCCGAATGGAAAGTAAATCCTCAATACAGTCGAAAAAAATGGAGTACAGAGCGTAGCACTAGGTTGACGGTATACCGTTGCCCCATGTATGTTCCCACTCAATTATCAAGCGCTAAGCGAATGCTGAGCGACCTTTCTTTTGTTCTTAATTCCTCCATCCTCTGGCTAAAAGTACTATTTAAACCCCGCTATGACGTTGTAATAGCAGTCTGCCCCTCTATGTTTGTAGGGCTGTTTCCTACATTTTATAAAAAAATCAGGGGGGGGGTATTTGTTTATCACATTCAGGACTTGCAACTGGATGCCGCCATTTCTTTGGGAATGCTCAGAAACAAAGTAATCGTCCGTGTTTTGCAGTGGACCGAACGTGCGTTCCTGCGGCAAGCTACCTTTGTTTCCAGCATTAGCGAAGGAATGAAACAGCATATTTTGTGCAAAGGGGTATCTGAGGAAAAGTACCTGATGCTAGAGAATTGGGTCGATATAAAGTTTATCACACCTCTGTCTCAGGCGGCCTGCGCAGCCCTGAAGCGCGACATGGGGCTTTCTGCAACCGACCGGATAATCCTTTACTCAGGCAACATGGGAGAAAAGCAAGGATTGGAAATAATCATTGAAGCAGCCGAGTTACTGAGCAGGCACAAAAACTGGAAATTTGTATTGTGCGGCGATGGAACCAAGAAACAGAAGCTCAAGGATTTGGCGCAGGGACTTTCCAATGTCTCATTCATCGACCTGATTTCCTACGCACGCTTGCCCGAACTGCTCTCGCTGGCTGAATTACATCTTGTTCCCCAAAAGCGGGCAGCGGGTGACCTGGTGCTGCCTTCCAAAGTAGGGAGCATCCTGGCGGCCGGTGGCCTTGCGATTGTAGCAGCGGACCAGGACACAAGTCTTGAAAAAGTGATGAGATCGCACGACTTAGGTATACTGGTGGAACCAGAAAACATCCAACAACTTGTGAGGGCTATTGAATCAGCGTTGACCCGAGACCACGGCTCACTAAGATTGCGAGCCCGGCAGTTTGCTGAGCAAAACCTGAATAGAGATAGGATTTTGAGTAGGTTTGAGCGCATTGTTCAGGAGGCAGTTGTCGATCAGGGACTCCGGCAGGTTAAAATGTGAGAGATGTTGCAAAGACGTCATCCCGCTGAGCATTTCCTAAAATACAGCGAGTTGCGCCTGCCATCACCGCTATTGAAGGTTACTTGCTATGTGTTATATGCAAAAGCACTATTGACGTTTTATTCTGGCTCGGCTGTTTCGCACACAAGTTCAATCTATAAATTCATAGTGGCTTTTCGGCATACTTATGGATAAGAATAGTATTTTTGGGGTGCTGAATCCACTTTGGGGCAAAAACTCCGCTTATGTATATTCATATTTTTCATGATGAGACATCGATATTCTGACCTTTTACTGCCTTTCCAGATTATCGTTGATACGGTGTTACTCAACATATCGTTCTATGCGGCATTTGTGGTACGCTTCCACTTTTACGATCTGTTCGCCATCCGTGCGTACGTCACTCTGCTTCTCATCTTCAATCTGGTGTGGTTTTTTCTATTGGTCGTCATTAAGCCCTACCGATTCTCACGCATTTCTTTTAATGCCGACAAACTGCTTTCTAAACTGGTTGAAATTACCTTTTTACACGCCAGCATAATATCTCTACTTTGGGTGTTTGCGAAGGGGTACATTTATTCGCGAGGGCAACTGGCACTGGCCTATGCCTTTTTCTTTGCCGCCGGATTGGTATGGAGATTCGTTGCTTTACTACTTATCAAACTTTACCGGGCCAATGGCTTCAACACTCGTAGGTATATTGTAGTAGGCTATGGCGAGTTATCCGAATCAATCAAGGGGTTTTATGATACGCATCCTGAAATGGGATATACTTTTCATGGGTACTTTGGTGAGAAAAAGAGCGGAAACCTACGCGGGGGATACAATCAAATCGAGGAATTTGTGCAAGCGCATAAAATAGACTTTATCTATTGCTGTATGCCCTACATCGAAAACCAGGCCCTACAGGAGATTATTAAAATGTCTGAACTTAACCAGACGAGCGTTAAACTGGTCATTGATTTTCGTGGATTTCTGACCAACAAGGCTACTCTGGAATATCATGACTACATGCCTGTCATTCAGCTTTCTACCAAACCCTATTCCAATGTGCGGCAGGAGCTGGCCAAGCGGAGCTTTGACTTGGTTTTTTCTTTGGCAGCGGTAACTGTCGGAGTACCCATTTTCGTTTTGATTGCAATTCTGGTAAAGTGTAGCTCGAAGGGGCCGATTTTCTACCGGCAGGAGCGGGCTGGTAGGTGGGGACACCCATTCCGGATTTACAAGTTTAGAAGCATGTACACCCATGCAGCCGAAATGAGCCAAATGCATTCTCAGGGTGACACTGATCCCCGAATTACCCCGATAGGCCGCTATCTCCGCAAGTCGCGGTTGGATGAGATTCCCCAGTTTTTCAATGTCATTAAAGGGGATATGTCCATAGTGGGTCCCCGACCACTGGCACGCTACGATGTGGATATGCTGATGGCGGCTGAACCCGATTCTTTCCGGAAGATCCTCACCGTGCGTCCGGGCATAACTTCCATCGGACAAATAAAAGTTGGCTATTCTGATAATACTGTTTCTTCGGTCAAAAGACTCAAATACGATTTAGCTTACCTTGAAAATCCCAGCCTGCAATTAGATATATGGCTTATTGTCAGAACCTTTTTTGTAATGATTCAGGGAAAAGGAAAGTAACCTTAGCGATCCGATGAAATACTGCTTGCTTCTCGTTCTCTTCCTTACAGCCGTTTGGCTTCCTGCCAGGGGCAGTCAAAATCAGAGCGAAAAGGTAGAACCCGATACCTTGGGTCAGGAAACCGGAATCGACTATGAAATAAGCCTGTCTGCCTTAGCTTCGACTGCAAGGAACACGCCATTCTGGCTTCGAACAAATCAATTTGGTGCCATTCCTCTAGAAACACCAGCTCTACTCATCGGTGGAAGAATGTCCAGGGAATTTACCGAAAAAAAATGGGATTGGGGTTTTGGAGTCGCTCCTATCGTGCAGGTTGCCGCCCAAAGCCAAGTGATTCTGCCCGAAGCTTATGTCAAGGCCAAATTCTGGAAAATCGAGTTATGGGGGGGCAGAAGAAAGCAGACTGTAGGCTTAGTCGGTGACTCTACGCTTACCAGCGGTTCTTACGTTGTCTCTGGTAATGCCCTGCCGATTCCCATGGTCCAAATAGGATTTCCTGAATATGTTTCAGTGCTCAAGGGCATTTTCTCCTTCAAAGGATTTTTTGCTCATGGCTGGTTCGATGCCAACTCGGTTGTGAAAAACCATTTCCTCCACCAGAAGACATTCTATGCTCGCCTTGGCAAACCCACCTGGCCTTTCAGACTGTATGGCGGCTTTAACCACAATGTGCAATGGGGAGGAAAGATAATTACACCTAATCAGTATTCAATCAGGGACCGTCTGCCTGGCGACTGGATAGATTATTGGTATGTGATCAGCGGCAAGCGGATTCCCACATTCGGTTTTGTGGATCCTAATAAATATGATGCCATAGACCGGGGCAACAGGATTGGAAATCACCTTGGATCATTAGACCTGGGCATAGATATCGGCACCCGGTATGGAGATTTCAGGCTTTACCGACAGAATGTGTACGATGACGGGTCACTGTTTTATTTAGCCAACATCGTAGACGGACTCAATGGCGTTTCCTGGGTAGGCAATTCGTCTGCACAAGATGGATTTTACACCAATAGGATCACGCTGGAATACCTCAGCACCGTAAGTCAGGGCGGATCTGTATTTTCGCTGGATGGGGGCCCGCGCGGGCAGGACAATTATTTCAATCATGCCCAATACTGGGGTTGGGTCTATGGAGGAAGAACAATAGGGACGCCTTTCATTACACCTTCAATATCGACCAGAGAAGAACTGGGGGCGCCGGGGAACATCCTCAACTACTCGAATAACACCAGGGTCAGACTGCTGCATCTGGGGCTGTCCGGAGGCTATAAATCTTTTACTTATATGCTCAAGCTATCCTATTCGGAAAACTTAGGAACGTATGGAAAGCCATTCCCTGACAGTACCAATCAGTTTTCATCACTTCTCGAGGTGTCCCATCCGGTGCTGTTGCGGTCGGTCAAGGGAATGAAAGGAACCATCAGACTTAGTTCCGATAGGGGACGGCTTTATAATAATAGCACGGGAATTCAGATAAGTTTGACAAAGTCCGGCTTTATTAGTGATAAATAACCAACCTTTGCAGTTGAGATACACACCTTTTTTAAAGAGCCGCCTATTCCAAATGTTAAAATATGTTCTTCCTTTCCTGTTGGTCGGTATAAACTTCTTTAATACTTCTTTTGCTCAGACCCAGCAAGATAATTATCCGGACGATAACCCAGGGCTTTGGTTAGGACTATCTGCCCTCGTATCTGAATCCAGAACTCCATTCTGGCTACAATCCAATCAATTCGGTACGGTCCCTCGGTCGGGTTCAGCCTTCACCGTTCGCGGCGGAGGCGCTAAGGTGTGGCAGTTAAGTGAAAGAGATTCTATTAAAGAATGGCGGCGGCAGCATTCTTCTATTAAATATTCGCCGAACTGGCAGGCTGAAGTTGGGGCTGAAGTCGTGGCAAATTTTGGCAACTCTAACCAGATATTGCTTCCCCAGGCATATGGTGCTATTCGTTACGGAAACTGGGAACTTTTTGCAGGCCGACGTAAGCAATGGGTTGGGTTGGCAGACTCTACGCTTGGTACAGGCTCTTACGCGTGGTCGGGCAATGCTTTGCCTATCCCCCGGATTCAGATTGGGTTGACGCGCTTTACGGCGGTGCCTTTCACTCAGGGGTGGTTTTCGATAATGGGCACCTATTCCGATGGATGGTTTGAGGGAAGCCGTCCCGTGACGAGCGAACTGAAACTTCATCAAAAGCAATTGTATGGAAAATTAGGCCGGCCCGGAGGTAAAGTTAAAATTTATGCTGGTTTCAATCACCAAGTTCAATGGGGAGGAAAATCGCCTTATGAAACCATCAATGGTCAGATGCCAAAGGGGTTCGAAAACTATCTATACATGATTATTGGGAAAGGAAGATCTGCTCCTGGTCTTACTTTTTTTGATAGTACCAACCGGGTTGGGAATCACTTGGGTACGCTAGATTTTGCGTTTGAATTAGATAACGAAAACGCCAACTTATTTTTCTATCGTCAGAATATTTATGAAGATGGATCGCTTTTTTATCTTACCAATATTGCTGACGGGTTAAATGGACTTAGAATAAGGCGTAAGAATGTGAGAAAAGCGAGTGCTTTTTCAATTAAAGAGTTGTTGTTCGAAGGTTTGTATACTAAGAGCCAGGGCGGATCAAGTTTCATTATTGAACAGAATAAAAAACGCGGCCGGGATAATTATTTCAATCATGTACAAGTGCGCGATGGGTGGTCATATTTTGATCGTACTATTGGTACTCCTTTTATTCCGCCCAATTCTGAAACCTCTTGGAAATTTCCCAACTACGCTGATTTCTTTACCAGTAACAATAGAGTATGGGTACTACACGCGGGGCTGAAAGGTACCATCTTTCGAAATTTTGTTTGGAGCACCAAGTTGTCCTATTCCAGTAACGGAGGTGTATATGACCAAGCTTTTACGGAAACAGCGCATCAGTTCTCTGGATTGCTGACCTTACAGACCGAAATGAAAAGGTTAGGCGGGTTGATATTAAAAGGTTCTTTGGCAACTGACCAGGGAGCCTTGTATCCGAACTCTACCGGAGTTATAATCTCTGTGAGTAAAGATTTCGATGTTCCATGAACTATTGGTAATTTCTGTTTTTGGCAAAAATGATCTGTTATTTGCCATGTCATAGAAAAGAAAAGTTATCGATCTTTCTTCTTGCCAAAACTGGACTTCAGTCCAATATACCCACCTAGTGATTCAGGGTACAATCCACCTTTGTCGTAGGCAAGCTGAGCCCTAACCCTGGTGTTGCCCCAAACCATCAGCGGAGCGTCAAACGACAATGAGGAAGATTTTTGCTTGATAGGGGCTTGGATTGGTACGCTAAATGTGCCAAAATTTATGCTTGACGAATGCTTGATAAGTAATTGTATTTTACCTGCCAACAGCAATTCCATACCCAAGTGATACATTTTAGTTTGGTTTGATGGAAAAAATTCATGACTGTCACCGATCTGCTTGCTTACCTCTGTTGTAGCTGGTATAAATGGAGTTCCCATCCCGTGGCCCCGGTAGGACCATCCTTGTTTGTACTGAGCATGATTAAAGTAGTCGTCTCTCCCCTGATAGCGAGCTGCTGGATCAAAGACAGGACCTGACTGATTTCTAGTATAGAGAAATTCTGCCAGAAACTTTCTGAGACTTATGAAAGAAAGAGGCGAATTGTTCCTTTGCAGACGGACACCATACAAACCATCTGGTAGATTTTGGAATTGCAAGCCGGAAGCGTCCTCAAAAGGGTGTTGTCGATAAAAGAGCAAATTTGTTTTTCCAATATTCCAGTCCAGTGCCATATCAAAATGGCCTACATGATTGCCAACGCGATTGGTACCATCGAAAATAGTGAACCGTTTGTTCACTTTATCCTTAGGTATTTTGCCTAACACTACGCCTCGCAGGTAGTCGCCGAAATCAGTGGTCAATTTACCGTTGATCGCAAATGGACTATCTCTCAAATAGTCTGCAGAGCCGCCCCAAGTAACGCTGTGTGCTAGTCCAAGTTGGAAATGAACTTTTCCACTAGGTTTGCCGAAGCGTCCATAAAAAGTTTTCTGATGAAGGTAAGCGCCTTTAATATATGGATCATTAAACCAGCCATGCGCGTATGATCCTTTGATGGAAACAAACTCTCTTAGAAAAGGTATCGGTATATATTCTTCAATGCTAAGACGAATCATTGGAATAGGCAGCGAGTTCCCGGACCAAGAGTAAGAACCGGAAGATAGGGTTGTATCCACGATACCGATGATTCGGCATTCACGTCCAGCCAATAATTCCCAGTGCTTCCAGTTTAGCTTAATGTGGGCTTCGGGTAAAAGATACTGTCGTGTACTTGTGCTATGTTGTGGAACGGTCAATATACCTCTGGCTTTAAATGCCAGGCTGAGTCGAGACTTGTGATTAGCTGTATCTACGTAGATTCTAGGCGTTTGGAAATGGATTCCTATTCGAGCAATTCCAATAGGTGTTTCTAGTGGTACGCTTCCCCATTGATTGACGCGTAACCAAAAGGGCATTTTTCCACTGTTTGATGCATATCCGCTCAGCTCAATATTTGAGTTGAATTCGGATTTTTGTGATACAGCGTAATGTGAAATAATTGATATCAGAAGGGTAATAGAAAATCTAATCCATATGTTTGTGTGTGTAGAAAATAATGGCAAAAAACTGTAAATGAAGGTCATAAGCTAGGCAGACAGCACACTATCAGCAGTTTAATCATGCCCGCTGTAAATGAATTTGTCTCTGATAGAGTAGATGCATAGGGATGAAAAGAACAAACTAAAATGCTAGGGGCTGATCGGGAGTAAGTGTACTTATCAAAGATAACAATTCTCTACCAATCATAATCAAATATCTACTTTCTCACGGATCTTCTCCGCCAGCTGGGCCAGATCCTCGGCCGACATTTTTATTTTTTTGCTGAAGTCCATATCTCCCATGCTGTTCAGTGGAATGAGGTGGACATGGGCATGTGGTACTTCTAGTCCGATGACGCTTACGCCGATGCGATTGCAGGGTACAATCGCCTCAATAGCCGGGGCGATTTTTTTTGCAAAATTCATCAGTCCGGTATAAAGCTCATCATCCAGGTCAAAGATATAATCGACTTCTTTTTTGGGAATGACTAGTGTGTGGCCTCTGGCGACTGGATTGACATCCAGAAAGGCCAGGAAATCGTTTGTCTCAGCTACTTTGTGGCAGGGTATTTCGCCCGCCACGATTTTTGAAAAAATAGTCATAGAAAATTTTAGCGTTGTTAGTTCGGATAAAGTGAAACGGTACTGGTAAGGTACTTTACTTGATGAGCTAAATTGCAATAAAACTTAATGCCGGGCAAATCCCAGGATTGCCAGAACTGCGAAAAGGTCACCCAGAATCTGCTGAATGGGCCAGCCGGTTAGCTTTCGGATAATATTTTCTCGATAACGATTGGTCAAAAGGCCGTAAAGTACAATAATGAGAAAGCCTGCAACCAGCCTGCGCATCTGGTTTCAGGAGTGTTTAGCCGCTCTCCACTCCAACTTAGCCAAAGAGATTATTAATTTTTATACTACCGCCGGGAAAGGCTACTCTGCTAAGGACCTGCGGGTGAATCGGGGAAGTCTGAAAACAGTATCGATTACGTAGATTCATGCTCAATTGGATGAGGTGAGCCTCCTATATCAGGATTTTCTGCATGGGGGACATACCAGTTTCGGGCCTCCTAAAAAAAGACCTGCCGACAGACGCTTTTTGGGTATATCCGCTCAGAATCTGTCTTTCTCTGAAAAAGAACGACAATAGCTATATCTTATTGACGTTTCTTGCCGTGTAATCATTGAACTGCATTTTAGAAATTTTTATGAAATCGACCAAGTCTTATTTTGCTGTCTTTCTGGTCCCTTGTCTTGTGGTACTGATGGTAGCTTTTACTCCCAAACCCCAAAAAGGTAAGTGGGAATCACTATTTAATGGCAAAAACTTCGACGGCTGGAAAAAGTGGAAGGGCGGTCCAATCACGGGCTGGAAAGTTGAAGACGGCGTGATGGTGCTGATGGAAAAGAAAGGCGGCGACTTACTAACAGAAAAAGAATACGGCGACTTTGAACTGGAATTAGAATGGAAGATCAGCGAAAGGGGCAATAGTGGCATTATATATCACGTGAAGGAAGGGCCCGACTACTGCTGTCCTTACGTAACTGGCCCGGAGATTCAGGTACTTGACGACAAACGTCATCCCGACTCCTTTGCCGGTAAAACAGGCAACCACAAGGCTGGCGCACTCTATGATCTGCTGCCACCCAATGATACTACTGTGGTGAAGCCCGCCGGAGAATGGAATAAAGCCAGAATCATCGTGAAAGATGGCAAAGGTGAAAGCTGGCTTAACGGTAAGAAACTTGTGGGTTTTCCTACCAAAGGCCCGGAATGGGAAAAGATGGTCGCTGCTAGTAAATTCAAGCAATGGAAAGATTTCGGTACATTCGATAAAGGCTCCATCGCTTTGCAGGATCATGGAGATAAAGTCTGGTACCGAAATATTCGGATAAGAGAATTGTAGAGAAGCCGTGTAATCAAATTTATTCAAGCCCCAATACCAAAGACTCAAATAAACAATTTAACAAGTCAACGATTACACAATTCAAAAATAATTATGAATACAAATCGCAGGGACATGGTAAAGAAAATGGCTGGACTGGCCGTGGGACTACCCGTGGCGGACTCGCTTAAAGAACGGCTTGATGCCTCTGATAAAGTAGTTGGCTTGAAAGGAAACGTCAACCATTCGGTGTGCCGCTGGTGTTACAGCAAAATTGAGTTCGAAGATTTGTGTAAAGCCGCCAAGAAGATTGGTCTGCAATCGATTGAGCTGACCGGCCCGGAAGAATGGCCGATTCTGAAAAAATATGACCTCACCTCGGCCATGCCCTGGGGCGCGGGCAAGGGAATCGTGGAGGGCTTTAACGATCTGAAACTACACGATGAACTGGTGGCGAGTTACGAAGCGATTTTCCCCAAAGTAGCTGCAGCCGGGCTGGATAAAATTATTTGCTTCTCGGGCAATCGGCACGGGATGAGCGATGAGCAGGGTCTGGAAAACTGTGCGATTGGCCTGAAACGCCTTATGAAATCTGCCGAAAAATACAAGGTGACCATGAGCATGGAATTGCTGAACAGCAAGGTCAATCATCCTGATTATATGTGCGACCATACCAACTGGGGGGTGGAACTATGTAAGCGCGTAGGTAGCGAAAATTTTAAACTGCTCTACGATATCTACCATATGCAAATTATGGAGGGCGACGTAATTCGCACCATCAAGGACAATCATCAGTATATTAACCACTACCATACGGGTGGCGTGCCGGGACGTCATGAAATCGATGATTCACAGGAATTATATTACCCGGCCATCATGAAGGCTATTCTGGCCACGGGCTACAAAGGGTATCTGGGGCAGGAGTTTATTCCTGTGCGTGATCCGCTTACTTCGTTACAGGAAGGAGTGGTAATTTGTGACGTTTAGCGCCACAGAAGATGCTAGGACTTCTGTGGAAGTGTTGCTGTGCTCATAGTATGTAGGCGATCAGCCCCGATAAACGGAATCTTTTCGAAACCAGTATTCCCGGCTATATATGCGTCGGAATGGCCAATGCTTTGTCCTTAAAATCATGGGAAGGTAAGCATGTGGCTCTTTGACCGAGAGACTCCCAAAATACAAATCGTCATCAGTAAGTACTAGGCCTTCATAGGTATCGTCAGCCGATCTTAAGGTCAGGTCGGCAAAGGGAAGTTCTTTCCGGTACTCAGGAATCTGCTCGGAAATTCGGTCTTTCAGCAGCCATTCGCTACGAAAAGTGGAGTTGGGGGCTGTCTGCGGGCGATAATGCCCTTCCGACACATCAAGAGCGTATTGCAAGTAGGCTTTCAAAAGCTTTGGGCCGGCGTTGGCCGTCTGCTCAGTGCGTAATTGATTGGGTAATAAACTGGTGACCACGTATACCCGCTGCCGCGCCCGCGTTACGGCTACGTTCAGCCGGTTTTCGCCGCCTTGAGTATTCAATGTCCCGAACTGCATCGCCAACTTGCCCCGCTCATCGGGAGCATAGCCGATAGAAAAAATAATGACATCGCGCTCGTCACCCTGCACATTTTCAATGTTTTTTACAAAAAGCCCTTCGGCAGCCACTTTTTCTTTTTCCAGCAAATCCTGAATCAATTGCTGTTGGTGGAAGTTAAAGGTGACAATTCCTATGCTCAGCTTGCTTTCCGATAATTCACGCACTAGTTCAAGTACCCGTTGCGCTTCGACAGGATTAGTATTTTTCTCCCATACTCCATCCACGTGCATATAATGAATGCCCGGCTCGGCGTCGTTGACATGCTTGAAATCGGGTAATAGCCGCAGGGTACTTTTATAAAAATGCTGGTTTGAAAAATCAATCAGGTCCAGTGAACTACTGCGATAGTGCCCCGTCAATTGCCGCTGCGTGAGCGTTTGGGCCGCCAGGTCCAGCAGGGAGTCTATTTCGCTAGCCACCGGTACTTCCTCATCCAGATTTTCCTCGTAACGGACACGGTACAAGTCGCTGGGAGGTAGTTGCTTGCTATCGCCCGTGATGACGACCTGCTTGCCCCGGTACACAGCGGGCAACCCGTACTCGGCGTAACACTGGGATGCCTCGTCAAATATCACGAGATCGAAAAGCCCGGCTTCCATTGGAAAAAGTGTAGAAACTGCCTCAGGCGAAGCCATCCAGCAGGGAACCAGCCGGAAAACTTCATCGGAAAAGGCCTCTACAACCTTACGAATCGGCCAGATATTCCGCTTTTTGGTAGTTTGGTGGGCGAGCTCACGGTAAGTCGTACGGTTGCCCAGGCGGTTGTTCTCGACGCTTTCATAGGTGAATTCCCGCAATTTCATCAGTGTGATATCACGGCTCAGGCTTTGTTTACGCTCTATGGCAGACTGGAGTTGTTGTTCCCATTCGCTCATTTTTAGAGACGAAACCGCCCGTAGCATCGGGTACTTAGCTTCAATATGCTCAATCCAGGCCAAACGCAGGCTATTTTCGAAGATCGCAATCGCCGTGTTTTCCTGAGATTTTACCTCTTTCGCTTTATGTAAAACCAAGCCCGTGACTTCGGCCTCGACAGAAGAAAAGCTGTTTGCGATCTTATCCATTTCCACCAGAGCATCGAAGTTGGCGCGCAGATCATGGCGAAGCTGGCTCGTATAGGCAACAGGCTCCGACAGCATTTTTTGCCACTGGCTTTCGGTCAAAAATTTCAGCATGGCAGCTTCCTGACGTTCCCATTCGTTCAACCAACTGAGAATTTCATGCAAGGATTTTTGAAAGGCGCTGACAGAAGCCGCTCTTGATGCCAAATCAGTAAGTACTTTTTCCCAGGGTTTACGATGAATACGGACCACGGCGTCCGCTGCCTGCTCTGCCTTTTGGAAAAAAAGCAAATGACCTTCTTCAAAGGATATGGCCGGGTCGAGATCACCGGGACGAAAGTTCAAAAAAGGACTTTGCAGCCATTGCTCCAATTCCAGCCGGTTGTTCAGCCCTACTTCCAGTCTTTGCAGGTCATCAAGCCTGGTGCTCAGTCCATTTGCGTGAGAAACCCGTATAATGGTGTCTTTTTCTTTCCCAAACCATTCCCACCACTGCCCCTTTACCGCCGAAGCTTTGGCCGAAATCGCTTTTGCAAGCTGTAGCCGAAAGATGGGTAACTCGGATGCCGCCAAAGTACTTTCAACCCCGCTGCCGTCCGTCCGCCAGCCTTCAAAAGTGTCTGTGATCTGCCGAACAAACGGCAGACGATTGGTCGCGGGCTGCTGGTCAGTAAGGTAGCGTTGGAAAAGCTGGAAGGTTGGAGTGTCAGTAATCAGGTTAGCCAGGTCGTTGATCCGCTCTACGTTTTCAGCTTTGTCAGAAATAAAAGCCATGGAGAATGAAGTACTGGTTATTTTTTCAAATTGCTCTTTTTGGGTTTGGAAAAAGGGCAGCCAGGTAGTTAATTTTTCTTCTATGTGGCGCAGATTTCCAAGGCCATAACCAGCAAAACTTTTTCGATCGTACCAGGTGTGTTTTGGGTCAATCTTTTGATTATAAGTCGCGTAGCTGGTCAGGCGACGACGGTAGTCGTCAGTTTCGTTTAGCGGAAAATTACGGTAATAAGCCTGTAAATCTACACGTATTCCATCTGGATCGGACGATAGGTAAAGCTCTTTTACAGAAAGTCCGCTCTCCGTTTCATCGAAAAGAGCGGTGCGGAATTCTTCCAGTTCTTGTACTGTCTGATCAATCAGACGGCTATTTTTGGTGAATTCCCGATCCAGAAAAACGGCATCCAGGCTTTGATTGAGGGCCTGGTACTCTTCCACTTTGTCAATTTGCGTGGCAATTTGGCGGTATAGTTCGGCGCGGTCGTTGCGAAAGTCGTGGATCAGAGCAGTAAATAGCCCAAGGTGCAGTGTTTGCAATCGTTGATGTACCACGTCGAGCGCGGCTCTTTTCTGACACACCAGCAACACGCGCTTCCCCTGCGCGGCAAAATCAGCCATCAGATTGCAAATCAACTGCGACTTGCCCGTTCCGGGTGGTCCCTGAACTACCACCGATTCGCCCTGCTTCACAAGTCGAATCACATTTTCCTGTGACAAATCCACGGGCAGAGGCGTCAGGATTTGCTCCTCGCGCAGGGCCTGATTTGGGACAGAATCACTTGTTAGTTCTGCCCCACCTTCAGGTTCTGCTGTAAGATTAAAAAGGGGCATTGTAAAATCTTCCTGATCGGCCTCCTGCAGCAGGTAGTTATAGTCCGGCACCAAGTACGAACCTGCCTGCGGAAAAATTCCCAAAACCATTTCGGGGTACAACTTCAATTCGCCGTTCTTTTCCAGAGATTGCAAATCGCTGCTTTTAAGTACCTCGAATGGTTGTAAAATATTTTCAAAAAGCTGTTGGTTAAAATTCAGCCGAAAGGGCGATTCTTTGAGCCATTCGTAGAGAGCAGTACGGAATTCCAGCGGCTCTTTGGGGAAGTCTTCAAAGTTTTTCTCCAGAATTTCGTCAGGTACCCGGGCTTCATTAAATTGGGCGTAAGCCAGAGCAAAACTACGGTTCAGGGATACTTCGGCGTCGTCACGCGCAAACAGGCACCATTGCTCGCGGTCCAGTCGTAACGTGACCGGAAAAAAGAGCAAAGGCGCGTGAACTACCGAGCCGTCGGCGAACTTGCCGCGCACGAATGGATAGCCTACGTACAAATCACGGGCTCCACGCTCTTCCTCAATAAACCGTTCGGTTCGGGCAATCCGCCGGAGCCTTTTACTTACCTCGTTGACTTTTTCGAAGCGCGGGTCTTGAACATCGCAAATCGGAATTCGGTTTTTTCGCTGGATTAATTGACTGAGAATATCGAAGGAAGGTTTGCTCAGCAAAAAATCAGCCTCGTGCAAATCCAGAAATTGCTCCGCCGACAAGCGGCTCAACAGCAATGACTTATTTCTGGTACTTAGGTTAGTGAGGCGTTTGAGGTACGTTTTCAATAGGGTTGTCGGCCGCCGGCTATCGGCTATCGGCTTACTTTCAGATTCCATTTTTGAATTCAGACTATTGTAATTCGTAGGTAGGTTTACGAAGGTAACTGGCACCCAAAATCGTTCATATAAAAAGGAAGGCCCAAAGCCGACAGCCTCAAACTATTTTCAACAATGCCGTCTCCGCCGTCAATCCCGGACCGAAAGCGCTGGCAAAAATCAGAGAGCCAGCGGACTGGTAGTTGAGTTCCCAAAGTTTTTTGAGAACGAAAAGGATGGTTCCCGACGACATATTGCCGTAGTCGCGCAGCGTTTCGTAGGCGGCGGCATTGTCTTCGTGGGTCAAGCCCAGTACCTGTTCTACTACTTCCAGAATCCGCCTTCCGCCGGGATGAATGGCGTATAGGTTTACGTCCTCCGGCTGGATACCCTGAGCGTGCGTGATGCGTTCGAGAACGGCGGGCAGGCCCGTTTTTAGCACGTCCGGCACCCGGGAGGTAAGCTTCATTTCAAAGCCAAAGTCATTAATATGCCAGGCCATGTCATCTTTACCTTCGGGCAGAACTTCGCAGGCGAAATCCACCAGTTCCAGGGCCGTTTTTTCTTCCCCGACTTGTCCTTCTACCAAAATCGCCGCCGCGCCGTCGGCGAAAAGCGCATTGGCCAGCAGGTGATCTTCTTCGTCTTTTTTCTGGAAATGCAAAGTACATAACTCCACGCAGACCATCAGTACCTTAGCCCTGGGGTCGGATTTTACGAGTGCAGTAGCTGCTTTCAAGCCATTAAAGGCACCATAGCACCCCATGAAGTTGACGGCAATCCGGTGGACCGAACTGCGCAAACCAAGCCGTTCGATCAATTCAATATCAGGGCCAGGTGCGTACATGCCCGTACAACTAACCGTAATCAGATGCGTGACTTCGGCGGCTTTTATGCTACTTTCTTCCAGACAAATCCGCAGTGCTTTTTCGGCCAATGGCACGGCGTACTGCCGATAAGCCATCATGCGTTGCTGGACGGTTGGGAAGGGTTCAAGGTCAGGGGTGTTGGGATAAAAAATGAATTCGCCAGGCAAGGTTCCGTAGTCTGGCAGGACGGAGTAGCGTTGTTTTATGCGGGTACTACGGTAAAGCGCGCGTAGCCGACGCTCATCATCAACATTCAGATTCATGGCTTTGGCCATAAAATCGGCGATGCGGTTTTGGTCGAAGCGGTGTTCGGGAACAGATGTTCCTAACGAGGTAATGTAGGCGCGGGCGCCCGGTTGTGTGGTCACGCGATTCTTTTTTGTCGAAAAGTAGCTAATTTCACCCGAAGATTATGTCAGTTAAACGACTTCCGGCCCAATAGGTTCGGGATACGGGGTAAATAGCCGATTGCTTTGTCAATGTACGCCTCAGGAAGTCGACTGGTTGCTTCAAAATTTCGTTCCAACACACGATGAGGAATATACTTTTACATCTTCGCATCCCTTTCTCTGTCTTTCTGTTGCCCGTTTTCCTTTTTGCTCTTAGTCAGGTGCGCCTAGAAGTCATTGGTGCATCAGAGCGGGCCTGGTGGGCGTTCGTGCTGATACATTTATTTCTGTATCCGGCCAGCAACGCTTACAACAGCTACTACGATAAAGATGAAGGTAGCATCGGGTTGCTCGAAAAACCACCTCCGGTTAGTATCGGGCTACTGGCAGCTGCCTGGGCACTGGACATATTGGCGATTTGTCTTGCCTGGTGGGCGGGCCTGGGGACGCCCTTCGTTGTATACCTCATTATTTACGGCGCGATTTCGAAAGCTTACAGCCACCCGGCCATCCGACTCAAAAGATATCCGCTATTGAGCTGGCTAATCGTTGGATTGTTTCAGGGGGCTTTTACCTACCTGGCCACTGTTCAGGTGATTAGTCAAGTGGAAGTACTTAACCTTTTTACAATTGAAAACCTCTTACCCGCTCTGATTTGCACTTCTAATCTATGGGCAGTGTACCCGCTCACGCAGGTCTATCAGCATGAGGAGGACGCCCGGCGCGGCGACCTGACGTACAGCCGGATGGTTGGGATCGAAGGTACCTTTGTGAGTGCATCCGTTTTCTTCACGCTGTCGTTCGCCGGATTTTTATTTTACTTTTCGAATTTCGGGGTAGATCGTAATCTGATTGCCCTTACACTCTGCATGGGACCAGTTTTGGGGTACTTCGGCTACTGGTGGTGGCTGGTTCGACGGGACACCGCCGAGGCTAATTTCACTCATACCATGCGCATGAATGTACTGGCGAGTCTGGGGCTCAATTTGTTTTTTGGCCTTCTATGTTTTTATGGCGTCTGATTACCAATTCGTTATTTTTCTGTTAAAAATTTTTCGAAAAAAATATCCGGCCAAGACTTGCGTACAATAGATCAAAGGTATACTTTTGCAACACCTTTCAGAAAAAGGCCACGCAGAAGTAGCTCAGCTGGTAGAGCGCAACCTTGCCAAGGTTGAGGTCGCGAGTTCGAACCTCGTCTTCTGCTCAGACAAGCAAGCACCTTCAAAGGGTGCTTTTCTTGTTCATAGTCGGCGGCACAGCTCATACGCTGTCTGCCTTCGGGCCGGGATGGTGGAATTGGTAGACACGCAGGACTTAAAATCCTGTGAGCCGAAACGCTCGTACGGGTTCGACCCCCGTTCCCGGTACCACATGAAAAAGGCCGCACAGTCTGTGCGGCCTTTTTTGATGGGGAGAGTCTTTGTTGGCTACTTACAGAATCTTGCTCAAAACTGTCGTGCCGATTAATTTCCCCTTCCGATAATTTTCCGTCTTGACATCCCAAAGAATTTGGGGAGAACGGTAAGACACGGTACTGAATTCCATATTCATTTTCATCACGCTCTTCATATTGACATTCATATCGGAAGTGATTTTGAACGTGTCGAAAGTACCAGCGGGGACAGTGATTTTCTCGCGCCCTTCCACCTTTCGGTTGATGAACTCAGTATCCATGGTCATTGACATCGGCCCGGCCGCGCCTTCGCCATGCAGAGAGCCATCGGGCAGGGTTTGACCGACCGATAGGTTGGCGGGATAAATTATGTCTTTGGAGGTGAAAGTCATGTCAAAGTTCTCAAACTGCTTTCCTTGCCCTTGTGGCATCATCGAGCTGGCGTCCAGGCGCATCTCATTGCCGTTGCAGCGCATCTTGAAAGTATTGACCATTTGAGAGTTGTCTTTCTTGTCAAAGGTCTCGAAGTCCATTTCTATGACTGTGTCCGGGCCATCTTTGCTCACCTTCTTAACTTTATATACCATCCGGCCATTTTCTTTTCCCTTGGCGTCATAGCTCAACAATTCATAACCACTTCCCTGTTTGAGCGCAATTCCCAGGCATTCCTGGGCACGCAGAGCCAGCGGCGAAAGCAAAATAAGAGCAAGTGTGAGCGTGAGTGTGTTTTTCATTTTTCAAGAAGCTTGGATTAGGTTTGAATATTAATGAAGTTACCATCCCAAAAATAACCAGACGGCTACCGCCAAGCAACCGAAATCCAGTAAACGGTTCCTTTAACCTAGTTTTTTCCAGCCGTGAATGAGAAACGGGCTACCCCGTCGTAAAGTGACTGTCACGCCCAAATCATAGTGGCTAGCCCCAGTAGCATAATCAACTTGCAAAGTGTGCTGAGTTGGGAAAATTCGCGGCGTGTGTCCGCAAAAACCAACCGATAGACAAGCCACGCGATAGGTAGTAGCAGGGCGGTGAAGAGCCAGGCGAGTGTCAAGTTGTTCAGAGAATGGGCCATAAGATAAAGGGTAGTAATAAAAATGGCCATCAGAAAATAGACAACGATTTTTGTGCGTCGTAGTCCCCAGACGATAGGCAGTGTACGACAGCCATGGGATACGTCGCCCCGCACGTCCTCCATGTCCTTAATAATTTCGCGTACCAGTGAAATGAAGAAAGAAAAAATGGCGTAGATAAAAACCAGTTTCCGGTTTTCGGGATAGACCACCGTCACCACGGCCACACTCAGCGCCGTAAGCAGCGATACGACCAGGTTACCGACCAGCATGGTACGCTTAAAACGTTCGGAGTAGAACCATAGCAGCGTAACACAAAGTACATTGATGAGGAAAATCCACTTACTTACCAGCAGCCCCAGCAACACACCCGCTACGTTAAGAAATTGGTGCGTCCCCATCGCTACACGCCTTTTCATGTAACGCCCGATGACGACCCGCTCGGGCTTGTTGACAATATCGATCTTGACGTCGAAGTAGTCGTTGATTATATAGCCAGCTGCCGCGATACAAACCGTAGTCAAGCTTAAAACCAGCATTTTCGGATCGGTAACCAGCTGCCGCCACTCACCACGTGGACCCACCAGCAGTACTCTGGTAAGGTACTGGGTTAGTACAAGTATGAGCAAATTAGGTGTCCTGATCAGCCTCAGGAAGCCCGCCAGGTACTGCCGGAAGGTGAATCTATGGGTAAGGGCCACGGGTACGGAAAATTAGAAGACCGAAGGGAGCGATTGCCACCGGCTTGGAGCGTAACAAAATCTTTGTCCGACGGTTTGGAATAAAATTAGTGGGTTTTGTTGTTAGTAAGCCAAATCAATCCCAACGAGTTCTGACATTGAACGAAAAGTTTGTCTTTCCGCAGGTGTCCCATCCTTCTTTAACTTGATATGAAAATAGGAATTGTTTGTTACCCTACCTTCGGAGGCAGTGGCGTAGTAGCTACCGAACTCGGCAAAGCACTCACCAAAGTTGGCCACCAGGTTCACTTTATTACTTACTCCCAGCCCCAGCGCCTGGATTTTTTCAACGAGAATCTCTATTACCACGAGGTAAATATTCCGGCCTATCCGCTATTTCAGTATCCGCCCTACGAGTCGGCACTTTCGAGTGAGATGGTTCACGTGGCCAAGTACATGAAGCTGGACCTGCTGCATGTGCATTATGCTATTCCGCACGCTTCATCGGCTTATCTGGCCAAGCAGATCCTGGCGGCACAGGGTATCCACATTCCCGTCATCACCACGCTGCACGGCACTGACATCACTCTGGTTGGTAAAGATGCCTCCTATGAACCTGTCGTAACGTTCAGTATCAATCAGTCCGATGGCATTACGGCTGTTTCGGATTTTCTGAAAAACGACACCTACCGGCACTTTGCCGTAACCAAAGAGATTGAGGTTATTCCCAATTTCATTGATCTCGAACGTTTCAAACGGCAGAAAAAAGATCACTTCAAATTGGCGATTTGTCCAAATGGTGAGAAGCTGGTCGTCCACACTTCCAACTTCCGAAAAGTGAAGCGCATCGACGATGTGATTATGATTTTCCACAAACTGCGCCAGCAGGTACCCAGTAAGTTGCTCTTGGTGGGCGACGGCCCCGACCGCGCCCGGATAGAAAAATTATGCATGGACCTGGATCTTTATCCCGATGTGCGCTTTCTGGGCAAACTCGACGCCATAGAAGAAGTACTTTCGGTAGCCGATCTGTTTCTGATGCCTTCCGAAAGCGAAAGTTTTGGTCTGGCCGCGCTGGAGGCCCTGGCTTGTGAGGTGCCGCTTATCACTACCAATGTAGGAGGCCTGCCTGAACTCAACCTGCAGGGAGTTACGGGTTTTCTCAGTAATCTGGGCGATGTGGACGATATGGTCAAGAATGCCGTCACGATTCTGAAAGACGAGAACCTGCCCGTTTTTAAAGAAAATGCTCTTGCCCGCGCCAAAGAATTCGATATTACCCGTATCCTGCCCATGTACGAAAGGTACTATGAGCGAGTGATGGAAGAGAGCGGGCACGGAGCCGCCCTTGCGGTTGATAGCTGATGCATAACTACTCATGGTTTGAAAGTTTTGGGATACCGCTCAGCTGGGTTTGGATTTAGTAAGCCTGTTTTCCATTTATTGGTGCGCCAAAACTTTTACCAAATTTCCACCGTCAACTAAATTAAAATGAAGCCAAACATCCCCGATACTGATAAGAAGAGAATTGTAATCATTGGTGCCGGCTTTGCTGGGTTGGAAATCGCGCAGCGATTATCTAGAAAGGATTTGCAAATTGTACTCATCGACCGAAACAACTACCATCAGTTTCAGCCGCTGTTCTATCAGGTAGCTATGGCGGGACTGGAGCCCAGCTCCATTTCATTTCCGTTGCGGAAAATTTTCCAATCTTGTAAAAATGTCCACATTCGAGTGACGGATGTTCATCGAATCTTGCCCGATGGTAAAGCCATCGAGACCGGATTGGGTAACATTACTTTCGATGAGCTGGTCATCGCTACCGGAGCCGATACCAACTACTACGGAATGAAGGAAATCGAAGCGCGTGCCATTCCCATGAAGTCGGTAGGGGAGGCCCTGGCCCTGCGAAACCGCATCCTGCAAAATTTCGAGGATGCTGTATCCGCCGAAACCGCCGCAGAACGCGAGGCCCTGATGAATGTCGTGGTAGTTGGTGGCGGGCCGACGGGCGTGGAATTGTCCGGGACGCTGGCCGAAATGAAGCGCTTCATTTTACCCAAAGACTATCCCGACCTGAATTTCGACGCCATGAATATCTATCTGGTCGAAGGGGGAGGCGAGGTGCTGGATGCCATGTCGGACGAAGCTTCGGCCAAAGCTCGAAAGTACCTCGACAAGCTAGGGGTAACTGTGGTAGCCAATCAGCGAGTGAATGGCTTCGACGGACAGCAGGTCACGACCAAAGAAGGTCTAAAACTGCCGACCAAAAATCTGGTGTGGGCTGCGGGCATCCGTGCCTGCCCGATAGGAGGATTCGGAGCCGAAAAAATAGGACGCGGTGGTCGCCTGAAAGTAAACGCTTACAATCAGGTGGAAGGGTACGAAAACGTTTACGCTCTGGGCGATGTAGCTATCATGAGCGGGGATGAAAAATATCCCGATGGCCACCCGCAACTAGCGCAGGTCGCCATACAACAAGCCAAGCAATTGGCCAAGAATATTATTCGGAAACAGAAAGGCGAAGCCTACGAACCATTCCAATACAGCGACCTGGGGACAATGGCCACCGTGGGCCGTAACTTGGCCGTAGTGGATTTGACATTCTGGAAGTTTCAGGGATTCTTTGCCTGGCTGGTCTGGATGTTCGTTCACTTGGTGTCCATTGTCGGCGTCAAGAACCGTGTAATGGTTTTTATCAACTGGGTCTGGAATTACATTACCTATGATCAGTCCTTGCGTCTCATTATCAAGCCCAAACCGCTGCCTATCGGTATTTCCGAAACCGAGAATCAGGTAGACCTGGAGAAAGTGCAATAACTCATGCTGTACTTTCTTCTGGCTGTAATCTTTACGGTGGCTCTGTATCTGATTATGCGCGCTTTTCCACGGTACGGAGTACATTCTTTTCACGCCATCGCTTTCAACTACTACGCCTGCGTGATGACGGGGCTGGTACTTTCGCCGGATATTGGCAGGTACCGGGAGATAGTCTGGACGTCGACGCCTACGCTGCTCACCCTGGCGCTGGGTACTATGTTTGTTACGGCCTTTGTCCTTATTGGCCAAACCACCCAGAAAGTCAGCGTGACGGCTACTTCGCTGGCCGCCAATATGTCGCTGGTAGTTCCGGTGTTATTCGGCTTGTTTATTTTCAAAAATGCCAATAAGGATTACACTATCCTGAACTACCTCGGGCTGGTATTGGCATTGGTCGCTCTGGCCTTGGGTGGTATCCAGAAAAAACAAAAAGCAAGTACCAATGCTACTCCAGACGATTCGTCGTCCGGCGTGTCGTTACCCTGGTTCGTTCTGGTGCTGCCGCTGCTGACTTTCCTGGCGGCGGGTACCAACAATACACTTATCAATTATCTGAGCATGAAGTACTATCGGCCCGAGGAAGCAGCGATGTTTACCGTTATTTCCTGCATTGGTGCGGTGATCGTCGGTACTTCCTTGTTACTTTTAAGGGTACTTTTTTGGCAGGAAAAAGTTTCGTGGCGCAGTCTGCTGGGCGGTCTGATTCTGGGCGTCCCTAATTTTCTTTCCTTTTACTTTTTGATAAAGGCCCTGGGCGCGTTCGGCAACAGCGCGGCTTTCGTTTTTCCTATTTATAATATTCTGACTATGATGGCCTCGGCGGCGGCGGCCTGGCTGCTGTTTCGGGAGAAGCTAAACTTATTGAACAGGATAGGACTTCTGCTGGCTGTAATTGCCATCATACTTATTTCCTACCAGGAAATAGGGCTGTAGTGTAAGTGAAGCAAGGAAAGTGGCGAGCGATGGGTTCGCCACGATATATAATCGGGGCATCTCTTCGCGTTAATAACGCAATCCGAAACAAGCTAAATAAGAAGGGAAAATTAGCTACGTACCGCTTCCAGATTAAACAGATCGTTCAATACATCAATCAGCGTTTCGGCCTCGCCGCGCTTGCAGGCGGCTTTGAGTTGCAGCACAGGTAGTTTAATGATCTTCTGCATCATGCTGGACGTGATTTTGTCCATCTTGGCGGCTTCTTCCTGGGAAAGTTGCTTGGTGAAGCGGGCCATCTCTTCTTGCCGAATCTGTTCCAGCGCATTTTTAAGCTTATTGATCGTCGGCGAAACGACCATTTCCTTCGACCAGTCGTTGAATTCAGCTACCGATTCGTCGATGATGGCCTCTACTGTCGGTACTGCCTCCATACGACGAGCCAGAGCGGCATTGGCTCGGCTGCGAATGGTGTCGATATTGTAGAGCATCACGCCGGGTAGTTGCTCCACTTCCGGCTCTACGCTGCGAGGTACCGCCAGATCAATGAAGTACTTGTAAGTCAGCCCGTTCAGTGGCTGCACCATTTTCTTGGTAAAAAATGGCTGCCCGCTCTGGATGGAAGTGATGATGATGTCGGCGCGGGAAAGCTCGGTGTCGAGGTCGGCGAAATCAGCTACCCGAAACTGATTGGTAGCGGCCAGCGCTTCGGCCTTGGCGCGGGTACGGTTGATAAGCGTTATATCGGCATCGCCTTTCTGGGCCAGGTTTTTACAAACATCTGCTCCGATTTCCCCCAGACCGACGACAAGTACTTTGGGCGCAATCGCCAGGGTTTCTACCAGTTCGACGGCGGCGTAAGAAACGGAAGCCGCACCATCGCGGAAAGACGTTTCCTGGGCAACGCGCTTATTGGCAAAGAAAATCGTATGCAGCAACCGATGCAAGAAAGGCCCCGCCATATGCAAATCCGCCGACCACTGATACGCTTGTTTGATCTGATTCGGGATCTGCATATCACCTACTACCTGAGAGTGCAGGCCAGTGGCAACCTCGAACAAGTGTCGAACGGCGGCCTTACCGAGGCGATAATGTTCGAAGTACTCATGATACGATGCGTGGTCGGTAATGCCCTTTTGGATAAGCAGCAGCTTGACCAGCTCGATGTTCAGGTCCTGCGGGGAAGCATAGTAAATCTCGGTACGATTGCAGGTAGACACGACGAGAACGTCGGACAACTCGAAGAAATCTTTGAGCCGTAGCATCAGGGCTTTGGCTTCTTCTTCATTCAGGGCAATCTGCTCCCTTATTTCGAGAGGAGCGGTTCGGTAAGAGATACTTATGGACTTGAACTGTTGGTACATTGGGGTCAATCTGAATTGCGGGAACAAATTTACGTTACAATCCTTACAATAGGAAACGGGATGCGCAGCGTATAAGTTTATTTAGAAGGCATATAAATTGTTCTGAGAAATTTCTGCTAATTTCACAGGAAATCTGCCTGTAAAACATGATGATGGTCATATTTTACCCTGATTTTCGCGGTAAAACTTATATATGAAACAAGCTACCAAAGCAAAGCCCAAACCCAATAAAGAAGGCGCTCAGCCTATCGCCTGGCTCAACAGCCTGCGACTGAAGCGTTCACTGCTGGATTCATACGGCCGTAAAAACACCTACAAAATCGCGATCGGGATCAATCTCTTTCTCATCAGCCTGGGTTCACTATTTTATACCAACGATCTGGTGGACAAACTGGAAGAACGAGAATTACGACAGGTCAAACTTTTTGCCGAGTCGCTGCGCTATGCCATCAACAGCGATTACGACGAGGACCTGAACGGGATTATGGAGATGATCCGGGAGGCCAACACTTTTTACGAAATTCCGGCGATTTATCTCGACGAAAACAACATGCCGGCAGCCCACAACAATCTTTCTTTTCCCAAAAATCCTTCGCCCGAAACGCAGGAAAGGATCATCACGGAAAACCTGGCCACGATGAAAGAGGAACATGCCCCCATTCCGGTCGAGATTGGTGAGGGGCGGAAAGGCTACGTTTATTATAGCAATTCTTTTTTGCTCACGCAACTTCGCTACTACCCCTACATACAGTTGTCGGGAATTTTTATCGTCGGTTTTCTGGCCTATCTGGCTTTTAGTTCGGCGCGAAAAGCGGAGCAGAATCAGGTGTGGGTAGGTTTGGCGAAGGAAACCGCCCATCAACTCGGTACGCCGCTGTCGTCGCTCATGGCCTGGACAGAGTACTTCCGCTCAGATCCCGACATGGACCCGTCCATAGCCGAAGAGATAGAAAAGGACGTACAACGACTGGAAATGATCACTACACGCTTTTCCAATATCGGGTCTGTGCCTACACTCAAAGAAGAGGAAGTGGCCAAAGTAGTCGCGAATTTCATCAATTATTTGCAAAAACGGGTTTCGTCCAAGGTCACTTTTTTTATCAACGATGAACTACCCGAAGGACAAATGGTACTACTCAACAGAAATCTTTTTGAATGGGTAGTAGAAAATATTTGCAAAAATGCGGTGGATGCGATGAAAGGCGTAGGCGAAATACGAATTACGCTCAAGCCTATGCTAACGCAGAATGAGGTCTATATCGATATCAAGGATAATGGCAAAGGGATGAGCAAAGCCAATGTAGCTAAGATTTTCCGACCTGGATTCAGTACTAAAAAACGGGGGTGGGGCCTGGGCTTGACGCTAGCCAAGCGAATTATCGAGATTTACCATAGCGGAAAACTCTTTGTCAAAAATTCTGAACCAGGAAAAGGAACTACTTTCCGGATTGTGATGAAGATAGGGTGAAAGATTGTGTAATCTTTGAGTAGTTGAATCGTGTATTTGGGGCTTGTCGGAAATGGCAATAGGTCGATCATGTTAAAGGTTAACCTGCTGCTGACAATGAGACAACTGCCCAGTGATTAAACAATTACACGGTTCAACAATTCAACAATAGTTTCATTGCTCTAAATGAACCGAAATAGTATCGGTTTCTACGGAGTTGCTGACATTGAAGGCACGGTCGCGGATGCGAACCCGGAACTTCACGGTGGTGAGCTTGGCGAAGCGGGAAGCAGGAAGCGTTTGGCGGAAGTCAAGCTTTCCTTTAATGGGGCCGGGCTTGCCGTCGCGCTTCAGGATATCGAAAAACAATTTATCAAAAACAGACACCGGCCTGACCTGAAAAGTACCATCCTGCCTTCTTTCCAGAACTGTAATTTCGTAGTTTCCCCACTCTCTGTAAATTGTGTTTAACTTGGTAGTATCGCTACGTTCTTCGGGCGAAATACCCAAATCCCCATCGCCGTCTTCAAAATCAACGGTGATAACAATGGAGTCGGCATTGGTTTGAGAGAAGCTGTCGAAAATAGTGAATTTATCAACGCTGTTATACCGGATACTGGGCGTTTTATCAAAATTGGGCGTATCGACGCAGCTACTGATCGTCAGACCGATGCCAATAACAAGAAAAAATCCTACGCCGGTAAGGTTACGCATATGTTATATTTGAAGATTGATTCACGAAAATAACTGGATTGGAATCGTCAGGCAACAATTCTCTGGAAGAAATCAGGCAGGAACTTCGGCGGCAGATTCTGGCGGTGACACCCGCCGACTTTGAAGAAGTGGCATTGCGGGTTTTTCGCTATCAGGCAGAATACAACCCCGTGTACCGCGCTTACCTTTCTCACTTAAACCTAAATATTGACCGCCTGGAACGGCTGGCAGAGGTCCCTCATCTCCCCATTCAATTCTTCAAGCACCACACTATCCGAACCGGCCAGCCGCCCCGTCCGGCGGTCAAATTCGAAAGCAGCGGCACTACCGGCATAACGACCAGCGCCCATACGCTCTACGATGCTTCCCTCTATCAATCCCTCAGTCAACGCATTTTCGAGCAGCAATACGGGCCTCTTAGTCGTTTCCACATCTTAGCCCTGCTACCTTCGTACCTTGAACGAAACAACTCGTCTTTGGTATATATGGTTCGGCATTTTATTGAGAAATCTGACTCAATTTTTTCTGGCTTCTACCTGCACGATACGAAGGCTCTTACCGATCAGCTGCGAAAAATTGCTGAAAATGAGGAGTTAAACGAAGCAGGAAGGCGTAAAGTACTTGTTCTGGGCGTCACCTTTGCCTTACTCGATTGGGCGGAAAGCGATACAGATTTTTCTTTCTTACAGAATATTCCTGAATTCATCGTCATGGAAACAGGTGGCATGAAGGGCCGTCGCCGTGAAATGCTGCGCGAAGAAGTACACGATATTTTGACCCTTAAACTGGATTTGCCCGTCATCCATTCCGAATACGGCATGACCGAACTCCTTTCCCAGGCTTACTCATTGGGCGAAGGTCTGTTCCGCCCCGGCTCCACGCTACGCATTCTACTCCGCGATCCTAACGACCCGTTCGACATCCACCCGCATGGGCAGTTCCGCGGTACGGGTGGGGTCAACGTCGTGGATCTTGCCAACCTCGACACCTGCAGTTTTATCGAAACCCAGGATTTGGGACGCTTTGGTGAGGAAGCCGAAACATTCTATATCATGGGCCGCTTCGACAATTCCGATGTGCGGGGATGTAGTCTAATGGTTGTTTAGATGTCTAGCTGCTTATAATGAGCTTAACATATACTGACGGTTAAATCCTGAACAACTAAACATCTAAACAAAAACTACATCTGCCTTGCGTGCATTTTGGTGTCTTCCACATCGATTACATCGCCGCACATGATCACCAGGCGTTCCACTACGTTGCGTAGTTCGCGTACGTTTCCCGTCCACGGGAGGGTCTGAAGGTAGGCCATACCTTCCGGGGTGATGCGTTTGGTCGAATTATGGTACTCTTCGGCCACGTCGTGCAAAAACTTATTGACCAGTAACGGAATATCTTCCCGACGCTCGGCTAGTGATGGTACTTGAATCACAATCACGCTTAGGCGGTGGAAAAGGTCTTCGCGGAAATTGCCTTCCTGAATTTCTTTTCGCAAGTCCTTATTAGTCGCTGCGATTACCCGCACGTTTACTTTAATTTCCTTTTCGCCCCCTACGCGGGTGATCTTGTTTTCCTGCAAAGCCCGCAGCACCTTCGCCTGAGCCGAAAGACTCATATCGCCGATTTCGTCGAGGAAGATCGTGCCGCCGCTGGCTTGCTCAAACTTACCGATGCGCTGCTTGATGGCCGAAGTAAAAGCTCCTTTTTCGTGGCCGAACAATTCACTTTCAATAAGTTCACCGGGAATGGCCGCACAGTTGACTTCCACCAGCGACATGTGAGCGCGGGAACTCTTGTTGTGGATCTGCTTGGCTACCAGTTCTTTACCTGACCCATTGGGGCCCGTTATAAGTACACGCGCTTCGGTAGGTGCCACGCGTTCGACAGATTCTTTTACGCGCCGGATTGCCTCCGAATCCCCCACCATTTCGTTGAGTTTGTAGATTCGTTTGCGCAGCTCGTTAGACTCATATTTCAGCTCATACTTTTCGATGGCATTCCGGACGCTCACCAGCAAGCGGTTGAGATCAGGCGGTTTGTTGACAAAATCGTGGGCGCCTTGGCGCGTGGCCTCCATTGCGGTGTCGGTGCTGCCGTAGGCAGTTATCATGATGAACTGGGTACTTCTTCCGGCTTCCACCGATTTCTTCAACAGCTCCAAACCCTCCATTTTGGGCATATGCAAATCGCAGAGAGCCACATGATATTCTTCTTTTTTTATCTTGGCGAGGCCCTCTTCACCATCTTTGGCTTCGTCCACTTCGTAGCCTTCATACTCTAGAATATCGCGGAGGGCTTCACGTATATTATCTTCATCATCCACGATGATTATCTTAACCATAAGTAAGGTATGCAGGGTTGATTATAATTATCACTTCTTCAAAAATAGAAAACATTCACCGTTTTACCCGTTTGGTGCTTTACTTTCTTTTTCTTGTCTATTTTCCATTCCGGTCGGCTGTGAGGCTCCCGATCTGTCAATCAAAGCAGGTCAGGTCTTTATGCTTTTCCTTTATCTCATAGTCAAGGCATGCGTTTTCTAGGTTGATTTGCCAGCGCTCTTCCAAGACTATAGTATCTTCCAAATCGCGGTAAGTAGCGGTAAGACTAGCGCCTTCCAATTGTAATTGGCAAAACCCGTTATAGCCTAATTCATGTCGTTTGATCCGGGTACGAACGCGGCGGTCGTAAAAGGCCATTTTATCAGACTCCTTGTTGTTATGCGGCAACTTTACCTCTACTGGCATTCCTCCGTGGCCAATACAGCGGCCATAGGCCTGTAACTCACTTCGATTTTGGCCGAGGTGGTAGCCGACCAGGCGGTGATCGTGTCCCCAGATCCAGACCACGGGCCGGGCAGCCTCGCCCAGCAATTCGCACAATTGCTCGCCGGGTTTGAAGTAATCTTCCCGAAAGGCCGAAATGTAAGGATGATGGCTCAGAAAAACCAGCCCCCGTTTGTCGTTGGGGTCGCCTAGCTTTACCACGTCGCGTAGCCAGGCCATCTGCTCATTGCGCAGGTGGCAATCGGGTGGAGAAAGTACTTCCAGAAACGGGCGGCCTACGGAAGTATAGCCTGTATCGAGGCCGATGATTCGCCAATATTCGTTTTCCAGGCAGAAGAAAGCGGCGCGTTGCGACTTTTTTACACCATCCACATTGACGTACATCGCCGGTAGCAGACGCTGGTAGTACGCCGCCCCGTTGGAATACATTTCGTGGTTGCCACATAGCGCCAGGCTGCCCGAAGCGCCGTAGTACCAGGAAGCATATGGTGCCGTGAAATTCTCTTCCACTTCGTGCGGAGTACCCACAAAATAGATGTCGCCGAGATGAATGGTATAGTCCGGTGCATAACGTGCTACCAGGTGAGCTACTGCGTCAGATTCAGTGGTGTCACTTCCCCAGTCCGACAGCAGCGCCAAAGTTATCGTTTCGCGGCTCGGGACGGAAGAAGACAATTGGTAGATTCCGCTATCCCCTTCCCTGGGATACGCATGGTAGGGATGACGCTTTCCGAAGCGGCTGCGAATGTAGTGGTATACAAAACCAAAAATATTGGTGCTGAAAAACTCAGAAAGGATGCGCGAAGTGGAAGAAGTGCTGGACACGTGTTCTTCAAACATCTTCTGCTGTGCCTTCGCGTGATTTTCTACCTCCGAGTGGCCCAGATCCAGGTACTTTTCAACTTTCTTTTCGGGTTTTTCTTCGGCGGGACGGGCAGGCATTGGTTGGCTGGCTTTGGAAAAAGTATATTTTTCGGGGCAATATAAGGATTAGTCGGGAGTAGATTTCAGATAAAAAATGGGAAATCAGTAGCTTTGTGTTTTACACGATTCTCCTCTAAACTGAATGCACCTTTCCTATTTTCTATATTTTGCGGGAGGCTTAATCATTCTGGCTACCCTTATTCCTTTCATTCGCAACGATTACTGGGTATTCAGAATATTCGAGTACCCTCGCGCTCAGAAGTGGTTTCTCACCGCGGTGATTTTGGTGGCTTTCGCTACTTTTACTGATTTTCAGAGCATTTACCAATGGGGATTTCTTGCCGCCTTGGTGATAAATCTGGCTTATCTGACTTTCCAGGTTTATCCTTTCCTGCCCATCGCTGACTTCCAGATGAAATCAGCCAGCCCAGATACAAAAGATGGGTTTAGTTTGATGATTTCAAACGTGTTGCAATTCAACAAAGAGTACGGCCGTCTGCTGGCTCTGATAAATAGCCGTAATCCTGACATTATCGTTTTGTCCGAAACAAGTCGTGACTGGGCAAAGGCTATGGAAGCCATTCATGAGAACTACCCTTACCGGCAATCGAAAGTACTTGACAATACCTATGGAATCATGCTTTTCTCCCGGCTGGAAATCACTGAAAGCCAAGTGCGTTATCTGGTGGAAGAGGATATTCCGTCGATTTTTGCCCTGATAAAACTTGCCGGAGGTAGTTTGTTTCAGCTCTTTTGTATTCATCCTACCCCGCCCGTACCCGGCGAAAACATCCGCTCCACCGAGCGGGACAAAGAAATACTGATGGTCGGGAAGCTAGCTAAAAAATCGCCCCTGCCCGTTATTGTCTCCGGCGACCTCAACGATGTGGCGTGGAGCTATACCAACCAG
Organism: uncultured Persicitalea sp.; assembly: GCA_964500445.1. Taxonomy (GTDB): domain Bacteria; phylum Bacteroidota; class Bacteroidia; order Cytophagales; family Spirosomataceae; genus Persicitalea. The sequence continues at coordinate 27,674 of CAZCOG010000006.1, read as the reverse complement.
CTTTTTCAGAACACCAGCGGACTATTGGACCCGCGGCGGGGGCGGGGTTTTTACAACACCTTTCACGCCAAGTACCCGTTTTTTCGCTATCCGCTCGATCATATATTCTGCTCGGCCCATTTTCAGCTGATGGAAATTGAACGGCTGCCCGCTATCGGTTCCGATCATTTTCCGATGTGGATTAAGCTGGCGTATGAACCTATGGAAAGAAACGAACAGGAAACGCCTGATGCTGATGCGGAGGAGGAAGAACTAGCCGATGAGAAAATCGCTAAACCCACTGATTAGAATGACTACTTAGAGTTTTTACGGGGCAGATCGTCAGCGAATTAACCATACTAATCCTCTTTTCGTAAAAGTCTGGCTTTCCGGTTGATTGGCCAATTTGTATTCTGCCCGCCAGGTATAGGCTCCCGGCAGGCATAGTTGTCCCTGGTAGTTCCCATCCCAGGCTACTTCGGCTTGGTCGGAAAAATAGATAACGTTACCCCAGCGATCGTACACCCAGAAATGCAGTTCAGCCGGCTGTGAGGTTAATATCAGCAGCTGGTCATTTTGTCCGTCGGCATTTGGCGAGAAGGCATCTGGAATCCACAGGGACAGCGGGCAAGTATCTACAACGTTTATGCTTTCGGTGATTTGGCAACCGGGACTACCAGTAACTACCACTTCGTAAGTACCCGGTTTATCCACTGAAATGGTCGACTGCGGCTCGCCTGAGTGCAGCCATTCGTAAGTTAGTCCGTTGCCCGATGCCATTGATGTCAGTGTCACCGGTTCATCGCGCAGGCAGGCCCTGACCGTAGGTGGTTTGTAAGAATCCGGTAGGCGCGGAAGCGCACCCATAGTAATAAAAACAGAATCGCGGCTGACGCACTGTCCTTGTCGCATGGTCAATCCGTACAGGCCCGATCGGGTAACCTGGATGGAGGGGGTTGTAGCACCATTCGTCCACTCGTACTGAACGGCAGCGGTAGAGCTGGGCTCGGTAGATTGAAGCACGGCCCCTGATCCGTCGGAGCATAATGTCCGGTCCGGACCAAGTTCCAGGGGCGGTGGCGAGTCGACTTTTATCATAACACTATCACGCACAAGCTGATTGCAAGAATTTCGGTATTCTACTACAAAGAGCTGATCCCGATCAGGACGCACAATAGGGTTGCGAATGTTGGCTGCACCCACTATCGCCGAAGCCGGGCTCCACCGGTACACTCCATCGATGGAATTTCGGGCCAGCAGCTGTCGGGATTCGCCTTGGCAGATTTGAAGAGCGCTTTGCCAAACGGCATCTTTTTTGATACACACGGTCTGGCTATTTGAGTCGCCTCCCGTAGCTGCGGTGAATCCCCAGAACACCTCCGCCTTGCCAAAGATGGCTATCATATCGATGGGGACGCTGATTCGCTTCTCGCAATCGAAGTATACTTCCAGAATCTTCTGTGGGGCGAGCCAATTGACACGAACCAAGTGATCGGCTCCGTCTTCGATATTGTCCTGTGTGGCCGAGGCCCGTACGGGGCCCGCCAAATTGGAGCCCTTCGAGTGATTGACAACGCCATCGCGCAAGATGGCAATATGATCGTAACTCGGATCATTTTCGTCTAGGTTCTGATAGGTGTCAAACTCGATTCCCAATGCAGGGGAAAATCCTCCAAAACCAATACCCTGAGCTGTCTGCCCAACGAGGGTATTACCCTGATTTTGAAATGCGAAGACCATTCCGTCAGCTCCACGCAAATCTTTACTTCCAAAATTCATGAAAAATTCCAGACTGAAAGATGTCTGAAGACTGATTGTCTGGCTACTCCATATCGTCCCCTTTTGCCAGCTTATATCCTCCGTAAGCAGGTAGCAATCGTCACCTAACTCTCGGACGGATGTACCCTGGAGATTGTACTGACATAGAGCAAAGTGGCTGCTTACAAGCCACAAAAAGAGGCTAAGGCGCAGCCGGGGCGTGAAGAGTTTCATTACCTGTGTGTGTATAATAGCATTACGAGGCCGTAATTTACTAATAATTAACATCACTGTAAAACAGCTTATTAACAATTCGTTCGGCGGCGAAGAAGTTCATTACATAAAAACAGGGGGATGCCCCTGTTTTTTTTATAAACTTGCATTTATGAATACATCTTCCTTGCCTGATCAACCGCTCTACCGGATTCCTTCTGTTTTTAGTGGATTTTCCAATTTGATTACCGCCGAAAGTACCCGTCATGGCGGTGTAAGCCCGGCCCCTTTCGACTCGCTCAACCTTGGGCTATACACTGCCGATACTCCTGAGAATGTGACAGAAAATCGTCGCAGATTCTGGCAGGTACTTGGCGTCGATTCGAAGCAGGTTGCGGCTTCGTACCAGGTTCACGGAAGTGAAGTACTTACTGTTTCTGAACCGGGAAATTACGAAGGATATGACGCGCTCATTACCCGATTGCCCGGTATAGTTCTGGCCGTGACGGTTGCTGACTGTACGCCCGTGCTGATTTATGACTCCAAGCACCGGGCAATCGCCGCAATTCATGCGGGTTGGCGCGGAACCGTCGGGGAAATAGTAGCAAAGACGATTTCAAAGATGGGAATAGAGTTTGGTACTGATCCCGCCGACTGCTATGCCTACGTGGGTACCTGTATCGACGAATGTTCTTTTGAAGTGGGTGACGAAGTGGCCGCACAATTTTCTTCCGAGCACAAATACTTTAACCTGAAAGCCGGAAAATTTTACGTCGATTTGAAAAAGGCCAACCGTGATCAACTGACAAGCGCCGGACTGCCTGAACCGAATATTCAACTTTCGGTGTACTCAACTGTTTCGAACAACGCAGATTACTTCTCCTACCGGCTGGAAAAAGGGCAAACAGGCCGGATGCTGGCCTGCATTTCGATGGTTGAGAATAGTTAAATAAGGCATGATAGTTGCTTTATTTTGACAAAAAAACTCAACGTGTATGTCAGAATCTACTAATAATCCGATTGGACCAAAAAGAATTGGAAATGACCCCCAAATCAAGCTTCTAAAGAAAAATGCCCGACAACGAAGTTTGCTGGAAAACTTCGAGGCGGAGTCAACTTTTGATGATCTGGAGAAGATCATGGGTAGTGTGACTGCGGATACACTATTGGACGCTGATCCTAAAATCGATCACTTGCAAGGAAAGTACGAACGGTTCTGGCTGGATCGAAACAGGCATGTAGTTCATAAAGACATTCTGCTTATTCGTCCTAATGGTAAGGTAGTTATAAAATCATTGAAGAAAATCTACCACGGTGAGGCGCATTACCTGCTCAACTCACTTTTACAAATTACCATTACTACCCAAAACGACGAGTTGCCCATCGCTCTTACGCTGCTTGCTTACGTGGGACGTCACGAAATGGAGGACATTGAATGTCTCCACGCACTGAGTCTTTCGTCAGGCCCCGATTTTGGCCCTACGGTCGAAAATGAGATTTTGATTCCAGTTGTAGACCACGACGGCTTGCTGCTACCCCAGATGATTGAAAACGAGAGCCTTGAATTTCTGAAACTGACCCATCGCTATCCGGAATTGTACCCGACCCTGCAAAGAAAAATCACTTCCGCGCCGGCGAAAGTGATTTGGTAGTTTGTCGATGAAAGTACTTTATTTTAGTCGCTGAAGCAGCATTTCGTTAAAATCCCTTTCGGCGCTGTACAGTTCAGTGAGCTGCTTGGCTGAAATGACCTTCAGGAAACGCTCCTGGTAGGCCTTTTCCAGTTCTACCTGTTTCTGCTTCAGATCCTGCACTTCTTTCAAGCTATTCATGGCTTGGTCGTCAGAAGCAGCGACGCCTTTACCTTTTATAAGTTGACGCATCGAGCGGTTCATTTCCCGTTTCTTTTGGGAAAACTCGTTGTAAATGGGCCAGAAGTCCTTTGACTGCTCGGGTGTAAGATTGAGGCGGTTGGTGATGATAGCCACTTTGGCATCCTGTATCCTCTTAATTTCCTCCTCGTTGCGGCGTTGCGCCTGGGCATCGGGAGATGAGAAAGACAACACGGCCAGCAACATTCCGGCCAATAGCCAAATTTTGCGGTGAATTGTGTTCATGAGCAAGGGGTTATTTTGTTCTTTTAAATTGTTTCGTCCGTAAAGATTCCATCCTCGATCTGGCTGCGCAGGAAATCCGCGTCCATACCATCCAGATAGTGCAGAACGGTAGAGTCAGTTTGGAAGGCGGCCTGCACGGCATTGTTCTCACTCAAATCGTAGTAGCTGATGTTCTCTTCCTCCAGATATTCCAGAATGGCATCGTCGCTCACCTGACTGAGCCGCTCGCTGCCCAATGGTCCCTGTTGCTGAGGATACGAGAACCACACCAGCGCGACGATCAAGCTCAAAGCTGCGGCCAGGCCCAGCGAACGTTGCCACGACCAACTCACCAGCGGCTGTGGCTCGGGCGTTGCAGGCAGACGTGACATGACGATGGACGGTAGTTTGTCGAAATAACCGTCCGGTACTTCAAAGGGAACATTCCGTTCCAAATCTTCCAGACGTATCTTTTTGTCTTTCATAATATTGTGATATGCTAAAAACCTCTTCTACGACAAAGTACAGGGAAGGAAGGTTTAATCGGTGTTGCTCAAAAAATCCTCAATTTTCTTAGTAGCCCAGTGGTACGATGCTTTCAGCGCCCCAACTGATGTCCCCGTTATCTCCGACATCTCTTCGTAAGGCATTTCCTCAAAATAGCGGTAGTTGAACACCAAGCGCTGTTTTTCAGGTAAAGTAAGAAGGGCCCGCTGCAATTTTAACTGAATTTCGTCCCCGCCAATCAGCGGATCGCTTTCCAGTTTTTCGGCCAGTTCGCCCTCAACATCGTTGATCGGTACAAAGTAGCGCCGCCGCTTTTTCTTCAAAAAATTAATGGATTCGTTATGCGCAATCCTGAACAGCCACGTATAAAGCTTGGAATCGCCCCGAAATTTATCGAGCGCATTCCAAGCCTTGATGAATACTTCCTGGGTAATATCGTTTGCGTCGTCATGGTCGATGACGATTTTCCTCACCATCCAGTACACGCGCTGCTGGTAAGTCCGCACGATTTGATTAAAAGCGTTTCGGCGCGTGTCGGGGTTGCGATAAAGTTCTAGTAGTTCCTCGTCGTTCATTCAATGGAGAATGGATGATGGACAATGGATAATAAGGCCAGGCAGGACGATAATAATTATCCATTGTCCGCTGTCCATTGTTCATCTTCTTTTGATCGCCCTCTTGGCGGCGGCTACAATATCTTTGGCAGTAAGGCCGTATTTTTCCATAAGTTTCTCGGGAGTACCACTTTCGCCAAAACTGTCATCCACAGCTACGTATTCCTGTGGTACGAGGTAGTTTTTGACCAGTACCTGCGCAATGCTATCGCCCAGACCACCGAGCCGGTTGTGCTCTTCGGCGGATACGGCGCAGCCTGTTTTCTTTACCGACTTCAAGATTGCCTCTTCATCGATAGGTTTAATCGTGTGAATATTGATTATTTCAGCATCGATTCCTTCCTTTTCCAGCATTTCTCCCGCCTGAATGGCTTCCCAAACCAAATGCCCGGTTGCAAAAATGCTCACGTCTTTGCCCTCATTCACCATCCATGCTTTGCCAATCTCAAACTTCTGATCGGGATCGGTAAAAATGGGTACTACCGGACGACCGAAGCGCAGGTAGACCGGACCTTCGTGATCGGCAATGGCCTTGGTAGCGGCTTTGGTTTGGTTGTAGTCGCAGGGGTTGATGACCGTCATGCCGGGCAACATCCGCATCATCCCGATGTCTTCCAGAATCTGGTGCGTTGCTCCATCCTCGCCCAGCGTAATGCCCGCGTGGGAAGCGCAAATCTTTACGTTCTTATTGGAATACGCTACGCTTTGCCGGATTTGATCGTAAACGCGGCCCGTTGCGAAGTTAGCGAAGGTAGTTGCGAACGGAATCTTACCGCCGATGGTCAACCCGGCGGACAGGCCAATCATATTGGCTTCCGAAATTCCGCATTGGAAGAAACGATCCGGATTTTCCTTAATAAACGGAGCCAGTTTCAGCGAGCCCACGAGGTCAGCGCAGAGGGCCACGACGTTTTCATTTTCCTGGCCCAATTCCTGCATGCCCGCGCCAAAGCCGGAGCGTGTATCTTTCTTTTCGGTATAGGTGTATTTTTTCATGATTTCTTGGATGTAAAGTTGTCAGGTTTGGACTCGACAAAAAAGGTGAAATTCGTAAAACGGAGTTTTTGAGGTTATCAATAATCCCCCAAAGTTTCCTCCAACTGATCCAGCGCCACCTTCAACTGCTCGTCGTTTGGTGCGACGCCGTGCCACTTGTGGCTACCCATCATGAAGTCCACACCGTAGCCCATGCCGGTTTCGAGAAGTACCATGACGGGCTTGCCGTGTCCGGCTTTGCTGCGGGCTTCGGTTATTCCCTTCACGACTTCGGCCATATCGTTGCCCTGCGTGATGGTCATTACTTCCCAGCCAAAGGCTTCGTATTTTTTGCCCAGGTCGCGGTTGTTCATTACTTCTACCGTGGGGCCATCAATTTGCTGGCCGTTGAGGTCGATGAAGGCAATGAGGTGACCGATCTGATGATGCGGGGCGAAGGTGGCCGCTTCCCAGACCTGACCTTCCTGCTGTTCGCCGTCGCCCATCAAAACGTAAACCAGATGATCATCCTTATTGAGTCGCTTGGCGAGCGCCGCACCCATAGCCACCGAGTTGCCTTGTCCTAGTGAGCCGGAAGCAATGCGTATCCCCGGAAGCCCCTCGTGCGTAGTAGGGTGACCTTGCAGCCGCGAGTCGATGTCGCGGAAAGTGGCCAGTTCTTTGACAGGAAAGTACCCTTTGCGGGCCAGGACGCTATACCAGACGGGAGAAATATGTCCATTTGAGAGGAAAAACAAGTCTTCGCCTTCGCCATTCATGTCAAAAACTACCTCCCCATCCTGCTCTTTCAGGTGCATTTGGTCAAAATACAGGGCTACAAGTAGTTCTGTGCAGCCCAGTGAACCACCGGGGTGGCCCGACTGGCAGGCGTGAACCATGCGTACGATGTCGCGGCGGACTTGGGAGGCTATTTTTTCTAGTTCTTTGATTTCCATAGAATTAATTTTGAATGAGTAAGTGAGGGAATGATGGAATAAACTTATGCTGGTGAAAGCAATATTCCATCATGCCTCATTGGTTAAGTATCTGTTCGGTATGGGCTTTGGTTTTCACCTTGCTGATGATTTCTTCTATTTTGCCCTCTTCATCTATCACAAAAGTAGTGCGTGCCGTGCCCATGTACTTGCGGCCGTACATATTTTTCTCTACCCACATGCCGTATGCATCCACCACGGCGTGGTCGGTGTCGGCGATGAGAGGAAAGGGTAGTTTGTATTTTTCGATGAACTTGCGATGCGACTTTTCGTCATCTACGCTCACGCCGACCACGGCATAGCCTTTGGCCAGCATGTGCTGGTAGTTATCACGCAGGTCACAGGCCTGGGCGGTGCAGCCGGGGGTGTCGTCTTTGGGATAAAAATAGAGGACAAGTTTCTTGCCTTTAAAATCAGACAAAGCAATGGCGTTGCCATCCTGGTCTCTGGCGTTGAAGTCGGGGGCGGGGTCACCTGGTTGGAAGGTCATCTTCGGCGTTTTCGAGGGGCTGGTTTCGGTTTTGGTTCTTCAATTTCGACCCGCAATATAGTATTATTTCCGGCCCTGTCCGTCACTTCCAGGGCCAATTCTCCCTCGAAGGGTTCATCATCGTTCAGTTTCTCCGACCAGATATAGCGACTCTTGTACTCGTAATTCATCAACACCCACTTCCCGTTTACCAACGCCCGAAAACTACTGATTCCGGAACGGTCGTCTCTGATGTAGGCCCGGATGCGATCTTTGCTGTGTTCGATGAGGTTGATGGTGGGCGGAATCGTATCCGCCATGACCACGAAAGTACCTAATTCCCGGGTTCGGAAGGCGATGACATCGCCCAGCCAGTTGCCGCCAATGTAGTTGTAGCCGCCGCCATCGTAACGATACACGCCCGAGCGCTCGCGCCTTACGACCGCGCCTTCCGGCTTGTATCGCACATCCATATAATGCCGCAATGGAATAGTCGGCTCGTTGATGGTTAGCATATTGAATCTTTTCCGCACCGTGAGGTGCAATGTATCGAAGAGGGTAGTTGAGTCGAAGCGAATCACGATACCGTCGCGGGCGTATTCCGAGATTTTTCCAGGCGCAATACTTTTTCGATAGTTTAGCTCAAGTACTTTATCCCCTACCTGCACCGAATCAGGCAGGAAGTTGCGCAGGTCAGCCAGGAAAGTAGCGTTTCTGCCGTCGTAGTACGCCAGATCTTTCTGAATACGCAGACGCTCGGAAAAAAAAGTGGCAAAGGGCGTTTCGCTCTGGTAGCCGGGGGCAACTACTTTCAGTACATTGTCTTGCATTTCGGCCGTGAGCATGCCGCTGGAAGATTCGTTTTCCCGACTTGCTGGCTCGGGAGCGTTCAATTCGCCCTGCACAGTAAAGGTGAGCAATGAGGAATTCTCAAACGCATCAAAAATCTTGACCGTAACCTCATGTTCGAGCGTGTCTTTGATAAAAAGCCTTCCCTGGAAAGGACCAGTCTTGTACAAATCGAAAATATTCCCATCGGGATTGTAGCAGCGGTAGAACCGCGCGCCGGATTCTTGGTCAGTGCGGTAGTCGATGAGGTTGTTGTAGTCGCGGAAGACGTCACTGGGGAATTTTTCCATGTTATAGGTAAAAATCTCTTTCCCATCCAGCCGGATTTCGATGCAGTGCAGTCCGTAGCGGAAGCCGGTCCCGGTCATGTAGTCGTAGGCCTGCAACTCAATGCCAACTTCACCCGTAGCCCGGATGGGCTGCGTGATGCTATAAGTACCGTTTTTTTGCTTGACTGTCTTGAAAACCTGCCGCTCAAACTGCGCGTTGACCCGCGAGTCAATGTTGGCTGGCCGCAGGGCAACATTCCAGAAAGCGGGAGGCGTACTGTCTTTTATTTCACTGAAATCAAAGTACAACGGATTGAGGTGGTTGTCGCGCGAATCCCGGATTTCAAAGTGCAGGTGCGGGCCGCCTGATCCCCCTGTATTACCGGACAAAGCCATAACCTGGCCTTTCTTGAAGACAAATTGATTGGGCTCGGGGTAGAGATTTACATAGAAATCCTCCTGCTTGTACTGCTCGCTGCGCACGTAGCTGGCCAGTGGTTCCGAAAATTTTTGCAAATGACCGTACACGGTCGTCAGGCCATTGGGGTGGCGCAGGTAGATGACGTTGCCGTAGCCAGTGCCTTGCACGGCAATCCGGTAGATGTAGCCATCCGCCGCCGCGTGCACCGCTAATCCCTCCCGTTGTTGAGTGCGGATGTCCAGCCCGCCGTGAAAGTGGTTGGTCCGCAAATCACCCAGCACGCCCGCCAGAGAATTGGACTGACCGGGTGTGATAGGGAAGAGGAAATAGTTTTTGGGATAAGATTCTTTCTGGGCGAAAGAGGCAAACGAAACCAGGCCCAATAAGGCAAAACACACGATTCTATTCAACACGGGGATCAATTTTGAATTTTGATTGAGTGAATATTGCTATTGCCAGTTATTCACTCAATCACTAATTCACTATTAAATTTACTTAACGCTGAATGTCAGCATTTCTTTGCCTTCGAGGGATAAGGTCAACTTATCGCCGATCTTGACGGCGGCCACGCCCTTGGGGGTGCCCGTAAAAATCAGATCCCCTTTTTTGAGAGTAAAGTACTGAGAAACAAATGAAATCAGGTAATCGATCTGATACAGCATCAGCGAAGTATTGCCTTCCTGCCGGGTTTCACCATTAACATCCAGGCTGAACGATATATTCTGCATATCGGGGAATTGGGTTTTGGGAACAAATTCCGAAACCGGGGCCGATCCGTTGAATGCCTTGGCCAGTTCCCAGGGTAGCCCTTTGCTTTTCAGCTTCGATTGCAGGTCTCGGGCGGTGAAGTCGATGCCTACCCCGATTTCATCGTAATATTTATGGGCAAATTTTTCCTCAACATTCTTGCCTACTTTATTGATCTTGACCACAATCTCTACTTCGTGGTGGATGTCCTCCGAGAAGTCGGGATGATAAAAGTCCTCACCCTGGCGCGGCACGGCGGTTTCGGGCTTCATAAAAATGACGGGCGCGTCGGGGCGTTCGTTGTTTAGCTCTTCAATATGGTCCACGTAGTTGCGACCAACACAGATTACCTTCATTCAATGAATAATTGACAATGGATAATAGTAAATGCTATGTCATGGTACCTAGGGATATACGTAATGGGCAGGTACCTGATGTTGGCAAAACTACTTACAATTCGTTTTGTGGCATACTATTTTTCAAATTTCCGCTGGTTGATCACATTAATCGACCGGCTCATTTTGATCTAAACAACCCAAATTTATAGCGAACAATGAAAAAATCAAGTATCGCCGCATTGGTGTCTTTTCTATTCGTCATGGCTTGTCAGCGGGTGCCGCTCTCAAACCGTAACCAGTTGATGCTGGTGAATAGCAAAGAATTGCTCCCCATGAGCTTCAAGAGCTACCGCGAATTTCTGGACACCAACAAAGTGGACCGCTCGGGTGCCGAGGTAGCGATGGTAAAACGGGTAGGTGTCAGGATTCAAAAAGCGGTAGAGGATTATTTGCGCGAAGTAGGCAAAAGCGAAATTCTCAACGGTTTTCAGTGGGAATTCAACGTCGTAGAGAGCAAGGAAGTGAATGCTTTCTGTATGCCGGGAGGAAAGGTAGTTTTTTATACCGGAATTTTACCGATTTGTAAAGATGAAGCGGGCGTAGCGGTAGTTATGGGCCATGAGGTAGCTCACGCCATCGCCAGCCATGGTGCCGAACGTATGAGTCAGGGGCTGCTTTCTCAGGGATTGCTCACTGCCGGGCAGGTTGGGCTGGGCGTAGCGATGTCTAACAAACCCCAGGAAACCCAACAACTCTACAACACTATTTACGGCATAGCCGCCCCGGCTGCTACGCAGGTCGGCTATCTTCTACCCAACAGCCGCCTGCAGGAGTCGGAAGCTGACGAACTAGGTCTGATTTTCATGGCCAAAGCAGGATATGATCCGCAGAATGCTGTAGAGTTCTGGACCCGCATGGCGGCCAAGTCTGGTGGACAAAAGCCCCCCCAGTTTCTCTCTACCCACCCGGCAGACGACAAACGCATCCGGGACTTGAAGTCGCAGATGTCGAAAGCGGAGAAAGTATATAAGGAGTCGATGTAGTTCTTCCATCGAAGGGAACACAGAATTATTTCCGCTTTTAATAATCTGTAAAGAAGGCCGATTCCTGATAGAATCGGCCTTTTTCCTGATTGTAAAGACTATTTTTTCTAGATGAATCGTTAAATTTGGAAAACAAAACCACCCAGCGCCGCATGAAAAGAGCAGTTTCTCTTCTCCTTTCCTCTCTCCTTGTTTCTTCCTCTCTCATTTCCTGCGCGGTCCTTAAAAGCTCACCTTACGTTCCGCCCAATCAACGCACCAAAACCGTAGGGCGAGCCAAAGTACCTGCCCGCCCCAACGTGAAAAACGGCGTTACCAGTAAGCCTGTAAGTCGCCCAACGGGTCCTTATGCCCGACACGTGGCGGATGTTATCAAAGGCGCGCGTAACTACACCGGAACCCCTTACCTGATGGGTGGTAACGATAACCTGGGGATCGACTGTTCGGGGTTGATTTGCACGGTTTATAACAATCTGGGCTACAAAGTACCTCGTATTTCCTGGCAGCAGGCGGAGTTTGGCCGGAATGTCGAGCGCGTGGAAGATATTCAACCCGGCGACTGGATTTTTTTTGTGCCCGAATCTGGTGAGGAAGGCTATGTATCGCACGCCGGCATCGTGACTGAAGTGCGGGGTAAGAACGACATCCGGTTCATTCATGCTTCGTCTTCGCGCGGGGTAATTGAGGATAACCTTTATTCTAAGTACTTTAAAAACAGGTTCGTAAAAGCTTTGCGACCTTTCTGATAGACAGGTTTTCGTTTTACTGGGTTGGCCTGCTTTTGCATTTTTTTGAGAAGTTTGGCGTGAGGGTTTTAGTTTGATAAATTGTCCCCAATTTGTCCAAAACCTAACATTTGCCAACGCTCATGAATACCGTCCTCTCCCCACCCCACACTCCCGAAAGTCCGCCCATTGTAAGTGAGGGAGATGGTTCGCTGGGTATTCCTGTCTATGTATATGCAGTAGTCTTTTCTTCGCTCTGCGTGATTACTGGCCTGATCTGGGATATTTGCTGGCACCTCAGCATCGGGCGCGACGGACTGCTTTCACCACCTCACCTCGTCATTTATTTAGGAGCCGTAGTATCAGGAATTTTTTCCGGCTACGAAGTACTACGTAACACCTTTGCGGGTACAGCCGCCGAAAAAAGCCGCCGGGTGAAAGTCTGGGGCTTCTTTTATAGTTCGCTGGGCGCGTTATTCTGCATCTGGGGAGCCATCGCGATGCTTACTTCCGCCCCCTTCGACGACTGGTGGCACAATACCTACGGGCTCGATGTGACCATTCTCTCTCCGCCCCATACGGTGCTGGCGCTGGGCATCATCGGTGTGCAGTTTGGAGCCATCGTGAGTGTTTTGGCCATCAAGAACCAGACAGAGTACCTGTTCAAGGGCAGCGAATCGGTCAGGAAATTACGGCAAAGGGTACTTTTTCTACTTTTCACATTGTCGGCTGGCTTTTTGCTGACGATGTGGTTTACGCTGCTTTCGGAAGAATTGGGCCGCTGGTCATCACACAATTCATCGTACTATCAGGTAGCTGCCACCGCTTTCCCTTTTCTGTTGCTGGCCTTTGGACGGGCCTTTTCCGGCCAGTGGACCATTACTTCGGTTACGCTGGTATATACGCTCATGATGTTGCTGACGCTGTGGATTATCCCGCTTTTCCCGGCTGAGCCCAAATTGGGCCCTATCCTCAACCACCTCGACCATTACAATGGTTTTGAGTTTCCGCTACTACTGATCGTTCCGGCCGTAGCACTCGACTACCTGCGGCATCGCTTTGCTTACTGGAACGACTGGAAACTTGCCGCTCTGCTGGGAACCGTATTTTTGGTAGTGTTTTTTGTCGTGCAGTGGTACTTCGGCGCATTTTTGCTGGAATCGCCGCTGGCCCGCAACTGGTTTTTTGGCAGCCATTATTTGTATTTCGGGAATAGCCCTGACTGGCAATATCGTTACCGGTTTGCTCCCTGGTATGCGCAAACTACCGGTCAATTAATTCAGGGCCTCGGAATCGCCCTCGTTCTCAGTATCCTCTCTACCCGCATCGGCCTGGCCTGGGGACGGTGGATGAAAAATATTCAACGATGAAAAAGCTGCTGATTTTTTGGTTTTTAGTAAGTACCCTCCCCGTTTTCGCTCATGTGGGTAGTTCCGGGGTGGTATTACAGGGGCAGGCGGGCGCGTACCGCCTCCTGGTGGATGTGCAGCCGCCTGACGTAATTCCCGGTACCGCGCGGGTGACCGTTTATGTCGAAAGCGGCGATGCCAGCCAGGTACTTGCCCGGCCCATCTACTTCCGGTCGGGCGACGAGGGTGCGCCGGATTACGACGCGCTGGAACCTGTCGCCGGACAATTGGGCCAATTTCAGGGCATTGTCTGGTTGATGGAAAATGGCTCTTCGAGTGTTCAGATAAAAATTGATGGTGCCCAGGGAGAAGGCGAAATGGTGGTGCCACTGGTGGCCATGTCTACCGCCGAGCGCGATATGCCCGCCGGCCTGGGCTGGACCCTCACTGCATTGGGGTTGCTACTGGTAATTCTGCTCGTGACCGTCATTGGGTCGAGCGTGAGCGATGGAATGCTGCGGGCAGGACAGGTACTTACGCCCCAGCAAAAGCGCAAACGCTGGCTGAACATGGGCATAGCCTTTGTGGCTTGTGTACTGATTCTGTACGGCGGTAGCAGCTGGTGGGATAGCTGGGCCAGGGAGTACCGACAATATATGTATAAGCCGCTCACGGCGAGTGGGACGGTCGTGCGCCAGGATGGGCAGCGCGTTTTTCAGCTCAAAATCGATACCACTGATTCTAAATCAAAACGCGGTGCAAACTACCTCAGCTACCTGGTGCCTGACCATGGCAAAATGATGCACCTGTTTCTGGTGCGCACCCCCGGCCTGGATGCCTTTGCGCACCTGCACCCTGAGCGCATAGATTCCACTATATTTCAGGCGTATCTTCCCAAACTTCCGGCGGGTAAGTACCTGGTATACGGCGATATATTTTCCTATTCCGGCTTTACCGAAACGCTGACCGATACAATCGAAATTCCTGAACTTGCGGATGGACAAACGATCAGACGCACCGACCCCGAAGATACCTACGTCGTGACTGACCCACTCAACGAACCCAAAAACATTCCGCTGGATGCCAATGTGGTGGTATGCGGAAAACCCGGTACCCGCACCGCCCTGCTCGACGGCTCTTATGTGGTTTGGGAAGGGCAGGCCAATCAGGTTTTTGCGGCGGGCAAACCTTACCAACTGAAATTTGAAGTATTTGCCCCCGACGGCACCGCCGCCCGCTTGCAGCCCTACCTGGGCATGGCGGGCCACGCCGCCGTAGTGCGTTCCGATGGCTCGGTGTATGTCCATCTGCATCCCGTGGGAACGGTAGCGATGGCCTCTGAGTTATCGCTCAAAAACCGCATCGCCGATACTGCCCGCGTCTATAAACGCGCTGCACCTGGCATTTTTCGCGATAGCATCGACCGCCACGTAGCCGCCCTGAAAGCGATGCCCGACGTTGAGCGCGAAAATTTCCTGATGAAAGAAATGGGAATGCAACTCACCACAGATTCCACCACGCACGAAGGGATGGACCACGGCAGCAGTATTTCGTTTCCCTATGCCTTTCCAAAGGCGGGCCAGTACCGGGTTTTCCTGCAAGTCAAGCGCAACGGACAAGTACTTACAGGAATTTTTGATGCAAGAGTAGGGGAGGAGGGGATTTGAAAAAATATAGATTTTACACTAAATGAATAAAGTCAATATTTCCGAAAAACTAGCCCGCTTCCACGACCACTGGAATCCGCGCATTGTGGGCGAACTGAATGGTCAGCATGTGAAGCTAGTCAAGTTCAAGGGTGAATTCGTCTGGCATAAGCACGACGACGAAGATGAGATGTTTTACGTGTTGCAGGGCGAGTTCAAGATGGAGTTTCGTGATAAAACAGTCACACTCCAGGAAAACGAGTTTCTGATTGTCCCCAAAGGTGTCGAGCATCGGCCCGTGGCAGCGGAGGAAGTGTCGGTAATGCTTTTCGAACCTGCTTCGACTTTGAATACTGGCGATACGCAGGGCGAATTGACACGGGAATCGCTGGAGAAGATTTAGACATACGAAATTAGTCGTCATTTCGTAGCTTGCGAGATTCTCTTTCGTTAACCTGATTCACGTGAAAAAGTACCTTTTGCTCTGTTCCCTAACCTTCATTGCTAGTCTTGGCTTTTCCCAGAGTCCACAGGTAGTTCAGCAAATCGAAGCCTTCACCGCCCAGAACTATTCAGAACTGGACGCCTTGTACAAGCACCTTCA
This sequence comes from uncultured Persicitalea sp., assembly GCA_964500445.1. Taxonomy (GTDB): domain Bacteria; phylum Bacteroidota; class Bacteroidia; order Cytophagales; family Spirosomataceae; genus Persicitalea. The sequence continues at coordinate 12,077 of CAZCOG010000006.1, read as the reverse complement.
CCAGAATCCCGAGCTTTCTTTGCAGGAAGAGAAAAGCGCGGCCCGCATGGCTTCCGAACTCAAAAAACTGGGCTTTCAGGTAAAAGAGAAAATTGGTGGCCACGGGGTAGTTGGGGTACTTAAGAATGGCTCCGGCCCTACGGTACTCATCCGGGCTGACATGGATGCCCTGCCGCTGGAAGAAAAAACCGGATTGCCCTACGCGAGCAAAGCCCGGGGTATCAACGCGGCAGGAAACGAGGTGAACGTGATGCACGCCTGCGGCCACGACATCCACATGACGGTGTTTGTAGGAACCGCCCAGGCTTTAGTCAAGACTAAAAACGAATGGAAAGGTACTCTCGTCATGGTGGCGCAGCCCGCCGAGGAAAACGGACTTGGAGCCGATAATATGATGAAAGACGGGCTGTTCGATTTTGCTCCGAAGCCTGACTATGCTATCGCGCTGCACGATAATTCCTATCTGCCTGCCGGAACCATCGGCTACCGCTCAGGTCCGTTTATGGCCAGTGTGGACATGATGGATATCACCGTCTTCGGGCAGGGCGGTCACGGCGCGGCTCCGCATACTACGATCGATCCCGTATTACTGAGTGCCGAGATGATCCTGGCGTTCCAGACCATTGTAAGCCGCACGCTCAACCCCATCGATCCGGCGGTGGTGACGGTCGGCTCCATCCACGGTGGTACGGTGCATAATATTATCCCCGACGATGTGAAGCTGCAGCTCACGCTGCGTTCCTACACACCTGAAGTACGCGAGAAAGTAATTACGTCCATCCGCCGCATCAGCGAACACTACGCCAAAGCGGCAGGCTTGCCCGACGACAAAATGCCGAAAATCAGCATTCGTGAACCTATGACACCTGCTACGGTCAACGACGCGAATCTAACGGCGCGATTAGTGGGGCTGTTTAAAAACACTTTTGGCGAAAGCAAGGTTGTTGAAACGGATCCGTACATGGTGGGCGAGGATTTTAGCCGTTTCGTAATGCCGGACAACAGCGTCCCAATTTTTATGTTTTGGTTGGGAACGCTCGCGCCCGAAACCATCCGAAAGGCCAGAGAAAAGGGTGAGCAACTACCTTCTCTGCACTCGTCCCAGTTTGCACCTGTACCCGAACCAACGATCAAAACCGGTGTAAAAGCCATGAGCGCGGCAGCTTTGAATTTGTTTAACAATCAGTGAATTAGTGAATATTGTATTTCGTTTGCAGGCTATGGAGATTTAGATATTTTGACAATTCCTGCATTCATTAATTCCGACATTAGCCCCTCACACTTTGCTCTCATCCCTTCCAACTACGTACAATGAAGTCCGCGTCTCACCTGATGAGTTGTACGGTGAGTTGTTCAAAGAGGTGCAGTTACGCCGCCTTTTCAAAGATTCCAAAGCTTTTGCCGATGCTGTACCATTGCACGATTCTGCCGAGATAATACTGGCGTACAGTCGGCAAAAAAATCAGGCTAGTTTTGATTTAAAGACATTTGTCGTCGAGCATTTTGAAATGCCGCCCGAAGTGAAAACCGAACACGGTGGTGATAAAGGTATTCCGCCAATCGTGGAGCATATCGAGTGGCTTTGGTCTAGGTTGTCGCGGCCCGTCAAGGCGCAGCACCGGGGAGGCTCGCTGCTGGTACTTCCTGACCCTTATGTGGTGCCGGGAGGACGATTCCGGGAGATCTACTATTGGGACAGTTATTTCACAATGCTGGGATTAAGGGAGTCGGGGCGTATCGATCTGATTGAGAGCATGATCGGTAACTTTGTGCATTTAATCGATCATTTTGGACATATTCCCACCGGAAACCGTACCTACTACCTGAGCCGTTCGCAGCCGCCCGTTTTTTCTCTGATGATCGAGCTTTTTTGTGAGATAAAAGGCGACGAAATGTTGGTTCAGTTCCTGCCTCAACTCCAAAAGGAATACGATTTCTGGATGAATGGCAGCGGTCAAATCAGTGCGGAGGAGCCTGCCTACCGCCGCGTAGTAAAACTGCCCGATGGTACTTTGCTCAACCGCTACTGGGACGATCGCGCCGCGCCACGCCCTGAAGCCTACGCCGAAGATGTAGAACTGGCAAAGGAAGCCAAAGAGAAATACGGCCACGAGCCCGAATCGGTGTACCGGTGCTTGCGGGCGGCCGCTGAGTCGGGCTGGGATTTTAGCAGCCGCTGGATGGCCGATGGTAAAACTTTTGCCACGATTCAAACGACCAACCTGTTGCCCGTGGACCTCAACTGTCTGCTCCATCATCTGGAAAGTACCCTGGCCGAAGCCTACCGGCGCGGTGATTATCCCGATCTGGCCCGGCAATACGAGCAGAAAGCCAACCAGCGAAAGGCCGCAATAGACACTTTGTTTTGGGACAAAGCGCGGAATTTTTACATGGACTATGATTTCCGACAGCAAAAATTCACCAATACTTTCAGTCTGGCAGCCGTTTTTCCGCTGTTTTTTAACTTAGCCAGCGCCCGACAGGCCCGCTGTGTTCACACCCATCTCCGAAAGAATTTTCTGCGTTCGGGTGGCATGAAGACGACCCTAACCGATTCGGGGCAGCAATGGGACCTGCCCAATGGCTGGGCACCGCTTCAATGGCTAACCTACCGGGGATTACGGCATTACCAATTTAACAGAACCGCCGAAAGGCTGCGTTCAAATTGGCTGCATCTGCTTGAAAAACAGTATAAATCGACGGGCAAGATGCTCGAAAAATACAATGTCGTCCATACCAATCTGCTCGCTCACGATGGCGAATACGAAATCCAGGAAGGCTTCGGCTGGACAAATGGTGTATATTTGGCCATGAAAAAGCAAGGGAAAGGCTAAGCTTTTTCAATCTCAACATATAAAAAACCTAAACTTCCTTGAAGTACGTCATTCACGCTTACGACTACACTGACGAAGGGGCGATGCAACGCCGCCTTACCGCCCGGCCCCTACACTTCGACCGGGCCAGAACGCTCAAAGAGAATGGTCATTTTATCGTCGGCGGGGCTCTGCTTAGCCCCGAGGGCGAAATGATCGGCTCGATGATGCTGGTGGATTTTGACGACGAAACCCAGCTAAAAGCCTGGCTCGAAACGGATCCTTATGTTACGGGCCGGGTTTGGGAGAAAATCGACGTCAAACCGTTCCGGCAGGCGGAAGTGTAGAGTATTAGTATTGTGTAATTGTTTAATCGTGGAACTGTTGAGTGTTTGACACTCGATTGGTACCGATCTCCATCACACCAGAATAAGCAACAAGCAGCGCCACTTTTTTTAGTCAATGTCCATTAATTCAACAATTCAGGCTGCCATTCTCGATATGGATGGTCTTCTGGTCGATTCTGAGCCGATCTGGCGACAAGTTGCGATTGAAGTGTTCGATACCGTGGGCGTGGCGCTGACCGAAGATTTCTGTCGCGAGACTACCGGACTTGGGACGGTACCTTTCGTGCAATTGGTTTTCGATACATTTCCCTGGGAAGGAAAATCACAAACTGAGATCGGGGATGAAATCATTTCACTGGCCCACGAGCGGATCGGTGACAATGCGTTCCCCATGCCGGGAGCCCTGGAATTAATCGAGTTTTTTTATGAGCGGGGTATTCCGCTGGCTGTGGCGTCGGCCTCGCCGATGAGCATCATAGAAACGGTGCTGGAAAGGCTTGATTTCAAGAAATATTTCAAACTATGGCATTCTGCTTTGCTGGAGGCGCGGAACAAGCCCTTTCCTGATGTGTATTTGGGAGCGGCTCGCTTACTGGGAGTGGAACCGTCGCGCTGTCTGGCTTTTGAGGATTCGGGTAATGGGCTGCGCTCGGCAGTGGCGGCAGGGATGAAAACCGTAGCTGTTCCGGCTGATTATGAGTACAATGATCCTAAGTTTAATGTGGCTACTTTAAAAATCTCCTCGCTGCTTTCTTTCAACGAAAGAATTTTCGATACCTTGTCAAAAACTACTCCTTGAAAACATGAAGCTCCGTCTTTTTCAACTCGACGCTTTTACTGATAAACTCTTTGCCGGAAATCCTGCCGCCGTAGTACCTCTGGAAGAGTGGATTCCGGACGAATTGATGCAGAAAATCGCCTGCGAAAATAATCTGGCCGAAACCGCTTTTTATGTACCTACCGAGCAGGGATTCCACATCCGCTGGTTTACGCCTACGTTGGAGGTGGACTTGTGTGGACACGCTACGCTGGCGGCTGCTTATGTGATCTTTTCAATCGAGCAATACGATCAATCTGAGATTTCCTTTGAATCAAAAAGCGGCATCCTGAAGGTCACCCGACAGGAAGAATGGCTAACGCTCGACTTCCCCGTCGATGTTTATCAGGTAGCCGTAGCTCCCCCGGCTCTCTCGGAAAGCATGAAGTCGGTAGAATCGTTCGACGTTTATAAGGGCAAGTCGGACTATATGGTTGTATTGGAAAATGAAGAACAGGTCAGAGAATTAAAACCCGACATATTCATTCTTTCCACCGTACCCACGCGGGGAATCATTATTACGGCTCCCGGCGATGAGGTGGACTTCGTATCCCGTTTCTTTGCGCCGCAGTCGGGCATCGATGAAGATCCCGTCACAGGCTCGGCGCACACGACGCTCATCCCGTTCTGGGCCGAAAAATTAGGCAAAAAGACGATGACGGCGAAGCAGCTATCTGCTCGGGGTGGATACCTTCGCTGCGAATTTGCGGATGATCGCACGCTCATTTCCGGGCAAGTAAAATTGTATCTGACCGGGGAGATTTCGGTAGAATAGGAACAATTACAGACCTACTTTTTAGCAAAAAGATCTAAACGTCTCGCGAGGATTGCAGTAGTTTTATGCCCGCCGAGAAGAAAATCAGCCCAAGTACGCCCACGACGGTCAGCGTCATAAACTCATCCTTATTGTTGTCGAGAAGCTGCATAGCCGTGTAAATTAGCCCGCCTATGCCCAAGACGGTGAGAAGAATCGCAAAAATTTGTTTGGCGCTCATTGGGGGATGTAAGTGGTGGTGGTTTTCAAACGCACGAAGCTAAACGCTTTTTTGCTTCTTACCAAAAGCGCCTGGGATTGTACGGTCTTCACATCAATTTTTGTAGAAAGGCATCCTGGCTTCGGTGTGATCGTTTTTTAAGGTATAGTTATTTGCTGTACCTATGCCAGTTTTTTCTTCCACGAAGTATCGTCCCATCCGGTTGGCAATGGTACATGCCAGGGATTGATCATTGCTTTTAAAATCAATACTTAAATTAAGTATCCCACTAACAGATGGTTAACAAATTTATTTAGAATTATTCTAAGTAGCTCCTTGACTTGTGTAATAGCGAGTCTTACATTTGTACAGTTATTTGTAATTAATCTAAATAAAAATACATGAAGTTTCGATTACTTTTATTCTTCGGGATACTGAGCAGCCCAGCGCTGTTGGCGCAAAACGGTCAAATTGAAGGTACCATTACCAGTCTTGACGGTCAACCCGCGGAGTTTGTCAATGTGATGCTACGTGAGACAGAAAAAGGAACTACCACCAATACCAGCGGGCACTTTACTTTTGACAATTTGAAAGCAGGTACTTACACCGTAATAGCCAGCTTTGTGGGGCTTACTTCCCAGTCGGAAACGGTGGTGCTGGGAGAGGACGAAAAGAAAACCATCAGTTTCAGGTTAAAGGAAAACAGTCGGCAACTACAGGAAGTAATTGTTTTTGCCAACACCAATAAATACAAGGCCGACTATACCTCCAAGTCGCTCCGGCTGATGTCGCCGATTCTCGAAACGCCGCAGAACATTCAGGTGATCGGCAAACAGATCATCGCCGATCAACAGGCCTTCGATATGCTGGAAGGCATTCAGCGCAATGTGAGCGGGGTACAAAAACTGGAACACTGGGACAACTACGCGTACCTCAACATGCGGGGATCACAGATTACGGCCTTCCGCAACGGCATGAATGTACAGATGCCCTGGGGGCCGCTGGCCGAGGATATGAGCATGGTGGAGCGCATCGAATTTGTAAAAGGTCCGGCTGGATTTATGCTGGCCAACGGCGAACCAAGCGGATTTTATAACGTCGTGACTAAGAAACCTTCGGGGATTACCAAAGGCGAGGCGTCGTTCAGCCTGGGTAGTTTTGAAACCTACCGCACGACGCTGGACCTCGACGGCAAGCTTTCCAAAGATGGTAAACTACTGTACCGCCTGAATGTGATGGGGCAGCTGAAAGGCTCGCACCGGGATTTTGAGTACAACAACCGGTACTCCATCGTGCCCGTGCTCAAGTACCAGATCGATAACAAGAGTTCGCTGACACTCGAATACACGCATCAGTTTTCGGAAATGAGTGTCATTGGCAGCAATTACGCCTTCTCGAACAACGGTTATGCCGATCTGCCGCGCAATTTCACCACGGCGGAGCCGAACCTCGATCCTACGGTGATTCACGACCAGAGCGTGCTGGGAATTTTTGAGCACTTTTTCAACGAGAAGTGGAAGCTGACCGCCCAGATGGCCTACTTCAACTACGATCAGGTGGGGCAAAGTATCTGGCCTTGGGGCATATCGTCAGTGGACAACCGGTCCATGCAGCGGGGAATCAGTGTGTGGGACGCGCTGGGCCTGAACAGAACCGGGCAAATTTTCCTGAACGGTACCGCCCAGACCGGTGGCATCACCCATAATCTGTTGGGTGGAATTGATATGAGCAAAAAAGACTATTTCGCGGACTTCAATCAGGGCGCCGCGCTGGGCGATAGTACTTTCAATATCTACAATCCCGTGTATGGTACCGTACCCGTCGCCCAAATCCCGACCTGGGATCGCAGCCGCAGTGTCCGGGAGCGGGGCATCAACTACAATTCCAGCTACAGCTCGTTTTATGTACAGGATGAAATCAAATTTTTCCAAGACAAGCTTCGCCTGACTCTGGCCGGACGCTATACTACCCTCAAAGATGTCAACCCGTATAATGGCTCGACCGACGACGGTAAGTTTACCCCCCGGGCGGGCGTCAGCTATTCTATCAACAAGCAGTCGTCGGCCTACTTTGTGTACGATCAGGCGTTTGTGGCCAATCCTGGTAGCGACTGGCAGGGCAAAAGCTTTGATCCTATCACGGGGAATAATCTTGAGCTAGGCTTTAAGAAAAACTGGATGGGAGGCCGCTGGAACTCCACCCTAGCCGCCTACCGCATCACGAAGAACAATGTCCTGACCACCGACGTAGACCATCCGAATCCCGTCACTGGCCAGCTGGTGTACAGTCGGCAGACGGGCCAGCAACAGGTCGAGGGCGTCGAGGTAGATATCAAAGGCGAATTGCTGCCCCACCTGGACCTGATCCTGAACTATGCCTATACCGATGCCAAGGTCACTAAGGATTCTGATGAGTCGGTGGTGGGCAACCAGGTACCCGGCGCCACCAAACACATTCAAAATGCCTGGCTTTCCTATACCCTTCCCAAAAGCGCGCTGAAAGGTCTGAAATTTTCGCTGGGCTACCAGTATCAGGCCGGACGCTCGTCATGGTACATCTTCGACAATTCCGAGAGTTCGCTACCAAACTACTTCCGGCTTGATGGCGGCGTTTCGTACCAGTCAGGTGCCTTTGGCGTGACCCTGAATGTTAACAACCTGCTGGATAAGTACCTCTATTCGGGCTCGCCCTACGGTGAAATGTACTATTGGCAAACCGAAGCTGGTCGTAACGCCCGCATGACTGTCAACTACCGTTTCTGATCCAGCATGACGTTTAAGAAAATCATCGGAAAAATTCACCTCTGGCTCGGTCTAGGTACCGGGCTGGTGGTGTTTATTATCGCCATCACGGGTTGTTTGTACGCATTTCAGGCCGAGATTCAGGACGCAACGCAGTCCTACCGCTTCGTGGAACCCCAGTCGGCCAACTACCTGCCGCCTTCGGTGCTGAAATCCATCGCCGAAAAAGAACTCCCCAACAAGCACCTCCACGCCGTGGAATACGGAGTACCGGGCAAGGCCGCGCAGGTACAATTCTATCACTTCGAGCCTTCGTATTATTACATCGTGTACCTGAATCCTTATTCAGGCAAAGTATTGAAGGTAAAAGACATGGATGCCGATTTTTTTCGAATTGTACTCCTGGGCCACTACTACCTGTGGCTACCTCCCGCCATCGGACAGCCATTGGTAGCTTCGGCTACCCTGATTTTTGCCATTATGCTCGTTTCCGGGATCGTGCTGTGGTGGCCCAAAAATAAGGCCGCCGCAAAGCAGCGGTTCTGGCTACGCTGGAAGGATGGGTTGAAATGGAAGCGTAAAAACTACGACCTGCACAATGTGCTGGGCTTTTACTCTTCCTGGTTTGCCATCGTCGTCACCCTCACGGGGTTGGTGTGGGGGTTTCAGTGGGTGGCCCAGGGGGTACATTGGAGTTTGGGAGGTGAGAAATCGCTGCTTTACGAAGAACCCATTTCAATCAAAAGTACTTTCCCGGCATTGCTTTCCGAGCAGACGCCTGCCATCGACCGGGTGTGGGCGCTGATGAACCAAGAGCATCCCGATGCCCAGCGGCTGGAAGTACACGTTCCCGAGAGCGACACCTCGGTCATCGCGGCTAACGCCAATACCGATGCTGCTACTTTCTGGAAAACCGACTACCGCTATTTTGACCAGTATAGTCTTAAGGAACTACCCGTCGATCACGTGTATGGTCGATTCAAAGATGCCCGGCTAGCCGACAAAGCCATTCGGATGAATTACGATATTCACGTGGGAAGTATTTTTGGCTTACCCGGTAAAATCCTGGCTTTTCTGATCAGCCTGACCGTCGCCAGCCTACCCGTCACGGGTACCCTGATCTGGTGGGGACGTCGCAAAAAAGCGCGGGCATCTCGCCCGAAGGCGAAAACAACGCGAAGAAGGGAGGTGGAGGCGTAGTTTGTTTTGGATTTTTCGTGCTGTTACGAGCCGTTTGCCTTCATCCTTTTCTCCAGTAGTTTCTACTTCAAAACTACCTTCGCTACTACGGGTTGATGATCGGATGGATAGCGCTGCTCTTTGGCGTCGGTCAGCACACCGTATTTGAGGACGTCAAAGTCTTTGCTCACAAAAATGTAGTCGATACGATTGTTCATCGGAGCGTCAAACTTGAAGCTGTTGAAAGTACCTTCGGGGCCGTAGGGCGGCTGCTTGGTAACATTGTGGGCATCCTGCAATAGGGTTTGCATGGCTTTGATCTGTTCCGTTTCGGGCGTGGAGTTGAAGTCACCCACGCAAATAGCGGGGGTACTTTTGGCGATTTCCTTAATTTTCTTCACCATCAGTTTGCCGGATTCCTGCCGGGCCTTCACGCCCTGATGATCGAAGTGGACGCTGAAAAAGTAGAACTGCTTCTTCGTTTTCAGATCCTGAAATTTGGCCCAGGAACAAATCCGGTTGCAGCAGGTCGCGTCCCAGCCCTTGCCGGGTACGTCGGGGGTTTCGCTCAGCCAGAAATCACCGGAGTCAAGTACCTTGAAGCGGTCTTTGCGGTAAAAAATCGCCGAGTGCTCGCCCGCCTGCTTGCCGTCGTCGCGGCCCTTTCCCAGAAAAGCAAAATCTTTCAATTCGGCCACATCATCGAGCTGCCCGCGCAGGGCTTCCTGGGTACCAAAGAGATCAAACTCGTGAAACTGAATCAGCGACTTCACCATTTCCTTGCGGTTGGGCCAGGCATTCACGCCATCATTGGGGGTGTTGTAGCGGAGGTTGTAGGTGGCTACGTTGATGGGCGCGTTACTTTGAGAAAAGGTACCCTGCATGGCGCAGAGGCTTAGGAACAGGAATACAATACTGGTTTTCATGAAAGAGTTTAGAGGTTGAAGTACTTAAACTGACTCCTGCAAAGTAAGGGAATTTGGGCGGAATGAGGGTGTTAAATTTGTTTGAAGTTGCGGGAAGCAAAGTACTTCATGATCGAAATGGGCAGTTTTCTCGCGCTCGTACCAATTTATGATCGGGACGGTTCCCGCTGGGATGCTATTTTCCCGCATTTGTAACGACAACGGCCGACCGTGCGAATGCCCTCATGCGTGGCTCGCGTTAGTAACATGAAGTAGACGCTAACCCCAATTTGTAGTCGGGGTTAGCGGGTTTAGGACTTGGCGATGGTGGGGCAATAGAATTTCGTCAGCTGAACCTGGCAACAAAGCCAAGTTGAGCCTTTGTTCGTCAAGCCCCACTACTACAAAACCCATATTGGCTGCTATGCTTGCCTATCTACTGGCAAATAGTACTGTTTTGTCGTGCTATTAATTGCCATGAGTTTTTATGTCGTCTGTAAATATTGGTATAAGCTCTTTTGTTCAACGGCTTACCGTCAGGCGTGGTGGCAGTTGCATCAGGTACATCTTGTCCCATTACAATTGCAATATCCTGGTTAATGGTTATTTTATCGATCACGTGTTCAATGTGCGGAGGTGTTCCTTTCATCGCTGCATTGCCTTTTTTCCACATGGCTAAAAGCTCTATAAGCCCCTCATACCCATGAATTTTTTGATTTGGGTTCATTACCACATAGTCAGGCGAAACATATTGATGCATAAAAAGCGTATCCTGTGTATTCATCGCTATAACGCTAAGTTCTTCTATTTTGCGAACAGCGGCTTCATCAGCCTGGGCATTCGCAGTGGTTTGAGCTTGACTAATTGTAGCAATGCCTACAAAAAGCATAGAGCTAATAAGTCTTTTCATCATATTTTGCATACGTTCCCACGTTAGTTTAATCATTTTTAGTGTAAAGGTGAGACGGAAAAGGAATTATAGCCTAGTAAAAAAGCGACATTCTTTAATAAATTATGGCATTGTCAAAGTCAAATGCCGTAGGAACGGTGTTTGTAAATTCCTTAAAATCCCGTAATAAATGCATTTGGTCGAAGTAGCCTACTGAATGGGTAATGTTAGTCCAGGTTTGATTGGGTTCTTCTTTTTTAAACTTCATAGCCTGGTTAAACTTCAAAATCCTTTGGTACATTTTGGGGGTTACTCCTGTTCTGGCGAGAAAATTCCTTTCAAATTGGCGGTTGCTCAAACAAGCATCAGAAGCTAATTGGTCCAGCGAATATTGATATAATTGAGCCTGGTTGATTACAAAATCGATGGGTTGTTGCTTTGTCTTTAGATTAGAAACCTTATTCATCAAATACTTTTCAGCATATGAAACCATTTCTTCAAAACTTGTTGAATTGATTATTTGCTCATTTAATTCTTTGAAAGGGTTTCCTAAAAGACAAACCGTTTCAATATGTCCGTTAGAAAATACCGACAACGGAATACCAAATAAACGATAAAAGCCACCCGTTTTAAAAATGATTTTGAACATCAAATAATCATTTGGAATAAGCATATCGACCCTTTCGGTTTGTTGACGAATGATAACCGAATCAGGTGTTTTGATAAATTCTCCGTCTGAAAATATTGCAGGTTTGTTTTTTGGATAAAAATAAATGGCTTCTTCTGGGGTTGGAGTGTTGGAAAGCGGGTTTGGATTACCTATCGATGTGAATAAATACCAGTATTCTTTAACAAATTGCTTCAAAGCCGGGTGCGGCGTTTTTTTAAGTAGCTGGTACATCTTTATGTTGTAAAAATTGATTCAATGCTATTTATTGAGGTGTCCCGGTCTGTACGTAGCAGCTAACTCTTGTATCTTGTTGTGCGTAATCTTTCGAAAGGAGACTGCGTACCATAAATAGTAGGCAGTCTGAAACTGATCTCATGCTCAAACGCTTCTTTCCATCAGAATCTCAAATTAACCTTGCGCTCGTCCAGATTTGTAACCGGGACGGTTCCCCGCTGGGATGCTATCTTTCCGCGTTTGTAACGGCAACGGACGACCGTCCCAGTTGCAAATTGTGTTACAAATTTCTAAAAAGTTCGTCAATTACTTTATTTTTAAGTTGGTTAATAAATTCCTTTTGTCCTAAGCGTTTCTTATTAAGTTCGTCTATTTCATTTCTACTTGCTCTAATGAAATAGTTCCTCGAATTTGATTTTTTGTCAATTTTTATAAAATATGATAACACAAAATTGTTAACGTCGACATGTGTATTAGATAGCTCTATAAAAAAGTCATAACTATATTT